>JBKQUM010000130.1:0-2585 GCA_052140165.1 Acidimicrobiales bacterium
TCGGTCGTCAGTGGCGCCGAGCCGTCTTCTTCGTCGCGGGCCGGCTCGGGTTCGACTACCTCTGCTTGCTCTGCGTCCTGCGGGCCATTGGCAGCCACGCCCGCCCCTCGCTCGTGCTGCTGGCGTATGCGACGGCCGGAGTCATCGCACTCATTCCGATCACACCCGGCGGGCTCGGGATCGTGGAAGCGGGCCTGAGTGGCATGCTGGTACTGGCGGGGGTCAGCGCCGCAGAGGCTTTGATCGCGACGCTCGGCTACCGACTGGCCTCGTACTGGCTCCCACTTCCCACTGGCTTCGTTGCGTTCGCCCTGTTCCGCCGACGATACGGACCCGTCCAGTTGCCCGACACCAACCACAACCGACCGAGACCGCGCCCTCACGAAGGTACCTCACGCGAGACTGGTGATCATGGCGACTGATGGCCGGCCGGAGCGACGGTGAGTGCGCCGGCCGCGGTCCATTCCCGCCTCGGCGTACCGCCGCTCGGAGCCCGAATCGCGGCGGGCGGGGCGCTGGCGGTCACGGGCGCAACGGTCGTCGTCCTCGCCGTGCTCACGGCGCAGAATGTCGTCTACTTCGTAGGCGCCATCGTGACCAGCACGTTGGGTATTTCTGCGCTGTGGATCGCCGCTACCAATCACCGATTCCGCTGGTGGACCACGACCGTCGCCGTGGTCCTCGTGGTCGGGACGGTCGTCATTTTGGTCGCGGACGGTCGGGGCATCGTGGCGGTGGCCATCGCCATCTTCGGCATCGCTGCGGCGTGGTCGCTCGGGACGGTGGCGCTGCGCTGGGAGGTCCGCCGGATCCTCGACACTCGCTGGCACCCGGTACCGGGAACCCGTCATGGCGTCATCTTCATGAACCCCAGGTCGGGTGGCGGCAAGGTGACGAACCTGAACCTGGCCGACGAATCACGTCGCCGAGGGATAGAGCCCGTGCTCCTCCAGCGTCAGGACGATCTGCGGCTGCTCGCCGAGGCAGCGGTGACCCGCGGGGCGGACGCGCTCGGCATGGCGGGTGGTGACGGCTCACAAGCGGTGGTCGCGGCCGTTGCGGCGGCACATGGGCTCCCCTTTGTCTGCGTTCCGGCCGGCACGCGAAACCATTTCGCCCTTGACATCGGCATAGACCGCAATGATCCGGTGCGTGCCCTCGACGCCTTCGGGCCGGCTCGTGAAACCACGGTCGACCTGGGCGAGGTGAACGGAGAGGTCTTCGTCAACAACGTGTCCCTCGGCGTCTACGCGAGCATCGTGGCCACTCCCGGGTACCGAGAAGCCAAGCGCCGGACGGTCGCCGAGATGTTGCCCGATCTGCTGGGGCCCGATGCACCCCCGACGGAGCTGACCGTCGACAGCCCGGACGGACCCATTATGGGAGCCCAGGTGATCCAGGTGTCCAACAATCCCTACACACTGTCAAGCTTGAGCGGCTTCGGTTCCCGCCCTCGCGTCAACATGGGCACGCTCGGGGTGGCAACACTCTCCATCAAACGACTGATCGACGTCAATCGATTGGTCGCTCTGGAAATGGCCGGTCATCCCGAGCACTACGAGGGCTGGCGCCAGTGGACGGCCCGAGAGCTCGAGGTCAGGGGACCCCACCCGGTGGTCGCCGCGGTGGATGGGGAGGCGCGCTCCTGGGTCACTCCTCTGCACTTTACGATTCACCCGGCTGCGCTCCGAGTCCGCATCGGCCGCGGGCAATCCGGAGCCTCACCTGCATTCCAGTGGACACCGTTGAAAGTGTCCACGCTCTTGGGCCTCGGCCGAATCGTCCGTGGTCGACCCAGCGGCATCGTTGCCGCCGAGCCCGGGAGAGGCACATGACCGTTGCCCAGGATCCCCCACAGAGCCCCAGGGCTCTTCGAACCCTTCGCGACCTGCGTCGCCGCGTCATGACGGACGCCCATGCGCTGGACGAATCCGTCTACGAGGCCGTTGCTCACACATCGACGCCGGCCCTCGACGGGCCGGTCACCTGGATCTCGAACGCCGCGAATTACGGACAGCTGTGGGCTGCGATCGCCGCTCTAATGGCGTTGACTGGCGGCACGCGGGGTCGACGCGCCGCAGCACGCGCCCTGATCGCCATGGGCGTCACATCGATCACGGCGAACTTGGCCGTGAAGCAGGCGCTCCCCCGGCGGCGACCCGAGCGCTCCACCGTCAATCCGGCCCGGGCGGCACGCATGCCGGCATCGAGTTCCTTCCCTTCGGGGCACACGGCGTCGGCCTTCGCCTTTGCCACCGCGGTGACGGCCGACTACCCCCTCTTGTCGGCACCCCTGTTCGGTCTCGCCACCGCGGTCGGCTACAGCCGCGTCCATACTGGTGTGCACTATCCCACAGACGTGATCGCCGGCGGGATACTCGGCTGCTCGTTGGCCACTGTGGTCTGCGACGCCACCCTCCGAGTCGGCCCCCTGTCACGACGTCCGGACGCCTGACAGACGGAGCCGACTCCTCAGGTTCCGCCGCTCAGTCCCTCCTGTTGAAGATGTTCAAGAAGAACAGGAAGACGTTGAGCGCGTCCAAGAAGATGGATGCCGCCAGGAGCGGAGCGGAGTCGATATTGCG
>JBKQUM010000131.1:0-3716 GCA_052140165.1 Acidimicrobiales bacterium
CAGGCTCTTTTCTCCTGACGGCCACAAACACGGGACCGAGGTACGCACCAACCTTCACGGGCAATGGTGAGCTTGGAGTTCGGGTTCCACCCCAGGGTCAGGGATATGAGGGCGGGGCGGTTCCCACGCAGTCGGAGCTGGCAGGGTTCTACGCTCAGGCCCCCGGGCAAGTCCAGCAGCGCGCCAACGTCCCGACCTGGTCCACCCTGACGTTCTCCGAGGCGGGTCAGGCGTTCACCCTTGCTCAGGGGAAGACGAGCGATTGGCGACAGTCGATCAACCTGCGAACCGGTGTGATCGCTACGTCGGGCCGGTGGACCGCCCCGAATGGACGGACGACGGACCTGTCCTACCAAGTGCTAACCGATCGTGCCCGCCCCGACGTCGGTCTGGTACGACTTGAGATGACCCCCCGATGGTCCGGCACAGCCACGATCACCGATGCCATCGACGGCTCGCCGGCAACGCTGAGCACCCAGCTCGAGAAGGGGTGGTCACTCTCCAACCGTCGGGATTGGGTCAGTGTCCAGACCGTGGGCACGAAGATAACGGCCGCGATTGTGAGCCAACTCAGTACGAGTGTCAATGTGAAAGGCCGGATGATCCCTGTCGACCAAAGCGTCGATCAGAGCGTCGGCCAACAACTCGGGTTCACAGTCGTCGCCGGCCGTAGCTACACCGTTACGAAGTATGTCGGCGTTGTGAGCTCGCCGGTCAGCGGTACGGCGCTGGGTGCCGCCCAGACTCAAGCGCGCGCCGCCGCCGCCATCGGCTTCAATGCCCTGACACGTGCCAACGACGCCGCCTGGGCGACCTTGTGGTCCGGTCGCATTGATGTGATCGGCAATCCGACGCTGGCGTCGGACGTCAACGCGAGCGAGTTCTACCTCTGGTCCTCCACTCGCGATGGTGTCGACTGGGGCATCTCGCCCGCCGGCCTTTCCACCAACAGCTACAACGGCCACATCTTCTGGGACGCCGAGACGTGGATGTACCCAGCGCTGCTTGCACAGCATCCCGACCTGGCAGACGAGATGAACGAGTACAGATTTCAGCGACTGGCAGAAGCCGAGAGGCATGCCACGGCGACCGGTTACCAGGGAGCCCGCTACCCCTGGGAAAGCGCGCTCGACGGTAGCGAGCAGATCCCGCCGCCGGCATCGTTGTTCAGCGAGGGGCTCTACGAGCAGCACGTAACGGCGGACATCGCGCTCGCCCAGTGGCAGTACTACCTGGTGACAGGTGACAAGAGCTGGCTGGCAACGCGAGGGTGGCCGGTGCTGTCCCAGGCTGCGGCGTTCTGGGCTTCCCGAGTAACTCCGGGCAACGATGGGACCTATGACATCGATGGAGTCACGGGCCCCGACGAGGAGAATCCTGACGTCACCGACGAGATCTACACGGACGTCGCGGCCAAGGAGACGCTACAGAATGCAGCATCGGCAGGCCGGGTTCTCGGCTACAAGGTCCCAGCGGCGTGGCTGCAGATCGCATCGGGCATCGTCGTTCCTACTGACGCCGCGCTCGGTGCACAACCGGAATTCGCTGGCTACCAGGGTCAAATGGTCAAGCAGGCGGACATCACTCTCTTGGAGTACCCGTGGGACTATCCGCTGCCGCCGAGCGTAGAGCAAGACAATCTCAATTATTACGTGCCCCGCACCGACCCCGAAGGTCCCTCAATGAGCGATTCGGTCAACTCTATCGACAGCGCCGTGCTCAACGCGCCGGGGTGCTCCAGCTATGTGTTCACGCAGCGCAGTGTCGAACCATTCATCCGCGATTTCTTCGACCAGTTCTCCGAGACCAAGAACGGCGGGGCCTTCACGTTCATGACGGGGATTGGAGGCTTCCTGCAGGAGTTCCTCTACGGATACTCGGGCCTGCGCTGGAACTCCACTGCCGTCCAGCTCGATCCCAGTCTCACGGGCCAGCTGAGCGGAATCGTGCTCCATGACCTGTCCTGGCACGGTCGCCGATTCACCGTGGCTATCGGGCCACGGTCCACGAGTGTCACCTTGAACAGCGGCGCTGCACTTCCACTGAAGACCGGTGATCGCATACGACGTATCAACACCGGCCGGACGCTCACCCTAGGCACGCGGCGCCCCGACCTTGCAGTGACCGACGACGCCGCTCTCTGCGGTGGGGCCCGTGCCACCTCCTCGCAGCCGGGCGCGCCCGCGCTCGCTGCGGTTGACGGCAGTCCGGTCACTGATTGGCAGTCGGTCAAGCTGCCGTCGACACTGACCCTGTCCTTACGCGGTGGCACTCAGACAATGAGCACCGCGACCCTGCGATGGGGCCAGATATGGCCCTCGGCACCGGCACCCAACCTTCCACCAGCCCCAGGTCCGGTTGTCACGCTCAGGGCCAGTACCTACAGCCTCGCCGTCTCCGACAATGGTCATACCTGGCGTACGGTGGCGACCGTGACCGGACGAACGACCGGCACCACCGATGTGTTGCATTTTTCTGCAACTCGAGCTGGCTATATCGCAGTTCACATCACCGCATCGGCGGACATGCAGCAACCCATGCTCGACGAGCTGACCGTCAGTCGATAATCGGTAGGGCATCCGAGACCGCTGCCGACGCCATCTATGAGGCGGCATATACCACACAGAGGACCCGTCGTAGTTGTACAGCCTGATCGTGGCTCGCTGACGACGGAGTGACCCAGTCCTCGCTGCCGGGATGGGGGCGTCATCGTCATCTCTTCACGAGAGCAGGTTGGTTACAAGCCAGTGCGTGTGGAGAACCCTGGGCCACTACAGAGGAGGACATCCTCGCCGGCCCTGCTCCGACTCCCTAGGAGCGTGGGTCAGAATCCAAATCAGCGACCGAAAGCCGTCGTTTGACAGGTCATATTTGTCTACCTCTGGCGTTTTCTCGGTTCTCCGGCGATTCTGTGCGGAGGTGAAATCGAACCCTGAGAGCGCAAGCGGGTTCTGACCCACGCTCCCAATGAGGCCAGCCTCGGACCGCCGAGGGCGACCCATCGGTGAGTGACTTACATTGAGCGTGCCGGACGTTGGGTCCGAGCCTGACCTCGTGGGGGTGGTGCGCCGTGGCCGCCGTCGTCAACGTGAACGACCTGCTCGACGACCATGTGAGCCTGGATCTGGAGTGTCTCGATCGGATCTACCTCAACGCGTACGTGCCGAACCTCCAGGTCGCCGGCCAAGTGGTGGACTTCATGCGGGGGCATCTGAAGAAGCCGATCCCCTCGCCGTCGATCATGGAGATGATGGGCAACCGGTTCCGCCGGGCTGTGGTCGCGTTTGCCGAGGATTTCGACATCCCCATCATCCACTTCAAGAAGGGTGATCGCCACATCGACCTCATCCGGCCCTACCTCGAGGCGGCGACTGAGCCGGCAGTCGTGGCCATCGGAGTGGCCCAAGAGTTCCAGTCGGTCTTTGCGGCCTCCCAGCGCGACACGCCGACCGGAGCCCCGTTCTTCACCTTCTACAAGGCCGATCGACGGGTGACCGCCTACTACTTCTACGTAAACGACGCTCACTTCGGTCACGGCTTCATCAAGATCTGTGCGTATTTCCCCTATCCAGGGAAAGTGTGGGTAAACGGGCTCTTCGGATCTCAGCGGGGTGAGACCGTGGCCAGGAGATCCCAGTTGGGCTTGCCGGCGTAGAGCAGTGAGCGGATCCGGTAGTTGCGAAAGGACGTGAACCCGAAGGCCGCCCGCTTCACGC
>JBKQUM010000132.1:0-21634 GCA_052140165.1 Acidimicrobiales bacterium
CTCGAGTCGCTCGAGGGCAAGCGCGGCTTCCCCCGCATCAAGCCGCCCTACTTCCCGGCCGCCATCGGCCTCTACGGCGAGCCCACCGTGGTCAACAACGTCGAGACGATGGCCAACATCCCCTGGATCATCAACAACGGCGCCGCCGCCTTCGCCGCCCTCGGGGCGGGCCGCTCCACGGGGACGCGGCTGTTCGCGCTGGCGGGCCACGTGCGCAAGCCGGGCAACTACGAGCTCGAGATGGTGAAGACGACCTTCCGCGACCTGATCTACGCGCCGGTGCTCGGCGGGGGCATCCGGGGGTCCAACACGCTCAAGGCGTTCATCCCGGGCGGCGTCTCCGCCCCGTGGTTCGGGCCGGACCAGGTGGACCTGCCGCTCGGCCAGGACGAGGTGGGCGACGCCGGCTCCATGCTCGGGTCCGGCTCCGTCGTCGTCATGGACTCGGACACCTGCATGGTGCGGGCCGCCTGGCGCATCACCAAGTTCTTCTCCCGCGAGTCGTGCGGCCAGTGCACCCCGTGCCGCGAGGGCTCCGGTTGGCTGGAGCGCATCATGTACCGAATTGAGAACGGCGCCGGGCGCGAGGAAGATCTGGACCTCCTCATGGACCTCTGCGACAACATCTCGCCCGGCGTGGCCTGGCCGCCCCAGCAGACCACCATCTGCGTGCTCGGCCCCTCCATCCCCTCGTCCATCGCGTCGGGCATCCGCATGTTCCGCGACGAGTACCTCGTCCATGTGAAGGAGGGGGGCTGTCCCTTTGACTGACACGGCGAAGGCCCCGTCCCCCCAGGAAGCGCCGGCGACGACCGCGCCGGAGGACGGGACGCTCACCTTCACCCTCGATGGGCGCGAGGTCACGGCGAAGAAGGGCGAGCTGCTCATTGCGGCGGCCGAGCGGGCCGGGACCTATATCCCGCGCTTCTGCTACCACCCGCGCATGGAGCCGGTGGGCATGTGCCGCATGTGCCTGGTCGACGTCGAGGGCCCGCGCGGCGGCACGCTGACGCCGGCCTGCTTCGTGGCGGTCACCGACGGCATGGTGGTCGACAGCGCCAACGAACGCGTCAAGAAGGCCCAGGACGGCGTGCTCGAGTTCCTGCTGGCCAACCACCCGCTCGACTGCCCCGTGTGCGACAAGGGCGGCGAGTGCCCCCTGCAGGACCAGACGCTGGCCTACGGGCCGGGGGAGAGCCGCTTCATTGAGGAGAAGCGGCACTTCGAGAAGCCGATCGCGATCTCCGACCTCGTGCTGCTCGACCGCGAGCGCTGCATTCAGTGCGCCCGCTGCACCCGTTTCGCGTCGGACGTCGCCGGTGAGGCGCAGATCGACTTCGCGGGCCGCGGCGAGGGGGTCGAGGTGGCGACCTTCCCGACCGAGCCCTTCTCCTCCTACTTCAGCGGCAACACCGTGCAGATCTGCCCGGTCGGCGCGCTCACCGCGACGCCGTACCGCTTCACCGCCCGCCCCTGGGATCTCGACCAGGTCGAGTCCACCTGCACCGCCTGCTCGGTGGGGTGCCGGGTGGCCGTGCAGTCGTCGCAGAACCGCCTGACCCGGCTGCTCGGCATCGACTCGGAGCCGGTGAACCACGGCTGGCTGTGCGACAAGGGCCGCTTCACCTACGAGTCGGTCAACGGCGACGAGGTCGACGCCGGCCCGCTGCCGACCGAGCTGGCCGACGAGGCCGTCGACGTGGCGCCCGCCACCGCCTCCCAGGTGGTCAGCCTGGGCGTGAGCCGCGGCCAGTTCCTCGGTGAGGCGCACGAGACCGGGCGCTTCGAGCACGGCCGCCTCACCGAGCCCCGCATCCGCAAGGAGGGGGAGCTGGTCCCGGTCAGCTGGGGCGAGGCGCTCGCGGCCGCCGCGGCCGGCATGGCCGCCGCCAAGCAGGCCGGCGGGTCCGGTGCGGTGGCGCTGATCGGGGGGGCCCGCCTCACCAACGAGTCGGCCTACGCCTGGGCCAAGCTGGCCAAGGGCGTCGTCGGCACCGACTCGGTCGACGCCCAGCTCGGCGACGGCCTCCCCGCCGACCTGGTCCTCGGGCTGCCCCGGGCCACCATCGACGAGGCGTGCGGGGCGCAGGTGCTGGTGACGCTGGCCGGCGACCTGCGCGAGGAGCTGCCCGTCCTGTTCCTGCGCCTCCGCGAGGCCGTGCTCGCCGGCGCCACCGCGCTGGTCGAGGTCAGCCCCACCCCCACCGCGCTCACCGCGCTGGCGGCGGCGAGCCTGCGCACCCGCCCGGGCGACGCGCCGCTGCTGGCCAAGGCGCTGACGGGCGACGCGGCGGCGACGACCGCCCTCGGCACCCACCACGAGGGCGCCGCGGTGGAGCCCGGCGCGCTCGAGACGGCCCGCCGGCTGCTCGCGGCGCGCCCCGGCGGCGAGGGCGTGGTGATCGTCGCCGGCCGACCCTCCTACGCCGAGTCGGGCGAGGTGGCCGCCGAGGCCGTGCGCAACCTGGCCGCCGCCCTGCCCAAGGCCACGTTCCTGCCGGCGCTGCGCCGCGGCAACGTGTTCGGGGCCCTCGACATGGGGCTGGCCCCGGGCCTGCTGCCGGGACGGGTCAGCCTCGATGCGGGCCGCGAGCGCTTCACCGCCGCCTGGGGCTCCGTGCCCGCCGGCACCGGGCTCTCGACCGCCGACATCCTCGCCTCCATGGCGGGCGAGCGCGACGACGACGGGGACGACGGCGACCGGGTGCGGGCGCTCGTGTTGCTCGGCGCCGACCCGTTGAGCGACTTCCCCGACCGCGCCGTGGCCGAGAAGGCGCTCTCGGCCGGGCACTTCGTGGTCGCGGTCACGGGTCACCCGTCGGAGTCGGTCGACGCGCACGCCGACGTCGTGCTGCCCTGCGCCGTGTCCCACGAGCGACCCGGCACGACCACCAACATCGAGGGCCGCGTGAGCCGCCTCGGGCCGAAGATCTCTGCGCCGGGGTTCGCCTGGCCTGACTGGATGATCGCGGCCGAGCTGGCGGCCGCCCTCGGGGGCGACCTCGGCGTGCTGAGCGACGACGACCTCGCCGAGGAGCTGGCGCTGGCCGCACCGGCCTACGCCGGGCTGACCCAGAAGGTCCTGCACTCAGACGTCGCCCACGACGGCATCCTGGTGCCGCTGTCCCGCGACACCGGCCGCCACCTCGACGTGGAGCCGATCGACCCGATCGCCCTGCCCGGCGTGGAGTCCGTGGAGCGCCAGGGGGCACCCCCCCGCGTCGGCACCGGCACCGGCGTGCCCACCGTGGCGCGCATCGCCGCGCTGGGCAGCCCGCCGCCCCTGCTCGCCTGGACCGGGGCCGGCGGCGCCGAGCCGCTGCACGTCCCCAAGGCCGACAACTACTCCCTGCGCCTGGTGGCCGGCCGCCGCCTGTACGACGCCGGCAGCTCGGTGACGGGGTCGCCCTCGCTCACCCCGCTCGTGCCCGTGCTGGTGGCGCGGGCCAACCCCTACGACCTCGACCGCCTGGGCGCGGTCACCGGCGACCGTGTGAAGGTGCGCTCGGCCCGGGGCGAGCTGATCCTGGCCGCCGAGGCGGACGAGGGCGTGCCCAGGGGCGTCGTCGCCATCGACTTCAACGTCCCCGGTGGCGAGAGCGCGCCGGGCAACGCCGCTGCCACGCTCATCGACAGTCGCCAGCTCGTGACCGACGTGCGACTGGAGTCGGTGTGATCGCGACGCTGCTCGCCACCGCCGCCCACGCCGCCAACGTGGGCCCCGCCCTGCAGACGCACAGCGCGAATGCCGGCAACGGCGACCCGCTCTACTACTTCGGGCTCAACTGGCAGGTCTGGCTCATCACGATCATCAAGGTGCTGGTGGCCTTCGTCGCGCTGCTGGTGGCGACCGCGATGATGATCTGGTTCGAGCGCAAGGTGATCTCGGACATGCAGAGCCGCATCGGGCCGAACCGCGCCGGGCCGTGGGGGCTGCTGCAGACGCTGGCCGACGGCACGAAGCTCGTCTTCAAGGAGGACCTGCTGCCGGACCGGGCGGACTCCTTCGTCTTCAAGCTCGCCCCCTACCTCTCGGTGGTCCCGGCGGTGCTCATCTTCGCCGTCGTCCCCGTCGGCGGGATCATCACCATCGGCAGCCACACCTTCGAGCTGCAGGTGGCCGACCCGCCCATGGGGATCCTGCTCGTGCTCGCCATGTCGGGCATCGCGGTCTACGGCGTCATGCTGGCCGGCTGGTCCTCGGGCTCGAAGTACCCGCTGCTCGGCTCCGTGCGGGCCTCGGCCCAGGTGATCTCCTACGAGGCCGCGCTCGGCATGACCACCGTCATGGTGGTCCTCGTCAGCCACTCGCTCTCCACCCGGGCCATCGTGTTCTCGCAGTCGAACGGGTTCTGGAACTGGAACCTGATCAGGCTCGGCTTCCTGCCCTTCATCTTCTTCATGATCGCCATCACGGCGGAGCTGACCCGCCCGCCCTTCGACCTGACCGAGGCCGAGCAGGAGCTGGTCGGCGGCTTCCACACCGAGTACTCCTCCATCCGCTTCGGCCTCTTCTTCCTGGCCGAATTCATGAACACCATCACGATGTCGGCCGTCGTCGTGACGTTGTTCTTCGGCGGCCCCAACGGCTACATCTTCCACATCCCCGGCGCCACCATCTACATGCCGATCATCTACTTCCTGCTCAAGACGGTGGCGTTCTGCTTCATTTACGTGTGGTTCCGGGCCGCCCTGCCCCGCCTGCGCTACGACCAGCTCATGGACCTGGGTTGGAAGCGGCTCATCCCCATGACGCTCGGCTGGCTGCTGCTGGTGGCGGCCATCATCACCTGGGGCTGGGGCGGGCTGATCCTGGTGCCGGTCGTCATCCTGGCCTCGGTGCTCCTGATCCGGGCCAACAAGCTCGGCACCGGCCGCAGCGAGGAGGACGTCATCCTCCCGGTCATCGGCTCCAGGGTGACCCGGGCGCCCCGGCTGAGCCCGGTGGAGCCGGGCCCGGGAGGTGAGGCGTAATGGGCGTGGGCGACGAGGTGAAGGACCAGCTCTCGTTCCTGGGCGGGTTCAAGCTGACCTTCCAGCACCTGACCCGGCCCCGGGTCACCACCCAGTACCCGGAGGAGAAGAAGCCCAAGTTCCCGCGCCAGCACGGGCGCCACGTCCTCAACCGGTACGAGGACGGCATGGAGAAGTGCATCGGCTGCGAGCTGTGCGCCGGGGTGTGCCCGGCCGACTGCATCTACGTGCGCGGGCTGGACAACCCGCCGGACCACCCGGTGTCGCCGGGGGAGCGCTACGGCTACGTCTACGAGATCAACTTCCTGCGCTGCATCCACTGCGACATGTGCGTGGAGGCCTGCCCGACCGAGGCCATCACCGAGTCCAAGCTCTTCGAGTTCTCCTTCACCAACCGCTCCGACGCCATCTACACGAAGAACGAGCTGCTGGTGAACGACGACGGCACCCCGAAGAAGCTGCCGTGGGAGGACTGGCGCGAGGGCGACGACAAAATGACCTCGGGCTGGATGCGCGCCACCTCCCCCTCGGGCAGCGCCGCCTACGAGGGCGAGGTCCAGTGGTCAGGCGAGCTCGGCTACGGGGTGCGGGCGCCCGAGGGCGGGCAGTCGGGCCGGCGCGACGACGAGGCGACCGGGACCAAGCCGCTGCGCGAGGTGCTCGAGGCCCACCTGCTCGACGAGGACATCCCCCTCGCCCACCGCGGCATGCAGGGCCGGGTGTGGCGGGCGCAGAAGGGCGCCGAGCGCAACAAGAAGAAGATGGAAGCGATGCGGGGCCGCATGAAGGACCTGCGGGCGGCGCGCAAGGCGGCCAAGGCCGAGGCGAAGGCGGCCGACGCCGGGGTCGAAGCCGACGCCGGTGCCGGCGCCGAGCGGAGCGACTGACCCATGGTCCACGCCACCCTCCTCCTGGCTTCGACGCGCCCGACCTGGCCCGACATCCTGGTCTTCGCCGCCTCCGCGGCCGTCATCCTGGTCGGCGCGGTCGGGGTCGTGACCTCGCGTAACCCGGTGCACGCCGCGCTCAGCCTCGTGATGACCCTCTTCGGTGTCGCCGTGCTCTTCATTGAGCAGGAGGCGGACTTCCTCGCCGCCGTGCAGATCATCGTCTACGCCGGTGCCATCGTCGTGCTCTTCCTGTTCGTGATCATGTTCCTCGGCGTCGACCGGGCCGAGGACATCAGCGTCGAGCCCCTGATGGGGCAGCGCCCGCTCGCCTTCGTCTTCTCCGCCATCACCCTGGGCGGCGTGCTCGCCATGGCGGCCACCGCGCACTGGGTCACCGGCGCCCGGCAGGTCGTCGGGCCCATTGAGGGGCACGTGGCCGGCCCCAACTCGCCGGCGGGCGAGCCGGCCCAACTGGGCAAGCAGCTCTTCACCACCTACCTCTTCGCGTTCGAGGCCACGGCCGCCCTGCTCGTCATCGCCGTGGTCGGCGCCGTCGTGCTGGCGCGCCGCCCCCCGACGCTGCACGCCGAGCAAGAGGACGCCACGGACAGCGAGCTCTCCGCATGAGCCTCTCGGGAGCCTGGTACCTCGGCCTGGCCGCCATCGTGTTCACGATCGGCGCCATCGGCCTGCTGGTGCGGCGCAATGTGCTGATCATGTTCATGTGCATCGAGCTGATGCTCAACGCCGCCAACCTCACCTTCGTGACCTTCGCCCGCATGCTCGGTGACATCGGCGGCCAGGCCGTCGTGTTCTTCGTGCTCGTGGTCGCGGCGGCCGAGGTCGTGGTCGGCCTCGGCATCGTGGTGACCAACTTCCGCCGCCGCGCCACCACCGTGGCGGACGACCTCGATTCGCTGAAGGGCTGATCGATGGTCAACGTGGCGTACCTCATGCTGTTGCTGCCGCTCGCGGGCTTCCTCTTCCTGGTCGCCTTCGGCCGCCGCATCGGCGACCCGGTCGCCGGGTGGATCGGGACGGTCGCGGTGGGTGGCGCGTTCGTCGTGGCCTGCATCGTGCTGGCGGGGCTGATCAACCTGCCGGCGGACCACCGGGTGGTGGTCCACAGCTACTTCACCTGGTTCAGCTCGGGCGGGCTGTCGGTGCCCGTCGGCACGCTGGTGGACCCGCTGTCCATGACGATGTGCATGTTCGTGACCGGGGTCAGCGCGCTCATCCACCTGTACTCCATCGGCTACATGAAGGACGACCGGGACTACTCGAAGTTCTTCATCTACCTGAACCTGTTCGTGTTCTCCATGCTCCTCCTGGTGCTGGGGAACAACCTGCTCCTCACGTTCGTGGGCTGGGAGGGCGTGGGCGTCTGCTCCTACTGGCTGGTGGCCTTCTGGTTCCAGCGCGAATCGGCGGCCTCGGCGGGGAAGAAGGCCTTCATCTACAACCGCATCGGCGACGCCGGGTTCCTGCTCGCCATCTTCCTGATCTTCGAGAAGACGGGCACCGTCCAGTACGAGAGCGGACCCGGCGGCGGTATCTTCGGGCAGCTGTCGCACCTCGGCGGCGGCACGGCGACGGCCGCCGTGCTGCTCCTGTTCCTGGCCGCCACCGGCAAGTCGGCCCAGATCCCGCTGTTCAACTGGCTGCCCGACGCCATGGAGGGCCCCACGCCGGTGTCGGCCCTCATTCACGCCGCCACCATGGTCACGGCCGGGGTGTACCTCCTGTGCCGGATGAACCCGCTGCTGCACCTGAGCACCCCGGGCATGGAGGTCATCGCGTCCATCGGCGCCGTGACGGCCTTCGTGGCGGCGACCATCGCGTGCGCGCAGCAGGACATCAAGAAGGTGTTGGCCTTCTCGACCATCTCCCAGATCGGCTACATGGTGCTCGCCGTCGGCACCGGCGCCTACATCGCGGCCATCTTCCTCATGGTCATGCACGCCTTCTTCAAGGGCCTGCTGTTCCTCGGCGCGGGCTCGGTCATCCACGGGCTCGAGGACGAGCAGGACCTCAAGCGCATGGGCGCGCTGCGCCGCTACATGAAGTGGACGACCGTCACCTTCACCATCGGCTTCCTGGCCATCGCCGGCATCCCGCCGCTGTCGGGCTTCTGGGCCAAGGGTGACGTGCTGGACAACGCCTTCGCCCACTACAAGGTGCTCTGGGCCATCGGGCTGGTGACCGCCGTGCTCACCGCCTACTACATGAGCCGGCTCGAGGTCCTCGCCTTCGGCGGCGAGCCCCGCTTCGACAAGCCAGGCCCGCACGGCGAGCCGGCCCTGCACGCGCCGCACGAGTCGCCCTGGGTCATGCGCCTGCCCCTCGTGGTCCTCGCCTTCTTCGCCTTCTTCGGCGGCGTGCTGAACCTGCCCTGGGTGCACACGCACAACCTGGAGAGCTGGCTGGCTCCCGTGTTCGCCGGCACGCTCTACAACGACAACCTCAGCGGGGCGGCCGAGTGGGCGCTTGCGCTCACCGACATCGCGGCGGCGCTCGTCGGTGTCATCGTGGCGGTCTGGCTGTGGCGTGGCGCGGAGGTCGACAAGCCGGCGCTCGAGCCGGCCTTCCTGCAGCGGGTCTGGTACTGGGACGACTTCTACGACACGATCATCGGCCGCCCGGGCCAGCGGCTGGCCACCTTCTTCGCCTGGGTGGTCGACGCCCGCGTCATCGACGGCGCCGTCAACGGCAGCGCGCACCTGGTCAAGGCCACCGGCACCGCGGCGCGCAAGCTCCAGACGGGCTACGCCCGCAACTACGCGCTGGGGATCGCCATCGGGCTGGCCCTCATCATCGCCTTCATGTTGAGCCGGACGTGGTGGGGCTGATGCACACCGTCCCGTTCCTCACGCTGCTGATCCTGCTGCCCGCAGCGGGCGCGTTGGCGCTCGGCCTGCTCGGCCTCTACAAGGACGCCCACCGCGACGCGATCTACGCGCTCGCCCTCATCGTGTCGCTCGTGACCGGGGTGATCGCCGTCGCGGCCATGGTGGCCATGAAGGTGCACGACGGGGGGTTCCAGCTCGTCTCGAACCACGACTACACCGGCGACAGCCTCGGGGTGCACTGGTACCTCGGGGTCGACGGGATCTCCATCTTCCTGGTGCTGCTCACCGCATTGTTGTTCCCGCTCACCATCATCCTGGGGCGGAACCGGGAGAACCCCAGGGTCTACTTCGCCTGGATCCTGTTGCTCGAGGCCTCGGTGATGGGGAGCTTCCTGTCCCTCGACCTGCTCGTCTTCTTCTTCATGTTCGAGCTGACCCTCGTGCCGTCCTATTTCATCATCGCCGGGTGGGGCCACCAGCGGCGGGCCTACGCGGCCATCAAGTTCTTCCTCTACACCTTCCTCGGCTCGGCCTTCCTCCTGGTCGGGATCCTGGCACTGGCCTTCATCCACCAGTCGCAGTACCACTACCTGACCTTCTCGCTCGGGCCGCTCATGCAGACCCACCTGTCGTCGACGACGGGGATCCTCCTGTTCCTGGCCTTCACGGCGGCCTTCGCGGTGAAGGCGCCCATCTTCCCGCTGCACACCTGGTCGCCCGACGCCTACACGGAGGCCCCCGAGGAGGGGTCGGTCCTGCTCTCGGGCGTGCTCGCCAAGCTGGGCACCTACGGGATCATCCGCTTCGACCTGAGCCTGTTCCCCCAGGCGACGCGGACGCTCGCCCCGTTGCTCCTGACCCTGGCCGTCATCGGGATCGTCTACGGCGCCATCGTGGCCTGCGCCCAGCGCGACATGAAGCGGCTGGTGACCTACTCGTCCCTGGCCCAGATCGGCTTCATCGCGCTCGGCGCCATCGCGCTGAGCACGCAGGGGCTTGCCGGTGGCGTGCTCCTCATGGTCAACCACGGCCTCATCGTCGGCACGCTGTTCATCCTCATCGGCTTCATCTACCAGCGGCGGGGCACCTGGCAGACGGGAGAGCTGCGCGGCCTGCAGAAGGCGGCGCCCGTCCTCGCCGGCGTGTTCACCGTGGCCATGATGGCCTCCATCGGGGTCCCCGGCCTCAACGGCTTCGTGAGCGAGTTCCTCGTCCTCTCGGGCACCTTCATCACCCACCGCTGGTGGGCCGTCGTCGCCGTGCTCGGGGTGATCGTGGCGGCCATCTACCTGCTGTGGGCCTACCAGCAGGTCTTCCACGGCGCGCCGCGGGAGGCCGACGAGAAGACGCGTGACCTCGCGCTGCTCGAGCGGCTGGTGGTGGCACCGCTCATCGTCCTCATCGTCTTCCTCGGCGTCTACCCCAAGCCGGTGTTGGACCGCATCAACCCGTCGGTGAACCAGCTCATCGCGCACGTCGAGTCCACCACGGGCCACTACGAGCCGCCGGTGGCCGTCAAGGGCGTGGAGGGTTCCAGGTGATCGCCCCGCTCCTCGCCGCGAGCCACGCCGCGTCGAACACGATCGCCATGCCGCCGATCCGGTGGCTCTCCATCCTGCCGCCCATCATCATGATCGGCGGCGCCGTCGTCCTCCTCGGCGTGGCCTCACTGGTGCGCAAGCCCCTGCGGGTGCGGGTGAGCACGATCGGGACCGTGGTGATCTCCGGGGGGGCCCTCGGCATCGCCCTGTGGCAGTGGTCCGACGTGCAGGAGCACGGGCCGCACACCTACGTGGCCCAGGCGGTCGTGATGGACGGCTTCAGCGTCCTGGTCACCATGCTGATCGCCATCGCCATGCTGCTCAGCGCCCTGGTGGCGGACGGCTACCTGCGCCGGGAGGGCACCCACGGTGCGGAATTCCACGTCCTGGCCATGGTCTCCGCCTCGGGCGCCATGTTGATGGGCATGGCGAACGACCTCATCATCGTCTTCCTGGGCCTCGAGATCCTCTCCATCGCCCTGTACGTGCTGACCGCCTTCAACTACCGCCGGGCCGCGTCGGGGGAGGCCGCGCTCAAGTACTTCATCCTGGGCGGATTCTCCTCGGCCATCTTCGTCTACGGCATCGCCCTGACCTACGGGGCGACCGGCTCGACGAACCTGACCCAGATCAGCGACTTCCTGTCGAAGAACGTGGTGCTGAGCAACGGCCTGCTGCTGGCCGGGCTGTCGCTGATGCTGGTGGGCTTCGCCTTCAAGGTGGCGGCGGTGCCGTTCCACATGTGGACGCCCGACGTGTACCAGGGGGCGCCGTCACCGGTGACCGGCTTCATGGCGGCCGTGGCGAAGGCGGGGGCGTTCGCCGCCATGCTCAGGGTGCTGTTCTCGTCCTTCGGCGTCGTGTCCACCGACTGGCGGCCGATCGTCTACGGACTGGCGGTGCTCTCCCTCGTCCTCGGTGCCTTCGTGGCCCTGCGCCAGCGTGACGTCAAGCGGATGCTGGCCTACTCGTCCATCAACCACGCGGGCTTCATCCTGCTCGGCGTGGTGGCCGACACGGCACGGGGCGCCAGCGCGTCGCTCTACTACCTGTTCGCTTACATGTTCATGGTCATCGGCAGCTTCGCCATCGTGACCGTGCTCGGCCGGGAGGGCGACGGCGACCACGACCTGGGCCGTTACCGGGGCCTGGCACGCCGCCAGCCCGTGCTGGCACTGGCCTTCGCCGTGCTGCTGCTGGCCCAGGCCGGGGCGCCGTTCACCACCGGGCTGTGGGCCAAGGTGCAGGTGGTCTTTGCCGTCGTCGACGTGGGCGACGTGCCCCTCGGCGCCATCGCCATGGTGACCGCGGTCGTGGCCGCCTACTTCTACCTCCGCGTCGCCGTGCTGATGTACGCCGGCGGCGGCCTGGGGGAACCCGAGGGCGGAACGAGCGGCTCGGCCGAGCCGGCCCGCGAGCGGGGCATGGTCGGGGGCGGGCTCATTCAGGCCGCCACGGACGAAGACGTCGCCGGCCCGGGCTCGGGCAACGGCTCTGGCAACGGCGGCGGGCTCGAGTGGGCCACCCCGGCGGCGGCGACCGGTGTCGTGACCACCATCAACGAGCAGATTCTGCTGGCCGACGAGGAGAGTGGCGACGAGGCCGAGGCCCCCGAGAAGGTGCCGGTCCCGGCGCTGACCGGCCTGGCCATCGCGCTGTGCACCGGCGTGACCGTCCTCTTCGGCGTCTGGCCCCAGCCGCTCATCGACTTCGCCAACCACGCCACGCTGCTGTTCCTTCCCAAGTAGGCCGCTACTCCGGTACGCCCTCCACCTTGCCCCGCCGGATGCCGGCGACCAGCTGCGCATGGTCACGGTCGTTCTGCGCCGCGTAGCGGCGGGCGAACTTGCGCATGGCCTTGGTGAACTCGTCGCTCCTTCCCATGTAGGCGTCGATGGCCACCGGGTCGCCGGAGCGGGCGTGCGCCCGGGCCAGCGTGTTGCCGCAGGCGGTGGCGAATTGGACGAGGACCGGCGCAACGGTGTCGGTCCTCGGGATCACCTTCATGTCGCGGTACTGGCGCACGTAG
This sequence comes from Acidimicrobiales bacterium, assembly GCA_052140165.1. Taxonomy (GTDB): domain Bacteria; phylum Actinomycetota; class Acidimicrobiia; order Acidimicrobiales; family RAAP-2; genus Bog-473. The sequence continues at coordinate 12,284 of JBKQUM010000132.1, forward strand.
AAGTCGCGCCCGGCAAATGATCCCCAGCCGACGAAGATGTCCGTCGCGCTCTGCACCATCCTCTTGCCGGAGATGACCCGCGCCCCGTGGTTGTCGTACTCGCTCTGGTACGTGTGTGACTCGTAGACCGACGGACCGGCCTGCTTGCACTGCAGGAAGAGCGGGTCGGCACCGGAACGACCCGTGAAGAGCACGAGGTACACGACCATGCCGACGCTGCCCACCCCCACCACCTGGCGCACCACGTCCACCGGGGTGAAGCGGTCGAACAGCGTCCGCCGGTCCTCTTGGAGCGTGAGCCGGTAGCTGGTCAGCAGATTGTCGACGATGTCCTCCTGCTCGCTGTCGTCGATGGTGACGCGCAGCGGCGGCTCCGCGGTGATGCGCGGCCTCCCGCGGGCCATCGTGGTCAGCTTGGCGAACGCCCCGCGGCTGGTCCGCTTCACCTTGCCCTTCTCAATCGTCACCTTCACCTGGCCGCGGTCGGCGGGCTCGAAGTAGTCGATGAAGCGCTGTTCCCGCATGCCGTCGTACCAGATGTCGATCTCGGGCAGGGCGGCGTAACGCTGCATCCGGCGCCGATAGGCCTCGACGGCCGCCGTCACCGCCGCGTCGGCCTTGGCGCGCTTCACCGAGTTCTCCCGGGCCGCCACCACCAGACTGGCGGCCAGGCGCGCCACGTCCCACTCGAAGGGCCCGGGCAGTGTCTCGTCGAAGTCGCGCAGGTCGAAGTTCAGGTTGCGCTCCGGGGTGGCCCACAGGCCGAAGTTGAGGACGTGGGCATCGCCGCAGAGCTGGACCTCAATCCGGCTGTGCGGTCTGGAGGCCAGGTCGGCCGCCATGACCGCGGCGGCGCCGCGGTAGTAGTTCCACGGGGAGACGGCCATGCGCTGGTGCCGGAGCGGCACGAGCTCCGGGAGCCGGATGTGGTTCTGGGCCATGATCGTCTCGAGCGCATCGTGCCCGCGAGCGCGCTCGTCCCAGTCGCCGATGCCGGCGCGCGGTGCCAGGACGCGGGACTGACGGCCCGTCTCCCGGCGCTCCGCGGCCGTGGCTGCCAGGTCGTGCCTCGCTGCGACGGGTGAGGGTGCGGTCACGGTCGATCCTCCTGGTCCGGACGCCGAACCCTATATTCGCCCCTCCCGGCGCCACCCCGGCCCCGCGCGGCCTCCGTAGGTTTCCTGGCCAGAGCGGGTTTCCTCTGATGGGAACCACCGCTGCGCCGGCGGACGAGGAACGGAACGCCATGGACGAGGACGGGACCGGGCCCGCACCGGACGAAGGCAGCGCGGCGGACGTCGGGGTCGGGTCTCTCGTCCACGAGGAGCTCCCCGGCGCGTCCTTCGAGCAACGACCCCGCTCGCATCGAGCGGGCATGCTCGGCGGGCTCGCCGTCGTCGGGGTGCTCCTGGCCGTGCTGGTCGCCGTCGCGCCCGGGGGTTCCAGGCCGACGCTGCCCGCGCAGAGCGTGCACGACGTCGGCCCCATCCCGGCCACGGGACCCAGGACCGCCGCTGCCACCACGCCGCCGGTGGCGGCGAGCGCACAGACGACGACGAGCACCGGCGCGCCCGGGGGGTCCACGACGACCACCCCAACCCGGGTCTCCCAACGCTCGGTCGCGACGGCGCCCTCGTCGGCCGCAGTGGTGACCGCGGCCCCCCCTCCGACGACCCGCACCAGCGAGACCGCGCCGAGCACGACCACGATGCCGACCACCACCACGAGGCCCGCACCCCCGCCACCGACGTCAACGACAACAACCACCACGAAACCGGCGCCCCCGCCGACGACCACCACGACGACGTCGTGCACCCTCGTCATCCTGTGCGACTAGCTAGACGTCGCGCGTCAGCGTGCCCCTGAGTGGTGGGGCGGGCGCTCGCGCTGCTGCTGCTCGGCCCAGCAGCGGTCGCAGCCCTCGCACGGGCCGCTGTCACCGCGGGGCTCGTGCACGCCCGGATGCCCACAGCGCGGGCAGCTGGTCTCGGTCACGGCCGGGGCCCCGTCGTCAACGGCCGGGGCCCCGTCGTCATCGGCCGGGCGCTCGCTCGCCGCGCCGTTCCCCTGCTGGCCCATGGCGGCGAGGACCTCCTCGGGAACGGCCGGACCGGACCGCCTGGCGACACCGGTGGTGAGCAGGCGGCCGATGACGGGCACCTCGGTCAGGGACTCGGCCCGCATGATCTGCACGGCCACGGGCACGAACTGCTCGGCCGAGTCGAAGACGATGTAACGGGGGAGCCACCGGGGCTCGTACTTGGCGTTGAACCGCCACAGCGTCTCTATCTGCAGGACTCCCGACAGGCGCCGCAGTGCCCACCGCTCGACCCGCTGGGTCACACCGTCGCTGGTGTCGCCCTCGAGGATGGAGCGCATGGCGGCGAAGTTGAGGCTCAGCCCCTTCATCCCCATCTCCTTCAGGTGGGTGATCGTGGAGCACAGGGCGAAGTCGAGCAGGCCGTTCGGGTGGTCACCCGGGTCGCGGCGCATCAGGTCGAGCGAGTACCCGCCGATGGCCGGCGAGGGGACGAACTGGCACATGGCCACCGGGTCCCCGTCGGGGCCCTCGACGAGCGTCAGGAGCAGGCCCGTGTCCCGGGGATCGAACAGCCGGCCCAACATCATGGAGAAGCCGCGCTCCTGCTCCCCGCGGCGGCTCTTGGCCATCAGCTCCGCCATGCACGCGGCGTCGGCGGGTTCCAGGTGGGCCGGGTCGAGGAAGCGGACGGTGTAGCCGTAGCGCGCCACCCGGTTGACTGCCTGGCGCAGTCCCTTCATCTTCCCGCCCTCGAGCGAGAACTCCCGCGGGTCGACGACGGCCTCGTCCCCGATGTAGAGGAAGCGCATGCCCGAGGCCTGGTACGTCGGGAGCCACTCTTCGCCGGCGCCCATGACCCCGAGGCCCCACCCGTTGCGGTCCACATAGCGGCGGAACGAGTCCCACACGTGGGCGCGCTCGGAGAACGGGCCGATGGGGTCGGGGGACACGAGGCAGACGCCGCCGAAGACGGCGTAGGCGACGAGTGAATCGCGGTGGAAGAACCACTGCTTGTCGTCGCGCAGCGCGAAGTAGTCGAGCGTCCCGGTGCCGTGCCGGCGCACGATGTCGCGGGCTCGCAGCTCGGCGGCCCGGCGCCCGACCGAGTTGCGTCCCGAGGACAGCCGGCGGTCGACGACGGGCCGGGTGAGGAGGTACAGGGCCACCACGATCAGGCTGAGGCCGACGGCCAGCAGGCTGATGGAGACGTAGCGGTCGATGGTGGGCGGGAACGCGACCCGGTTCACCCCGACCAGCCGCTCGGCGGACCCCAGCAGCACGTCGGGCCAGCCGGGGAGCGGGTGGTGGTGCACGCGGCCGGCGACCTCCACCGCGATGAACCCCCCGAGGGTTGCGAGCAGCCCCCCGACGGCGAGGATGGCGAAGGCGGTGACGAGGGTCGCCTGCTCGGTCTGGGCCCGGAAGAGCTCGCGCTGCACGATCAGGAGCGTGAGGACGGCCGCGCAGACGAGGAGCGTGATGACGTCGGCGGCGTGGACGAGGTGTAGCGCGAGCGAGGCCACGAGGAGGGCCACCGCCACCAGCCACGAGCGCCGCTGGCCCTTCAGGATGCCGCGGGAGAGCATGATCATGCCGATGCCGGCGATGGCGGTGAGTGCCCCGGCCGCCTGGACGACCGCGATGGGCAGGTACTGCGCGATCAGGTGGAGGTGCGCCCGCAGCGGGGACGTGACGGCGGACAGCAGGTCGATGGCACCGGCCACGAACAGGGAGACCGCGGCGACCCGGCGGATGCGGCGCACCCGGATGCGGTCGGCCGCCACCTCGGGAGCGGGAGGCCACGAGGCGCCGCTCGGCCACCCGGCCGCCAGTTCGGCGTGGACCTCGGCCGCCTTCGAGCGGCCCTTGATCACGATGTCGGAGGTGACCAACCGCTCGCCCATGGTGGCCATCGGCAGGTCCGCCTCGGCCAGGATCAACCGGACGTGGAGGTCCGCGCCGGTCTCGATCTCGAGGGTCGACTCCTGGCGGTGGTGCAGGAACGTCGGCGGCAGCCCCAGACGTCCACGGTGCTCGTGCACGACCTCCGAGGTGGCTCCCGGACAGGCGAAGAAACCCGAGTCGAGGTGGGTGAGCTCGGGCACGAGCGCCCCGCCGGCGATGACACCCGATGCACCGGCCTCGACGGCGGCGCGCGTGGCGTCGAGGGCGTCCTCACCGTCGATCCGCAGTTGGGCGTGCGCGATCGGGCGCACCCCCGAGACCCCGCCCGCCCAGGGAGCCGGAAGGCCGTCGCCGCCGAGCGCACGCCAGATACCCCGTGACGTGATGGCCACGACGAGGGCCAGCAGCGCGAGCAGCAGCACCGCGATGACCACCGTGACGATGAAGCGGGAGAACCATGTCGCGTCGTACGCCCGCTGCAGAGCGTTCTGCTGGCGCGGCGAACGGAAGACACGGCCGAGGCCGTCGATCACGAAGTCCACGCGCAACAGCAGCGCCACCGCAGCCAGCACGAGTGGCGGCGCCCACAGGTAGCGCCGCAACCGGCGGTAGAGCAACCGTGAGGTCACGAAGCGCCGCGCCAGGCGCGGGTCGTCGAGGCGCTCCATGCCGGCCAGCCACGGCCGCTCTTCGGACGGGGTGGCGTCCATCGGCGGGTTGGCGTCGGGTCCCATGGTCCCTGCGCGCACGAGCACCGTGCGCGTCCCGGCCCCCGTCTCGCACGCCAGGTCGACGGCGTCGTGCACCTGAAGCCCGCTGCGTTCGAGGTCTCGCACCAGCTCCGGATCGCTTTCGGCGGCCGCCATGACGACGACGACCTGGGAGTCGGCCCGCGCCGCGAACGCGCGCAGCGCGTCCATCAGCTCCGGGTGCACACCGAGCACGGCGGCGGGACCGACTCCGCTCTGGCAGCCCGGCGCCACCAGGCGCCCGCAGAGGATCACGATGCCCGGCCCCTGCCAATCCTCGAGCCGGCGGCCGATGTCGCGGCAGGCGGCGCGTGAGCTGTCGGTGGGTTCGGGCGGGAGCAGAAGGTCGCCGATCACCTCGACCCGCCGGCCCAGGGCGACCCGGATGGTGCGGTCGCTCCCGGCCTCTGGGTCGGGGATCCTGGTCACCGTGTCGACCTCGCCACTCATGCAGGGACCATCGTGTCACCTCCGGAGCGCCCGGCCTCTCCTCAATTGGGAGGATTCGTTGCACCTCTCGGTGGAGACCGCACCGTTAAGCTGGACTTTCGTGCCTGTGCCCCAGCCTGAGAGCGACCAGATGAATTGGACCTGGCGAGTCGGGGACGGAGTGTCGCTCCAGCGTGGGGCGGCGGTGGTCTTCGACATCGACGGCGTGCTCTCGAACGCCGCCGGCCGCCAGCACTTCATTGAGCGGGGGCAGCGGAACTGGGCGTCGTTCTTCGAGGCGTGCGGCGACGACCCCGTGATCGAGGAGGTTGCCCGGCTGCTCGAGCTGCTCGACCCCTCGCTCGCCGTCATCCTGCTCACGGGACGGCCCCAGCGGGTCCAGCCGCAGACGCTGGCCTGGCTCAAGCGGTACGGACTGCGCTGGGACCTCCTCGTCATGCGGTCCCGGGGGGACTACGCGCAGGTCACGGAGTTCAAGGAGGCGGTCGTGCGGGATCTGCGGGCCCAGGGGTTCGACCTCCGCCTCGCGTTCGAGGACGACCCGTCCAACCACGCGATGTACGTGGCCGCCGGCGTCCCCTGCGTCTACATCCACTCCGGGTACTACGACTGACGCAGTTGTCGGCCCCAACCGGCGGCGAGCGCCCCGGCCGAGAGGATCAGGACCGGGAGGTCGCCCCAGTGGTCGTAGGGCGTCATGCCGCGGCGGAGCGCGGCGGTGGCGACCAGCACCTGGCGCCTGCCCAGGCTGCTGCGGGCGACCACGACCCCGCGGTCCGTCACGACTGCGCTGAAGCCTGTCGGCGCCGCCTGGACGAGGTCGCGACCCGTCTCGACGGCCTGCACGACCGCCGCCGACATCTCCTGTGCCGGCACCTGCGACGTGCTGTACGAGGACGTGTTGGTGGGAACGGCGAGCAGCTCCGCGCCGGCGCGCACCGATGCGTGGCTGCGCCCGGCGTAGAAGATCTCGAAGGACACGAGGAGACCGAGGGGCCCGGCCGGCGTGCGCATCAGCCCGGTGCCGTGCCCAGGGACGGCGTCGGTCGGCACACCCGAGAGGTCGGCCAGGTGAGAGAAGAAGGAGCGGTCGGGGACGTACTCACCGAAGGGGACGCGGTGCACCTTCTCGAACACGCCGACGATGTGCCCGTCGGGCCCCCAGGCGACGATCTCGTTGCGGAAGGTGGTCGCCGACGCCGGCTCCGTCACACCGACGACGAGCGTCGTGTCGAGCTCCACGGCCAGCCGGCTGAGCAGGGCCGCCTCGGCTGAGCCGGCCAGCGGCCGGTCGAGCGCCACGACGTCCTCCGGCCACAGCACGAGCTCGGGGCGGGGGCGGGCCGAGGTGACCGCGTAGGTGGCTGCGACCTGGGCCTCGTAGACCTTCGTGGGCGAGACCTGCTCCTTGCTCAGACCCCGCTGCCCACCGCCTTGGACCAGGGCCACCCGCACCGTGCGGACAGGGGACCCGCCGTCGGGGGCCAGGGTGCCGGCGACCGCCAGCGCGGCGATTCCGCACGCGACCACGGCGACTCCGACGAGAGAGGGTCCGCGGGCGCCCTCTCGCCGCGCCCAGGTCCACGAGGCGAGCGTGGCGATGGCCACTCCGCCGGCCCAGACCCCGGCCGTGATGAGGAGCGGGCCGCCGAGGCGCGCCAGCTGGACCAAGGGACCGTGCGCCTGCCCGAGGAACACCCCGCCCAGGGGCAGCCCACCGAACGGCCAGGTCATGCGCAACGCCTCGGCCAACGTGCACGCACCGACGAAGGCCGGGGCGCGGCCCCGCAGCGGTGGCGTCACGGCTGCGGCCGCGGCGAAGAAGAGCGCCTCCACCGCGATGAGCACGACCGCGCCGTACCAGTTGAAGGCGCGGGCCCAGGCCAACCCGATGAGGTAGCAGCCCAGGCCGGCCAGCCACCCGGACCACACCCGGGTGCGCACCCCCAGGCCCGCGAGGCGCCAGTAGAGCAGTCCGGCTCCGAGGGGGCCGAGGGGCCACCACCCGAAAGGTGGGAGGGACAGCGCGAGGAGGACGCCGGCCGCGACGGAGGGGACGGCCACGCCGCCCCGGCGCGGCGGGAGGGTCACAACAGTGCGCGCGCCGCCGCCCGGCCACTCGCGATGCAGGCCGGGATGCCGACCCCGTGATAGGCGGCGCCGGCCACGGCCAGCCCGCCGAGGCGGGCCACGGCGGCCTCCACCCCGGCCGTGCGGAGCAGATGATGCACGCGGTACTGCGGGAGCGCGTCGGGGCACCGCACGACGACGGCGTCGGCGGGCCGACCGGTCACGCCCATCAGCGCGCCCAGCTCCTCCCAGGCCCGGTCGACGGCCTCGCCGTCGCTCCATACCCCCGGCCGGGCGTCGTCCATGCGCCCGAGCGAGGCGCGCAGCAGCACCTCGCCGTCGCGGGCCAGATGCGGCCACTTGCGGTCGAGGAAGGTGCAGGCCGTCACGGCCCACGGGTCGCGTCCCTTGTGCGGGCTCCGGCGCGGCACGAGGAACCCGGTGCCGTACAGGGGCGACGGGACCTCGTCGGCGCCAACGAGGAACGTCACGAGGACCACGGAGGCGTACTCGACCGTCTGCAGCAAGCCGGCCGCCTCGTCGTCGTGGGGTCGCAGCAGGGCGGCCGTGACCGGCGCGGGGGCGGACAGGACCACCGCGTCCGCCGGGGACGCCGCGCCGCCGGACCACACCGTCCAGCCGGCGCCCGTCCGCTCGAGCCGCTCGGCGGGCGCCGAGAGCCGGATCTCGACGCCGCGGTCCCCGAGCTTCGCCACGAGCGTCCGCACCAGCGAGGCCATGCCACCGTCGAGGGACCAGAACAACGGTGCGCCGTCGGGGTCCGGTGCAGGGACCTCGGCCCGGAGGGCACGCATGAGGCCGCCCCGGCGCTGCGCCGCGGCCAGGAGCGGCGGGAAGACCGCCGCCGCCGACATGTTGTCCACCGAGCCGGCGTGGATGCCGCCGATCAGGGGGTCGACCAGCGTGTCGACGACCCGTTGCCCGAGCTTGCGCGCCACCAGCGGTCCGATGGCGCGATCGCCGATGGGGCCCCGGACGTCGGGGCGGGGCAGGACGGCGTCGCGGGCGAGACCGAGCTGGCCCCGGAACCCGAGGACGCCGGAGCGCGCGGCGGGCCGGAACCGCGTCGGTATGCCGAGCGCGAGGCCCTCGGGCAACGGGCGCAGGCGTCCCCGGGCCCACACCGATGCGCCGCGCCCCGCGATCGGGACCAGCGTGGCGGCGAGCCCGAGCTCGTGGCACAGGTCGACCGCCTCTGGCCGCCGACCGAGGAAGCCGTCGGGACCCATGTCGACGAAGCGCCCACCGAACTCGTCGCTGCGCAGCGCTCCGCCGGCGCGGGTCGACGACTCGAGCACCACGACCGCGGGCGCGTCGCCCCCGCGCTCGGCGCCGCCCGTCAGCTCCCAGGCCGCGGTCAGCCCGCTGATGCCCCCGCCGACGACGACCACCCGCTCGGGAGCCACGTCAGGGAGCCTCGTCGGCCGCGACGATCACGTCGGCCAGCACGGCGACGAACGCGGGGTCGTCGTTGAGCGATGCGGTGCGCGCGTAGCCGATGCCGCATGCGGCGGCGATGGCAGCCACCTCGACATCGAGGTCGTAGAGCACCTCGAGGTGGTCGGAGACGAAGCCGATCGGCGATATGACGACGTCGGTAACCCCGCCGTCGTCGAGCGCCCGGAGATGGTCGAGCACGTCCGGCTCCAGCCACGGGATGTGCGGCGCGCCGCTGCGGCTCTGATAGACGATCGAGTAGGCGGCGGCCTTGACCTCTTCGAACACGAGCCGAGCGCTCTCGGCGAGCTGGTCGGTGTAGCGGCACTGCTCGGCCATCGCCATCGGGATGCTGTGGGCGGTGAAGATGACGTGAGCGCCGACCCCTCGACCGGGGAGGCACTCGAGCGCGGTTGCGACACGGCCGGCGTTGGCCTCGACGAAGCCCGGGTGATTGTAGAAGGCGCGAAGCTTTGCAACTTCGGGTGCGCCCGGCCCGACCGTCGTTTGGGCGCGGTAGATGTCCTCGCGATACTGCCGGCAGCCGGAGTAGGAGCTGAACGCCGAAGTGAAGAACCCGAGTGCACGCTCGACACCGTCGGCGCGCATCTCGGCGAGGGTGTCGGTCAGGTAGGGATGCCAGTTGCGGTTATGAACTTCACATCCTTGTTCAATGTT
>JBKQUM010000133.1:0-8444 GCA_052140165.1 Acidimicrobiales bacterium
GCGGCCTCTCCCCCGAGGAGGACCGGGCACTCGACATGTGGGAGCACTGCCTCAAGGGGCTGGAGGCCGACCCGACGTCGCTGTGGCGCGAGTGCGACTGGGTGGCCAAGCACCGACTGGTCGAGCACATGCGGGCTCGCCACGACGTGTCCCTCTCACACCCCAAGGTGGCCATGATCGATCTGATGTACCACGACGTCGACCGGAGCCGGGGGCTGTTCTACAAGTTGCAGCAACGTGACGAAATGGACCGGACGTGCACGGACGAGGCAATCACCGAGGCCATGACGAAGCCTCCCGAGACGACCCGGGCCCGGCTGCGGGGCGCCTTCGTGAAGAGGGCCAAGGAGCGCCGTCGAGACTTCACGGTGGACTGGGTGCACCTCAAGTTGAACGACCAGGCCCAGCGCACCGTGCTGCTCAAGGACCCTTTCAAATCGCACGACGAACGGGTGGAACGGCTCATCCAGTCGCTGTAGCGGCACCGTAGAGTGAAGGCACATGTTCAATCTCGACCCAGGCAAACTGATCGTGATCGCCGTGGTCGCCATCATTCTCCTGGGGCCTGACCGGCTTCCCCAGGTCGCACGGCAGGTCGGCGGCGCCTGGCGCTCCTTCAACGAATTCCGACACCGCATGGAGACAGAAGTGCGCAGCTCCATGCCCGACCTGCCCCCGACCTCGGAGATCGCACGGCTGGCCCGCTCACCCTCCGCGCTGCTCAACCATCTCTCGAACATGTCCTCCGACGAGGCCGAGCAGGAGGAGGCGCCCGACGGCACCTTCCAGCCCCCGGTGCTACCCGACGCCGACCCCGTTGCGGGCAACGGCCGGACGGCCATCTCCGGCGCCCCCTCCGACACCGCAGCCGACACCCCGGCGACGACCCCGGAGGCGACCCCGGCGCCACCCGCCCCTGCGCCGGTGGACCGGCCGCCACGGCCGACCGAGGTCATCGTTCCCGGCGACCCGACGCTCAACTGAACGATGCTCGCATGGTGACCCTTCCCTTCACGGCCAAGCGCAAGACCCGTCCGTCCCCGGACGACATGACACTCGGGGAGCACCTCGGTGAGCTGAGGCGCCGGGTGATCATCTGTGTGATCGCCTTCGTCGTCGCCGCCACCATCGCTGTCTTCGCCTACGAGCCGATCCTGCACTTCCTCCTCCGCCCGCTGTGCAACGTCGACTCCTCGACCGTGCACCATACGAGCACCGGAGGGTCGCTGATCGTCGCAGCCAACGGCACATGCAACCTCTTCGTCACGTCCCCGTTGGACGGCCTCTCGTTGCGCGTCAAGATCGCGCTCTTCGGGGGGCTCGTACTGGCGTCGCCGGTGATCCTCTTCCAGGTCTGGCGCTTCGTGACCCCCGGGCTCAAGGCGTCCGAGCGGCGCTATGCGATCCCGTTCGTGCTGAGCGCGTTCGTGCTCTTCCTGATGGGCGCGGCCACGGCGTACATCACGTTGCCGCACGCACTCGGCTGGCTGAAGTCCGTCGGCGGACCGAACCTGCAGGCGATCTACGACCCGATTCCGTACCTCGGGCTGATCCTGTTGATGATGACCATCTTCGGGCTCACCTTCGAGTTCCCCGTCGTCCTGGTTGCGCTCGAGCTCGCACGCGTCGTCTCGCCGGCGCGCTTGCTGCGATCGTGGAGATGGGCCGTCATCATCATCGTGGTGGTCGCGGCGGTCTTCACCCCCAGTTCCGACCCCTTCTCAATGTTCGCTCTGGCCATACCGCTCGTGGCCTTCTACTTCATCTCCATCGGCATCGGGAAGCTGCTCGGCCGTTGACGGCCTTCCCGTGGCCCGTCCAGGAGGCGGGCGGGGCGGCGGCGTTCGTGGCCGACCTGCCCTTCGCCCTGGACGACTTCCAGCACGAGGCGTTCCGCGCCCTCGACGCCGACCACTCCGTTCTCGTGTCCGCCCCGACGGGCTCTGGCAAGACGCTGGTGGCCGCCTACGCGGTCCACCGTGCCCTTTGCGCCCGCGGCAAGGCCTTCTACACGACGCCCCTCAAGGCCCTGTCGAACCAGAAGTACGGCGAGCTGGCCGCGGCCTACGGCGAGGAGCACATCGGGTTGCTGACCGGCGACACGACCCTGCGACCGCGAGCGCCGGTGGTGGTGATGACGACCGAGGTCCTGCGCAACATGCTCCTGGCCGGCTCTGATCTGCTCGAGGCTCTCCACACGGTGGTGCTCGACGAGGTCCACTTCATTCAGGACCGCTACCGGGGCGGGGTCTGGGAGGAGGTCCTCGTCCTGTCGCCGCCCGAGGTCCGCTTCGTGTGCCTCTCGGCCACGGTCAACAATGCCGACGAGCTCGGCGGGTGGCTGCGCTCCGTGCGGGGTGACACCGCGGTGATCGTCGAGCGTCAACGCCCCATCGTGCTGCGCCACCACTTCGCCGTACACCGGAGGGAGGATGAGGAGACGCTCCTCTTCCCCCTGCTGCAGGACAACCGCAGGCCGGGCGGCGAGGGGCTCCGCATCGACCAGGCCGTGCGCCGGGCGCTGCAGGGGCGGTCGGTCCACTGGCAGCCGAGAGGCCGGGGGCCGCGCCTGCCCTATCGCGCTCCTCTGCGCACCGAGATGGTGGAGGAGCTGGGGCTGCGCGAGATGCTGCCCGCCATCGTCTTCATCTTCAGCCGTGCCGCATGCGACGATGCGGTGCGCCAGGTCATGCGCGACGGAGTCCGCCTGACCGACGCGCAGGAGCGCTCTGCCATCCGGCAGGTGGCCGAGCGCCGGGTCGAACCACTCGGCGACGATGACCTGGGTGTCCTCGGGTACGACGAATGGCTCGAGGGCCTGGAGCGTGGCGTGGCTGCACACCATGCCGGCCTGGTCCCTCTCTTCCGCGAGACGGTCGAGGAGTGCTTCGCGGCAGGGCTGCTGAAGGTGGTCTTCGCCACCGAGACGCTGTCGCTCGGGATCAACATGCCGGCGCGGTCGGTGGTGATCGAACGCTTCACCAAGTACGGCGGGGCCGGCCGCGCCACCCTGACGTCGGGGGAGTATCTCCAGCTCACCGGCCGCGCCGGCCGGCGGGGCCTCGACGAGGAGGGCCACGCCGTCGTCGCCTGGTCCACCGAGATCACATTCGCGGAGGCGGCCAGAGTGGCGTCGGCGCCGCCTCCGGACCTGCGGTCGGCGTTCCGGCCCACCTACAACTTGGCGGTCAACCTGATCTCGCGGTTCGACCGCGACACGGCCAACGAGGTCCTCCACCGTTCCTTCGCCCAGTGGCAGGCCCGCCAGCCCGATCTCCTGTCCCGGCAGCTCGGTCACCGCGTGTCCGTCCTCGAGCAGATGGGCTACGTCGACGACTGGACGCTGACCGCCTCCGGGCGTCGCCTGTCACGCATCTACCACGAGGCCGACCTGCTCATCGCCGAGGCTCTCGGGAGCGACGTGCTGGCGGGGGCAGAGCCCTCGGTCGTCGCCGGCGTGCTGTCGGCCGTCGTCTTCGAGCCGCGCCGTGCCCGCAAGCTCCCCGGACCGCCGAGCCAACGGCGAGGGAAGCGGCGGGCCCACCTGCAGGACCGGCTGGGCGACAAGCGGACCGTCGAGCTCGCCTGGCGCTGCGACGCCGTCAACGTCATGGCCGAGAGGATCCGCATCGTCGAGGAGGCCCATCTCGTCCCACGCACCCGCCAACCCGCGGCCGGCCTGGCCACTGCGGTCGCATCGTGGGCCAGGGGGGCGTCCTTCTCCACCGCCCTCGACGTGGCCGCCCGCGACATCGGGGACCTGGCCCCCGGCGACTTCGTGCGCACCATGAAGTCCGTGGCCGACCTGGCCCAGCAGGTGTCGCACACGGCGGGCGACCCCGGCGTGGCGGCCGCGGCCAGGGAGGCGGTCGACCTCCTGCTGAGGGGCGTCGTCGCCGGGGGCCTGCCCGGCGCCTGACCTATCCGCCACCGTCGCGTCACCCTCGTTCTATCGTGGGCCGGGCATGTTCCCCTACTCCGAAGAGAGCTTCACCGCGGACGAGGAAGCCATCCTCCGGCGCTACGTCACGAACCTGGACAAGCCTGTATTCGCCCTGGTCAACCTGCCCGAGGTGGTCAAGGGAGCGCTCTTCGCACGGTACTCGCGCTCGGCCAAGAGCCTGCGCCGCCTGTTCCTCGAGGAGTTCGTGGGCGATCTCGACATCTCGGGGGACGCCACCGTCGATGCCACGGTCGGCCTGGCGCGGGCGGAGCAGCTCTACGAGAAGGTCTTCGTCGAGTACGGCGACGATTCGGTCGCGCAGCTCGGCGGGGTCCACCTCGCCTGCGAGCAGTCGTCGAATGTGCTGTCCAAGGTGCTGGAGTGGGGACGCCTCATGTCCTACCTGGAGCAGTCGACGCGCTACATCGCGTACAACCAGCGCCTCGACAACGGGCAGTACCGCTATTTCCGCCCGCCGGAGCTGCTCGACTCTCCGCACGGCGCCCGCTTCGTCGGCGAGATGGACCGAGTCTTCGACACGTACGGCGCACTCCTCCCTCGCATGCAGGCCTGGGTGGCCGAGCAGTTCCCGCAGCAAGCCGGCGACAGCGATTTCGTCTACCGCCAGGCGACCCGCGCCAAATCACTCGACGCGTTGCGGGGGATCCTGCCGGCGGCGTCTCTGTCGAACATCGGCATGTACGGCACCGGACAGTCCTACGAGCAGTTGTTGCTGCGCATGCGCGCGCACCCGCTCCCCGAGGCGCGGCACTACGCCGACATGATGCTCGTCGAGCTCCGCAAGGTGATCCCTTCGTTCTTGCAGCGCGTCGACGTCCAAGAGCGCGGTGGCGAGTGGTCGGACTACCTCTTGTCCACCCGCGCGCAGACAGCGCGCCTCGTGGAACACCTCTGGCCCGACCTGCGGTCATCGCACCCGTCCTCGGACCCGGCGCTCGACGCCGGAGAGGCGGAGGTGACGCTGCTCGACTTCGATCCGGAAGGCGAAGAGAAGGTCCTGGTCGCAGCCTGTTTCTCGCATCTCGGATGCTCCGAGCGCGAAGCGGCCCGCAGGGTTGGGGTTCTCGCACACGACGACCGCGTCGCTCTGTTGCGCGCCTATGTGGGGGAGCGGCGCAACCGCCGCCACCGGCCCGGTCGCGCGTTCGAGCGGACCGACTACCGCTTCGAGCTCGTCACCGACTACGGGGCGTTTCGCGACCTGCAGCGCCATCGCATGCTCACGATCGAATGGCAGCGCCTCGGCATCTCCCTCGGCTACGACATGCCGAACCTTGTCGTCGATGCCGGCCTCGCTGAGCACTACGACGAGGCGATCGGTCGCGCCGAAGAGCTGTACCGCACACTGGCGCCGGACTTTCCCGAGCAGGCCACCTACGCCGTCGCGCTGGCTCACCGCATCCGCTACGTCATGCAGTTCAACGCACGAGAGGCGATGCACCTGATAGAGCTCCGCTCCGGCACACAGGGCCACCCCGCGTACCGCCGGGTGGCCCAGCAGATGCACCGGGCCATCGCCGAGGTCGCCGGGCACCGGGCCCTGGCCGACGCGATGTCCTACGTCGACCACGGAGCGACGGACCTCGAGCGCCTGGAGTCAGAACGCCGGGCCGAGCTCCGACGGTCGGAAAAATCCGCAACCCATTGACCAGGAACAACCCTCGTTCTCCCTGGTCGCGGCCGCTTCGAACATCTTGACGACCCCACCCCCGACTTGCCTAATGTACGGCGCAGTCCCCGACGCCCCTAAGGATGCTGAAGAGGTGCAAGCCCGCTGAAGCAGCAAGGGGGGGATGAGCTGTGAGAGGCGGTGGTTGGCCCTGGGGGTCGAGTAGAGAACGTGTTGCAGGCCTGGCTACCCCAGGCGTGCGAGATGGCGCCAAAGACCCCAGGGCCCGCCCGCCGGGACCCTCCGTTTCCCCCTCACCAAGCCCTCCCGGCGGACGCCTTCACAGCGATTGAACGGTCTCCCGAACCGTCTATGCTCCCGCGGCACATGGCGACCAAGAAGAAGGCAAAAGTCGAGGAGCTGGAGGCCGAGAGCCCCGACGCCGACGACGAAGCGGCGCTCGACGACGAGCTCGACGTCGACGAGGACGTGGACGTGGACATCGACGACGAGGAGGCCCTCGAGGACATCGAGGACGACGCCCTCGAGGACGACGCCGACGACATCGCCGACCTGGACGAAGACGAGGCCGATGTCGACGAGATCCTGACCCCCTCGCCCGCGGCGGTGGTGGAGCGGTCCGGCGAGGGCGACGAGGAGGAAGAGGAGGAGGAGCCCGACGACGAGGACGTCGAGGCCAGCCTGGACGTCATCCTCAAGGAGCGGCTGGTCGTCGAGGACGAGCCCGAGGACGAGGAGGCGACCGACCAGGAGGACAAGACCGAGGGCAACGAGCGGGTCCTCCCCAAGCAGCCCGATGAGTTCGTCTGCCGCTCGTGCTTCCTGGTCAAGCACCCCAGCCAGCTGGCCGACAAGAAGAACATGCTCTGCCGGGATTGTGTCTGAGGATCTGGAGCACGACGACGAGCAGGACGGCAAGAGCCCGCTGCGCCGCACCCTCGACCTGTGCCTCTTCGCCCCGGTCGGCGTGGCGGTCACGGTGGTGGAGGATCTTCCCGAGCTGATCGCCAAGGGGAGGCGTCGGGTGGAGGTCGAGCTGGGCAATGCCCGCGTGGTCGGCCGCTTCGTGGTCAACAAGGGCCAGCGGGGGATGTCCGCCCGGCTGGACGAAATCCTGAGCAACGGCACCGACGCGACGGATGAAGGAACCCACGGCGATGTCCAGCCGTCCCCGATGCCCGTCGCGCCGGCCCGCCCGGCTCCGGACCCGGCGGCCGAGGCCATCGTGGGCGGCGCGCTGGCCGACTACGACACGCTCAGCGCCTCCCAGGTCGTGCGCCGTCTGGAGAGCCTCGGCCCCGACGAGCTCCGCGCCGTCCAGCGCTACGAGGCGTCCACCCGCAACCGGCGCACGATCCTCAACCGGGCCGGCCAGCTCCTCGAGGAGCGGCCGTCGGCGCCGCCGCCCTCCTAACCGGACATGGAACTGGCCCGGCCGGCCGGTGCGGCGGACCGTCAGATCTGCACGCGCCTCTTGTCGCAGGCGCTTGTCGGCGCCGCGTCCATGCGGGGCGGCGGGGCCCTCGTGGGTGAGGCCACTCCCGTGTCGCTGCTCGACCGGTGGACCCGGCCCGGGGCAACAGCCACCCTGCTGGTCGGGGAGTACGAGAGCGCCGTGGTGGGGCTCCTCGGCGTCACGGTGGGCGCCGAGTCCGGAGGGCGCCGCAGCAGCCTGATCGAGTGCTGCTACGTCGAGACAGGTGCCCGCGGCGTGGGCGTGGGCACGGCGCTGATGGCGGCCGCGGTGGCCTGGAGCGCCGCGCAGGGTTGCAGCGACGTGGACGCACTGGCGCTCCCGGGCGACCGCACGACCAAGCAGCGCCTGGAGGCGGCGGGGTTCACCGCCCGGCTGCTGACCCTCAGCCGCCGGTTGGGGTGAAGCGGCGCTCCGTGTTGACCCGCCGGGGCGGCGGGGGCGGGATGCGCAGCCCGAGGAGCTTGGCGAGCGCGGGGACCGAACCGGCGGCATGGCGGGCCGCCTGACGCGCCACCTCGTCGTCGGGGATGCCCGCCGGTTTCACCGTCCGCCGCACCGGGGACGCCACGACGGCGTCCAGCAACCGCATCCACTCCTCTGGCGCCAGGTCGGCCGACAGGGCCTCTCCGGCGGCTCCGGCGAGCCTGACCGCCAACTCGGCCGGGCAACGTGTCCCGGGCTCCGGGGGGCGGATGGAGGCCTCGACGGCCTGCAGCACGCGCCCGTCGTTGAGCGCGTTCGTGATGCGCGCCAGCCACTCCTCGCGCAAGGCGGTGGTGCGCTGGTCGAGCGATTCCTGGAGCGCCTTCGCCAGCGTGCGTCCCTCCTCGTCCAAGGTGACCGTGCGGGACGCGGCCACCACGGCGCGCAGCTCCCGCAGGCGATAGTCCTTGCCGGCGGTCTGGGCCACCGTGGCGCGGTCCTTCCAGTCGGCCAGCCGCACGGTCGGGAGCAGATCGTCGGCCATGGCCAGCAGAGCGTCCGATGCCACCGGGGGCTTCCCGACGGCCTTGGACGAAGCGTTCTGGGTCTCGATCGCCTGACGCACCGCCTGCAGGCCGCCGCGCAGCAACTGCTCGGCCACAGGGATCTGCTCGGGGCGAAGTGCCGCCAGCATGGCGTTGCGGTGGACGGTCGAGGTCGGCACCACGGGACGCTCGCCCCGCGCCGGACGCCCGTCGCCCTCGGCCGGACGGCGCCCCCCCGGTCGGCGCGGACCGCTGCCGGTGCCCCCACGCGGACGGTCGCCCCGGCCCTCGCGCGAGCCAGCTTCGGCCTCGGCGCCGGCGCCGGCGCCGGCACCGGCGCCACGGCGGCCCCCGCGGCGGTCCCCCCGTCCCCGCTCACCGGCGTCGTCACGGCGTCGCGGGCCC
>JBKQUM010000134.1:0-9644 GCA_052140165.1 Acidimicrobiales bacterium
TGGAGCTCTACACGTATCGAGGCGATCTCGTGGTCGACCCGTTCGCCGGGTCGGGCTCGACACTGGTGGCGGCGGCCCGCTGCGGGCGCGACGCCGTCGGCTACGACCTCGACCCGGCCTACGTCGAGCTGGCCCTGACGCGCCTGGCCGGCGAGGCGGTCGCAACGGATGCGCCGCTCGCCGTGGCGGGACCCGGGGCTGACGGCACCTCGGCCACCGCGCTGGCGCGGGCCGCCCTCGAGGCCGCCGGCTTCGGTGACGTGCGGCCCAACCGGCGCCTACCCGGGCTGGGCATGGCCGTCGACTTCACGGGCAGCGACACGTCCGGACGGACCTGGTACTTCGACGTGGCGGGGCCGAACTCGGCCTACCGGGGCGGCATGGTCCGCTCCGAGACGGTCTGGCGCACCCTGGGCCGGGCCCACGTCATGGCCGCCCGCGGGATCGCCCCCTTCGTGGTGCTCACGACGCAGCTCCCCCGCTCGGGCACCGAGGCCGACCGGGCCCTGCGTGCGCCGGGGCCGGGCGGGATCTTCGATGCCGTGGACCTGCCCTCCCCCGACGCCCGGGCGAGGCTCGCCGCCTACGCCTGCGGCCGCAGCGGGTCGCCGCTCGCCGGGTTCTGGGCCGAGTCGGACGTGGCCCCGGGCGCCGTCTGAGCCATGGGCACGGTCGTCGCCTGCGCTGTCGTGCGTGACGATCCCCCGCGCGTCTTCGTCGCCGAGGACCTCGACACCCTGAACTGGGTGCTCGCCTGCCAGCTGGT
The DNA here is from genome assembly GCA_052140165.1 of Acidimicrobiales bacterium. Lineage (GTDB taxonomy): Bacteria > Actinomycetota > Acidimicrobiia > Acidimicrobiales > RAAP-2 > Bog-473. Next base: position 767 of record JBKQUM010000134.1, read on the forward strand.
GGCCACGACGCCGGGGGGCGACCTGCCCCCCGGCGAGCGTGCCGCCCTGCGCCAGGCGCTACGCGAGGAGCGCTGGGGTGATGCCGTCTTCGCCTTCATCGCCCGCACCGGTGTCGCCGTGGACGTCTACGAGAGCACGGAGCTGCATCTCGCCACGGACGCCGCCGTCGGGCCGCTGGAGCTCCAGCTCACGCCCCTGTTCACCGAATAGCTCTGTGCCCTCCGCCTACCCGAAGCGCGACGCGTTCACCGCAGCCTCGAACTGGTGCCGGACGTTCACCGGCGCAGTCAGCGTCTGACTGGCCTCGAGGCGTGCGGCCAGCCCGAGGCGGCCCCCGCGTGCCCGTGCGTGGAAGGATTCCTTCGTGCCCAGCGACCGCACCACGGTGACCGAGCTCGGGACGGGGCTCGGCATGCTCGGCCTGACCGACGTCGACGAGGCGGTGCGCTCGCACACGCCGGTCATGCACAGCCTGTCGCCCGAGATGTGGGGACGCCTGGCGGGGCTCCGTGCGGGTGGCGCCTACGACGCGGAGTTCCACGCGGCGTGGGCGAACGGACAGGCCTTCCTGGCAGCGGGCGACGGCCTGCGGGGGCGGCTGCCCCAGGTGGTGGAGTGGAAGGGGACCGGCCGTGCCCCCGGTGACGAGGTGGCGCCCATCGACCTGCGGGTCGACCACGTCTACCTCGTCAGCTGCAAGTACCTCTCGAACATCTTGTTCAACGTCTCGCCTCCGCACGTTTTCGACCACCTCCTCGTCGCGGGGCCGGGTCGCGCCAGCAGGGTGGCGCGCGAAGCGCTCCCCGGCGGCGGGGGCTGGTACGCGGAGGTCGCGCCGGCGGAGTACCAGGCGCTGTACGAGACCGTCCGCCTCGCGGCGATCCGCTGCGACGGTGCGGGGCCTACGCCGGCTTCACATGGGCGTCGCAGCCGCCCGGCGCGACCCGACCGCTCCCCTGCCGTCTCGCTCCCCGGGATGGGTGGCGGGGATGTGATGACCGACGAGGCCACCCGGAACGGGGCTCGCACCGCGCAGCCCGGCGTCCCGGCCCCGTTGCTCCGGGACTTGCCCGAGCGCGCACTGGACCTGACGACCCAGCAGCGCGACGCGCTGGGGCGCTGGCTCCGCCCCGGATGGCCCCTGGGGGCCAAGGACCTCTACGCCAAGCTCTCGGACGCGGTGGCACGGACGTCCGTGCGGCGATGGGAGGCGGCCATGGACGCCAGCGGCGGCAACGGCGAGGCCATGGTGTGGCGGTTGCTGCGCATCGGCAGCGCCCCCTACTTCGTCCTCGGCTCTTCGGCGGCACGGTCGCTTCGTCTCCGTATCGCCACGTCGTGGGACTGGCGCCAGCAGTACCAGCTGCTGTCCGTCGCCATGGAGCCCCAGGCCGGGGGCCAGCCTCGCGTGGGGTGGGAGGCCCTGGTGCGCGACCGGGTCACCAACGAGCGGCACGAGGTGGCGGGGCACATCGAGGTGCGCTGGAGCCACGGGCGCTTCGGCGGGCTCCCCGAGGCGAAGGGCTACCTGGACACGCCGCACCACCTTGTCCCGGGGTACTACACCCTGCGATGAGCACGTTCGACGTCGACGCCTTCACGCCTCCGCTGAGCATCCCCCGCCTGGCCTCGCCACCGGTCCTGTTGCGGCCCTTCACGGTGTCGGACCTCGCCATGGTGCGCCAGGCCTCGAGCGACCCGCTCATCCCCTCCATCACGTCGGTGCCCCGGACCTACACGGATGACGCGGGGCGCGCCTTCATCGAGCGCCAGCACGATCGCGCCGCCCAGGGCGACGGATACTCCTTCGTGATCGCGGAGGAGGCGGACCCGACGTCAGGCATCGGGTCGATCGGGCTGTGGCTCCAGGAGATCGAGAGCGGCCGGGCCTCCATCGGCTACTGGCTCGTCGCGGGTGCGCGTGGCCGTGGGCTCGCCGCCCACGCGTTGCGGGCGGTGGTGGAGTTCGCGTTCGGGGAGCTGGCCATCCCCCGGCTGCACCTCTTCGTGGAGCCCTGGAACACCGCGTCGGCCCGGACGGCCCAGGCGGGAGGCTTCGGGCGCGAGGCGACCCTGCGGGGCTGGGAGAGGATCGACGACGAGCAGCGCGACGCCGACTGCTTCGCCCTCCTCTACGACGAGTGGCTGCGCCTGGGGTGACGGCGCACCGAGGGATTGGTGCCCTCCGTCGCCATGGCCGATCATGAGGGGAACGGACGTGGGGAGGGGACGCTGATGCTGGTGCAGGTCGAGGTCGACGGCCGGGTGGCCACGGTCACCCTCAACCGCCCCGAGGCGCGCAACGCGATCTCGGCCGAGCTGCACCGCGAGCTCGACGACGCCATCACCGGCCTCGACGGCCGGGACGACGTGGGGTGCATGGTGCTCACCGGCGCGGACCCGGCGTTCTGCGCCGGCATGGACCTCAAGTCGCTCTCCACCGAACTGCGATCGGTGCAGCAGGAGCGCCTGCGGGAACCCGCCCGGCGCATCGGGATGATGCCGCCCCACGCCACGCCCGTCATCGGCGCCATCAACGGGCCGACGGTGACCGGCGGCCTGGAGCTGGCACTGTGCTGCGACTTCCTCATCGCGTCGGAGCGAGCCCGCTTCGCCGACACCCACGCCCGGGTCGGCGTCATGCCGGGGGGCGGCATGACGATCCGCCTGCCCCAGCTCATCGGGATCGACCGGGCCCGGCGCATGAGCTTCACCGGCGACTACATCGACGCCGGGACGGCGCGTGACTGGGGACTGGTGGTCGAGGTCGTGCCGCACGAGTCCCTGCTGGTGCGCGCACGCGAGCTCGCGACCACCATCGCGTCGCTGTCCTCCGGGGTGGTGCGAGAGCTCCGGCGCGGCTACGAGGAGATGGGCGCACTGTCCGGCGAAGCCGCGTTCGCGGCCGAGACCAAGTGGTCGCGCGCCTGGATGGAGGAGCGCTTCGACCAGTCGCGCCTGTCCGCTGAACGCGAGAACATCGTCGCTCGGGGCCGGGAGCAGAGCACGGGGCTCGGCGGCACGCAGACGTGAGGGTCTATGCGGGCATGGACCCACGCCTCGGCCTGCCCGATGCCATCGCCCACGCCGAACGGGTCGAACGGCTCGGCTACGACGGGCTGCACGTCGCCGAGACGGTGCACGACGCGCTGGCCGTGGCGCTGCTCGTGGCGGAGCACACGGAGCGGATCGTCGTCCGCACCAGCGTGGCGCTCGCTTTCACGCGCAGCCCCACGCTGCTCGCCTACGCCGCCTGGGACCTCTCGAAGCTCAGCGGCGGCCGCTTCGAGCTGGGCCTGGGCACACAGATCCGACAGAACATCGAAGACCGCTACGGGGTGCCTTTCGGGGAGGATCCGATCGGTCGGCTCGGTGACTACGTGGGCGCGGTGCGTGCCGCGTTCGCATCGTTCGCCTCGGGCGAGGCGCCGTCCTACGAGAGCCCGCACTACCGGGTGACCCGGATGCAGCCCTACTTCAACCCGGGGCCCGATGCCGAGACCGTGGTCCCCCCGATCTACCTGGGCGGCGTGCAACGGCGAGCCTGCGAGCTGGCCGGCGCCGTCGCGGACGGTTTCGTCAGCCATCCCACCAACTCGAACCCGCGCTACCTGCGTGAAGCGTGCCTGCCAGCCCTGGCCGAGGGGGCGCGAGCCGCGGGGCGTGACCTCGGAGGTGTCGGCTTCGAGACCGTGATCGGCACCTCGGTCATCACCGGGGCCACGGTCGATGCCGTGGTGGTGGAGCGCCAGCGCCAGCGCCGGCTCCTGGCCTTCTTGTACTCGACGCCGGCCTATGCCCCCACGCTCGAGCTCTACGGGTGGGGGGACCTCGGGCCGCGCCTGCGGGACCTCATCCGCCACGACCGCTGGGAGGACCTGGCCGCCGTGCTCTCCGACGAGGTGCTCGACACCCTGGTCCCGTGCGGCACCTTCGACGAGCTGCCCGGCATCCTCGGCGAGCGCTTCGCGGGACTGGGACAGGGCATCGTCGTGTCCCCGCCCGCCGAGCGCGGTGACGACGAGGCCTTCGGGACGGTGATCGCAGCGCTGCAGGCCGTCTGAGGCGGCTCAGCCCGCGTCAACGTGGCATAGGGAAGATGAGCTCCTCGGCCGCCATGGCCTCCACGGCGGCCCGGCGCTCGCCGTCGCTCAGCGGCCGGTAGCGCTCGGCCGAGGCGAGCACGCGGGGCAGCAGCGCGATGTCCCCCGGCGTGCAGAACGCGTGGACACCCGGCGTGGAGAGCGCAAAGTGGACGCCGCGGTCGATCTCGTCGTCGGTGGCCGCCGGCTCGTACCACGAGTCGGCCCACCGGTCCGCCGTGGTGGGGCTGCCGGCGACCGCGTCGGCCAGGGGCCGCCGATCCGCCCAGGGGCGCCGTGCCACCGCCTTGATCGCCATGACCCCGATGTCGCGTTCGGCACAGACGGCAAGGAGCTCCTCGGCGGGCTCGCGGTACTCGGGTCGGGCCCACAGGGCCGGGTAGACCGGGAACATGACCGTGTCGAGGTCGAAGCGGCGCAGCGCCTCGAGATGCGCCCGGGGTACCTCGACATCGTGGCCGGTGATGCCCGCGAAGCGCGTCTGTCCGGCGTCGCGCAGTTGGAGGATCCGCTCCAGGGCCGCGGATCGGCGGTCGAGCTCATCCAGCGAGGTCACGGCATGGGCCTGGTAGAGGTCGAGCACCTCGGCGTTCAGCAATCGCCGAGTCGTGTCGAACTGGTCGGTCACGCCGTCGGGATTGGCCCGCAGGGTCTTGCCGGCGATGAAGAGCTCGTCTCGGTGCGCCGCCAGATGCGGTCCCACGACCGATTCGGCCGCCCCGTACTGTGGCGCGATGTCGAGGTGGTTCACGCCGTGGCTGAGCGCGAGCTGCAGCCAGTCCCCGGCCTCCTCGACCGTGGCGGCCCAGCAGGCGGCTCCTCCGAGCACCGCCACGCTGCTCTCATGGCCGGTCCGGCCGAGGCGCCTGCGCTCCATCGCCGGGGAACCCTCTATGCCTTGAGCCGCAGGACGTTGAAGACGGCGCCCACGTTGTCGGAGAGCACGGCGAAGCGTCCCGGCTCGATGTCGGTCGGACCCATCAGCACCGAACCGCCGAGCTCCTGCGCCTTGGCGACGGTGGCGTCGGTGTCGGCCACGGCGAAGTAGACGCCCCAGTTCGGCGGCATGTCGGCCGGCATCTCGGGGGTCTTGCGCATCATCCCAGCGACCGACCTGCCGGCGACCTTCCATTCCGTGTACGCCGGCGGACCACCCGGAGGGCCCTGGTCCTCGGCATCCCACCCGAACACCGCGTTGTAGAAGGCCTTCGAGCCGTCCAGGTCCGTGGTGATGAGCTCGTTCCAGCAGAGCGCGCCCGGTTCGTTGACCAGCTGAGCTCCCGTGTGCTGGTTGGGCTGCCAGAGCCCGATGACGGCCCCCGAGGGGTCGGAGAAGAGGGCCATCCGGCCCGCCTCCATGACGTCCATCGGGGGCATGGCCAAGGTGCCGCCGTTGGCCGACACCTTGGCCACGGTGTCGTCGGCACTGTCCACGTTGACGTAGGTGACCCACACCGCCGGCATGGCCGGGTTCATTTGCGGGCCGAGCCCCGCCACCGTCTTGCCGCCCAGGTCGCAGACCGAGTAGCCCCCCGCCTCGGGCGGGCCCTCGGGGCAGTTCCAGCCGAAGAGGTTCCCGTAGAACTCCTTCGACTTGGCCTGGTCGGTGCTCCCCAGGTCCACCCACGAAGGAACTCCGTTCTCGTAGCGCTCGATCTCCACGATGCCGTCTCCTTTGTGTCCGTGCCCCGACCCTTCGACGGTACCCGATGGATGTCCCACTCGCACCTGGCCCCGGGTGAGATGATCACGGGAATGTCACAGTGCCGGGGCGGCCGATGACCCCCAATCCGATCGGCTCCAAGGTGGAGCAGCTGGCCCAGGCGCTGGCGGAGCGCATCGTCCCCCTGATCGTCGACGCCATCGACATCGACACCCTGCTCGACAAGGTCGATGTCGAGAAGATCATCGAGCGGGTCGACGTGGAGAAGATCATCGAGCGGGTCGACGTGCAGAAGATCATCGACCGCGTCGATGTGCAGCAGATCATCGACCGGGTGGACATCAACGCCATCGTCGACGACATCGACATCGACGCCCTCGTGGAACACACCGAGCTGGGCTCGATCATCGCCCGGTCGACGACCGGCGTGGTCACCGAGATCCTCGACGTGGTCCGCGCCCAGGGTGTGGGCCTCGACGACTTCATCCTGCGGTGGGGCAACCGCCTGATCGGGCGACGGAAGCGTCTCGCCACGTGGCCCGAAGGCCCCCCGCTGCTGGTCGGGCCGACGGTGGCGCCGTGACGACCGTCCCGGTCCCCTCCGCCGAGCTGACCGTCGGCCGGCAGGGCCACTACGCCGGCGCGGTGAGCCGGCTGGCGGCGTTCGCGGCGGACGTGGGTGCGTCCTGGGGCGCCTATGCGCTGGGGGCAGCCCTGATCAACGCCGCGGTCAAGCTCGTGACCGGGCACTCCTACACGCTGAGCAACCACCAGGTCCTGGCGCTCATCAGCTGGGTGGTCTGGGAGTTCGTCTACTTCTCCTACCAGTGGGCGGTCAGCGGCAAGACGCTCGGCATGGCCGTCCTCGGCCTGCAGGTCGTGACGAAGCAGGGCGGGCCCATCAGCGGGCGGCAGGCGGTCATCCGGACCATCGCGCTCGGGCTCTGCCTGCTCACCCTCGGGATCGCGTTCCTCGGCATCGTCTTCCAGCGCGAGCGCCGGGCCCTCAACGACTTCCTGGCGGGTACGGCGGTGGTCTACGACTGGGACGCCCGCGCCGCCCGGCTGCGCTGGATGGCCCGCAAGGAGGGGCCGCTGCGCCGGGGGCCCGAGCACACGGCGCCGGCGCCGTAGGGGTCACCACGGGGCTCCCGCCCCACCGCATCTACGATGCCGCGCATGTCCTTCACCGAAGTCAGCCGACCGCACCCCGGGGTCGCCGTCGTCACCCTCAACCGGCCGGAGCGCATGAATGCCATGGCCTTCGACGTGATGATCCCCTTTCGCGACGCACTGCGCGAGATCGGCGGTGACAACGGGGTGCGGGTCGTCGTCATCACCGGCGCGGGTCGCGGGTTCTGCTCCGGGGCGGACCACGAGAACCCCGGGACGATGCCGAACATGGACGGCCTCACCCTTCCGACGATCGCACTGCGGTCGATGGAGATGCTCGACGACGTCATCTCCACGATCCGGCGACTCCACCAGCCTGTGATCGCAGCGGTCAACGGGGCCGCCATCGGGGGCGGCTTCTGCCTCGCCCTGGCCGCCGACATCAGGATCGCAGCCGATGGCGCGTACTTCAGGGCCGCCGGCATCAACAACGGCCTGACGGCCGCGGAGCTCGGGTTGAGCTACCTCCTGCCCCGGTCGGTCGGGCAGTCACGGGCAGCCGAGATCATGCTGACGGGACGCGACATCGACGCGGTCGAGGCGGATCGGATCGGACTGGTCTCGAGAGTCGTGCCGGAAGCCGAACTGCTGCCGGCCTGCTTCGAGCTGGCCGACCGCATCAACGGCTGGAGCCGGGCCGGCGTCGAGCTCACCAAGCGCCAGCTGTGGAACAGCCTCGACGCCAGCAGCCTCCAGTCCCATATGGACGCCGAGGGCACCTCGCAGCTCTTCGTCCGCATCACGACGCGCAACTTCGAGGAGTCCGTGGCGGCCCGCAAGGAGGGCCGCACGCCCGACTTCAAGGACTGAGTGGGCCGGGAGGTCAGGGAGAGTTCACGAGCGAGTTGGCCGCCATCTCGAGGTAGTCACGCAGTTCGAGCGCGTCGGCAGCGGAAATCCGTGACGCAGACTCGAGCTCCAGCAGCGCGCCGAGCATGTGCCGCAGCCAGGCGTCGCGCTCCGCAGGGCCGATGACGAAGGGGGCGTGACGCATGCGCAGCCGCGGGTGCCCGCGCTCCTCTCCGTAGGTGCCGGGTCCACCCCAGTACTGCATCAGGAACAACGCGAGATGGTGCGAGGACTCGCTGAGGTCCTCGGGGTAGAGGGGCCGGAGGAGCGGGTCCCCGGCCACGCCCAAGTAGAAGCGGTCGACCAGGTCGACGAAGAACTGCTCGCCGCCGACCCGTCCGAACAGTGTGTCCATGGGGTCGAGAGTAGAGGACTTAGAATGCACTCCGATTCGCGGCCGTAGTTCAATGGTAGAACCTCAGCCTTCCAAGCTGATGATGCCAGTTCGATCCTGGTCGGCCGCTCCGAGATGCATTCGCAGGTCAAACCCAACATCTGATCGGTTGGTCATTCCACTTGGGCGGTTACAGCGGGTCGTCGTGCAACAAGCGTGCAACACGGAGGGCCCGCTCTCAGCCACCGAGGCTGAGAGCAGTGTGGCCCGTTCGACCCCTTCGCGATTGCCCTACCGTTCTCAAGGATGCACCGATGGCCCTGCAACACAAACCACGCTCACACCCCCAATCACCCCCAATCACCCCCAAGTGTGTTACAAGTCTCTCTACTTCCTCAAGCCGCCCTTGCCCTCGGCCGAGGCGGCTGCGCCGCCGCCTCGGCGGGCGGTCGGGGCCTTCGGCCCCTCTGCTGCAGAGCTTCAACCTCGAGGACGGGTGCCGTCCATTGGAGTTCATCAATTGCGATCCGCCCCGTACTACCCAAGAACATCGGTGAGGGGGTCCTGGAATCTCTCCAAGGGCACCAGAAGGCTTCCGGGACGGCCGGCCGGCCTGCGGCCGCCTTTGATGTGCCGCTGCTTGTCTTTGGTGATGCTACGCCCAGTACGCACCATGGGATAGTCGATTGATCGCTCCGAGACCGAGCGGTATCCGGCAATTTGCGAGCGGTAAGGAGCCTCCCGCGAGGACCGCC
>JBKQUM010000135.1:0-21501 GCA_052140165.1 Acidimicrobiales bacterium
ACCTGGACAACAACCTGACCAACGACGGCACCATCACCATGGACACCTCGGCGTCGGGGTACTCGTATCTCTACCTCGAGGGCTACACCCTCACCAACGCCGGGACCTTCAGCGTCCCCGCCGACGGCAACACCGGGTCCTACGCCTACGTCTACAGCAGCGGCTCCGTCGACAACACCGGCACGGTGCAGGTCGACGGCATCCTCTACATCACCGGCGGCGTGACCTTCACGAACTCCGCTTCGGTGACCGTCGGTTCGGCGGGAGAGCTGGAGGGGTCGACGTTCACCCAGGACGCCACCGGCGTGTTGAACGTGGAGCACGACGCCACGGGCGCGTCAGGGACGGTGAGCGCCAGTACGGCGAACCTGAACGGGTGCATCGGCACGTCGGGACCGAGCCTGCCACTCGGAACGATTCTCTATGCATTGTCGTACTCGACGCTGAGCGGGCAGTTCTCCTGCTCGAGGTTCCCGACCCAGATCTACTCGGTCAACTACGAGACGACGCCGGAGCCGTCGGTGCAGCTGGTGGCGACCGACGTCGTAGCCACCCCGCCGACGATCATGTCCGCGGACAGCGCGACGTTCACGGTTGGAACATCGTCGAGCCTCACCGTGACGACCACCGGCACGCCGGTGCCGGGCCTGTCCGAGACCGGCGCCTTGCCGGCCGGCGTGACCTTCGTTGACAACGGGGACGGTACGGCGACCCTGTCGGGTATGCCGACGGCCGGCTCGGGCGGCGTCTACCCCCTGACGATCACGGCGGCCAACGGTGCGACGCCGAGCGCCGTGAAGACCTTCACGCTCACGGTGGACGAGGCGCCGTCGGTCACCTCGGCCGACCAGGCCACGTTCATCCAGGGGAACGGGGGGACCTTCACGGTGACCACGTCCGGGTACCCTGCGCCCACACTCAGTGTCAGCAGCGGGCTGCCCTCCGGCGTGAGCTTCGCCGACAACGGCAACGGCACCGGGACCCTGTCGTACACCCCGACCGCCGGAACCGGCGGGCTCTACTCCTCGTTGACCATTAAGGCCCACAACGGAGCGGGGGCGGACGCCGAGCAGCCCTTCACGTTGGACGTGGACATCCCGCCCACCGTGAGCGTGGTCGTGACGCCTGGAGCGACGACGGTTGGTGACCAGGTATCTGCCCTGATCACGGCGTCGAGCCCGGGCAACGACTCGTTGAGTTACACGGTGGACTTCGGCGACGGCACCGTGTCGTCGGGTGCGTACCCGGGCACCCCGGTCACCGTCACCCACACGTACACGGCGACCGGCCCGTGGACGGTGCTCGCCGAGGCCACCGACAGCGTCGGGGCGACGGACGAGGCGAGCCAGGTCGTACAGGTCGACCCCGGACAGCCACTGAGCGCCAACGCGGGTCCCGACCAGACCACCACGGCGAACGAGCCCGTCGGCCAGGGGATCACGCTCGACGGCTCGGCGTCGACGCCCGGCTGTTGCATCGCCAGCTATCAGTGGGTGGTCACGAACGGCACGGACACCCAGGACTTCGACACCCAGGTCGTGCACGACGTCCGCTTCACCACTGCGGGGACCTACACCGCGACCCTGACCGTGGAGCAGGGTAGCGACACGAACAGTGCCGACGCGACAATCACCGTCGACCCGCAGACCGCGACCGGGGTGTCGGTCACGGTGCTCGACGACGCGACCGACGCGCCGATCGACGGCGCCCAGGTGGACGTCATCAGCGCGGCGGGAGAGCAGTACCAGGCCTCGAGTGCCGCCAACGGAGTGGCCCTGCTCACGGGTGTACCCGATGGCAGCTACACCGCCTACGTGGTCGAGCAGGGCTACCACCCGAACCAGGGTTCCTTCGACGTCTCCGGTGGGTTGGGTTCGGCGACGGTCGACCTCACGGCCGGCGGGTTGGCGACGGCGAGCGTGACCTCGACCCCCATCACCAACTACCAGACCCTGATCGCCGACGGCATCGACCCGAACGACCCCAGCAACTACAACATCTACCAGTTCGACATCAATCTCGTCTTCGACGGGGTGCCGGTCACCTTCTCCGGCTTCGTCTCCCAGGGCGGCGGTGGCGGTGGCGGTGGCGGCGGAGGCGGCGGCGGCGGTGGCGGTGGCGGTGGCGGCGGCGGAAGCTTCGTCGGGAGTTCCGGCTTCGGCGGGGGGTCCGCCTGCTCGGGTTCCACCTGCCAGGGCCCGACCTCGGCGTCGGGCTACGGACTGACCGTCGAGGTCCAGTACGTCGACGACACTCCTGAGCTGCTCGAACTGGTCATCCCGGTGCAGGCCAAGTGGCTGAAGGAGTTCTACAACGTCGACATGGCGGTCACCAACCTCGGGTCGGCCGGCTTCACGTTGACCGGCGGCGCCGCGCAGCTCGACCTGCCGACCGCTTCCGACGGCTCCAGCCCGCTGGCCCTGCCGGCGCTGAACGGCCAGGCCCAGCCGGCGCTGCAGACCATGCCGGACATCCCGGGCGGGGACACCCAAAGCGTGCAGTGGATCGTCCGAGGCGACGAGGAAGGCGACTGGTACCTCTCGGCGAGCTACACGGCAACGCTGCAACCGGTCGGCGTCCCGGTGCAGCTCGATGCCACGCTGACCACTCCGATCCACGTGTGGGGTCTCTCGGCCATCAGCCTGCAGGTCACCGCCGACGACAGCTCGTTGCTGGCCAACCCCTACGACGTGACGGTCTCGATCACCAATGACACCAATACGGATCCCTCCGACGAGATCCCGCTCTACAACGTCGGCCTGCAGCTGCTGACCCAGGGCGCCCTCAACTTCGTCTACCAGCCGAACCAGCAGATGGCGGCCGAGTCCGCCGAGCTCGATCCCGGCCAGACGCTCTCGCTCCCGGCCGTCCTCATACCGGACTTCACCGGGGACCTGCGCCCCGACCTGTCCTCCATCACGGAGAAGGAAGCAGGCGGGCTGACCGATACCAATTCGACGATCATCGGCCAGACGGTGACGGGCGGGCGGCTCACCGCCAGCGGCCTGGGGATCACCGACGGGGTGCAGCTCGACTGGCAGCCCGTCCCCGACGCCACCGGATACCAGATCTGGTCGACGGCCGCGTGGCCCAACCCGATTCCGAACCCGCCGGATCTGACGCTCACCCAGTTCAGCGGTTCCCCGCTGCTCACGGTCGGCGAGGTCACCCAGGCCGACGTCACCGGTCTGACCCCGGGCGCGACCGCGTCGTATGCCGTCGTCCCGCTGTTCGGAGGCACGCCCGGCGACATGCAGAACGAGCTGGTGCAGGCGACCGCCGGAGCCGTAGCCACGAACTGCAACCCACCCGCAATCACGAGCGCCGATTCAGCTACAGCGGTAGCGGGAACTCCGTTCAACTTCGTGGTGACGACGTGCAGCACCTCAGTGCCCATCATCAAGGGATCCGGTCTGCCCAAGGGCCTCAGCCTGGTCAGTAAGGGCGACGGTACCGCCACGATCTCGGGAACGCCTGGTGCTCACGATTCGGGCAGCTACACGGCGACCATCACTGCCTCGGTCAAGAGCCAGCCAGTTGCCACTCAGAAGCTCCTAGTGACGGTGGATAACGCTCCCGTGTTCAAGTCCAAGGCCGAGGACCTGGTACACACCGGGACCAGCTTTAGTTACCCGATCACCACTCTCTACGGCTACCCCGTTCCAAGCATCACGTCATCCCCTCTGCCCACCGGGGTGACGCTGACCGACTTGGGAACTGGGTCAGCCACTCTCGGAGGCACCCCCGTAACGGGTGACGGCGGGGTCTACCCGATCACCATCACCGCGAAGAACAGTGTGGCCACGGTGAACCAAACCTTCACCCTGACCGTGTACCAGGCGCCTTCGGTTGTCGTTCCTACCAGCGTGTCCGTTAGCGAGGGGATTGGCATGACGCCAGTAACCGTCACCTATAGCGGTTATCCAGCGCCCAAGGTCACGGCCTCGGGACTCCCCAAGGGTCTGAGCCTGGTCAACAACCTCAATGGGACCGCGACCATTTCGGGAACTCCCGGAACCAAGGACCCTGCCGGGACCGACACCGTCACGATAAGTGCATCGAGCAAGGCTGGAACCGCCACCCGGAGCTTCCCAGTGACCGTAAGTCCGTAATCAGTCCCAAAAGTGCCTCGTACGGGGCGTACGTATCTCGGAGCGTCTCCGAATTGCCCCGGCGATCGGACCACGGCAGCCACGAGCGCTCCGAACTGAGCCATCCAGTCCAGCCACCTGTCCTCCTCAGAACCTTCGTTCAGAGCCGCACCGCACACCTCCTGGTCGGGTTTGCACCCGAGGAAGTTCCCCCGGGTGCCTATCCCAGGAGGTGGATCACCTGTATAACCGGCGACGGGGGCATTTACGTAGGGTTTCTAGAAGTGTCCCAGCGTCGTCCGTCCTTGGTCTGGTCCTACGACCTGCCTGTTGCCGTCATTGTGGCTGTGGCGATCGAGGCTGGCGTTACGGGGCGTTGGTTGACCTTTGCTGTTTGTCCTTCTGGTTGCCGCAGGAGTGGGCGGTTACACCATTCACCTCGCTCGACGACAGAGGGGGGCGACTAGCCCAAGTTGCCGAAGTGGCCCCCGTCCGGGCGGTGTGGGGCAGGTTCTCCCGGTCCCGCATAGCGTTCCGAGAGCGAACCGGGCGGAACTGATTGAGGCGGTCGACCGAGAGGGTACTGAGCGGGTCGGGATTCGAGGTCGTGGACGGTTGGTCGGATTCAAACCAGGCCCTCCCTTGGTTGCTCTCGCGATAAGAAGCCTCTGAGCATCGACTCGTCCATCGTTCATTGCACGCGCCGTGGAGATCCGCGACTGCACGCGTCAGAAACCCTCAACGTGACAACTGTCACGTCTCGACCGTCGTTCTGCGCACGATCGCTTGGCCCTGCGTGTGTGCAACCGGAGCTAAAGGAGGGAGCGGGATCCGCCGATTTCGGTGCCATGGCTATCAGAAATCTTGCGGCATCCTTCGCGCGTCCGGACTGCGAGGCGGCTCGTCGCCGAGGCCACCTGCACATGGCTTCTGACCGAGCCGGGAACCGGTTGCCCAGCCTGCTCATCCTCGTGGTGGTGGTCACTCTCATCACGACCGCATTCGGCTCACCGGTGCTGTCCGGACTGACCACGCCGGCCGGCGCCAGCTCGCCGACGACGATCACCCAGACGTTCGGCTTCACCAACTCGGTGCAGACGTTCACGGTCCCCGCTGGTGTGACGTCGCTCACCTTGACCGCCACCGGTGGCCAAGGGGGATGGGGTGGCGCGGATGCCTCGGGCAACCCGCCGGACGGCGGCTACCAGGGCCAGGTGACCGGCACCATCCCCGTAACGCCCGGTGACTACCTGACCATCGCGGTGGGGTCCGGTGCCGACGAGCCGATCGACACCGGGTGCACGCGCGGCAACGACGCGTCCTCTCCGGTCGACGCCGACGACGCGGTGCCCGGTGAGAACCCGTTGCCGCAGTACGACGGCGGCATGGGTGGCGCGCCCGGTCCGAACGGCTGCTCCGGTTACGGTGGCGCCGGCGGCGCGGCGAGCGTGGTGGAGATCGGGAGCTCCTCGAGCGCACCGACCAGCATCGGTACCGTCGTGGCCGGTGGCGGTGGCGGTGACGGCGGCTCGGGCCAGTACGCCTTGGTCCGTGGGCAGATCAACCTGGCCAACTACGTCCCGCAGTCGACCCCCACGTCGCTCACCTATGGTCTGCCCGCGGGGTGCACCACGAGCTGCACGTCGCACAACACCATCGAGACCCCGTCGCCGCTTCCGACCTCGCCCACCCAGGGGCAACCGGGCATCGCCGTCTTCACCCTGTGCGGTGGCTCCACCAACGGGAACAACGCCGACCAGTACTTCAACACGGGGGCGCCGGACAGCGAGCCCGGGTGCGACGGCGGCGGCGGGGCCGGCGGCGGTGGTGGCGCCGCCGGGGGCTCGGCCGGGAACGTGCAATTCGGCTCTGGGAGTTCCGACGAGTGGTACGGGCAGGGCGGCAGCCCGGGAGAGAACTCGACCGTCGGCCTGACCGGGCTGAGTGCGCTGTACTCCTACTACGCCGACGCCGACACCGGGGCGCCCACGGTCTCGAACACCTTCGCCGACCCAGGCTCCAGTTTCGACGGGTCCGTCGTGCTGACCTACGCCTCCGGCGTGCCCGGCATTCCCGGCGGCGTGAGCGGGACGGCCGGCAACGGCGACGTCGCCCTGCAGTGGAGCGCGCCGAGCGCGGGCGCCGATCCCATCAGTGACTACGTCATTCAGTACTCCAGCAACGGCGGGACATCGTGGACCACCGACGACACGGGATCGACCGCGACGTCGGCGACGGTCTCCGGTCTGACCAACGGGACGGGCTACATCTTCGAGGTAGAGGCGGTCAACTCGGTCGGCGACGGACCCTTTTCCAGCCCGACCGGGACCCTGACCCCGTCGGGGCCGCCCGGGGCGCCCACCATCACCTCCCTCACGCCGCAGGACGGTGGCCTCCTGGTCAACTTCACCGCGCCGGCCTCCACCGCGCCGATCACCGGCTATC
This sequence comes from Acidimicrobiales bacterium, assembly GCA_052140165.1. Lineage (GTDB taxonomy): Bacteria > Actinomycetota > Acidimicrobiia > Acidimicrobiales > RAAP-2 > Bog-473. Next base: position 6,537 of record JBKQUM010000135.1, read on the forward strand.
TCTACCAGCTCGACGGCGTCGGCCCGTGGTTCACGGCTTCGGCCGCGTCGAGTCCGCTCACCATCTCCGGCCTGACCGACGGCACGGCCTACTCGGTCCAGATCGAGGCGGTCAACGCCATCGGCACCGGTGCCCCGTCGAACTCGTTGACCCAGACGCCGGTGGCGGTGCCCGGGGCTCCCACCATCAGCTCCGTCGCGGTCGGGTCCACCACGGCGTCCGTCTCGTTCACACCGGGCAGTGACGGCGGGAGCACTATCACCGGGTACCGCTACAGCACCGACGACGGGACCACGTGGACCACCACCTCCACGACGAGCCCCGTCGCGGTGATCGGACTCAGCGACGGCGCCACGTACACCTTCGAGCTCGAGGCCACCAACGTCAGCGGGAACGGAGCACCGGCCACCACCTCGTTCAACACCACGGCGCCGCCGTCCGCGCCGGTGATCGGCTCCATCGCCTCGGGGGACGAGGCGCTCACCGTGTCCTTCGCCGCTCCGGCCAGCGGCGGCTCGCCCATCACCGACTACGACTGGTCCACCGACGGCGGCACCAACTGGTACTCGGAGGACGCCGCCGGGACCCCGTGCCAGGACACCTCCGACACGGTCACCTGCGCGGTCGACACGCTGTCGACCGACGGGCAGACCCCTCTGACGAACGGAGTCTCCTATCCGATTCAGGTGCGCGCCGTCAATGCGGTCGGCACCGGGCCGGCGTCGGCCTCCGAGCCCGGCACTCCCTTCACGACGCCGGGGGCACCGACCATCACCTCGGGCGCCGACGGCATGGTGGCGGCGAACCAGTCGCTCACCGTCACGTTCACCGCGCCGACCAGTGACGGGGGATCTGCCATCACCGGCTACCAGTACTCCACCGACGCCGGGGCCACCTGGCAGGACCGGACCGACGGTCAGCCGGCCACGTCGACGACGACGACCATCACCGCCGTCTCGGCCGATGGCGTGACCCCCCTGGTGGACGGCGTTACCTACGACGTGGAGATACGCGCCGTGAACGCCGCCGGCGAAGGTCCCGGATCGGCCGTGGCGACCGGCATCCCAGTCACGGTCCCCGACGCGCCGACCATCACCAGTGTCGGGCCGGAGAACGGGGCCCTGGCGGTGGCCTTCGCCCCGGCCTCGAACGGGGGATCGGCCATCACCGCCTACGAGTACTCCCTCAACGGGGGATCCTGGACGTCGACCGGTTCGCTCTCCCCCCTCTTCACGATCGGCGGCTTGGTGAACGGCACCAGTTACGCGGTCGAGGTGCGGGCGGACAACGCCCAGGGGTCCTCGGCCGCCTCGGCCGCCGTCTCGGGCACTCCGGTCACCGTTCCCGGGCAGCCGACCATCACGTCGACGACGCGCGGCAATGCCACCATCACCATCTCCTACACCGCGCCGATCGACGGCGGCAGTCCGATCCTGAACTACCAGTACTCGACGGATGCCGGAACCACCTGGCAGGACGCGTCGTCGGCGGCAGACCCCATGCTCATCACCGCCCTGTCGACCGACGGGACGACGCCGATCTCGAACGGCACCGAGTACCCCGTCGAGATCCGTGCGGTGAACGCGGCCGGGGACTCGTTGGCGTCCGTGCCGGTGGAGGCGGCGCCGGCCACGGTGCCCGGAGCCCCCACGGTGACGCTGACGCCCGGTGACGCGTCCATCGGCGTGACGGCGAGCATCACCGACGACGGCGGCTCGTCGGTGACGGGTCTCGACTACTCGCTCGACGGCTCCCCGTTCACGTCGACCGGCACCACCAGCCCGACCTTCACCATCCCCGGCCTGGTCAACGGCACCAGCTACACGGTCTCGGTCCGGGCCGACAACGCCATCGGGAACGGCGCCGCTTCGGCGCCGGCCTCGGCCATCCCGCTGACGGTGCCGGGGGCTCCCACCAACGTCGTCGCGGCGAGCGACTCCGCCTCCGCCGACGTGTCGTGGACGGCACCGGCGTCGGACGGCGGCTCCGTCATTACCGGGTACACGGCGACGGCGTACACCTCGCAGGCCGGGACGACCACCGCCGGGACGGCGTGCACCACCGCGTCGCTGGCCTGCTCGGTCACCGGTCTCACCAATGGCACCACGTACTACGTCGGCGTCGTGGCCACCAACGCCGCGGGCTCGAGCGTCACGTCCAGCCCGCTGCAGGCGGTGACCCCGATCGCCCGCCCGGGAGCGCCCACCGTGACCGCCGTCAACTCGGGCAACTCCTACCTCTCGGTCGCCTTCACCGCCGGCTCCGCCGGCGGTGACCCGATCACCTCCTACCAGTACTCGCTGGACGAGGGGAACATCTGGACCGCCGCCAGCGGCACGGTCTCACCCCTCATCATCGACGGGCTGACCGACGGGACGACCTACACGGTCCTGCTCCGTGCGGTCAGCGCCGCCGGACCCGGCGCGGCCTCCTCACCGCAGACGGGCACGCCCTACACGTATCCCGACGCGGTGTCGGCCAGCTCCATCACCGCCAACGGCGAGAACGCGAGCGCAGTCGTCAGCTGGGCCGCCCCGGCCTGGGACGGTGGCGCTCCCATCAGCAACCAGACGGTGAGCGGGGTCGCCGACGCCGCCTACACGGTGACCGCGTTCAACAGCGCATCGGGCGGCACCCAGCTGGCGACGTGCACGACGTCGGGCGCGCTGAGCTGCACGCTCACCAGCCTGACCAACGGCACGACGTATTACATCTCGATCCAGGCCGGCAACGCCGCCGGACTGAGCGCCCGCTCGACGCCCCGGGTGCCGGTGACCCCGTCCATCGACCCCGGCCCGGTCTCGGCCGTCACCGCCGCCGCCGGTGACGGCCAGGCCGCCGTCTCGTGGACTCCGGGGAGCACGGGGCAGAGCGCCATCACGAATTACCTGGTCTCGTACTCGTCGGGCGGCTCCTACACGCAGTTCGCCCATCCCGCCTCGACCGCCACGAGCACGACCGTGACCGGCCTGAGCAACGGCACCACGTACACCTTCGAGGTTGCCGCGGTGAACGCCCAGGGCACCGGGACGGCCAGCGCACCGAGCAACGCCGTGACCCCGTCCGGGCCGACGATCTCCTCGCCCGCCCTCTCCGGCGGCGAGATCGGCGTGGCCTACGACGCCACCCCTGCCGTCAGCGGAGGGACCGCTCCCTACACCTGGTCGGTCACCGGTGGCTCGCTGCCCGACGGGCTGAGCATCGACCCCTCGACGGGGGAAATCGCCGGCACCCCGACCACGACGGGGACGGCGACGTTCACCGTGGAGGTCACCGACGCGGTCAACGGGACGGCCACCCAGACCGAGTCGGTGGACATCCTCAGCGCGCCGAGCTTCACCTCGGCCCCGCTCACCGGGGGCGAGGTCGGGGTCGCCTATGCCGGCACCCCCGCGGTCAGCGGCGGGACAGGCACCTACACCTGGTCGGTCACCGGCGGCTCGCTGCCCGACGGGCTGAGCCTGGACCCATCGTCGGGGGCGGTGACCGGATTCCCGACCGCGGCCGGGGCTGCGACCTTCACGCTCGTCGCCACCGACACCGACGGCGGGTCGGCTATCCAGCCCGAGTCGGTCGAGATCGTGGGTGGACCGGCGGTCACCTCGGCGCCGCTCCCCGGCGGCGAGGTGGGCGCGGCCGACGACGCCACCCCCGCCGTCAGCGGCGGGACTGCGCCCTACACCTGGTCGGTCACGGGCGGCTCGCTGCCCGAGGGGCTGAGCATCGACCCCTCGTCAGGGGCGATCACGGGTACCCCCACGACCCCTCAGACCGCCACCTTCACCCTCGTGGTGCGGGATGCCCTCGGGCAGGAGGCGACCCAGGGCGAGTCGATCGCCATCGCCACCGCGCCGTCGATCACCTCGGAGGACCTGCCGGGCGGTGAGGTCGGGCTCTCCTACGACGCCACCCCTGCCGCCGATGGGGGGACCGCTCCCTACACCTGGTCGGTCACCGAGGGCTCGCTGCCCGCCGGCCTGATCCTCGACCCCTCGACGGGGGAGATCACCGGCACCTCGACCACGACCGGGACGGCGACGTTCACCCTGGAGGCGACCGACGCCGACGGCGAGTCGGCCACCCAGCTCGAGTCGATCGACATCCTCACCGCCGTGAGCTTCACTTCGGCGCCGCTCCCCGGCGGCGAGGTGGGGGCGGTCTATGACGCCACCTCCGCGGTGAGTGGCGGGACGGGGACCTACACCTGGTCGCTCACCGGCGGCGCGCTGCCCGCCGGCCTGATCCTCGACCCCTCGACGGGCGAGATCACCGGCGTCCCGACCACGGCGGGGACCGTGACCTTCACCCTGACGGCGACGGACACCGACGGGGGCAGCGCCGGCCAGACCGAGTCGGTCGACATCGCCGCCGCCCCGAGCTTGACCTCGCCGGGCTTCCCGGCCGGCGAGGTCGGGGTCGCCTACGACATCTCCCCTTCGGTCTCCGGGGGAACCGGCCCCTACACATGGTCGACGGTCGGCGGTCCGCTGCCGGCCGGGCTGAGCCTCGACTCCTCGACCGGGGAGATCAGCGGCGTCCCGACAGCCGCCGGAAGCGCGACCTTCCTCCTCGTCGCCGAAGACACCCTGAGCCAGGACGCCGTCGAGTCCGAGTCGATCGCCATCGCAGTCGATCCGACCATCACCTCGACACCCGCGCCGGGCGGGGAGACGGGTGCGGCCTACGAGGCCTTGCCGACGGTGTCCGGCGGCACCGCGCCCTTCGCCTGGTCCGTCACCGGCGGCTCGCTGCCCGACGGCGTGGTCCTCGACACCACCACCGGGGCCATTACGGGTATGCCGACCGTGCCGGGGACGACCACCTTCACCCTCGTGGTCACCGACGGCCTCGGGCAGCAGGCCACCCAGGACGAGTCGATCGACGTGGCCAACGTTCCGGCCATCGTCTCCCCGGCCCTGGCCGGCGGCGAGGCCGGGGCAACCTACGACGCCGCGCCATCCGTGGCCTACGGGACCGGGCCCTTCACGTGGTCGGTCACCGGCGGCTCCCTGCCCGACGGCCTCAGCCTCGACCCCTCGACGGGGGAGATCACCGGCATCCCGACCTCGAGCGGGACCTTCGATTTCGACCTGCAGGTCACTGACGCCGACAGCGAGAGCGCCGGCCAGGCGGAGACGATCACCATCGCCGCCATCCCGTCGGTCGTCGCCGACGGGACCCTCGATGCCAAGGTCGGGGTGCCCGTGAGCGACCAGTTGGCCGTCCAGGGTGGGACGGCCCCGTTCGCCTGGACGGTGACGTCGGGGTCGCTCCCGCCCGGCGTGGTTCTCGCCCCCTCCGGCCTGCTCAGCGGGATGCCGGGGACCGCGGGGACCTTCGTCGCCGACATCACCGTCACGGACGTGCTGGGCCAGTCCGCAGCGGAATACCTGGCCGTGGTCGTGGCCCCGAGCACGCTCAACTCGAGCGGGCTCGCCACCACCCCTGACGGGAAGGGCTACTGGACCGCGAGCACCGACGGGGCGGTCTCGGCCTTCGGCAACGCCCAGTCCTACGGGTCGATGAGCGGGCAGCCCCTGAACCAGTCCGTGGTGGGCATGGCGGCGACCCCGGACGGGCAGGGTTACTGGCTGGTGTCCGCCGACGGCGGCGTGTTCGCCTTCGGCGATGCGCCGTTCCTGGGCTCCATGGGGGGCCACCCTCTGAACCAGCCCGTGGTCGGACTGACCGCCACCCCCGACGGACACGGCTACTGGCTGGTGTCCGCCGACGGCGGCATGTTCGCCTTCGGCGACGCGCCGTTCCTCGGCTCGGAAGGGGGCCATCCGCTGAACCAGCCCGTGGTGGGCATGGCGGCCACCCCGGACGGGCAGGGCTACTGGCTGGTGGGCGCCGACGGGGGCGTGTTCGCCTTCGGCGACGCCCTCTTCCTAGGCTCGCTGGCGAGCCATCGGCTGGACGAGCCGGTGGTCGGCATCGCGGCCACCCCCGACGGGCAGGGGTACTGGCTGGCGGCGGCCGACGGCGGGGTCTTCGCCTTCGGCGACGGCCCTTACGACGGCTCCGAGGCCGGCCAGCACCTAAATGCCGCCATCGACAGCATCAAGGCGAGCCCCAGCGGCCGGGGCTACTGGCTGATGGGCGCCGACGGGGGTGTGTTCACCTTTGGGGGGGCGACCTTCATGGGCTCGGACCCGGGGCTGGCTCAGTCGTCCTGACACCGGGCCAGGAACGCCGTGACGGCGGGCAAGGCCGCCGGGTCCTGGGCAAAGAAGGCATGACCACCCTCGAAGAGGCGGAGCTCCGCGCCCGGGATCCGTGCCGCCATGGCGCGGCCATTGTTTGGGCGGGGCAACTTCCTCCCAATTAACGGTTGGAGACAAGCCGAGCTGTTCCATTCTTGGCTCCGCACCGTCATGCCGGTCGTCGCTTGTGGGGCCGTTACTGCACCGAATTCACTAGGCGGGTTCAAGGGGTCCGCGCTACCTAATCGTCCTGATTCTGTGTAATCGTCCTGATTCTGTTGCCAAGACCGGCCTTGTCGCATCCGCCGGTGGGCAGCGCGACCGGCCAGTCTCGTCCCGCAGGCCAGCAGAGGCGGGTCCGCACTTGGACTGCACCCTCGCCTCTGCGGTGTAAATCGTGATCGAAAACGGAAGGCCCTGAGCCCTCCACACACGGCGCATGTCGAGCACAGTCAGGCCGTGACTGAGCGCCCTTCCAGCTCGGACTCCTGGGGCGAGCTCTCGGGGAAAGGGACCTTGGACCCTGCAAGAATCGAGTACACGGACGTATTTTCCAATATATGAAGCAGTCTTCCGAGGGCTTGGGCATGCTCGCTGCGGGACTGCGCGCCTGGGTCGGCTTCGAATTGCCGGACGACGAAGCGATGGCCGAGCGAACCGTTGAGCACGCCATGGACCTGTACTCGGGTGGTGCCACCATCGAGGAGACATGTGAATGGGCACGTAACTGCAGCTTCAGGTGGGCCAGCACGGCGTCGATATCGAGGGGGGCGTAAGTGTTGCCCTGGAAGAAGCATGGCCAAGGTGAAGGTGACCACTCCGACCTCCTCTGTCGAGAGCTGGTGGAGGACTGCGCGGCCTTTCTCGATGGTCGGCTGGCTGAAGTCCTAGAAGGCCGAAAGGCAGCGGTGCCCACCTGGGCGTGGACGAACCTGTTAGCTCATGGCTCAATGGAGGAATTGAGGCTGGCGAGCCGTGAGCCGCATGTCCGCCGTGGAGACGAGTACGGGGAGTGGCGGGAGAGCCGCTCCTACCTGGCAGCCATGATGCTTGCATCTGCCCGATCGTTCGGCCCCTTGCTCGCCCTCCAACAAGAAGCGGCCCTCGTCCCGCTCGAACTGACACTGGCCGCTTGCCCCCAACCAGGTGGCTGCAGCGCTGCGGACTGGGTGGCGCAGGTTGAGGCGGTGCTGAGGTTCCACCAAGACACGCTGCGTGCAATGAACCTCGATATTGAGCCGAAGAGGCAGAACGGAGAAGGGCAATGAGGATGCGATCCCATCGAGAGCATGCGTCGGTGCCGGAAGTCTCCGCACCCCGGCTTTCTTCGGTTCATGTGCTGCGGAGCGAGGACGAGCTCCGTGAAGCCGTCCAACGGGCGGCGGAGTTTCACAAGCGAACTGCCACGCTGCTGCGTGCACGCTCCGATCAGTATCAAGCCCTCTTGGAAATTCCGGTCGATCATCCCGTTCTCGACTAGGCCGAATGGGGTCGTGTCGGGGAGGACCAAAGCCTCTACCCCCATTTCACACGCTCGGTCACGCTGGGCTGAACACACCTTTGGCCTAGGAGGAAAGAACCATGGCACTGACACGCTGGGAGCCGTTTGCGCTGGATCTGCCTGATCGCTGGAAGAAGTTCTTCGATTTCGCTCCCGACGGCGAGAATTGGATGAGGGTCGAGGAGATCCACGAAGGCGACACGCTCGTGGTGCGTGCTGAGCTGCCCGGAGTCGACCCCGACAAGGATGTCGACATCTCGGTTTCAGACGGTGTCCTGCACATCGAAGGTCGACGCGAGGAGAGCACCGAGGACAAGAAGGAAGGCTCGTATCGATCCGAGTTTCGCTACGGGAAATTCAGCCGGGACCTGGCCTTACCCAAGGGCGTAGAGAGCAAGCAGGTCAAGGCGACCTACCGCGACGGCATTCTCGAAGTGCGCATTCCCTGGCCCGTTACGAAGGCCCAGGCACCAGAACGGGTCGCGATCAGTCGCAGCTGAGGTCGATTGCCGGGTCGCCCTTCGCCAATCCGATCCCCCCCACCCCCCGCCTCCCCCCCCCTGGGGGGGTGGGGTGGGTCGTTCGGGATGCCCATTTCCTCACGAATCGGCTGCCGGAAGAAATCGGTAGGGCTCGCGGTGTGAGCACAGATCTACTGGGTGAAGGATCTACCCCGGAGTTGGTGCTGTCGGAAAGCGACGGCCGCTGACAACGTCGGCACGGATTCGGACGACCCGTTGACCCGGATCGACCACCTCGGGATGGGGAACATGCCTCGTCGGCACGTTCTCGGCGTCTTCGATCGCTAGACCCTGCACGAGCACGCTCCAGGTCTGCTCGGGTTGGCTGCCCTCCACGCCACCCAGGTGGGTCACCCCGTCCACCTGAAATGCAACGAGCCGGGCTTCGACCTGGTGGAATAGCCCCTCCCCGATCCGAATGACGACATCTGGCCCATGTACGGAGTAGTCGACCGGCAGGACGAGCGGTGCGCCGGCTTGGGACACGCCCAGATGCCCGTGCCGATGCTCTTTGGCGGCGACCGCAAGGAGCCGGCGACACTCGGGCAACGTGAGAACCTCGGAGCCCCGGTCATCGATCCACACGAACCCATGATCCCCGGATTGCCCGGTTGGCGACAAGGGTCAAAAGTCCACACCGTTGGCCTGAAGGAGTCGCACCGGTTAAGGGTCCTACGGCCCTTGGAGCTTATCGACCCGCCTGTCACCATGACGATCATGAGCCAACGCCCCGAGTGCGAAACCCCAAGCCAGGGCATCGGCCGGAGCCCGCTGCGCGTGGGCATCATCGCACCCCCGTGGCTGCCCGTGCCCCCCGTCGCCTACGGCGGTACCGAGAATGTCATCGACATCCTCGCCCGCGGCCTGGTCACCGCAGGCGTCGATGTCGTGCTCGTCACGACGGGCGATGCCACTTGCCCAGTCGCGCGCCGCTGGGTGTTCCCTCACGCCTTGGGAGTCGGCAACGGAGGCGTTGCAGAAGAGGCCTGCCACGTCATCGGTGCGTACTCGATGTTGGGCGACGTTGACATCGTGCACGACAACTCCATGGTGGGCCCGATCTACGCGTTGAGCGTTCCGAGTCCTCCAGTCGTCACCACAAACCACGGACCGTTCAACGACATACTGACCCCCGTCTACCAGGCCATCTCCCAGCGAACGCCGGTGATTGCGATCTCGAACCACCAGGCATCGGAGGCACATGGCGTCCCCATCGCCGCCGTCATACATCACGGTATTGATGTGGAGCGGATTCCGTTCGGCTCGGGCACGGGCGGCTACGCCGCGGTTCTCGGCCGCATGCACCCAGACAAGGGGATCGAGGAAGCAATCGCGGCGGCACGGGCAGCCGGAATGCCCTTGCGGATAGCCGCCAAGATGACCGAGTTCGCTGAGCGCGAGTACTTCAATACCCGCGTGGCGCCACATCTGGACGACGAGATCGAGTACGTGGGCGAGCTGGGTCGAAGCGACAAGTACGACCTTCTCAAAGATGCCGTCTGCCTGCTCAACCCCATCCGGTGGGACGAGCCATTTGGCATGGTGATGATCGAGGCCATGGCGTGCGGAACTCCCGTCGTCACCAACGATCGTGGATCGGCGTCCGAGATCGTCGATCATGGTGAAACGGGGTTTCTCTGCGATGACGAGCCCTCGCTCGTCTCCTCGCTTCACAAGGTGACTTCGCTCGACCGGTCGCGGTGCCGGGCGGCGGTTGAGCAACGGTTCTCGTCGAATCGAATGGCAGCTGACCACATTGCGCTGTACCGGCGTCTCATCTCTGGCGTAGCGGATTGCCCGGACACGGACACCGACCAGCGTCGCGGTGCCAGCCTCGGAGGCCCACGACCTGTGGGTTCCGCACACGGTTGTCGCTCGGCGAAGCCGGCGTCAGTCTCCGTGGCTTAGAGGGCGAGGGCTGTGCGGCGCGAGCGTCATCGGCCACGCTTCGTTCATGTGCATGAGTGAGTACGCTTACGGCTTCCAACGTGGCCGTGCTCCTGAAGGTATGCGCCAGGAGTTCCAATATGGACGACTCAGACTGCGGATTCATCCGTCCTGCATCGGCACGGCGAGCGATCTCACCGTCCGATTGATGAGGCGGAAGGTGGGTGATCGGTGACACAAGCGTGGGCCTACGGGGGGTCACCGGGCGTTGGGGCGGCCGGGTCCGTGACGCTGGTGGAGGGGGCGACCTTCTGCATCAGCGCCCCAGGCGGCGACATCCGGCCGGGGGCCGAGCAGGGCCTCTTCTTTCGCGACACCCGGTTCCTCAGCCATTTCGCGCTGACGGTCGACGGTCTCGAACTCGAAGCTTTGGCTGCGCACTGTCCGGCACCCTATGCCGGCACGTTCATCACCCGGCGACCCCCGAGGGCGGGGACCGCGGACAGCACCCTTCTCGTCGTGCGCCGCCGCTATGTGGGCAACGGCATGCGCGAGGACGTCGTGGTGCGCAACCTCGGGAGCGAGACAGCTGGTCTGCTGCTCGTGCTCGAGGTCGACGCAGACTTTGCCGGGTTGTTCGAGGTCAAGGAAGGGAGGGCCCGACGCCGCGATGCCATCGAGTCAACCATCGACAGATCTGATCTCTCGATGCGCTATCAGTTCGGGGCCGACAGCCGCGCCGTGCGAGTGTCAGGGGATGCGCCGGCCAAGGCCCTTCCCGGGCAGATCTCGTGGCAGCTCGTGGTGGAGCCTCGAGCTGACGTCTCGGTGAGCATTCAGGTGATCCCTGCGCAAGATGGCGTCGAGATCCCCCCTCGCTACGCGCCCGGCCAACCCATCGAGACGAGCCAGCCCGCCGCTCGACACGAGGCCTGGCGCCAGACGGCGCCCTTGGTGCACACGCCCGAGGAGCGACTGGGTGCCCTCCTGGCTACCAGCGCCGAGGACATCGGTGCGCTTCGCATGTTCGATCCCGACCACCCCGATCGCGTCGTGGTGGCGGCGGGAGTTCCCTGGTTCATGACCTTGTTCGGGCGTGACTCGCTCCTCGCGAGCTGGATGTTGCTCCCGGTCGACCCGACGGTAGCCCTGGGTACCCTTCAGACGCTGGCCCAGCTGCAGGGAGAAAAGGTGGACCCCCTCACCGAGGAGGAACCCGGCCGCATCCTGCACGAGGTCCGGTCAGGGCCCGACGCAGAGATGGCCCTGGGCGGGGGCAACCTCTACTACGGCAGCATCGACGCCACTCCACTGTTCGTGATGCTGTTGGGGGAGTTGCGACGCTGGGGATTGGCGACTTCGGAGGTCGACGCCCTGATCAGCCACGCCGACCGCGCCCTGGAGTGGATGGAGCATTTCGGCGATCGGGATGGCGACGGATTCATGGAGTACCAGCGTGCCACCGACCGCGGGCTGGTGAACCAAGGGTGGAAGGACTCCTTCGACGGCATCAACTTTGCAGCCGGGGATCTTGCCCGACCTCCGATCGCACTCGCCGAGGTTCAGGGCTATGCCTATGCGGCGTTTCTCGCCAGGTCCCACTTCGCCCGCGAAGCGGGGGATCTCGACGTCGCCCGCCATTGGTCGGAGCGAGCACATCGGCTCAAGCAGCAGTTCAATCAGGCATTCTGGCTGCCAGACCGGGGCTATTTCGCCGTCGCCCTCGACGCCGACAAGCGCCCGGTTGATGCCTTGGCGTCCAACATGGGGCACTGCCTTTGGACGGGAATCGTCGACGAGAACAAGGCCGCTTCCGTTGCGCGTCACCTCATGAGTGCCGAGATGTTCACCGGCTTCGGGGTGCGTACTCTCGCCTCGTCGATGGGCGCCTACAACCCCATGAGCTACCACAATGGGTCCGTCTGGCCCCATGACAACGCCATCGTGGCGGCGGGTCTCATGCGCTACGGCTTTGTCGCCGAGGCCCAACGAATCGTCCTCGGGTTGCTCGACGCATCCGAACAGATCGGCAGCCGGCTACCGGAGCTGTTCTGCGGATTCGACCGACGGGAATTCGACCTACCAGTGGCCTATCCCACGTCGTGTTCTCCGCAGGCGTGGGCCGCGGCCGCTCCGCTCTACCTCCTGCGGACGCTGTTGCGCTTCGATCCATGGGTGCCCTTCGGGAAGGTCTGGTGCGACCCGGCCGTGCCCGAGCGATTCCTCCCGCTCCGGATCGACCGGATCGAGCTGGCCGGAAGCAAGGTGAGTATCGACATCACCAATGACGGGTGGCAGGTCGCAGGACTGCCCGAAGGCATGGTCCTCGAGAGCACCGCTCGCCACCCGATCACGGCCGCCACTACCGAGCTCGACTTTGGAAGTTGACTCTCACATGGCCGGCATCTCGACTCAGGGATCGCCACGGGGCTGACAGGCGGCACCTCGAGCTCGTGATGGCCACCGCGGGAAGGACGAGGCCGCGGGGACTGAGAAGATTCCTGTGACCATCGCCCCTAGCAGTCCAGGATGTTGACGACGACGATGATTGAGTGGGGCATCACGTAGTTGACCAGGCACGGAGCCAGTGACGCCGAGCGCGCCGCGCCCTGGCCGGTTTCCGTCTCGTGGCCGGACGGCGTTCTCGGAGGAGACCTTCGACGCCCTCGTTTTTGACTGGGACGGCACCGTGGTGCCCGATCGCGAGGTGGATGCCAAGGAAGCTCGGGAGCGCGTCGAAGCCCTGAGCGATGCGGGTGTTCACCTCTTCATTGTGAGCGGCACCCACGTGGAGAACGTGGACAGCCAACTCCAGGCGCGGCCCCGCGGACGAGGCCACCTCTTCTTGTGTTGCAACAGAGGTTCGGAGGTCTTTCAGGTCACCGGTGAGGGGCCGCAGCTCCTGGAACGGCGCACGGCCAGCGTGGAGGAGGACCGAGCACTCGACCTTGCTGCCGCACAGACAGTGGAACGCCTTCGGGAGCGAGGTCTCGAGGCACGAGTTGTGGCCAACCGCCTCAATCGTCGCAAGATCGACCTCATCCCGGTCCCGGAGTGGGTCGATCCCAAGAAGGCGGACATCGGCCGGCTCCTCGAAGCCGTGATGGCACGCCTGGCTGCGGTCGACATTGAGGACCTGTCCGAGGTCATCGACGTCGCGGCCGGCGCGGCGCACGCGGCGGGGCTCGCCGATCCTCGGATTACGAGCGATGTCAAACACGTGGAGATCGGACTGACCGACAAGTCCGACTCGGCCCGTTGGGCGGCCGACTGGCTGGTGCTGCGCGGCATCACCGGAGAGCTCATTCTCATCGGTGGAGACGAGTTCGGTCCCACTGGTGGCGCCAAAGGCAGCGATTCGTTCATGATCGTGGACGCCCTCGCCCGCGCACCGGTCGTGTCAGTCGGGGTCGAGCCCGGCGGCGTCCCCGAGGGCGTCATGCATCTCGGGGGCGGTCCGACCCGCTTCGCCGAGCTCCTCGATGCGCAGCTCACCCGCCGGGTTGATCACCGGGTGCCGCGGATCGACCGCGACCCGGGTTGGGTCCTGCCGCTTCCCCCGCGGACCGGCCAGGTCCGGTTCGCCGCGTCGCTCGGCTGGCTCGGCAACGGTCGGGTGGGAACGCGTGGCTCTCTCGAGGAGGACGGTCCGGACTCCACTGCTCTGTTTCTCGTGGGTGGCGTCTATGACGACGAGGGGAGGATACTCCCCGGTCCCGTGTGGACCGGGCTCGACCAGCCCGTGCGCTCCAACCACCGCACGGACCACCATCGTCTGCTCGACCTTCACACCGGCACACTGGTGCGCAGCGGACTGACGGGGTCCGGTCTGCGATCGATGCGCTTCGTCTCTGCCGCTTCTCCGCACGCCATGGCAATGAGAGTCGAGGGGCGAGCAGGCCGTATCGAGCCAGGAGATCCCCTGCGGCCTCCCACGGATGACCACGGGTTCATGCGACAGGAGATGCCTGGCATCGACCTCGTCGCTACTGGCGCCGGCGACGCCCGGGTGGTGGTGGCGGCGCAGCAGCGGGTCAGCGTGGTCAATGGTCGCGACGTCGTCGAGCGCCTGGCGGCGTGGGCTGCCCCTCCGGCAGGGGTGGACGGTTCCCAACTCGTCGGCGAGTACTTTGCTCAGGCAGAACTCCTGGGCTTTGACGCGCTCTTGGCCGAGCACAGATGCGTCTGGGCCCAGCTGTGGGAGGACGCGGAGATGGTGATCGAGGGGGATCACGATGAGGTCGCGCAGGACCAACTGGCGGCGCGCTTCGCGGTGTTCCATCTACTCGCCGCGGCAGCACCCGATGGCGAGGCAGCGGTGGGAGCCCGCGGTCTGACGGGGCCGGCGTATGAGGGACATGTCTTTTGGGACGCTGACGTCTTCGTGCTTCCGGCCCTCGCCGCTATTCGACCGGCATCGGCACGCGCCATGTTGGAGTACCGCATCCGCCGCCTCCCTGCCGCCCGACAGCTCGCCGAGACGCATGGCTTTTCCGGCGCCCGTTTCCCCTGGGAATCGGCTGGCGACGGACGCGATGTCACCCCGACCCAAGTTCGGGGACCTCGGGGCACCATGATCCCGATAGCGACAGGCGCGCACGAAGAGCACATCGTGGCCGATGTGGCGTGGGCTGCCGCGCAGTACGCCGCCTGGACGGGGGACGCGGCGTTCTTGGCGGGAGCAGGTCGTGATCTCGTGGTGGAGACGGCCCGATACTGGGCCAGCCGAATTCGATCCGATGCTGCAGGCCGCGGACACCTGGACCAGCTCATGGGACCTGACGAGTACCACCAGCTCGTCGACGACAACGCCTACACCAACGTGATGGCGCGCTGGAACCTTCGCCGGG
>JBKQUM010000136.1:0-2871 GCA_052140165.1 Acidimicrobiales bacterium
CGCCTTCCTTGAGGTCCTGGAAGTCCGACAGCCCGATGCCGCACTCGAAGCCGGCGGCGACCTCACGTACATCATCCTTGAAGCGGCGGAGGGAATTGATGGATCCCTTCCAGATGACGGTGCCCTCACGGAGGAACCGGACCTTGGACCCGCGGGTGATCTTCCCGTCGCGCACGTAGCAGCCGGCGACGGCCCCGATCCGGGGCACGCGGAACACCTCGCGCACCTCGGCCTCGCCCGTGACGACCTCCTCGTAGACCGGCGAGAGCAGGCCGAGCATGGCCGCCTCGAGGTCCTCCAGGAGCTTGTAGATGATCTCGTAGGTCCGGATCTCGACGTCGGACGTCTCCGCCAGCTCACGGGAGCGCTTGTCGGGCCGCACGTTGAACCCGATGATCGTCGCGTTCGAGGCGGCGGCCAGCTGGACGTCGTTCTCCGTGATCCCGCCGATGCCGCGCAGGACGAAGCTGAGCTTGACGTCGTCGCGCTCGAGTCGCCGCAGCGACTCGGTCACCGCTTCGAGCGAGCCCTGCACGTCGGCCTTCAGGACGATGTTCAGCGTGGCCGTCTCACCGCGCGAGATCTGCTCGAAGAGGTCCTCGAGCTTGGCACCCGCCGCCGCCGCGACCGGCTTGTGCCCCGAGAGGCGGAACCTTTGGGCGCGGGCCTCGCCGAGCGTCCGGGCGCGGGCCAGGTCCTTGGCGGCCCGCATCTCGTCGCCGGCGTGCGGCGGCTCCGAGAAGCCGAGCACCTGCACCGGCGTCGACGGCAGCGCCTCCTTGATGTGGTCGCCTCTGTCGTCCACCAGCGCCTTCACCTTGCCCCAGGCGGCACCGGCCACGACGGGGTCGCCGACGCGCAGCGTCCCCTGTTGCACGATCACGGTGGCGACAGGGCCGCGGCCAGCCTCGAGGTTGGCCTCGAGCACGACGCCGCGTGCCTCGCCCTCGACCCGCGCCGTCAGCTCCTCGACCTCGGCCACCAGCACGATCTGCTCCAACAGCTCCTCCACGCCGGTGCCCTGCAGCGCGGAGACCTCGACCACGATCGTGTCGCCGCCCCATGCCTCGGGCACCAGCTCGCGCTCCGAGAGCTGCTGGAGCACGCGGGCCGGGTCGGCGTCGGGCCGGTCCATCTTGTTCACCGCGACGATGATCGGCACGTCGGCCGCCTTGGCGTGGTCGATGGCCTCGATCGTCTGCGGCATCACGCCGTCGTCGGCGGCCACCACCAGGATGACGATGTCGGTGACCTGCGCCCCGCGGGCCCGCATGGCAGTGAAGGCGGCGTGGCCCGGGGTGTCGATGAACGTGATGGGGTGATCGCGCCACTCCACCTGGTAGGCCCCGATGTGCTGGGTGATCCCGCCCGCCTCCCCCGCCACGACGTCGGTCGAGCGGATGCGGTCGAGCAGCAGCGTCTTGCCGTGGTCGACGTGGCCCATGACGGTGACGACCGGTGCACGCGGCCGCTGGTCCGCCTCGTCCTCTTCGTCCTCGTCCTCGAAGTACCGGGCCAGCAGCTCGGCCTCCTGCTCCTCGCCGGGGTCGACCAGGCGCACATCGGCCCCGATCTCGGCCGCGAACAGCTCGATCATGTCGTCGGTCAGCGACTGGGTCGCCATGACCATCTCGCCCTGCAGGAGCAGGAAACGGACGATGTCACCCGCGCTCCGGTTGAGCTTGGGGCCGAGGTCGCGCGCGGTCGAGCCGCGCTCGATGATGACCTCGCCCTCGGGTACCGGCGCCGTCGAGGGCTGGTAGGTGGTCAGCTGCGTCGGCTCGAGCTCCTCGAGGTTGCGCCGGCGCCGGCGCGCCCTGCGCTGCGGCGGGCGCCGGCCGGCCATGCCGCCGCCGCCACGACCACCGGGGGGCGGTGCACCCGTGGGTGCGCCGCCACCGCTGCGGCCCCCGAAACCGCCACCTGAGGGTCGGCCCCCGAAGCCGCCGCTGCTCGACGGGCCGCCCGGACCACCGCTCGGTCGGCCGGCCCCCGTGGGGCGGCCACCGGTCCGCGGCGGGTAGGCACCACCGGGTCGGGGACCCGACGGCGCGGCAGTGGGCTTGCGTCCACCCATGCCGGGCGGCGGCGGGATCGGACGCCCGCTCGGGCCCAGGGGCGGCCGTGACCCCGGAGGCGGCGGCACGGGACGGCCGGACGGGCTGAGAGGGGGGCGGGTGGCGCGCTGGCGATCGGGCGCCACCGGCGCCGCGGTGTCGGGCGCGTGCGCAGCGGGGGCCTGGGGTGCCGGCGAGACGGCGGGCGTGGGCGACGGCGACGGGGCGGGGGTCGGGCGACTGCTGATCAGCCGCGACGAGCGGGGTGGGGCTGGGGCGGCGGCGGCGGGCGCGGTCGCCGGAGCCGCTGCCGCGGCTGGGGCGTCCACCTGGCGCGGCGGGGCCTTCTTGACCGGGGTGGTGCTCGGTGCGGCCGAGCTCGATGCGGACGACACCGTCTTCTTGGCCGGTGCCGTGGTCGCCGACGCCGAGGTGGCGGCAGGGGCGGAGGCCGCGGCCGCAGCCGGGGCCGACGACGTCGACGACGAGGCCGAGGCCGGGGCGGAAGACACCGCCCTGGCGGACTTGGTGGCCTTGGCGGCCTTCTTCGCCGGGGCGGGCTCCTCGGGCTGGACCGGGCGGCGCAACCCCTCCGCGTCGGCCTTGCGGCGGACGCGGTCGGCCTGCGCATCCTCGATGGAGGACGAGTGGCTCTTGACCCCGATCCCCAGGGAAAGGGCCAGCTCCAGCCCTTCCTTGTTGGTGAGGCCTAGCTCTTTGGCCAGCTCATAGACGCGAATCTTCTTCGGCAAGTGGTTCTCTTTGTCCTTGGTTCCTCTCGGGGCCCGGCGTCAAGCCAGCCCCCTATCCTCGC
>JBKQUM010000137.1:0-56869 GCA_052140165.1 Acidimicrobiales bacterium
ATGATGTCGCCCGTGGCGGCGGTCCCGCACGTCGAGTCGTCGATCAGGTTGTAGCCGAGCGAGGTGAAGGTGCTGGGGCTGCCCAGGAAGCAGTTCGCGGCAGAGCCTCCCGAGGTGCCACCCGCCACGATCGTCTCGGCCAGGCTGATGTCCGAGGAGTCCGCCTGCTCGATGTTCCCGCCGCCGCCCGACGCTGCGGCCGTGTTGCCGTCAATGGTGTCGAAGAGGAAGTTGGTGACCTCGTCAGCCTCGCCTTGCGCTCGCACGTGCGCGACCCGTGCCCATGAGGCACCCCCGAGTGCGGAGAAGTCGGAGTTCCCACAATCGACCCCGAGGTAGCCGCCGACCGCGAAGTCGGTGTTGCCGGAGTAGGTGGCGGTGTTGTCGGCGATGGTGTCGTTGGTAAGGGTCAGGTCGTTGCAGCCGTCATTGACGATGCCGCCTCCTCCACCCGATCCGGAGGTGGTGTTCCCGCTGATCGTCGATGCGGTGATGGACAGGCCCGGTGTGTTGACGTAGACGCCGCCCGCCCCGCCGGCCGCCGTGTTGCCGCTGATCGTCTCGTTGGTGATGGAGTCTCCGAGCCCCCCGTACGAGATCCCGCCGCCGATGTCGGCCGAGTTGCCGCTGATCGTCTGCCCGCTGAAGGTGTTCGTGCCGCCTGTCACCTCTATCCCGCCACCGAGGTTGTCATCTGTGCCCACCGAGTTGCCGTCCACCGAGCCCCCGGAGAAGCCGTTGGTGCCTGCGTTGAGGAAGACCCCGCCACCGTTGCCCGACGGCGCCGAGTTGCCGTTGATCGTCTCGTTCGTGAAGGTGTTCGTGCCGCCCTCTATCTCGGCGCCCCCGGCGTCGCCGTCGGTCACCGTGTTGCCGTTGATCGTGCCTCCGGAGAACGAGTTGGTGCCGCTGAGGACGTAGAGGCCACCGCCATCGGTCGAAGCGGTGTTGCCGTTGACGTCGCCGCCGCTGAAGGCGTTGCTCCCGGCGAGGATGTAGACGCCGCCGCCGTACTGGGCGCTGTTGTCGCTGATGTCCACGTCGGTGACGCTGTTGGTTCCCGTTTCGAAGAAGATGCCGCCCCCGTCGGTCTCCGCGGTGTTGCCGCTGATGGTCCCGCCCGAGAAGCTCGGGTCCGCCTCGTACACGTAGACGCCACCGCCCTGGTAGGCCGCGTTGTCGGTGATGGCGTTGCCCGTGAAGCTGGCGACGGACCCCACTCCCTGCACATAGACGCCACCGCCACCGCACTCGGTTCCCGCCGTGTTGCCCTGCGTCGTGTCAGAACCACCGATGGTCACGTCGGAGACCGTCGCCGTTGCTCCCTCGAGGGCCAGGCCGCCGCCGCAGCCGTCCGTGGAGTTGCCCTTGTCCCCGGGCGAGCTCGATCCCGTCCCGCCGACGGTCCCGCCCGTGATGCCCACCGTTCCGTCGTCGGCGTAGATCCCGCCGCCGTCGCCACCGGCGGTGTTGTCGCTGATGGTGTCGTCCGACAGGGTCGTGGAGGTCCCGCCCTCCTGGTCGAGGGCGCCGCCGCGGCCCCCAGCGCTGTTGCCGGCCAGGGTGGAGCCTTCGACGGTGAGCACACCGCTGTTCTGGATGGCGCCCCCGTCGTTGTCGGTGCTGTTGTCGGAGAGGACCGAGGTGTCGACCGTCAGCGTGCCTTCGTTGTAGATCCCTCCTCCGCTGCCGCCCTGGGTGGTGTTCCCCGAGACGGTGGACCCGTCAAGCGTGAGGTTTCCGGCGTTGGCGATCCCGCCTCCGCTGTTCGAGACGGTGAACCCGCTGATCACGTCGGTCTCGAGCGTCAGCGAACCGTTTGGGTTGTCGACGCCACCGCCGAGTGCGGGGAAGGTGCTGGCGCCCGACGCCTCTTTGAGCCAGAGGTTCTGGAGGGTGACGGTGGTGCCGTCGGGATCCGGGCCGACCACGAACAACGAATCGGAGGTTTCGTCGGGCTGCACGATGGCGGTGGGGTCACCGCCTGCCGTGTACGCCGGCCCCTCAATGGTGAGCGTCCGGTCCGGCAGGTCGATCGAGATCGGCGACTCGTCATAGGTGCCGGCTGCGACGGAGATTGTGGTCACGCTCGTGTAGTCGACGGTCTCCGTCGGGCTGGTCCCGTAGGTGGCGTCGCTGTTGGTCAGCAGCGCGACGGCATGGGCGATGGTCTGGCACGGCCCGTTGTAGGGCTCGGCGCCTGCGCTCGGGGTCAGGCAGTCGTTCGAGTCCGATCCCGTGGCGGTGTTCACATAGATCGTCGTCGGCGTCACCGTGGATCCCCCACCCGACGACGCTCCGTACTCGACTGCGCCGATGGTGCAGCTGCCGCTCGCACCGGCGTGCCGGTTGTACTCGCGCTGGTCCACTGTGACCGTGCAGGAGGCGCTGGGGATGGCCCCGATGGCCGGGCTCCCGGCGTTGGGCAGCAGCGTGTCAGACGAGCCACCGTTGTCGCTTAGGCCGCCCAGGTCCGGGCTCTGGCCGG
Source organism: Acidimicrobiales bacterium (assembly GCA_052140165.1). GTDB lineage: Bacteria > Actinomycetota > Acidimicrobiia > Acidimicrobiales > RAAP-2 > Bog-473. The sequence goes on from JBKQUM010000137.1 coordinate 2,489, forward strand.
TGATGTCGGTGGTCCCGTTGGGAGAGCACGTGCTGTCGTCCTCGAGGTTGTAGCCCCCGGAGGTGAAGTCGTTCAATGCGCAGTTGGCCCCGTCTCCGCCCGCCACGATGCTGTTGGTCAGCGTCACGGCCAGATCGAAGGTGAGGTTCAGATTCTCCCCGTTCCCGGTGCCGAGGTTGGAGTCGATGGTGTCGTTGACGAAGGTGACGCTGCCGCCTGACGACTCGCAGTTGTTGCTGAACATGCCGCCGCCATCGTTGGCGGCCGCGGTGTTCTCGTAGAGGGTGTCGTTGGTCAGGTGAAGGGTGGCACAGGCGTGCACATAGAACGCACCGCCGGCACCCGGAGTGAGCAAGCCGTTGCTTTCCGAGCCGACTGCCTCGTTGTCGTAGACGAGGGATTGGTTGATGGTCAGGTCAACACTGGCGTTGTCGACCAGGAACCCGCCGCCGCCGACCACGGCGTCGTTATCGGAAATGGTGCTGTCGGTGAAGGTCTGCGAGCCGCTCTCGTCGGCCACGCCGCCCCCGTTGGCGGCCCCGTTGCCCGAGATGAGGTCGTCGGTGTAGGTGTCGGTGCCGCCGATCAGGAGCCAGATACCGCCGCCGTAGGCCTCGTAGTCCGAGAGGTAGGCCACATTGCTGTCGATGTCCGATCCCGTGATGTCGAGGCTCTCACCGTCCTCCACACCGATGCCGCCACCGCTACCGTCGGCGTGGTTGCTGTTCACGTCCGAATTGGTGATGGTGAGGGTCACCCCGCTCTGGCCGTAGGCGATGATCCCGCCACCGTTCAGATCGGCGTCGTTTTCTGTGATGTCGCTGCCGCCGTTGATCGTCATGCCGTCGGCTGTGCTGCCGGACTGGTCCATGATGCCGCCACCGCTCCTGGTCGCGGTGTTGTCCTCGACCGTGGTCCCGGTCAAGGTGGTGGGACCCGTGCCCTCGTTGCCGTCCGCCACGCCGCCCCCGTAGCCGTTGTCGGCGGCTGTGCTGGCGGTGACGGTGTCGTCGGTGAGCGTCAGCGTGCCGGCGTTGCCGATCCCGCCGCCGTCCGTGAACAGACCACCCGCCGCTTCACCGCCTTCGTCGGCCGCCACTGTCTCGCCGTTCTCGATGGTCAGGTCCGAGATGACGGCGGTGGCGCCGGGCTCGACGATGAAGACCCGGTCCAGGTCGGCGCCGTTGACGAAGGTCAGGGCCTGCCCGGTTCCGGTGATCGTCACGTCGCCGCCGATCTTGAATGCACCCGTGGCCTGGGGATCTGGTGCACTTCCGTTGTATGCGCTGGCGATGGTGTACGTGGCGGAGGCCAGGACGATGTCCACCGCCGTACCCGTCCCGAGGTTGCTGGACGCCTCGATGGCGGACCGGAGGGTGCAGTCGTCCGGCCCCGCCGTCGAGACGCAGGTGGTCCCGCCCACGGTGGCCAGACCCAGGTCCGACGTGTCGTTCACCGTGAACACCGTGGCCGCACCCGCCGGCCCGGCGGTGAGCGCCTCGAACCCCACACCGACCCCGGTGCCGAGAACCAGCGAGAGGAGAAGGAAACCTGCTCCGAACCGACCGACGGACCTTCGCATCGTGCAACCTCCAATGGCCACCCGGCGATTCCGCGGTGAACTCGGGGTGAACGTACACCGGATCCAACCCAAATTGCATTGACCATGTCGTGCGGAGTGGGAGCCGCCGAGCCGATTCCGGCGGCACGACCGCGGCGGGCGACCCAGGCCGTGGCGCCCGCCGCGTAGACTCGAATCCATGGCAACGACCACCGAAGATCTCCAGACCACCACCCCCGTCGTGTCCCTCACCCCCGAGGCGCACAAGATCGTGTCCGAGGCGATGCAGCAGGAGCCCGACCCGGCCAGCCTGGCCCTGTGGCTCGAGGTGCGTGGGGTGCAGGCCGGCGTCTTCGTCTACGACCTCTACTTCCAGGCCGTCTCCGACGCCGGCGAGGGTGACGCCCGCCACGAACAGGACGGCATCGTGGTCATCGTTCCCGTCGGCAGCATCGACCAGCTGCGCGGCGCCCGCCTCGAGTGGTCAGAGGAGGGCGGCGGCGGTCTGGTCCTGGTCAACCCGAACGCTCCCAGCCCGGAGGAGGCCGCACCGGGCGTCCCGCCCGAGGTGCTCGCCAAGGGCATCACGGGACCGCTGGCCCTGCGCGTCGTCGCCGTGCTCGAGCAGGCGGTCAACCCGTCCATCGCGAGCCACGGGGGTCGGGCCGACCTCGTGGCGCTCGACGAGGACGAGGGCGCCGCCTACCTGAGGCTGTCGGGCGGCTGCCAGGGGTGCGCCATGTCGCAGATGACGCTGCGCCAGGGCATCGAGACGACGCTGCTCGAGGAGGTCCCCGAGCTCACCAAGGTGCTCGACGTGACCGATCACGGCAGCGGCGAGAACCCCTTCTACGCCTGAGCGACCCCCGCGGGAGCGGCACGCTCCCAGCTCAAGGGCACCATCGGCCGTCCGGTAGCGTGGCCGTGTGCTGCGTTTCCTGACCGCCGGAGAGTCCCACGGTCGCGCCCTCGTGGTGATCGTCGAGGGGCTGCCGTCCGGGCTGCCCGTCGAGGCGTCGGACATCGCCGACGAGCTGGCGCGGCGGCGGCTGGGCTACGGCCGCGGCCCGCGCATGCGCTTCGAGGCCGACGAGATCACCCTGGTCGGCGGCATCCGCCACGGTCGCACCTTGGGGTCTCCGGTCGCCGTCGAGATCGCCAATACCGAGTGGCCGAAGTGGGCCGAGGAGATGTCCCCGGAGCCCGGAGCGCCGTCCAAGGTGCTGACCCAGCCCCGGCCCGGCCACGCCGATCTGCCCGGGATGCTCAAGTACGGCTTCGACGACGCCCGCGACGTGCTCGAGCGTGCCTCGGCCCGTGAGACGGCCGCCCGCGTCGCCGCCGGCACCCTGGCCAAGCTGCTCCTGATCCACCTCGGGGTGTCGATCGTGAGCCATATCGTGCGGCTGGGGGCGGCCGCCACCGGCCCCGACAGCCCGCGTCCGGGCCCGGCGGACCTCGAGCAGGTCGACGCCAGTTCGGTGCGTTGCTTCGACCCGGCGGTCGAGGCGGCGATGATCGAGGAGATCAAGGCGGCCGGGAAGGCCGGGGACTCGCTGGGCGGGGTGGCCGAGGTGCTGGCCTACGGCGTGCCGGTCGGGCTGGGCAGCCACGTGCAATGGGACCGCAAGCTGGACGCCAACCTGGCGCAGGCGCTCATGTCGATCCAGGCCGTCAAGGCGGTCGAGATCGGCGACGGCTGGGAGAATGCGGGCCGCCGCGGCTCGGAGGCGCACGACGCCATCCACTACGACGAAGCCCGGGGGTACGTGCGGCCGACCGACCGGGCCGGCGGGATCGAGGGCGGCATCTCGAACGGCGCGCTCCTCGTGGCGCGGGTGGCCATGAAGCCGCTGGCCACCTTGAACCGTCCGGTGCTCCAGACGGTCGACGTCGCCACCAAGGAGCCGACGATCAGCTTCCGCGAGCGCACGGACACCACGGCCGTGCCGGCCATGGGTGTGGTGGCCGAATCGATGACGGCACTGGTGCTGGCCAACGAGGCGCTGCGCAAGTTCGGCGGCGACTCGCTGTCCGAGGTGGTGCGCAACCGCGACGGCTTCGTCGGCACGCTGGGTTCCACCCCGTCCGCCGCGGCGGGCGCGCCGGGGTCGGGCAGCTTCATCGGCAACGAGCCCGAGCACACGCCCGACACCGGTCGCGCCACGGGATGACGCCGCGCGTCCTGCTCGTCGGGATGATGGGCGCCGGCAAGACCACCACGGGACACCTCCTCGCCGAGCGACTGGGCTGGCGCTACCGGGACTCCGACGCCGACGTCGAGGCTTCGACCGGCCTCACGGTGCCCGAGCTCTTCGCCCGCGACGGCGAGGCGGCCTTCCGCCAGGCCGAGGCCGACGTGCTCGCCGACGCCTGCGCCGACCCCGAGCCGTCCGTCGTCTCCGTCGCGGGCGGTGCCGTGCTGCGGCCGGACAATCGCCGCCTCATTGCGGCGTGCGGCACCGTCGTCTGGCTCCGCGCCCGGCCCGAGACGTTGGCCGCCCGCGTCGGCGCCGGCGAAGGGCGCCCCCTGCTCGGTGACGACCCGGCCGAGGCCCTCGAGCGCCTCAACGCGGTGCGCGCCCCGCTCTATGCCGAGGTGGCCGATCTCGTCATCGACGTCGACGAGCTGCCCGCCGCGGACGTCGCCCGGCGCATCCTTGCTGCCGTGGGCGCGGCTGCCGGCGCTGGGGCCGACGACGCCACGGCGGCCGGGACCGGAGCGGAGTGACCGGACCCGTGCGCGCCCTCTCCGTCGACCTCGCCGAGCGCTCGTATCCGGTGCTCGTCGGCCGTGGCGCGCGCCACGAGGTCGCACGTTTCGTGCCGCCCGGGGCCAAGTCCGCCGTGATCGTCACCCAGGAATCCGTCGAGGACGCGGGCTGGGCCGAAGGCCTCGATCCCGGTGTCCCGACCACCATGTGCCTCATCCCCGACGGGGAGGACGCCAAGACCCTGGCCACGGTGGAGGACCTCGCCCGCCGTTTCGCCCGGGCGGGGCTCTCGCGGGCCGACGTCGTGGTCGCGGTCGGCGGGGGCATCGTCACCGACGTCGCCGGCTTCGCGGCAGCCACCTACCACCGTGGGACGGCGTACGTGAACGTGGCCACCACGCTGTTGGGCCAGGTCGACGCCGCCATCGGCGGCAAGACGGGGGTCAATCTGCCCGAGGGCAAGAACCTCGTGGGCGCGTTCTGGCAGCCCAACGCGGTGCTGTGCGACACCGAGACCCTCTCGTCGCTGCCCCCGCGCGAGTGGGCCTGCGGCCGCGGCGAGATCGCCAAGTACTCCTTCCTCGGGGACGGGCCGCAGGCGGACCAGCCGATCGAGGAGCAGGTGGCGCGCTGCGTGGGGATCAAGGCCGCGGTCGTCGCCGAGGACGAACGCGAGGGTGGGCGGCGCATGATCCTCAACTACGGCCACACCCTCGGCCACGCGCTCGAGGGCGTGGCGCTGGCGGACCACCACGAGTGGGACCTGCGCCACGGAGAGGCCGTGGCCATCGGGCTGCTGTTCGCCGCCCTGCTGGCGCAACGCCTCGGGCGCATCGACGAGCGTCGCGTCGACGACCACCGCACGGTGATCGAGAGCTTCGACCTCCCGACCGACCTGCCGGCAGGAGCCGACGCCGAGGAGCTGGTCTCGTTCATGGGCCGCGACAAGAAGGCGCAACAGGACCTGACGTTCGTCCTCGACGGCCCGAGCGGCGTGGAGCCGGTGCACGGCGTCGCCGCCACCGACGTGGTCGCTACCCTGGCAGCCATGGGTGCGCGCTCGTGAGTCTCGTCCTGCTGCTCTCGGGACCCAACCTCAACCTCCTCGGCGAGCGGGAGCCGGCGGTCTACGGGACCGACACGCTGGCCGACCATGTGGCGCGGGCCGGGTCGGCCGCGGCGCGCCACGGACTGGAGCTCGAGCACCTCCAGTCGAATCACGAAGGGGAGCTGATCGACGCGGTCCACGGGGCGCGCGGGAGAGCGGACGCGCTCGTGATCAACGCCGGCGCCCTGAGCCACACCTCGTGGTCGCTGCACGACGCCGTGGCGGCGTTCGACGGGCCCGTCGTGGAGCTGCACATCTCGAACCCCGCCGCCCGCGACCCGTTCCGCCACACCTCGGTGCTGGCCCCGGTCAGCTCCGGGGTCATCGCCGGCTTCGGCGGACTCGGCTACGAGCTCGCCGTCGACGCCGTCGCCGCACTACTGAAGGGAGCCTGAGCCGCCCATGAGCACCAGCACGGCCTCACGACGCGCCAACCCGTACACGCCGGCAACCTCCCCGCTGCCGGCCATCACCGTGACCGGGCGCCTCGACCGCCTGCGCGACGCGTTCGACGCGCACGAGATCGACGCCCTCGTCGTGACGACGCTGGCCAACGTCCGCTACCTCACGGGGTTCTCGGGCTCGGCGGGCTTCCTCACCGTCACGCGTGATGCCGCGCTGCTCACGACCGACGGGCGCTACCGGACGCAGTCGGCCGAGCAGGTCGAGAAGGCGGGCGCCGCCGCGCAGGTCGAGATCACGATCGGCCCGGTGACCGAGCAGCGCAAGGCGGCCCAGGCTGTGCTCTCCGCCACCGCCATCGCCCGCATCGGACTGGAGGCCGACAACGTCAGCTGGAGCGCGCAGCGCACCTGGGCGGGTCTCCTGGACGAGGACCGGCTGGTCGTCACCTCCAACGCGGTCGAGGCACTGCGGGAGCGAAAGGACGCCGCCGAGATCGCCCGCATGGAGCGTGCCGCGGCCATCGCCGACGCCGCGCTGTTCGAGGTGCTCCCCCTGATGAGCCAGGGCGTCACCGAGGAGCACTTCGCTCTGGAGCTCGACACGGCCATGCGCAGGGGAGGGGCCGAGAGCACCGCCTTCGAGACCATCGTCGCCGCCGGCGAGAACTCGGCCAAGCCCCACCACCGCCCCGGCAGCCGTGCCATCGCCGCCGGCGACCCGGTCGTGGTCGACTTCGGCGCCACCTTCGAGGGCTACCGCTCCGACATGACGCGCACGTTCTGCGTCGGCACGGACCCCGAGGGCGAGCTGGCGCGCGTCTTCGCCGTGGTCGGCGAGTCGCAGGCGGCCGGCGCAGCCGCCGTGCGGCCCGGCGTCAGTGCCAAGGAGGTCGACGACGTCTGTCGGCACATCATCGCCGAGGCGGGCTGGGCCGAGCGCTTCGAGCACGGGACGGGACACGGCGTCGGCCTCGATATCCACGAGGCGCCCACGGTCAGCCAGCTCGGCACTGCTATCCTCGCCCCCGGCTTCGTCGTCACCGTTGAGCCCGGTGTCTACCTCCCCGGGCACGGAGGTGTCCGTGTCGAGGACACCCTGGTCGTGACCGAGGACGGCGCCCGCCCCCTGACCCGATTCACAAAGGACATCCATGGCAGTCTCGACCAATGACCTGAAGAACGGCATGAGCCTGGACCTCCCCGAGGGCCTGTTCAGCGTCGTCGAGTTCCAACACGTCAAGCCGGGCAAGGGCGGCGCGTTCGTGCGGACGAAGCTCAAGAACGTGCGCAGCGGCGCGGTGATCGAGCGCACCTACCGGGCCGACGAGAAGCTCGAGCAGGCGATCATCGACAAGCGCGACATGCAGTTCCTCTACCGCGACGGCACCGACTTCGTGTTCATGGACACGACGACCTACGAGCAGATGCAGGCACCGCCCGACGCACTCGGCGACGCACCCAACTTCCTCAAGGAGGGTGACGAGGCGAACCTGCAGATGTACAACGGCGAGATCGTCGGCGTGGAGCTGCCGGCTGCCGTGGAGCTCACCGTCACCGAGACCGAGCCCGGGATGCAGGGAGACCGCGTGTCGGGTGCCCGCAAGCCGGCCACTCTGCAGACGGGCCTGGTGGTCCAGGTGCCGCTGTTCGTCAACACCGGCGACGTGCTCAAGATCGACACCCGCTCGGGCGAGTACTTGACCAGGGCCTGAGGCCCGGCCGCGTCGACCTCCGGCGCCGGACCCCGGCCGAGGCCAGGACCGACCCACCAGGACCGACCGACCGGGACCCCCGTCAGGACCGACCCACCATGACCGACACCGCCCCCCGGCACCAACAGCGCGAGCGGGCGCTGTCGCTGCTCTACGAGGCCGAGCTCAAGGGCGAGGGCCCGCTCGCCGTCCTCGACGCCCTGCCCGTGCCGCCCGATCCCTTCGTGCGCTCCCTGGTGGCGCAGGCCGTCGCCACCCGGGACGAGGCCGACCGGCGGATCGGCGCCGCGTCCGTGGGCTGGCCCCTCGATCGCATGGCGGTGATCGACCGGATCGTGCTGCGCCTCGCCGTGGCCGAGCTGCTGAGTCCCGACGGACCGCCGGTGGCGGTGGTGATCGACGAGGCCGTCGAGCTGGTGAAGGAGTACTCGACCGACGAGTCGGGGCGCTTCGTCAACGGGATCCTCTCCACGATCGCCGCCGACGTGGCGCCCGACAGGCCGCCGACGGGCTGAGCACCGGCCCGCGCCACCGGTCCGGCGCGCTAGGGTTGAGACCTGACCGTGAAGTGAGTCCTGTGAGGCTCACACGGCAGGAGGAGCAGTGGCCGAACGCGAACGCAGTCATACGCGACCCCTCGGGGGAGTGTTCGTGGCCCACTCCCAGGTCCTGACCGCCGCCGACGTCCAGCGCGCCCTCACCCGCATGTCGCACGAGATCGTCGAACGCAACGGCGGCGCGGACGACGTGGTCGTGGTCGGGCTCCAGACCGGTGGCGTCCCCCTCGCCATGAAGATGGCCGAGACACTCCGGCAGATCGAGGGCACCGACCGCCTCGACGTCGGCAGCCTCGACGTCGCCTTCTACCGCGATGACATCGGCCTGCGCCCCGTCCTCCCCGAGGCCGTCACCGACATCCCCGTCGACCTGGCCGGCCGGGTGGTCGTGCTGGTCGACGACGTCCTCTTCACCGGCCGCACCATCCGGGCCGCGCTCAACGCCCTGAACGACTTCGGCCGGGCCCGGGCCGTCCAGCTCGCCGTCATGGTCGACCGCGGCCACCGGGAGCTGCCCATCCGCCCCGACTACGTCGGCAAGAACCTGCCGACGCGGCGCGAGGAGATGGTCGACGTCGGAGAGGACGGCGTGTGGATCGGGACCTTGGAGGACAAGTGACGGGCGCGCGCCACCTGCTCTCGGTGTCCGACCTCGGGGCGGACGGCATCGCCGAGGTGCTGCGCGTCGCCGAAGCCTTCGCCGAGGTGGAGCGGCGGTCGGTCCCCAAGGTCCCGACCCTGCGGGGCAAGGTGGTGGCGACCCTGTTCTTCGAGGAGTCGACCCGCACCCGGCTGTCCTTCGAGACGGCCGCCAAGCGGCTCTCGGCCGACGTGCTCTCCCTCGCCGTCGCCACCTCGTCGGTGAAGAAGGGCGAGAGCCTGCGTGACACCGTCGAGACGGTCGAGGCGATGGGCATCGACGCGGTCATCATCCGCCATTCGTCGGCGGGCGCACCCCACCAGGTGGCGCGCTGGGTCGAGCGTGCCCACGTCGTTAACGCCGGCGACGGCTGGCACGAGCACCCCACCCAGGCCCTGCTGGACTGCTTCACGGTGCGCCAGGTGCTGGCCGAGCGCAAGGGCGTGGCGCCCGACGAGCTCGGCATCGGCTGCTTCGAGGGTCTGCGCGTGCTCATCGTCGGCGACGTCCGGCACAGCCGGGTGGCCCGCTCCGAGGTGCTCGCCTACACCGTCCTCGGAGCCCACGTCACCCTGGCCGCACCCGGCAGCCTGCTGCCGCCCTCGCTCGAGGGCTGGCCGGTCGAGGTGGCGACCGACCTCGATGCCGCACTCGGCGACGCCGACGTGGTCTCGCTCCTGCGCCTCCAGGCCGAGCGGGGGAGCGGGTCGTTCGTGCCCTCGCTGCGCGAGTACACGGCGCGGTGGGGCCTCACGGCCCGCCGGGCGCAGCGTCTGGGGGAGGACGCCATCGTCACCCACCCGGGACCGATGGTGCGCGGGGTCGAGATCGCCTCGGACGTGGCCGACCTGCCGCGCACCGTCGTGACCCAACAGGTGGCCAACGGTGTGGCGGTGCGGATGGCCATCCTGTTCCTGCTGCTCGGGGGCGAGCTCCCCGGCGCCGCGGAGGTGCCCGCCGTTGCCTGACGCCACGCTGGTCATCCGGGGTGGCACCGTCATCGGGCCGGAGGGCTCGGCGCGCCTCGACGTCGCCGTGCGCGCCGACACGGTGGTCGCCCTGGCCGAGACGATCGAGCCGCCGCAGGGGGCCGTGATCCTCGACGCCACCGGCTGCCTGGTCGGCCCGGGCCTCGTCGACCTGCACGCGCACCTGCGCCAGCCTGGTCGCGAGGAGGCCGAGACGATCGAGACCGGAGCCCGGGCCGCCGCGCTCGGTGGCTACACGGCCATCGTCGCCATGCCCAACACGGAGCCGGCGATCGATTCGGCCGGCGTGGCCGGCGAGGTCCTGGCGCTCGGCGCCGGGTGCACGGCGGAGGTCGCCGTGGCGGGCGCCATCACGGTGGGGCGGGCGGGCACCGCCCTGGCCCCCCTCGGCGAGCTGGCCGCGCTGGGGGTGACGCTCTTCACCGACGACGGCGCCGGTGTGCAGGACGGCGCGCTGATGCGCCGCGCCCTCGACTACGCCAAGGGCCTCGGCGTCACGCTGGCGCAGCATTGCGAGGACACCTGCCTGGCCGCGGGCGGCGCCATGCACGAGGGCAGTTGGTCGAGCCGGCTCGGCATCCCGGGCATGCCGGCGGCGGCCGAGGAGGCCATGGTCGCCCGCGACATATCGCTGGCCCGGCTGACCGGCGCGCCGGTCCACTTCCTTCACCTCTCGACGGCGGGGTCGGTGGAGCTCGTCCGTCGGGCCAAGGCGGAGGGGCTGCCGGTGACGGCGGAGGCGGCGCCGCACCACATGCTCCTCACCCATGCCGCGGTGGCGGGGTACGACCCGGTCTTCAGGGTCAACCCGCCGCTGCGGACCGACGAGGACGTCGTGGCCGTCGTCACGGGGCTGTGCGACGGCACCATTGACGCGGTGGCGACGGACCACGCTCCTCACGCCCCCGAGTCCAAGGACGTGCCCTTCGACCAGGCCCCGGCGGGGATGCTGGGGCTGCAGACCGCGCTGCCGGTCGCGTGGGAGGTCCTGTCGCCGCACATGGGTCCCGAGCGGGTGTTCGCGCTCATGAGCGCGCAGCCGGCCGCGATCGCCAAGCTGACGGCCACGGACCCGCGTACCGCCGGCCACAGCGCGCAGGGGGGCCCCGTCGAGGTGGGAGCGGTGGCCAACCTGTGCGTCTTCGACCCCGCGGCGGTGACGGTGGTGGACCCGATGCGGCTGGCCAGCCGGAGCCGCAACACGCCCTACGCGGGCCGCACGTTCGCCGGCGCGGTGCGCCACACCGTGCTGCGGGGCGAGCCCGTCGTGGTCGATGCCGTGGCGCAACGGTGAGCGCCCCGGGCACCGACGGAGACCGGGCGCCGGCGCTCCTGGTCACTGCAGACGGCGCCGTGTTCGCCGGGGAGGCGGCGGGGGCGGCGGTCCCCGTGGCCACGGGCGAGCTCGTCTTCAACACGGCCATGAGCGGATACCAGGAGGTCATCACCGACCCGTCCTACGCGGGCCAGGTCATCTCCTTCACGAGCACGCACATCGGAAACTACGGCACCAACGCGGCCGACGACGAGGCGGTCGCCCCGCACTGCCGGGGCGTCGTGGTGTGCGACCTGACTGCCGAGCCGTCGAACTGGCGGGCGACGGAGGGGCTCGAGCCGTTCCTCCGCCGGCACGGCGTGCCGGCCATGACCGGGGTCGACACCAGGCGCCTGGCGCGCCACGTCCGCGACGCCGGCGCCGTGCCCTGCGCGTTCGGTACGGCGTCCGGGGCCGAGCTGCGTGCCGCTGCCGCGACCGCCGTGGGGACCGACGGCGTGGACCTGGTGTCGGGCGTCACGGCGGCCGGGCCCAGTGTCCACCCGGCCAGGGGCGCCGGCGCGATCGCCGGCGGGCTGCGCATCGTGGCCTATGACTTCGGCGTGAAGACCACCATGGTCAACCTCCTCACGACCCTCGGCCCGGTCACCGTGGTGCCCGCGGGCACCTCGGCCGACGAGGTGCTCGCGCTCGAGCCGGACGGCGTCTTCCTCTCCAACGGGCCGGGGGACCCGGCCGCGCTGCCCGGCCCCACGGCCGCCGTGGCCGACCTGGTGGGCCGGGTCCCGGTCTTCGGCATCTGCCTCGGCCATCAGATCCTGGCGACCGCGCTGGGTGGCACCACCTACAAGCTGCCCTTTGGTCACCACGGCGCCAACCACCCGGTGCAGCGGCTCGAGACGGGCGTGGTCGAGATCACCAGCCAGAACCACAACTACGCCGTCGCCGCCGGTTCCATCCCGGACGCCGAGACGACGCACGTCAACCTGAACGACGGCGTCATCGAGGGGTTCCGGTCCCTGACGGCCCCGGCGTTCTCCGTGCAGTACCACCCCGAGGCCGCCCCCGGTCCCCACGACGCCCGGTACCTCTTCGGGGCCTTCCGCGACCTGATGCTCGCCCACCCCGCACGCCCCGGCGCCCGGACGCGCTGAGCGGGCGGCGGAGACACCGACGTGCCGCGGCGCGACGACCTGCAGTCGATCCTCGTCATCGGGTCGGGCCCGATCGTGATCGGGCAGGCCTGCGAGTTCGACTACTCGGGCACCCAGGCCTGCCGGGTCCTGGCCGAGGAGGGATACCGGGTGATCCTGGCCAATTCCAACCCGGCCACGATCATGACGGACCCGGGCACGGCCGACCGCACCTACATCGAGCCGCTCGATCCCGACGTGCTGGAGGCGATCATCGAGAAGGAGCGGCCCGATGCGCTGCTGCCGACCCTCGGCGGCCAGACGGCCCTCAACCTCACCATGCAGCTGGTCGAGCTCGGCGTGCTCGAACGCTACGGCGTCGAGGTCATCGGCGCCCGGCCCGAGGCGATCGCGACCGCCGAGGACCGGGACCAGTTCAAGGCGGCGATGCAGGAGATCGGCCTCGAGGTGCCGCGCTCGGGCTTCGCCCACTCGCTCGAGGAGGCCGAGGAGATCGCGGCGGAAATCGGCTTCCCCATCATGGTGCGGCCGAGCTTCATCCTCGGGGGCAAGGGGACGGGGATCGCCGAGGACGCCGGCCGGTTCGAGCGCCTCGCCGCCGAGGGCCTGGCCGCCAGCCCGGTGGGCCAGATCCTCGTGGAGCAGTCGATCGCGGGGTGGAAGGAGTTCGAGCTCGAGGTGATGCGCGACGCTGCGGACAATTGCGTCGTCGTGTGCTCCATCGAGAACTTCGACCCGATGGGCGTGCACACCGGTGACTCGATCACGGTGGCCCCGGCACAGACGCTCACCGACGTCGAATACCAGGCCATGCGCGACGACGCGTTCGCCTGCCTGCGCCGGGTGGGCGTCGAGACCGGCGGATCCAACGTCCAGTTCGCCGTGGACCCCGCCGACGGTCGACGGGTCATCATCGAGATGAACCCGCGGGTCTCTCGCTCCTCGGCGCTCGCCTCGAAGGCCACCGGGTTCCCCATCGCGAAGATCGCGGCACGTCTCGCCGTGGGCTACCTGCTCAACGAGATCCCCAACGACATCACGCGGGCAACGCCGGCCTCCTTCGAGCCGACGATCGACTACGTGGTCACCAAGGTCCCACGCTGGGCCTTCGAGAAGCTCCCCGGAGCCGACGGGCGCCTCGGCACCCGCATGCAGTCGGTGGGTGAGGTCATGGCGATCGGCCGGACCTTCTGCGAGTCGCTCCAGAAGGCGCTCCGTTCGTTGGAGCAGGGCCGGGCGGGCCTCAATGCCGACCCGGCCGAGGCCGAGCTGGAGTCGCTGCCCCTCGCGGACGTCCTGGAGCGGATCGGGATCGCCACCTCGGATCGCGTCTACGAGGTGGAGTCGGCGCTGCGCCGCGGTGCGGGCGTCGACGAGGTGGTGGCCCGCACGGGCATCGACCCGTGGTTCGTCCGCCAGCTCGAGCGCATCGCGGCCGAGCGTTCCCGGATTGCCGCGGCGCCCTCGCTGGAGCGCGACGACCTCCGTCGGGCCAAGCGGCTCGGGTTCTCCGACGCCCAGCTGGCCTACCTGCGCGGCTCGACCGAGGCCGACATGCGGGCGATGCGGCTCTCGCAGGGTGTGCGGGCGACCTTCAAGACGGTGGACACCTGCGCGGCGGAGTTCGAAGCCTTCACGCCCTACCACTACGCCACCTACGAGGAGGAGGACGAGGTGCGCCCCTCCGAGCGCGCCCGCGTCATCATCCTGGGCTCGGGCCCGAACCGCATCGGCCAGGGGATCGAGTTCGACTACTGCTGCGTGCACGCGTCCATGTCGCTGCGCGCCGCCGGCTTCGAGACGGTGATGGTCAACTGCAACCCCGAGACCGTGTCGACCGACTACGACACCTCGGACCGCCTCTACTTCGAGCCGCTGACCGTCGAGGACGTGGCCAACGTGCTCGAGGCCGAGCAGGCCGCCGGAGGGACGGTGGCCGGCGTGATCGTGTCGCTCGGAGGGCAGACGCCTCTGAAGCTGGCGGGCTCCCTGCCACCGGAGCTCGTCCTCGGGACCAGCCCGGCGTCCATCGACCTCGCCGAGGACCGCGAACGCTGGAACGCGCTCTGCCATGAGCTCGCCATCCCCCAGCCGGCCGGGGGGACCGCCACGAGCACCGCCGAGGCGCTGTCCGTCGCCGGGAAGGTCGGGTATCCGGTGCTGCTGCGCCCGAGCTACGTGCTGGGCGGCCGGGCCATGGAGATCGTCTACGACGACGACGGGGTGCGGCGCGTGATGCAGGCGATGACCACGGGCGCGCTCGCCCGCGAAGGTGGGGTCACCGCCGAGCGCCCCGTCCTGGTGGACCGCTTCCTCGAAGACGCCGTCGAGGTCGACGTGGACGCGGTGCGCGACGGCGCCGGTGAGATCCTCATCGCGGGGGTCATGGAGCACGTCGAGGAGGCCGGCGTGCACTCGGGCGACTCGGCCTGCGCGCTGCCGCCGCAGACACTGCGCGATGACGTGCTCGACGCGTTGGAGCGCCACACCCGCTCCCTGGCGGAGTCGCTGGAGGTCTGCGGCCTCATCAACGTGCAGTACGCGGTCAAGGACGGGCAGGTCTACGTGCTCGAGGCCAACCCGAGAGCGAGCCGGACGGTGCCCTTCGTGGCCAAGGCCACCGGTGTCCCGCTGGCCATGGTGGCCTCGCGCGTCATGGTCGGCCAGACGCTGGCCGAGCTCCGCACGGAGGGACTGTTGCCGCCCGATGCAGTCGGCCGGGTGCCCGTGCTCGACCACGTGAGCGTCAAGGAGGCCGTGCTCCCTTTCGACCGCTTCCCGGGGGTCGACACGCTGCTCGGCCCCGAGATGCGCTCGACCGGAGAGGTAATGGGCGTCGACATCACCTTCGGCCTCGCCTTCGCCAAGAGCCAGATGGCGGCCGGCATCCGCCTGCCCGACTCGGGGACCGTCTTCCTCTCGCTGGCCGACCGGGACAAGCCGGCCGGTCTCGAGGCGGCCCGGGCCTTCAGCGATCTGGGCTTCTCCATCGCGGCGACCATGGGAACGGCCGGGTACCTGCGCTCCCAGGGATTGGCCGTCGACACGCTGGTGGCCAAGGTGGGGGAGGAGGGTGTCGCGTCCGACGCCGTCGACCTGATCGCCCAGGGCAAGGTGCAGCTCGTGGTGAACACGCCACGCGGCCTCGGACCACGGGCGGACGGCCAGCACATCCGGACCGCAGCGGTGGCGCACAAGGTCCCGTGCCTGACCACCCTCGCGGCGGCCCGGGCGGCCGCGGCGGGCATCGCCGACGTCCGCTCGCACGCGCTCGTGGTGCGGGCCCTCCAGGACCTGCACCCGGTCCCCGGGTGGGCGGCGCGGTGAACGTGCGGGCGCCCCGTGCGGCGGCGCTCGCGACACGCGTCGGCGCCGTCGAGCTGGACAACCCGATCATGACGGCCTCAGGGACGTCGGGGCACGGAGCCGAGCTGGCGGAGTACGGCGCGCTCGACGGCCTCGGCGCGGTGGTCGTCAAGTCGCTCTGCGTCGATCCGTGGCCCGGCAACCCTGCCCCGCGGGTGCACGAGGTGGGCGCCGGCATGCTCAACAGCGTCGGCCTGCAGGGCCCGGGGCTCCCGGTCTGGCTGACCGACGACCTGCCGGCTCTGCACGCCGCCGGGGCGCGCATCGTGGTCAGCATCTGGGGCCGCACCGTGTCGGACTACGCCCGGGCTGCCGAACTCGTGGCGGCGGCGGCCGCCCGCGGCGCCGACGGCACCGGCATCGTGGCGCTCGAGGTCAACGTGAGCTGCCCCAACGTGGAGGACCGCTCACGGATGTTCGCCCACTCGGCCGACGCGACGTCCAGGGTCATGGCGGCCACGGCCTGCGGGCTGCCGCGCTGGGCCAAGCTGAGCCCCAACGTGCCCGACGTGGTCGAGATCGCGTCCGGCGCCCTCGAGGGCGGTGCCGACGCCTTGACGCTGGTCAACACCCTCCTGGGCCTGGCCCTCGACACCGAATCGGGAAGGCCTGTCCTGGGCGCCGGGGGCGGCGGGCTCTCGGGGGTCGCGGTGCACCCGGTCGCGGTGCGGGCCGTGTGGGAGTGCCGTGCCGCCTTCCCGGAGGTGCCCATCGTCGGGGTGGGCGGCGTCGTGACCGGCCGTGACGCGGTGGAACTGCTGCAGGCCGGCGCCGACGCCGTGCAGGTGGGCACCGCGACCTTCCGGGACCCGAGGGCGCCCTGGAAGGTGCTCCGCCAGGTGGCGCGGTGGTGCGACAGCCATGGCACGACCGTCGAGGGGATCCGGGCCCAGGCGCGCCGGCGCGCCGGCGCGGCTGCCGCCGACGGAGTGGGGGCAGCCGTCGCTCCCTCGCCGGCAACGACAACGTTCAAGGAGGGAGGCCGGGATGGCTGACGGCTTCGCTGACCGGGTGGCCGCGGCGGTGCGTGCGCACGGGCCGCTCTGTGCGGGTATCGACCCCTCGGGCGCGCTGTTGGCATCGTGGGGCCTGAGCGACGACCCACGGGGTCTGCGCGCCTTCTGCCGGGTGTGCGTCGAGGGGTTCGCAGGGACGGTCGGCGTGATCAAGCCACAGGTCGCCTTCTTCGAGCGCCACGGGTCGGCGGGCATGGCAGAGCTGGAACGCCTCATCGCCGAGGCGACCGCCGCCGGTCTGATCGTCATCGCCGACGCCAAACGGGGCGACATCGACTCCACGGCGGAGGCGTACGCCGACGCATGGCTCGGCGACACGAGCCCGCTCGCAGCCGACGCGGTGACGGCGCACCCGTATCTCGGGCTCGGGGCGCTGGCCCCGCTCTTCCGTCGAGCCGCCGCCAACGGGCGGGGCGTCCTCGTGGTCGCCCGCAGCTCGAACCCCGAGGGTCGGGCACTGCAACGGGCCGTCACGTCCGAGGGAACCAGCGTGGAGGACATGTTGCTCGGCGAGATCGCCTCGCTGAACGGCTCGGCCGACATCCCGTCCGGGACAGTGGGTGCGGTGATCGGTGCGACGCTCGAGCCGTCTGATTTCCCATTGTCCCAGCTCGGAGGGATAATTCTGGCTCCGGGACTGGGCGCTCAGGGTGCCGGGCCGGGCGATGTGGCCGAACGGTTCGCCGGATGCAAGCCCGGCAGCGTGCTGCCCACCAGCTCCCGTGGGCTCCTCTCGGGCGGACCGGATCCGGACAACTTGAGGCGTCAGGCATCGTCGCTGGCGCGCGAGCTGGCGGCCTCAATGGGCTGAAGAGGGAAAATGGGCATGAACCCGCCTGGCCGAGGCGCTATGGTCTCGCCATGCCGCAACCTCCCGCACTCACTCCCGAGCAGCGCGCCGCTGCCCTCGAAAAGGCTGCAAGGGTTCGCCGCGAGCGGGCCGAGGTCAAGGACAAGCTCAAGATGGGCAACCTCACCCTTGCGCAACTCCTGACCGAGGCCGACTCCAACGAGACCATCGGCAAAATGAAGGTGGTCTCGGTGCTCGAGTCCCTACCCGGTCTGGGTAAGGTCAAGGCCCGGCGCCTGATGGAAACAGTCGGCATCAGCGACAGCCGCCGGCTCCAGGGGCTCGGTGCCAAGCAGCGCGAGGCGCTGCTCAAAGAGACTGCGCGCTGAACCGCACGTTTTCGTGCTCATCGGCCCCGGAGGGGCCGGCAAGGGCACGCTGGCGGCGGAGCTGGTCGCACAGGACCCCACCATCTGGCTGAGCCGGAGCTGGACGACCCGGGCTGCGCGCCCGGGCGAGCGGGAGCGGGGCGCCTACGTCTTCGTGGATCGCCCGACGTTCGAGGAGGCCGTGGCCCAGGGACGGTTCTTCGAATGGGCCGAATTCCTCGACCACCTGATGGGGACGCCCATCCCGGACCCGCCCGCGGGGTCCGACGTGCTCCTCGAGATCGACGTGCAGGGAGCCGAGCAGGTTCTGGCCCGGAGGCCCGACGCAACCGTGATCATGCTGCTCCCCCCGTCACCCGAGGTGCAGGCCGAGCGGCTGGCGGCGCGGGGCGACGACGACGAGCACATCCGCCGCCGGGTCGAGCTGGGGCGCTCGGAGGTGGAGCGGGGCGCCAAAATCGCAGCTCACACGGTGGTCAATGACGACCTGCGTCGGACCCTGGCCGAGCTGACGGCTATAGTCGATCGGACCCGAACGGCTGCCTCCGGCGCCGCGGAACCGGAGGAATCCTGATGGCCCAAGGCCGCCACACGCTCATGGACCCACCCATCGAGGAACTGCTCGACAAGGTGGACTCGAAGTTCACCCTGGTCGCGCTGGGCTCTGCCCGCGCCCGGCAGATCAACTCGTACTACAACAGCCTGGGCGAGGGCCTCGGCAAGGTGGTGCCACCGCAAGTGGCGTCGGTGTCGGGCAAGCCGGTCTCCATCGCGTTCGAGGAGATCGCCGCCGGCAAGGCGACCTACACCCGGCCGGACCCCGAGGAGGAGGCCGCACTGGCCGCGGCGATCGCTGACGCCGCCGAGGCGGGCCTGCTCGCCGACGGCGAGGCGAGCGAGGGCGCCGTGGCGGACGTGGAAGTGATCGAGACGCTCGACGTCGGGGACGAGGACCCGACCGCGAGCTAGGCGCCGGGCAGAGGCACGGCGGACACCGCTGATGGCCGGACACCGGGGTACCGGGGAGCCACTGCCGAACGCTGAGCGCACATCGCAGCGCCCCCGTGTGGTCCTGGGTGTCTGCGGGGGGATCGCCGCCTACAAGGCGGTCGAGGTCTGCCGCCGGCTGGTCGACGCCGGCGTGCACGTGACACCTGTGCTGACCGACGACGCGACACGGTTCGTCGGCGAGGTCACCTTCTCGGCCCTGGCCTCCGAGCCGGCGCAGCGCTCGCTGTGGGACGAGTCCTCGCCGATTCCCCATACCAGGCTCGGCCAGGACGCGGACCTCGTCGTCGTGGTACCGGCCACCGCGCACACGATCGCGCGGTATGCCGCCGGCCTCTCCGACGATCTGCTGACGGCCACGCTGCTGGCGACCAGGGCGCCGGTGATGGTCTGCCCGGCCATGCACACCGAGATGTGGGAGCACCCGTCCGTGCGTGACAACCTGGCCACGCTGGAACGCCGCGGCGTCGAGATCGTCCCGCCCGAGAGCGGCAGGCTCGCCGGGGGAGACTCCGGCGAGGGAAGGCTGGCCGACCCGGGCGTCATCGTCGACCGGGTGCTGGAACGGCTCGGCCGCGCCGGGCACCGCGACCTGCTCGGCGCGCGCGTCGTCGTGAGCGCCGGGGGCACGCGTGAGGCGCTCGATCCCGTTCGCTTCATCACCAATCGCTCGTCCGGCAAGCAGGGCCACGCCATCGCCGCCGCCGCGGCGCGGCGCGGCGCGGCGGTCACGCTCGTCACATCCTCACCGCTCGTGCTCCCCCCCGACGTCGTCGCCGCGGTCACCCGGATCGACGTGGAGTCGGCGGCCGACATGGAGCACGCGGTGGGCGCGGCGGCCGAGGGCGCCGACGTCGTGGTGATGGCCGCTGCGGTGGCCGACTTCAGGCCCAAGCAGCCCGCCGGCGTGAAGCTGTCCAAGGAGGAGGGGATCCCCGAGCTCGTCCTCGAGCCGACGCCCGACATCCTGGCCGGCCTTGCCGCCCGGCGCCCGCCCGGCCAGATGCTCGTCGGGTTCGCGGCCGAGACCCACGACGCGCTCGAACGGGGACGGCGAAAGCTCGCGCGCAAGGGGGTGGACCTGCTGGTCGTCAACGATGTGAGCGCACCGGGCACGGGGTTCGACCACGACACGAATGCGGTCGTCATCCTCGGAGCCGACGGGAGCACCACCGAAATCCCCCTGACCTCCAAGGATGCAGTGGCAAATGCCGTATTGGATAGGGTGATCGCCCACCACAACGAGAAGCGGAGCACCACGTGAGAACCACTTTCACCTCGGAATCGGTCACCGAGGGGCACCCGGACAAGATGGCGGACCAGATCTCGGATGCGGTCCTCGACGCGATCCTCGAGGGCGATCCTTCGAGCCGCGTCGCCTGCGAGACCCTGTTGACGACCGGCCTCGTCGTGGTGGCGGGCGAGGTCACGACGTCGACCTATGTCGACATCCCGGCGCTCGTGCGCGAGACGGTGTGCGACATCGGGTACGACAACGATGCATACGGCTTCAACGGCGAGACCTGCGGGGTGCTCGTGTCGCTCGACGCGCAGTCGCCCGACATCGCGCAGGGCGTGGACGCGGCGTTCGAGCTGCGGACAGGCAAGGGCGGAGAGGATGTACTCAACGCCCAGGGTGCGGGCGACCAGGGGATGATGTTCGGGTACGCCTGCGACGAGACGCCGGATCTGATGCCGCTGCCGATCTGGTTGTCCCACCGCCTCTCGGAGCGCCTGGCCCAGGTGCGGCGGGCGGCTGCCGTGCCGTACCTGCGGCCTGACGGCAAGACGCAGGTCTCCGTCGTCTACGAGGACGGTCGCCCCGTACGCATCGACACGGTCCTGATCTCGACCCAGCACGCCGGCGGCATCGACCTGGAGGAGCAGCTGCGCCCCGACCTGATCGAGCACGTCATCAAGCCGCTGCTGCCCACCGATCTCGACACCGAGGGACTGCGCATCTTCGTCAACCCGACCGGGATCTTCGAGCTGGGCGGCCCGCATGCCGACACCGGGCTCACCGGCCGCAAGATCATCGTGGACACCTATGGCGGCATGGCTCGCCATGGTGGCGGTGCATTCTCCGGCAAGGACCCCTCGAAGGTGGACCGCTCGGCGGCCTACGCGGCTCGATGGGTGGCGAAGCACGTGGTGGCCGCCGGGGCGGCCAGGCGGTGCGAAGTGCAGGTGGCGTACGCCATCGGCGTCGCACACCCGGTGTCACTGCTCGTCGAGACATTCGGCACCGAGTCCGCCGACCCCGAGAAGATCTCGGACGCGGTGCGTGAGCTGTTCGACCTCCGCCCGGCGGCGATTATACGCGACCTCGACCTGCGCCGGCCCATCTACAAGAAGACGGCGGCGTACGGTCACTTCGGTCGTTCGGACAAGGAGTTCACGTGGGAGGCCACCCCGCGCGTGGACGACCTGCGGGGCGCGCTCGGGCTCTGAGCGCGCGATCGCTCCCCTGAGGGGGGCCGTCGTGGCGTGCCACTGACGTCATGGCGAACGACCGTGCGATGACGCTTCCCCTGCGGACGGTGCGCGTGCGCACCGAGGTGGCCGCGCTCACGAGGACGTTCGACTACGCGGTGCCGGCGCGCTGGGCCGAGGACGTGCGCGTGGGCACCCGGGTGCGGGTGCCGCTGCACGGGCGCACGGTGCGGGGGTGGGTCGTCCAGAGCGATGTGGGCACCCTCGACGGTGTCGAGGTCCTGCCGCTCAAGTCGTGGCTCGGCTGGGGCCCGCCGGACGACCTCGTCGAGGTGGCGGAGTGGGCATCGTGGCGCTGGGCCGGCCCCGTGTCCTTCTTCCTGCGGGCCGCGTCCCCGTCCGTGGTCGTGCGTCACTTGCCCGATGTCCCTCCGGCGCCCCGGCCGGCGGTGTCCGATTCTCGCGACGGGGCGACGCCCCGGCTATGGGACCGGGCCCTCACGCAACGGGCCGTCACGGTGGTGCGCCTGCCGCCGGCCACCGATCTCATCGACCTTGTGCTGGGGGTCGTCGAGGACCCCGGCGTGCGCGCCCGCGGGGGCAGCGTCGTGGTGCTGGTCCCTTCGACCGGGTGGGCGGAGCGCCTGACCTCCCGGCTCTTGCGGCGCGGGTGTCCGGCGACTGGTGCGTGGGACGCGGCGCGAGCGGGCTGGCCCGTCGTCGTGGGCAGCCGCGGCGGCGCCTGGGCCCCCGTTCCGAGGCTCGCTGCGGCCGTCGTGCTCGACGCGCACGACGCGTCGTACCGGGAGGAGAGTGCGCCGACCTACAGCGCCGTCGATGTCCTCTTCGAGCGGGCCCGCCGTCAGGCCGCTCCGTGCCTCCTCGTCTCGCCCGTGCCGCCGGTGGCGCTGGCGGCCCACGACGAGATGGAGACGCTTGCGCCACCTGGTGTGGAGGAGCGAGCCGGCTGGTCCACGCTCGAACGGGTGGACCGCCGGGGCGCGGATCCCCGCACCGGCATGTTCTCCGAGGAGTTCGTCCGCCTGGCCCGTGCCGTGCTCGACGACCCCGCCACCGCGGGGCGGGGACCGTTGGTGTGCGTTTACAACCGCACGGGCGGCGCCCGCGTGCTGGCGTGCCGCCACTGCGGCGAGCTCGCCCGCTGCACGCGCTGCGGCGCGGCAGCGTCCCGACCCCGTGAGGAAGAGGTGCTGCGCTGCCTGCGCTGCGGCGACACGAGACCGGTCGTCTGTGCGGCCTGTGGCCGGCTGCGCATGAAGACGCTGCGAGCCGGCGTGAGCCGGCTGCGCGAGGAGCTGGCGGCACTGCTCGGGGTCGAGGTGGGGGAGGTCGCCGGCCCACGGGCGGGCAGCGCGGAGCCTGTCTTGCCGGCCGCCCCGGTGCTCGTGGGCACCGAGGCGGTGCTGCACCGGGTGCGCCACGCCGCGGCCGTCGTCTTCTTGGACATCGATCTGCACCTGCTCGCCACGCGCCTCACGGCGATTGAGGACACCCTGGCCCTTCTCGTCCGGGCGGCGCGGCTGGTCGGCGCGCGCGGGACCGGCCCGCCCTGGGCGCGGGTGCAGGCGCAGACACGCGTGCCGGACCATGCGTTGCTCGTGGCCGTCTCGAAGGGTGAGCCCCAGCCCGTGCTGGACGAGGAGGCGGCGGTGCGTCGTCTGTCGGCGCTGCCGCCGTTCGCGGCGCTGGCGGTCGTCTCGGGCGTGCTGGCACCGGACTACGCCCTGGCGCTTTCGCAGCAGGCCGCCACCGCCACCGCCACCGCCACCGCCACCGCCACCGCCACCGGTGCCGAGGCCGGCGCGGTCACGGTGTCGCCGCTGGACGAGGGGCGGTTCCTGCTGCGGGCCGCCACGCACGGGCCGCTGTGCGACCTGCTGGCCCGGGTACCCAGGCCGCCCGGGCGCGGGCTGCGCGTCGAGGTGGACCCGCCCACCCTCTGAGGCGCTCGCGGAGCCGGACCGGGCCGGGGCCCCCGGTAGGATGGTGCTGTGCCCGCCCTCACGATCCGTCAGTACGGCGACCCCGTGCTGAAGGAACGCGCCCGCGACGTCGAGGAGATCGACGGCGCCGTGGCCAGCCTGGTCGATTCCATGATCGAGACGATGTACGCCGCACCCGGCACCGGCCTGGCGGCCAACCAGATCGGTGTCCAGCGCCGGATCTTCGTCTACGACGTCGGGGAGGGTGCCCGGACGGTCATCAACCCGCGCATCGTCGAGAGTGACGGCGAGTGGGCCTACGAAGAGGGCTGCCTCTCGGTGCCGGGGCTCAGCTGGGAGATCGTACGGCCCAACGCAGTCCACCTCGTGGGTCTCGACCTCGACGGCAACGAGGTCTCCATCGAGGCGACCGAGCTCGAGGGTCGCGTGTTCCAGCACGAGCTCGATCACCTCGAAGGCATCCTGCTGGTGGAGCGCTTGAACGAGGACCAGCGCAAGGAGGCGCTCAAGATCCTCCGCAGCCGCACACTGGACCTCGCCCCGTCGGACCCCGACGGGCTCTCGGACCTCTTCTCTCGCTGAGCCGCGCCGGCTGCCCTACGGTGAGCGGGTGGCCCGGCTGGCGTACCTCGGCACCCCGGACATGGCGGTGCCGCCACTGCGCGCGCTGGTCGGGGCGGGGCACGACATCGCTCTCTGCGTGACCCGGCCCGACCGCCGGCGCGGCCGAGGCGGGCAGAGCACGCCGAGCCCGGTCAAGGAGGCCGCCACCGAGCTCGGCATCACGGTCTCGCACGACATGGACGACGTGGCGACGGCCGGGGTGGAGATGGCCGTCGTGGTGGCGTACGGTCGGATCATCCCCACCCGTCTGCTCGACGTCGTGCCGATGGTGAACCTGCACTTCTCGCTGTTACCCCGCTGGCGCGGTGCCGCCCCGGTCGAGCGGGCGATCCTCGCCGGTGACGATGAGACCGGCGTCTGCGTGATGAAGGTCGAGGCGGGTCTCGACACCGGCCCGGTCTACGCGGTGCGCACCGTGCCCCTCGACGACGACGTGACGCTCGCCGCGCTGCGCCGGCAGCTCGTCGACGTCGGCAGTGAGCTCCTCGTGGCCACCCTCGCCGCGGGGGCGTCCGGACTGCCCGAGCCCGTGCCCCAGCACGGGGAGGCGACCATCGCCGAGAAGATCACCAATGAGGACCTCCATCTCGACTGGGCCGAGCCCGCCGTGCAGCTGAGAAGGGTGGTCCGCCTCGGCCGGGCCTGGACCACGTTCCGGGGCAGGCGACTGGGCGTGCTGCAGGCGGCAGCGGGCGACGCGGTGCCCGGCGACGACGGGTACGCGCCCGGCTCGCTCGTCGGCCCGGTGGTGGTGACGGGCGCCGGCACCCTCCTGCTGCAGCGGGTGCAGCCCGAGAGCCGTTCGTCCATGTCAGCCGACGAGTGGTTGCGCGGTGTCCGGCCCGTGGACGGGGAGCGCCTCGGGACGGACTAGACATGAGGTTGGTGACTGTGACTCCTATCGACGGGTGGAGCCCCGAGCAGTACGAGCGGTTCCGCTCGGAGCGCCAGCAACCCTTCGACGACCTTCTGACGCTGTGTCACCCCGTTGAAGGCGGGCGGATCGTCGATCTCGGGTGCGGCACGGGTCTGCTGACCAAGATCCTCCACGAGGAGATGGGCGCCGAGGAGACGGTCGGCATCGACTCCTCGGCCGCCATGCTGGCCCGGGCCCAGTCGTCGTTCGGGGACGTGCCCGGACTCTCCTTCGCGCAGGGCGACATCGCAACGTGGCTCGACGAGGGGCTCGATCTCGTGTTCGCCAACGCGTCACTCCAGTGGATCGACGACCACCTCAACCTCCTCGCGCGCATGCGCACGGCGCTGCGCGAGGACGGACAGCTGGCGTTCCAAGTGCCCGCGAACTATCGCCACCCCTCGCACGTGTTGGCGCACGCGGTGGCCAACGAGTCGCCGTTCATGGACGCGCTCTACGGGGACGTGCCCGAGGACCGGGGCCGTTTCGTGCTCTCCCCGGAGTTGTACGCCGATCTCCTCTACGAGCTCGGGGCGAAGGATCAAGTGGTCCGCATGGAGGTCTACGGGCACGAGCTGGAGTCGACCGGCGAGGTCGTCGAGTGGGTCATGGGGACCCTCCTGACGCCGTACCGAAAGCGCCTCAGCCCCGAGCTGTTCGACGAGTTCGTGGACCGCTATCGGGAACGGCTCATTGAGGAGCTCGGGGAGCGCGAACCGTACTTCTACGGATTCCGGCGCATCCTGTGCTGGGCGCGCTTCAGCTGAGGATCGACGTCGCGACCATGCAGGGACGGCCGTCCATCCAAGGCCGCGACCCGGGGCGTTTCGGCGACGTGCGGATCGCGCCGTCCTTGCTCTCGGCGGACTTCGGCGTGCTCGCCGAGCAGGTGGGGGAGGTGGCCCCGTCCGCCGACTGGCTCCATGTCGACGTCATGGACGGCCACTTCGTCCCCAATGTGACGATCGGGCCACCGGTGGTGGCGTCGCTGCGCCGCCACACGCCCCTGTTCTTCGACTGTCACCTCATGATGACCGAGCCCGGTCGCTACCTCCAGGACTTCGCTGACGCCGGCGCGGACGGGTGCACCGTGCACGTCGAGATCGGCGACACCGACGAGCTGATCGCCCAGATGCGCCGGCTCGGTCTGCGGGCCGGGCTCGCCCTCAACCCCGACACACCCTTCGAGGCGGTGCAGCCGTATCTCGGCGACGTCGACCTCGTGTTGTGCATGACGGTGTTCCCTGGGTTCGGGGGCCAGAGCTTCATGGGCGAGGTGATGACGAAGGTCGAGCAGGTGCGCGCCGCGGTCGACGAGAGCGCGCTGGCACTGGACATCGAGGTGGACGGCGGGATCGACACTGCCACGGCACCGGTGGCCGCTGCGGCCGGCGCCAACGTCTTCGTCGCGGGCACCGCCATCTTCGGGCACGAACGGCCCTGGGAGGCAGCCGACGCCATCCGCGAGTCCGTGCGCGACGCTTCCGGGTGATCCCGGCGCCCGTTGAAGGCGGCCGGACGGTGAGCGGGGACGCGCCGCGGGCGGTGGTGGCCGGTGGTGGCATCGTGGGCACCTGGCACGCGCTCGAGCTCGTCCGGGCGGGGTTCTCGGTGGACCACCTCGAGGCCGATGTGGCTCCCCGGGGGGCGTCGGTGCGCAACTTCGGGCTGGTGTGGGTGAGCGGCCGGCGCTCCGGGGAGGAGCTCGACGTGGCCCTGCGCGCCCGTCGCCGCTGGGAGGAGGTGGGCGCCGAGGTGCCGGGGTTGGGGTTCCGCTCGTGCGGTTCACTCACCGTCGCCTGCGACGCAGCCGAGCGCGAGGTGATGGAGGCGTTCGCGCGCCACCCGCAGGCCGGTGCGCGCTCGATCACCTTCCTCGAGCCCGACGAGGTACGCGCGTGCAACCCGGCGCTCCGCGGCGACGTGGAGGGGGCGCTGCACTGTTCCCGCGATGCGGTGGTCGAGCCGCGCCTCGCGCTGGGCGCCCTGCGTGGGTACCTGAGCACAAAGGCCGCGCCGGACCGCTACCGTTTCCATCCAGGGCGCCGGGTCGTCACGGCCGCGGCGCGCGCCCTGGTCGACACGGTGGGAACCCGATGGGAAGGGGATCTCGTCGTGGTCGCCACCGGCGCCGCCTACGACCACCTGCCGGGCACCGAGGATGTCGGGATCCGGCTGCGGCGGGTCCGCCTCCAGATGCTCGAGACGGGGCCGTTCGCGCCGAGGGTGACGACGGCGCTGGCCGACGCCGACACGCTGCGCTACTACCCGGCCTACGACGTGGCGCCGCTCGAGCTCCTCGGGGAGCAGGGCACCGTGTCCGGCGACCACCATCTCCAGCTGTTGCTGGTCCAGCGTCCCGACGGCGGCCTCACCATCGGCGACACCCACGCCTACGAGGAGCCCTTCGACTTCGCACTGAGCGAGGAGCCCACCGACGAGCTGCTGGCGCGGGCCCGGCGGGTGCTGGGGACGGAGGTGCCGCCGGTGCGGCGGCGCTGGGAGGGCGTGTACGCCCAGTGCACCGACGGCGCGGTGTGCCTGCGGGAGGAGATCCACCCCGGGGTCCTCCTGGTGACCGGCCCGGGTGGGCGCGGCATGACCTGTGCGCCGGCGATCGCCGCCGACACGTTGAGGGCCGCCGGGGTCACCCCGTGATCGGGCCGTTCGTGCTCGTCTGCCTCGACATGGCGGGCACGACCGTGCGGGACGACGGCGCCGTCGAGTCCGCCTTCACCGTCGCGCTGGGGGCCGTCGGGATCGTGGCCGGCAGCCCTCGCGACGCCGAGGCCCGGGCGTTCGTGCGCGACACCATGGGATGGTCCAAGGCGGACGTGTTCGCTCAACTCCTCGATCCCGACGACGCGGCCCGGGCGACGGATGCCTTCGCCGCCGCCTACGAGGCGACCGTCGCCGCGGGTGAGGTCGGCGAGATCCCGGGGGCTCTCGAGGTGATGCGCAGCCTGCGGTCCCGGGGGGTCCGGGTATGCCTCACGACCGGGTTCGCCCCCTCGACGCGGGACGCGTTGCTCGACGCGCTCGGCTGGCGCGACGAGGTCGACCTGGCTCTCTCTCCGGCCGACGTCGGTCGGGGCCGGCCCGCACCCGACATGGTCCTCGGTGCCATGGGCCGCCTGGGCGTCGACGACCCCGGCACCGTGGCCGTCGTCGGCGACACGGTGAGCGACCTGGAAGCGGGCAACCGGGCGGGGGCGGGAGCGGTCATCGGCGTGCTCAGCGGCGCGCACGACGAGGCAACGCTCGCCGCCGCCCCGCACACGGCGCTCATCGCCGACGTGAGGGGACTGCTGGCGGTCCTCGAATCTGGCTCACCCCGCTGAACTGGGCATCTCGACAAAAAATGAAACGTGTTCTATAATTCGAAAAGACGGTGCCGGGGATCCACCCCGGACGAGGACGGGACCATGGACGACGTGGAGCTCATGCGCCGGGCGATGGCGCTGGCCGCAGCGGTCCGCTCCACCACCGCGCCCAACCCCTGGGTCGGCTGCGTGGTCGTGGCGGCGCAGCCCCGCGGTGCGGGCGATGCGCCCACCTCCGAGGGCGCCACGGCGCCTCCGGGCGGCCCACACGCCGAGGTGGCGGCGCTCTCCGCCGCCGGGGACGCGGCACGGGGCGCCACCCTCTACGTCACGCTGGAACCCTGCGCGCACCACGGACGGACACCGCCCTGTAGCGATGCCATCATCGAGGCGGGTGTCGCCCGGGTCGTGGTGGGCGTCGAGGACCCGGACCCGCTGGTGGCGGGAAGGGGCGTGGCCGCTCTGCGGGACGCCGGGATCGAGGTGACCCTCGGCGTGGCGGCCGGAGAGGTCGCCGAGCAGCTGGCGCCCTACCTCAAGCACCGCACGACGGGGCAGCCCTGGGTCGTGCTCAAGATGGCGGCCAGCCTCGACGCCCGCACCGCGGCACCGGACGGCACCAGCCGCTGGATCACGGGGGAGGCCGCCCGCCACGACGTGCACGTCCTGCGGTCCCGTTCCGACGCCGTCCTGGTCGGGGCGGGCACCGTCCGGGCTGACGACCCTGAGCTGACCGTCAGGCTCGGCGACGGGATCGAGCACGCCCAACCGCTCCGGGTGGTGCTGGGCCAGGCGCCACCCGGCGCCCGGGTGCAGCCCGCCCTGGAGCTCTCGGGTGATCTCGACGACGTGCTCGACGAGCTCGGCCGCCGTGGGGTCATCCAATTGCTGGTCGAGGGCGGGGCGACCGTGGCGCACGAATTCCACGCCGCGGGCCTGGTCGATCGCTACATCCTCTACCTGGCGCCGGTGTTCTTCGGGGGTGACGACGGTCGCCCGCTCTTCGCGGGCCCCGGGGCTGGCACAATTGGTGATGTGTGCAGAGGCAGGCTGGTGTCGGTCGAGCGGCTGGGGGAGGATCTTCGCGTGGAGGTGGCCGTCTGATGGGCCTCTCGACCGTGCAGGACGCGATCGACGCCATCGGCCGCCTCGGCATGGCCGTGGTCGTGGACGACGAGGACCGCGAGAACGAGGGGGACCTCGTGATGGCGGCCGAGGCCGCGACACCCGAGAACATCGCCTTCTTCCTGGCCCACACCTCGGGTGTCATCTGCGTCCCGC
This sequence comes from Acidimicrobiales bacterium, assembly GCA_052140165.1. GTDB lineage: Bacteria > Actinomycetota > Acidimicrobiia > Acidimicrobiales > RAAP-2 > Bog-473. Next base: position 31,714 of record JBKQUM010000137.1, read on the forward strand.
TGCTGCCCGAGCGGGCCGACCTCCTCGACCTGCCCCTGATGGTCACGGCCAACACCGAGGCGCAGCGGACGGCCTTCACGGTGAGCGTGGACTATCGGCACGGCACGACGACGGGGATCTCCGCTGCCGACCGGGCGGCCACCATCGCGGCGCTCATCGACCGGGACACGCGCCCGAACGACCTCAACCGGCCCGGCCACATCTTCCCGCTGCGTTACCGGACGGGTGGTGTGCTCAAGCGGGCGGGTCACACCGAGGCGACCGTCGACCTGAGCCGCGCCGCGGGGCTCTCGCCGGCCGGCGTGCTCTGCGAGATCGTCACCGAGGACAAGTCCGAGATGGCGCGCCTGCCGGACCTGGAGCGCTTCGCCAAGAAGTACGACCTCCCACTGATCTCCATCGCCGAGCTCATCCGCTACCGGCGCCAGAACGAGAAGCTGGTGCGCCTCGTCTCCGAGGCGCGCATCCCGGCCAAGGATCGGGAGTTCAGGGCCTTCGTCTACGAGTCGGTGCTCGACAACGAGCAGCACCTGGCGCTGGTGATGGGCGACGTGGCCGGGAGCGAGGACGTCCTGGTGCGCGTGCACTCCGAATGCCTGACGGGCGACGTCTTCGGCTCCCTGCGGTGTGATTGCGGGCCCCAGCTGCAGGCCGCGCTCGACCTGATCGAACGGGAGGGACGGGGCGTCCTGATCTACCTGCGGGGCCACGAGGGACGCGGCATCGGCCTCGGCCACAAGATCCGGGCCTACCAGCTGCAGGAAGAAGGGCACGACACGGTCGACGCCAACCTGCAGCAGGGGCTGCCGGTCGACAGCCGCGAGTACGGCATCGGGGCCCAGATGCTGGTCGACCTCGGGGTCACCACCATGCGCCTGATGACGAACAACCCGGTCAAGTACGGCGGCCTCGAGGGGTTCGGCCTCGACATCACCGAGCGGGTGCCGTTGCAGACCTCGGCCAACCCCGAGAACATCGCCTACCTGCGCACCAAGCGGGAGCGCATGGGCCACCTGCTGCACGGCCTCGACGACGTCCTGTGACGGTCCGCTCCGCCTGATGGCCGGCTCCGATCTCGCCGCCCTGCCCAAGGGCGCGCTCGACGACGTGGCGTCCAGGGTCGGCACCAGCCTGCGCGGTGAGCACGACGGCACCGGTCTGCGGTTCGGGATCGCGTGTGCACTCTTCAACGGCGGGGTGACGTTGCGACTGCTCGACGGCGCGCTCGCCGCCCTGGAAGAGGCCGGCACCGACCGGCGCGACATCACGGTCGCCTGGACGCCGGGCGCGTTCGAGGTGCCCCTCGTGGCGCAGGCCTTCGCCCAGGCGGGCAAGGTCGACGCCGTGCTGTGCTTCGGCGCCGTCATCCGGGGCGACACGGGCCATTACGACTTCGTGGCGGGGGAGTGCGCGTCGGGCATTCAGCGGGTGCAGCTGGCCACCGGGGTGCCGGTCGTCTTCGGGGTGCTCACCACCGACACGCTGGGGCAGGCGCTCCAGCGCTCGGAGCCCGACCAGAGCAACAAGGGCCGCGAGGCGGCGCTCACCGGGATCGAGATGGTTCGGCTCCTGCGGAGCGGACCCCTCTCCTAGTCGTTCCCAGGCGGGCCCGGACCGCCGTCCGGAACGCCATTCATGGAGCATTCACACGACTGACACGGCGCGGACACCTCGGCTCCGTAGCGTGACGCGGACGACAACCAGCAGACCGGAAGGAATGATCCGGCATGGATGAGACCGCTGGCGCGGGCCACCGGATGGACATGCCCGAGAGCGAACGTGTGGCCGATCCGCCGACGCCGGACGCCGAGCACCCGGTGCCTCCCGTCGACCCCGCGCAGATCCGATTCCGGCCCGGGGTCCGCCGCGAAGGTGCGTTCAGCGTCCGGTACTCCACCATCCACGGGTACCGGCGGGCTTACGTAAGAGCCGGCCGCGGCCCCGCCCTGCTCCTGATCCACGGCATCGGTGACAGCTCGGACACCTGGCGCCCGGTGGTCGAGCAATTGGCCGAGCACTACACGGTCATCGCCCCGGATCTGCTCGGCCACGGGCGCTCCGAGAAGCCCCGGGCCGATTACACCATCGCCGGCTTCGCCAACGGGATGCGTGACCTCCTCACCGTCTTGGAGGTCGAGAGCGCGACGGTCGTGGGCCATTCGCTCGGCGGCGGGGTGGCGGCGCAGTTCTCCTACCAGTTCCCCGAACGCTGCGAGCGTCTGGTGCTGGTGGGCAGCGGGGGGATCGGCCGCACGGTGAGCCCGCTGCTCCGTTTCGCGGCCGTGCCCGGTGTCGAGGCCATGATGCCGTTGCTCGGGCTCCCACCCGTCCGCCTGGTGAGCCGCCTCGGCGCCGGGCTCCTCCGCGTCCTCGACACGGCGCTCGGGCGCGACGCGGAGGAGATCCTGGCCGTGTTCGATGCGCTGCCCAACACCGAGGCCCGACGCGCGATCCTGCGCACGCTGCGTTCGGGCGTCGACTGGCAGGGCCAGGTCATCACCATGCTGGACCGTGCCTACCTGGCCGAGGGTGTGCCGACCCTCGTCATCTGGGGCAGGCGCGACGCGATCATCCCGCTGGGGCACGGGCGGCTCGCCCATGCCGCACTACCCGGGAGTGAGCTCGAGATATTCGATGAGGCGGGCCACTTCCCGCACCACACCGACCCGATGCGCTTCGTCGAGGTCGTGCACGAATTCATGGAGCGGACGACGCCGGCGCGGTTCGACCGCGAGGACTGGCGGTTCCGCATGCTGCGCGGGACGCGTGCCGGCATGGCGGGAGGGGTCGGTCAGACCGAGGCCATGGATCCGGTGTCCGCCGCGGCCGAGCTGACCCTTCTGTAAAACCGGCTGCAGAGACTTCCCACCGGTGCCGTCCCGTGTGCCGGGTAGACGTGGCGGTCGGCGACCGCCACGCTCGGGGGGCGGGGATCGACGCCCTGAATCAGACGAGTACGGGCACGTGGACCCACTCGTCGTGTGCCACCTGATCGATCACGAGAGCGGCGCATGTCGGGCACACGGTCGAGCGGAACGGTCGCGACGAGGACCGCGACCACCATCAACGGGATGCACACGAACAACCAGGTCATAGATCTGCCCCGCCTGGATCTCCACTGGACCGCCGGAGTGCAATCCGAGTGTGGCTCGCACCGTCTCGCGGAGCCCTGTCGATTCTGGCGCAATGGCGTTGCCGTTCCGTTGCCGGCGCGACGAGTGCGGTCCGCCGGTCTGGGCGTTCCAAGTGGCCCCGCTCCGGGCGGCCCGTCCGCTCGCCGGGCGGCGGCTCCTCAGTACAGAATCAGCTGGGTGCAGCGATACGACGCCATCAGCCGCTCGGTCGTCTCGTTCGTCACCATGGCGTCCCAGACCTGGGTCGTGCGCCCGGTGTGGAGCGGGGACGCCGTCGCCACGACGAGGTCGCCCTCCTTGGCGCTCGAGATGAAGCTGGCCGAGCAGTCGACGGTGGTGAAGCTCTTGGCTCCCTCGGGCCAGTGGTGGTTCACCCCGAAGGCGCACAGGGCGTCGGCCAGGGTGATGACCACCGGGGCCCACAGGAAGCCGGTCCCGGCAATCAGGTCGTGGCTGACGGTGAGGCGGGCGATCGGGCCTTCGTCATTGCCTTCGTGCGGTATCTCGATCCCGAGCAGGTTCAAGAAATTGAAGACGTCATAGGGCGGCGGCACCGCCACAGCTTGCCGCACCGGCACCGCCGCCGGCACACCCCGGGGCCACGACCCCCGTCGCCGGTCTGCGAAGATCTGTCCCATGCTCCGCCTCGTCCTGCCCAAGGGCTCGCTCGAACGCGCCACCATGCAGCTGTTCGAGGACGCCGACCTGGCCGTCTACCGCGCCTCGGACGTCGCCTACCGTGCCAGCATCGGCGACCCCCGCATCAGCGAGGTGCGGATCCTGCGGCCCCAGGAGATCCCCGTCTATGTGGCCGACGGGCTCTTCGACCTCGGCATCACGGGCCGCGACTGCATCGAGGAGCGGGGGAGCGAGGTGGTGTCCCTCGGCGAGCTCGCCTATTCCAAGGTGACCGCCAATCCCGCTCGGATCGTCCTCGCCGTGAGCGCGGACTCGCCGGCTCGCTCGCTGGCCGAGCTGGCCGCCGCGGTGGCCGATCGCCCCGGCCGCCTGCGCGTCAGCACCGAGTACCCCGAGCTCACCCGCAGGGCGCTCGCCTCGCACGGCATCGACGCCGACATCGCGCTGTCCTACGGCGCCACGGAGGCCAAGGTGCCCGACATCGCCGACGCCGTGGTCGACATGACCGAGACCGGGAGCGCGCTGCGCGCCGCGGGGCTCCGGGTGATCGAGACGCTCCTCGTCTCGCACACCGAGCTCATCGCCAACCCCTCCGCCGCGGCCGATCCCGAGAAGCGCCATGCCATGGAGCAGATCCTCACGCTGTTGCAGGGCACGCTCGAGGCGCGGGGCAAGGTGCTCGTCAAGCTCAACGTCGCGGCCGAGAACCTCGATGCCGTCCTCGCCGTCCTGCCCTCCATGCGCGCGCCGACGATCTCGGAGCTCTCCGGTGGCGGCGCTTTCGCCCTGGAGGCCGTCGTCGCCAAGTCGGACATCAACATCCTCATCCCGGCACTGCGCGACCAGGGCGCCAGCGACATCCTCGAGATCCCGCTGTCCAAGATCGTCCACTGACGTGACCGTCCCCGTCCTCCCCGCCGGGCCTCGTCACGGGCGCGTCGCCTCCTTCGACCCCGCACGCGGCCTCGGGACCGTGGCCGAGGACGGCGGTGGCTCCTACGGCTTCCATGCCACGGCCATCGCCGACGGGAGCCGCCGCATCGAGGTGGGCGCCGAGGTGACCTTCACGGTGGGCCCGGGCCACCGCGGCCTCTACGAGGCGAGGTCGCTGGTGCCCCTCGACGCACCGGGCGGCTCCCACCGGCGCCCGTCGTAGCGCAGACCCCCTAGCCGGAGGTCTGGCCCGTGTTGGCGGCGTTGTCGGCACCCGACTGTTCGGCGCCCTCCAGGCGGACGAAAGCCAGGCGGAGCTGGGACAGGGACTCGTGCAGGGACGGCTCCGCCTCACCGAGGCGGCCGCGGAGGCCGTCGAGCAGGTAGCCGAGTCCGTCGATCGCCAGCCGGGCCTGGAACAGCATGGGGGGTGTCTGGGAGAGGTAGATGGCGGCCAGCTCGAAGAGCCCGTAGCAGTGGTTGGCCACCACGACCTCGGCCGGCGTGTTGGCCAGCTGGGCCCGCATCGCGTCGACCTCCGCCTGCGCCTCGGCCTGGGAGGCCTCGGTCGACGGATCGGTGACATCGGTGTCGCCAGCAGGGGGGAATCGTGGCGGGGCGCCGCCATCGCCCTCCCCCTGGGGGAAATGCTCGCCCGACGGTGTCCAGAGGCTGCTCATGCTGGTAGGATATTCATCCTTGACTACTTGGAAGCGGGGCCTCCACTGAGAGGCCTCCACCTGGCCACCGCACTGCACCGCAGAGAGCTCCGTGCGCCAGGTCGATCGCCCCTCGGGCGCGGGCCTCGCCCGCGGGTCGGCCCCGCCTCCTCCGATTGGCTTGCGGAAGGACCGCAGCCCGAGTGAGAGGTGTGATGACGCATCGTCGCTGAAACCACAACTGAGCACCGGATCAATGACCGAATCCGTGCCCGTGAAGTCCGGCTCGTGGACCCTGACGGTGTGCAACTAGGCATCAAGCCGCTCCCCGAGGCCCTGGCGATCGCCAAGGAGGCCGACCTCGATCTCGTGGAAGTGGCCCCCATGGCCAACCCGCCCGTCTGCCGGATCATGGACTTCGGCAAGTTCAAGTTCGACGAGGCCCAGCGGGCCAAGGAGAGCCGTCGCAAGACGGTCCACGTCGGGATCAAGGAGATGAAGTACCGACCCAAGATCGGGCCGGGCGACTTCGACACCAAGACCCGGCAAGTGGCCAAGTTCCTGGGCGAGGGGCACAAGGTCAAGATCACGATCATGTTCCGAGGCCGCGAGGTGTACCACCCCGAGCACGGCAAGCGGATCCTGGACCGGATCGCCGAGCAGATGGAGGGCATCGCCAAGGTGGAGGCCGAGCCCAAGCTCGACAACCGCAACATGATCATGGTGCTCGCCCCCGACAAGCGGGCCCGCCAGGCAGCGCAGTCGAGGGCATCCAACCAGCAGCGTCCCGGGAAGTCCACGCCCACCGCCAAGGCGGAGGGCGGGCCCGAGGGTCCGGCGGGCTCCCCGCCGCCCGAGGGGAACGGGAGCGCGCAGCCGGCCGGAGAGGCCCATGGGGTCAGCGAAATCGCCGCATCAGCCGAAGAGGGATGACGCAATGCCGAAGATGAAGACGGACAGGGGCGCCGCCAAGCGCATCAAGGTGACCGGCACCGGCCGCCTGCGCAGGCGCAAGGCCTTCCGGTCGCACCTGCTGGAGAAGAAGACGAGCGTGCGCACGCGCCGGCTCGGGCGTGAGTCCGACATCGCCAAGGCCGACGAGCGGTCGACGCGCCGGATGCTGGGCATCTGAGCGCAGGCATTCGCATCGGCGCGCCGACGCACACCCACCCGACACCCCACGAGAATTCGAAGAGAGGAGCACCCCCATGGCCAGAGTGAAGCGTGCCGTCCACGGCCGCAAGCACCACCGCGCTGTCCTGGAGCAGGCGAAGGGGTACTACGGCAACAAGAGCCGTTCCTACCGGGCCGCCAACGAGCAGCTCATGCATTCGATGCAGTACGCGTTCCGCGACCGGCGGGCCCGCAAGGGTGACTTCCGCAAGCTGTGGATACAGCGCATCAATGCCGGCGCCCGCCAGCACGGCCTCAGCTACAGCAGGCTCATCAACGGCCTGCACCTCGCCGGAGTCGAGGTCGACCGCAAGGTGCTGGCCGATCTCGCCGTCAGCGACCCCGAGGCGTTCGGCGCGCTCGTGGAGACCGCGCAGACCGCGCTGTCGAACGCGCCCGTGGCGGAGGTCGCTTCCTGACCCAACGGCTGGCCTTCACGCACCGGCGGGTCCGCCGGCTGCGGAGCCTGCTGCAGAAGCGTTCGGCGCGCTGGAGCGAGCGAGCCTTCGTCGCCGAGGGAGCGGAGCTCATCCGCTGTGCCCTGGACGCCGGCGTGCCTCTCGAGTCGGTCTACGTGTCGCCCGAGGGCGACCAGGACCGCGCCACCCAGGACGTCTGCCGCCGGGCGACCGAGGCCGGGGCCCGGGTCTTCCCCCTGGGGGCCGGGGTGCTGGAGCGGGTGGCAGACACGGTGACGCCCCAGCCCGTGCTCGCCGTGCTGCCGATGCTCGAGGAGCCCCCCATCGGAGCGGATGTGTGGTCGGCCCACCCTGACTCGCTGGTCGTCGTCCTGGTCGACGTGCGCGACCCGGGCAACGCCGGCACCGTGCTGCGGGCCGCGGACGCCTCGGGCTCCACGGCAGTGCTCTTCGCCGGCGAGTCCGTCGACCCGTACAACCCCAAGACGGTGCGGGCCTCGGCCGGGTCGCTCTTCCACGTCCCCATGGGGGTGCGGGACGATCCGTCCATCCTGGCCTCCGACCTGTCGGCGGCCGGCTTCCGGACCCTCGCGACCGTCGTGCGGGACGGCCAGGACTACGTCGACCTCGACTGGTCCGTGCCGACGGCGCTCTTCCTCGGGAACGAGTCCTCCGGGCTCGATGCCACCCTGTGCGGGGAGCTCGCCGGGTCGCTCGCCATTCCCATGGCGGGGCGGGCCGAGTCGCTCAACGTCGGCGTGGCCTGCGCGGTGGTCTGCTTCGAGGCCTTCCGGCAGCGCCGGGGGGGTGGGCCCGGGGCACGTAGCATCTCGGGCGGCGGCAAGGCTCGACATGGTGACTGACAACGTGGAACTCGACATCGAGGGCATCGCCGGCGACGGCGAGCGGGCCATCGCGGGCGCGCACTCGACGGAAGTGCTCGCGCAGGTCGAGACCGAGTACCTGGGCAAGCGCTCGGCACTCACCCGGGCCCACCGCACCCTGGGCGGCCTGAGCCCCGAGGCGCGCAAGGAGGCCGGGCGCCGCCTCAACGAGGTCCGCACGCGGCTCGAGTCCCAACTGGCCGGCCGCCGGGCCGCACTGGCCGAGGCCGAACGCGCCGAGGCCCTGCGGGCGGACCGCCTCGACCTGACGGAGGTGATCCCCGCCCAGGTGCTCTCTGCGCCTTCGCGGGGCCACCTCCACCTCGTGACCCAGGCCCGGGACGAGCTCGAGGACGTCTTCGTCGGCATGGGCTTCGGCGTTGCCGAGGGCCCGGAGGCCGAGACGGACTGGTACAACTTCGAGGCGCTGAACATCCCGCCGGCCCACCCCGCGCGCGGCATGTACGACACCATGTACCTCGACATCGGGGAACCCGAGACGGTGTTGCTGCGCACCCACACGTCCCCGGTCCAGATCCACCTCATGGAGGAGGCGGTCCGTTCGGGCACGCTGCCCATCCACGCCGTCATGCCGGGGAAGTGCTTCCGCCTCGACACCCCTGACGCCCGGCATCTCCCGGTGTTCAACCAGATCGAGGGGCTGGTCGTCGACCGCGACATCACCTTCGGCGACCTCGCCGGCACTATCCAGTCCTTCACCGAGGCCTACTTCGGTGAGGGCATGCAGTCGCGACTGCGTCCGGCCTACTTCCCCTTCACCGAGCCGTCGGCCGAGTTGGAGATCACCTGCACCCTCTGCCTGGGCGAGGGGTGCCGCACGTGCTCGCACACGGGCTGGATCGAACTGGGCGGCTGCGGCATGGTCGACCCCGCCGTGTTCGCCGCGGTCGGCATCGACCACACCGTCTGGTCGGGCTTTGCCTTCGGCTTCGGGATCGACCGTCTCGTCCAGATGCGCCACGCCATTCCCGACATGCGCTCCTTCCTCGAGAACGACATCCGCTTCCTCTCGCAGTTCTGACCCCTTCCCCCGACCACATAGCCCATCGACGAGAAAGACCTTCCAGACCACCGTGCGCGCTCCGCTCAGCTGGCTCCGTGACTTCGCTCCCTTTCCCGACGACGTCGGGGAGCTGCGGGCCGCGCTCGACGACCTGGGGCTGGTCGTCGAGGCGATCGAGCACGTGGGCGAAGGGCTGGGCGACGTCGTCGTGAGCCGGGTCCTCGAGATCAGCCCGATCGAGGGGGCCGACCGGATCCGGCGGGTGGTGGTCGATGCCGGTGCGGAGCCGCTCGAGATCGTGTGCGGGGCGCACAACTTCGCGGTGGGGGACCGGGTCCCCCTCGCCCCGGTGGGCGCGATCCTTCCGGGGGGCTTCGAGATCGGCCGTCAAAAGATGCGGGGCGTGTGGTCCAACGGGATGCTGTGCTCGGGCAAGGAGCTCGGGATCTCCGACGACGGTGCGGGGCTGCTGATCCTGGGTGACGAGGCGCCGGGCGAACCGGGCACGCCACTGGTCGAGGCGGTGGGGCTGGAACCCGACACCGTGTTCGACATCACCGTGGAGGGCAACCGTCCGGACGCGTGGTGCATCGTCGGGATCGCCCGCGACCTGGCCGCCCGCCTCGGTCTGCCGTTCTCGGCTCCGGAGCCGCCCGAGCCGCCGCCCAGCGGTCGGCCGGTCGAGCCATTGGCCACCGCGACGGTGGAGTCGCCCGACCTGTGCCCGCGGCTCACCGTGTCGGTGCTCACCGACGTCGTGGTCGGGCCGTCGCCCCGCCGGATCGCCCGACGACTGCTGCTGGCCGGCATGCGGCCGATCAACAACGTGGTCGACGCATCGAACTACGTGATGCTCGAGCTTGGCCAGCCCACCCACCCCTACGACCTGTCGGCCCTTCCCGGTCGCGGGCTGCTCGTCCGACGGGCACGCGAGGGTGAGACGCTCGTGACGCTCGACGGGGTGGAGCGCACGGTGGGCGTGCGCGGGCGGAGCCTGGGTGACACGGGGGAGGACTGCCTCATCTGCGACGCCGAGGGCACGTCGGTCGGCATCGGCGGCGTCATGGGCGGCGCGTCGTCCGAGATCACAGATTCCACGACCGACGTCCTCCTCGAAGCGGCCTATTTCACTCCCATGGCGATCGCCCGTACCTCCAAACGCCTGGGTCTGCGCACCGAGGCGTCGGCGCGCTTCGAGCGCGGCTGCGACCCATGGGGGATAGAGCCGGCGGTGCGCCGCTTCTGTGAGGTCCTGGCCGCGAGCGTCCCCGGTCTCCGCGTCGCCGACGGCATGCTCGACGTCCGCGGCGAGGTGCCCGAGCCCTTCGTCGTCTCGGTGCCCGTGGCACGGGTCCACCGGCAGATCGGTGTCGCGCTCGGCCGGGACGAGATAGCCGGGCTCATCGAGCCGATCGGGTTCACGGTGATGGACCTCGCGGGCGACGCCTCCGGCGCCACCAGCGGCGCGGGAGGTGGGGACGGGCAGGTGACGGTCGTCGTGCCGACGAACCGGCCGGACGTGCGCTCAGAGCCCTACGGGGTCGACGACGTGATCGAGGAGATCGCGCGCATGTTCGGGTACGGCAACGTGCCGCGGCGCGTGCCGACATGGCCCCAGCCCGGGGGACTGACCTCGTTGCAGCGGTCGCGGCGGCTCCTCAAGGACATCCTGTGCGGATTGGGTGCCTCGGAGGGTTGGACCGACACCTTCGTCTCGGCGGCCGCGCACGCCGACATCGGCCTGCCGGGCCGTGAGGTGCGGGTGACCAATCCGCTCGATGCCGAGAGGCCTTTCCTGCGGCGGTCCCTCATGCCGGGTCTGCTCGGGGCGCTGGCCTACAACGCCGGGCGGCGCCAGCCCGAGGTGCGCCTCTTCGAGGCGGGCGACGTCTTCTCCCATCCCGACGACGGCGCGCCGCGGGTGGTCGAGCGCGCCGGCGCAGGCGGAGCCGAGACCGCCGTGCTGCCGGGCGAGCGCGAGATGCTCTCAGCCGTCTTCGCCCGGGACACCGACGACGCACGGGACGCCGTGGCCTCGTGGCACGTGATCGCCGAGTCGCTCCATCTCGCCGACGTCCGGCTGGTGGCCCCGAGCGACGGGCTGCCCCCGCCCCCGGGCCTGCACCCGACGCGGTCGGCCCATGTGGTGGCCCACGGCGGGAGCACCGGCTCGGTCACTATCGGCTCGGTCGGAGAGATCGACCCCGCCGTCGCCGCCACGTTCGGGCTCACCAGGGTCTCGGGCACCGGCACGTCGCCGCGGCGCGTCGGTTGGCTCGACCTCGACCTCGGGCTGCTGTTCGACGGCACGCGCGTCCCCCGTCGCACGACGGTGGGCGGCGCGGTCAGCCGCTTCCCGTCGTCCGACATCGACCTGGCCTTCGTGGTCGAGGACAGGTACCCTGCCGACGTCGTCGCGCAGACGCTGCGCCGCGCCGCCGGCGACCTGCTCGAGTCGGTGACCCTCTTCGACGTCTACCGGGGAGCCGGGATGGTCGAGGGGACGCGCAGCCTGGCCTACCGCCTGCGCTTCTGCTCGCCCGAGCGCACGCTCACCGACGAGGAGGTCGGCGTGCTGCGCACCCGCTGTATCGACGCCCTCGCGACCGAGCTCCGAGCAGCACTACGTTGACCCCATGACGGGCGGCCTCGGCCAACGCGGGCTGCGGCCCTGAAGGTGGACCCCCGCACACTGGCCCGCTCCGCCTTGGTGCGGGTACCCCGACTCTTCGACCTGGTCAGCGGCCCGTCCCGCTTCCGGCTGGCCGGTGCGCTGGGGCGCGTGGTCGAGCCCGAGTTCCGGGCGCTGCCGGTCCTCACGGCGCGCCCTGATCCGCTGGTCCTGGACGTGGGAGCGAACATAGGCCAGTCGATCTACGCCATCGCCACGGTGATGCCGAAGGCCCGGATCGTCTCCTTCGAGCCGAACCCGGCCCTGCACGACACCCTGCGCCGCGTACTGGCACGGTTCCCGACCGCGCGTCTCGAGGCGGTCGGCCTGGGGGCGGCGCCGAGTGACGGGACGCTCTACACCCCGGTCTACAACGGTCACGTGTTCCCCGGGCTGAGCTCCTTCGACAAGTCGGCCGCGGCCGAGTGGCTCTCGCCCGCCACCATCTACGGCTTCGATCCCGCGCGCCTGGCCCTGGAGGAGTCGACCGCGGTCATCCGCACCCTCGACGAGTTCGACCTGGCCCCCGACGTGATCAAGATCGACGTGCAGGGGATGGAGCCCGCCGTGGTGAAGGGTGGTCTCGGCACCATCGCCACGCACCGCCCGGCGATCATCGCCGAGACGGTGCGGCCCGACAGCGAGACGTTCGGTCTGCTCGAACCCCTGGGTTACCGCCTCATGGAATGGCAACACGGTTCCCTGGTGCCCGCCAACGGCTCCTGCGTAAACCAGATCCTGATTCCCGGTCCACGTCCCGCCGCCGGGGGCTGATCGCCTTCTCCTGCCGCGTGGCGCCGACGCGGGCTGCTTCCTCGCCGCGGTCGTGGCATCGTGGGCGGGTGGAGGTGCGGCAGGTCGACCGGGGGGACGAGGCGGGCCTGGCTGCCTGGCACGCCGTGCTCCACGCGGTGGAACGAGACACGTGGCCGGACCGTACCGGCTTCAACCTGCGGGACGTCCGGGCGTTCGCCAACCATCGAGGCCGCGACCGTCGTTTCGTCCACCTCGCGGCGGGGGAGGGGGAGGGTCCCGTGGTCGGGGTCGGCGTGATGGAGCTCCCGCTGCGCGACAACCTGCACAGTGCGGAAGTCACCGTGGGCGTGCACCCGGAGCACCGCCGGAGAGGGGCTGGCCGCGCCATCGTGGAGCGTATGGCGGAGCTGGCCGCCTCCGAGGACCGGCGAACGCTCAATGCCATTGTGGACGTCCCGGTTGCCGTGGTCGACTCCCACCCCGGAGCTCCGTTCGCCCGCAGCGTCGGGTTCGTTGCGACCCTGCCGGGCAACAGCCGCGACTTGGTGGTCCCGCTCGAACCCGACAAGGAGCACGAGCTGCGCCGCATCGTCAGCACCGCACGCGGCGCGCCCGACTACCGGACCTTCACCTTCACGGCGCCCTGGCCCGAGCAATACCTCGAGGACCACTGCGACCTCGCGCGCCGCATGTCGACCGACGAGCCCGCGGGGGACGCCGAGCGCGAGCAGGAGGTGTGGGATGCGCAGCGCATCGGAGAGGGCGACGCACTGCGGAAGGCGCGGGGCGTCTGGAAGCTGGCCGCCGTCGCCCAGCACCTCGGCTCCGGCCGACTGGTGGCCTTCTCCGAGCTCCTGTTGTCACCCGACGCTCCCGCGGAGGCCTGGCAGATGGCCACCATCGTGCATCCCGCGCACCGGGGCCACCGCCTGGGCCTTGCCGTGAAGCTGGCCAATGTCGACGCACTGGACGATGCTGCGCCCTCGGTGCGCCGCATCATCACGGGCAACGCCGCAGTGAACGCACCGATGATCGCGGTGAACGACCTGATGGGCTTCGAGATCGTCGGCGCCGGCTGGTTCTGGCAGAAGGAGCTGCGGGCCGGGTGAGTCACCCCTGAGGGGACCGCCCGCCTAATTCGCATGATTATGCAGAGTTATGTATACTGATGCGATGAAGGCCGGGATCATCGGGGCGTCGGGGTACACCGGGGCCGAGTTGTTGCGGCTGCTGGCCGTGCATCCCGCCATCGAGGTGGCGGTGGCGACGGCGCACTCGCATGCGGGCGAGCCGGTCGGTGCGCACACCCCCTCTCTGGCCGCGGCCTACCCCGGACTCGTCTACGAGGAGAGCGACGCGGCCCTCCTGGACGGCCTCGACCTCGTCTTCTGCGCCCTGCCGCACGGGGAGTCGCAGCGGATCGTCCCCGGCCTGCTGGGGCGGGTCGGCCGGGTCGTCGATCTCGCGGCCGACTTCCGCCTGCGCGATGCGTCGTTGTACCCGCGCTGGTACGGCGAGGAGCACGCTGCGCCGGCACTGCTGCCCGAGGCCGTGTACGGATTGCCCGAGCTGTTCCGGCAGGGCCTCGCCGGTGCCACCCTCGTCGCCGCGGCCGGCTGCTACCCGACCGCGGCCGGGTTAGCCCTGGCTCCCCTGGTCCGTCGGGGGCTGGTGGAGTCGAGCGGGATCGTCGTCGACGCGGCGTCGGGCGTCTCGGGCGCGGGGCGCGGCCCCAAGGAGTCGCTGCACTTCGGGACGGTCGACGAGGACTTCGTGGCGTACGGACTGCTGACCCACCGCCACACCCCCGAGATGGAGCAGATCCTCGGTTCCGAGGTGCTCTTCACGCCGCATCTCGCCCCCATGGTGCGCGGCATCCTGGCGACCTGCTACGCCCGTCCGGCCGCGGGCCACGTCCCGTCGCAGGTCACCGTGATGGACGCGCTCCACGAGGCGTACGACGACGAGCCCTTCGTGGTGGTCACCGATGACCCGCCCGCCACCAAGTCGACCGCGGGCTCGAATGCGGCGCACGTCACGGCGCGCGTCGACGCGCGCACCGGCTGGGTGATTGCGCTCTGCGCGCTGGACAACCTCGTCAAGGGTGCGTCGGGCCAGGCGATCCAGTGTGCCAATGCCGCGGTGGGCCTGCCCGAGACGACCGGGCTGCCCGTCGCAGGGGTGTACCCGTGAGCGTGACCGCGCCACGGGGCTTCGTGGCGACCGGGGGCTCGGCCGGGATCAAGGCCGGCAAGGTGCCCGATGTGGCGGTGGTCGCCACCGCCGACGGACGTGCCGTGCCGGCGGCCGGCGTGTTCACCTCCAACCTCGCCGCGGCGGCGCCGGTCCAGGTGAGCCGGGCCCACCTGGCCGCCACCGGGGGCGCGGCCGCGGGCGTGATCCTCACCTCGGGTAATGCGAACGCGGCCACGGGCGAGGCGGGGCGGAGCGCGGCAGAGCGGCTCTGTGTCGCGGTCGCGGGCGAGATCGGGTCCACCGCCGAGGAGATCCTGGTGTGCCAGACCGGTCTCATCGGCATCCCGTTCCCCGTCGACCACGTGCTCCCGCAGCTCGAGCCGATTGTCATGGCGCGTGGTGGTACCGAGCGTGACGCAGCGCACGCGGCCCGCGCCATCATGACGACCGACACCGTGCCGAAAGAAGTCGTGGTGGCCGGTGACGGCTTCACCGTGGGCGGCATGGCCAAGGGCGCCGCGATGCTGGCGCCGAACATGGCCACGATGCTGGCGCTGTGCACCACGGATGCCGCCGTCGATTCCGCAACGCTGCACAAGGCGCTCGCCGAGGCGGTCGCGTCATCGTTCAACGCCATGACCGTCGACGGGTGCACCTCCACCAACGACACCGTGCTCGTGCTCGCGAATGGCCTGGGGCCGAGCCCGACGGCAGATGCACTCACCAGGGCCCTCACCGACGCGTGCCAGTCGCTCGCTGAGCAGATGGTGGACGACGCGGAGGGCGCGACCAAGGTCTCCCACGTGCACGTCCGTGGCGCACAGAGCGACGATGCCGCCCACCGGGCGGCGCGCAAGGTCGCGGGCTCCATGCTCGTCCAGTGCTCCCTCTTCGGGGAGGACCCCTATTGGGGCCGCGTCGTGTCCGAGCTCGGTTCGGCCGGGACCCCCTTCGACATCGACCGCGTCACCGTGTCCTACGGCGGCACCGTGGTGTGTACCGCCGGCGTGGCCGTGCCGCACGACGAGGCGGCGGTGGCTGCCCACATGGCGGGCCGCCACATCGTGCTCGAGTGTGACCTCGGCCTGGGATCGGGTGAGGCGGTGGTCCTGGGGACGGACCTGAGCTACGGCTACATCGACGAGAACAGGACCACGTCGTGACGGCGCAGGGGGCGGTGCCCATCCCGCCCAAGGTCACCCGGGCGCAGAGGGCCGCCGCGGCGAAGACCGCCTCGATGCTCGTCGAGGCACTGCCCTACATCCGGCGATTCTGGGGGAAGGTCGTCGTCGTCAAGTACGGCGGCAACGCCCTGCACGCGTCGAGCGGCAACGGTGACACCGCCGCGGGCGAGGACGCCGCCCTCGCCTCCTTCGCCGAGGACGTCGTGCTGATGAGGGCGGTGGGCATCCTGCCCGTCGTGGTGCACGGGGGCGGCCCACAGATCGGCGAGATGATGGCGCGGCTGGGCAAGGAGACCGAGTTCCGCAACGGGCTGCGCGTCACCGACGCCGACACGCTGGAGATTGCTCGCATGGTCCTGGTCGGCAAGGTGAACCGCGACATCGTGTCCGCCATCAACGTCCACGGACCGCTCGCGGTGGGCATGTCAGGCGAGGACGCCAACCTCATCACGGCCGCACCGGGCCACGTCGACCTCGGCTTCGTCGGCAACGTGTCGGTCGTCGACCCCACCATGCTCCGTCGGCTGGTCGCCGAGGGGATCATCCCCGTGGTGGCGACCATCGCCTCCGATGAGAAGGGGCAGGCGTACAACATCAACGCCGACACCGTTGCCGGTGCACTGGCGGAGGCCCTCCTGGCCGAGAAGCTGATCTTCCTGACGGACATCGAGGGGCTGCGGGTCGTGGCGGACGACCCCACCACGGTCATCCACAAGGCCTCCCTGGAGGTCATCGACGAGATCATCCGGAGCGGGGGGGCCCAGGGCGGCATGATGCCGAAGGTCGAGGCCTGCGCCAGCGCGGTGCGCGCCGGCGTCCACCGGGCGCACATCCTCGACGGACGGGTGCCCCACGCCCTCCTCCTCGAGCTCTTCACCGACTCGGGCGTCGGGACGATGGTGTTGCCATGACGGGTCCGGCACCGGCTCCGGAGCGTGACGCCCTGATGCGCACCTACGCGGACCCGCCGGCCACGTTCGTGCGCGGCGAGGGCACTGTCCTCTTCGACGCTGAAGGCAAGGAGTACCTCGACTTCATCACGGGACTGGCGGTCGTCTCGCTCGGTCACGCCCACCCGGTCGTGGCCGACGCCGTGGCCGAGCAGGCGCGGACCCTGTGCCACGTCTCGAACCTGTACGGGAACACCTTGGCGCCCGAGGTGGCGCGCACGATCGACCGGCTGGTCAACGGGGGTACGGGCCGGGCCGGCGGCCAGGTCTTCTTCGCCAACTCGGGCGCGGAAGCCAACGAGTGCGCGCTGAAGCTGGCCCGGCGCTGGGCGGACGGGAGCCGCCACGTTGTGATCAGCGCCGACAACTCGTTCCACGGCCGGACGCTGGCCACGCTGACGGCGACGGGTCAACCCGAAAAGCAGGCGCCGTTCCGCCCGCTGCCCGAGGGGTTCGTGCACGTGCCCTACGACGACGTGGCGGCCCTCGACAAGGCGCTGGACCCCGAGACCGTGGCCGCCGTCCTGCTCGAGCCGCTCCAGGGCGAGGGCGGGGTGATGGTGCCGAGCTCGGACTACCTGGGCGCGGTGCGGTCGTTGTGCACGGAACGCAACGCGCTCCTCATGCTCGACGAGGTCCAGACGGGCCTCGGCCGCACCGGCCACTGGTTCGCCTTCCAGGCGCAGGGTCTCGAGCCGGACGTGGTGACGATGGCGAAGGCGCTCGGCAACGGCATGCCGGTGGGTGCCTGCTGGGCGCGGGCCGAGGTGGCGGCGGCGTTCGGCCCCGGCGATCACGGGTCGACGTTCGGGGGGCAGCCGCTGGCACTGGCCGCAGTCAAGGCGACACTGGCCGTCATGGAATCCGAGGACGTCTGCCGGCGGGCCCGCGAGGCGGGGGCGCGCCTGGCCGGCGGGCTCGGACGGCTGCCGGGCGTGGCATCGGTGCGTGGCGCCGGCCTGCTGCTGGCCGCGCAGCTCGAGGCCCCGGTGGCCAAGGAGGTCTCGGCGCTGGCGCTTCAGCGGGGCCTGCTGGTCAACCCTGTGCGTCCCGACGCAATTCGGGTCGCCCCGCCCCTGCTCGTGAGCGACGAAGAGCTCGACGCCGCCCTGCGGATCCTCGGCGACGCTCTCGCCGTCGTGTCCTCGGGCAACGCCGACTAGGAGGAGCACCGGACCGATGCCCGATTTCTTCGACGTCGACGACCTGGACCTAGCCGCGTGGGAGCGCGTGCTCGAGCTCGCGCTCGACGATCCGCCCCAGAAGGGGCTGGCGGGGCAGGGCGTCGCGCTTCTCTTCGAGAAGCCGTCGGCGCGCACGCGCAGCTCCACCGAGATGGCGGCGGTCGACCTCGGAGGCCATCCGGTCTACATACAGGGGGCGGAGGTGGGCCTCGACGTGCGTGAGACGGCCGAGGACGTGGCCCGCACCCTCGCGTGCTACCACCGCGTGCTGTGCGCCCGGGTCTTCGATCATCGCGTCCTCCTGCGCATGGCGGCGGCGCTCAGCCGAAGCGGGTTCGACGTCCCCATCGTGAATCTCCTCTCCGACACCTCCCACCCCTGCCAGGCGGTGGCGGACGTGCTCACCATGCGGGAGGCGCTGGGCCCACTGGACGGTCGCGCCCTCGCCTACGTCGGGGACGCCAACAACATGGCCCGTTCCCTCGCCAAGGCTGGCCTGCTCGAGGGGATGGAGGTGCGTATCGCCTCCCCGGCTCGTTACGCGTTCTCCCCTGAGGAGTTTGCCGGGCTGCAGGCCTTCGCCGACCACGTCGCGCGTGGCGGCACCTTGCAGCTGTCGGACGACCCCCACCAGGCGGCCAAGGGCGCATCGGTGCTCTACGCCGACGTGTGGACGAGCATGGGACAGGAGGAGGAGCGGGCGCTCCGCCTGGCGGCCTTCGAGGGCTTCACCGTCGACGAGGAGCTGGTCGACCAGGCCGCCTCCGATGCCATCGTGTTGCACTGCCTGCCCGCCCACAGGGGGGAGGAGATCACCGACTCCGTTCTCGAGGGTGCGCGCTCGCGGGTGTGGCGGCAGGCGGCGCACCGTCGGACCGCCATGCGCGGCATCCTGGCCTGGGCCACGGAGGGCGGGCCGTGAGCGGCCACGCGCCCGGCCGCCTGACCAAGAACCAGCGCCAGCACCGGATCACGAAGCTGCTGGAGTCCCAGCCGGTCACCAGCCAGTCGCAGCTGGTCGCGCTGCTCGGTGACCAGGGGATCGAGGCCACGCAGACGACGGTCTCGCGCGACCTCGACGACCTGGGGGCGGTCAAGGTCCGACTACCCGGCGGCGACACCGCCTACGCGCTGCCTGAGCTCCCGGTGCACCAGATCGCACCCGAGGACCACCTTCGCCGCGTGCTCGGCGAGTGGGTCGTCGAGGTGGCGCACTCGGGGAACCTGGTGGTGCTGCGCACGCCGCCGGGGTCGGCCCACGTCGTCGGTTCGGCCCTCGACCGCAGCGGGCTCGAAGGGGTGGTGGGCACCGTGGCCGGGGACGACACGGTGCTCGTCGTGGTCGACGAGCAGGTTGGCGGCGGCACCATGGCAGAACACTTGCGCGACGTGGCAGGCATTGCCGCCGCGCACAAGATCGCGTTGAATGGGAAGGAAGAGGACTGAAAATGGCTGAACGGGTTGTACTGGCCTACAGCGGAGGGCTCGACACGTCGGTAGCGGTGCGCTGGCTCATCGAGAGCGAGGGCGTCGAGGTCATCGCGGTGGCGGTCAACGTCGGGCAGGCGACCGATCGCGGCGGCGAGGACTGGGACGCCATCCGCGTCCGGGCGCTGGCGGCCGGGGCGGTCGAGGCGGTGGTGGTCGACGCCCGTCACGAAATGGCGGAGCAGTTCTGCATGCCGGCCCTGCAGGCCAACGCCCGCTACGAGGGCAAGTACCCGCTCGTGTCCGCACTGTCGCGCCCGGTGATCGTGCGCCACCTCGTGGCCGAGGCGCGCCGCCACGGGGCGACCGCCGTGGCCCACGGCTGCACAGGCAAGGGGAACGACCAGGTGCGTTTCGAGGTGGGCGTGCGGGCCCTCGCTCCCGACCTCGGCATCTTCGCCCCCGCGCGTGTGTGGGGGCTCTCCCGTGAGGAGTGCGTGGAGCTGGCGGCCAAGTGGGAGATCCCCGTCACGGTCACCAAGGAGAAGCTCTACTCCATCGACGACAACCTGTGGGGCAAGGCCATTGAGTGCGGTGCCATCGAGGATCCGTGGGCCCCGGCGCCCGACGACGTCTACACGCTCACCCGGGTCACCGAGACCGAGCCCGTCGAGGTCGTGGTGGGCTTCGAGGCGGGGGTGCCGGTCAGCCTCGACGGAACGTCTCTCGCCGCCTACGACCTCATCAACCGGTTGGGTGAGCTGGCGGGCAGCCGGGGCTTCGGCCGCCTCGACATGGTCGAGAACCGGCGGGTCGGCATCAAGAGCCGGGAGGTCTACGAGTGCCCGGCCGCGCTGTCGCTCATCGTGGCCCACGCCGACCTCGAGGACCTGACCCTGGAGCGGGACCTCCAGCACGAGAAGGCCCGCCTCGAACCCCGCTGGTCCGAGCTGGTCTACGACGGGCTGTGGTTCTCGCCGCTGAGGGATGCGCTGCAGGCATTCATCACGGAGAGCCAACGCCACGTCACGGGCGAGGTGCGGCTGCGCTTCGCCGCGCCGGGCACCTGCGCGGTGGTGGGCCGGCGCAGCCCGGTCGCGCTCTACGACCACGACCTCGCGACGTACGACGCCTCCGACTCGTTCCGGCACGCCGACGCCGAGGGCTTCGTGCGCCTGTGGGGTCTCGGCGTCGCGACGTGGTCGGCCCGCCAGGGCCCGGGAGCCGAGGCCGCAGCGAGGCGCGGCTCATGACGCTCTGGGAAGGCCGCATCTCGACCGGCATGGCCGACGCCGTGGCTGAGTTCACCGTCAGCCTCCCCTTCGACCGGCTGCTGGCGAGCGACGACCTGGCCGGCTCGCGCGCCCATGTGAAAGGCCTGGGCAAGGTGGGGATACTCACCGACAGCGAGGTGGCGTCCCTGGTCGACGCCCTCGACATGGTCGAGGAGGAGTTCGCGACCGGCGTCTTCGAATTCGCTCCGGGTGACGAGGACGTCCACACCGCCATAGAGCGGCGCGTCACCGAGCTGATCGGCGACGTGGGCGCCAAGCTGCACACGGGAAGGAGCCGCAACGACCAGGTTGCCACGGCGCTGCGGCTCTGGTGCCGCCGCTCGCTGATCGGCGTCGCCGAGGAGATCATGGCGCTGCAGGACGCGCTGGCCCAGCGCGCCGTCGAGGCCGCCGACGTGTACCTGCCCGGCTACACGCACCTGCAGCGCGCGCAGCCGGTGCTGCTGGCCCACCACCTCCTGGCGCACGGATGGGCGCTGGCCCGCGACGTGGACCGGATCCTCACCACCGTCGACCGCCTCAACGTCTCACCCCTGGGTGCGGGGGCGCTTGCCGGCTCGTCGCTGCCGCTCGACCCGGACTACGTCGCCGCCGAGCTCGGATTCCACGGTCGTTTCGAGAACTCGCTCGACGCCGTGTCCGACCGCGACTTCGTGGCCGAGTCGCTGTTCGACCTCGCCCTGCTCGGCGTGCACCTGTCCCGGATGGGGGAGGAGATCGTGCTGTGGTCGACGGAGGAATTCGGCTTCTGCACGCTCGACGACGCATACGCGACCGGGAGCTCGATGCTGCCACAGAAGAAGAACCCCGACGTGGCCGAGCTGGCCCGGGGCAAGTCGGGTCGGCTCATCGGCCACCTCGCTGCGGTGCTGGTGACGCTCAAGGGGTTGCCGCTGGCGTACAACCGCGACCTGCAGGAGGACAAGGAGCCGCTCTTCGACGCCGTCGTGCAGGTCTCGCGCGCGCTGATCGCGCTGCGGGGCGTGTACGAGACCGCGACGTGGGACGAGGATCGGATGCAATCGGCGGCCGACGGTCCGGCGGCCTCGGCCATCGACCTGGCCGAGATGCTGGTGGAGCAGGGCATGCCCTTCCGCCAGGCGCACGCGCTCGTCGGTGGGCTGGTCCGCGAATCCCTCGAGCGCCACGTGCCGCTGGTGGAGCTGGTCGCCGCGCACCCCGATCTGGGCGAGGCCGCGGTCGAATTGCTGGAGCCCGGTGTGGCGGTGACCCGCCGGCGGACGCCGGGAGGGGCAGGACCCGGGCCCGTCGCCGAACAGGCCGAGCGTTTCGTCCGCCGCCGCGAGGTCGACCGGACCCGGCTGGCGCAGTGGCGGCCCCAGGGCTCGCCGGCATGACCTCGGCGTGCGCACCGACGTGTGGGTGTGAGACGGTTCCGTGGCGAACCCCCCGTGTCGGGTAATCCGCACGTGAACGCACCATAAAGATCCGAGCAAACGCTTGTATCGCGTAGACGGTTGCGCGCACGCTGTAGAAGGAGGGCGATACATCCCCAGGCCTCACGACCGGGAGCAGCCATGGAGCGAATGCGCGGCATCGACCCTATGTTCATCTACTCCGACACACCGGAGACCCCGATGGAGATCGCGTATGCCTGCGTCTTCGATCCCGCCACGACCGAAGACGGGTACTCCTTTGGTCGCGTGCGCGACGTGCTGGAGGCCAGGATGCCCACGCTGACCCCGTTCCGGCGCCGGCTGGTGCCCGTCCCCTTGGGCCTCGACCATCCGCGTTGGGTCGACGATCCCGAGTTCGACCTCGGCAACCATCTGCACCGGGCCGCAGCTCCGCACCCGGGAGGTGAGGAGGAGTTCACCGACATGGTGGCCAAGGTGATGGGTCGCCCGCTCCAGCCCGACCAGCCACCCTGGGAGATGCACGTGATAGAGGGGCTCGCCGGCGGCATGGTCGGGCTCATCGCCAAGGTCCATCACTCCGTCATCGACGGTGTCGCGGGCGCCCAGTTGCTGGCGCAGTTGCTGGACCTCACCCCGGAGGGCAGCGCCGTCACGGAGCCGTGCCCGCCCTGGCTCCCGGCGCGGCTGCCGTCGGGCACCCGCCTGGTGACCGACGCGCTGCCGAGCATCATCAACAGCCCGGTCCGGGCATTGCGCGCCGCACGGGAGATCGGGCGTACCGCCGTGCGGCTCGCCCTCCGCGCGATCGACGACCGCAGCGGCCCCGTATCCATCCCACTCGGAGCGCCCCCGACCTTCGAGGCACCCGTCGGAGCCCGGCGGGCGATCTCCTTCGCGGAACTCGACATGGCGGCGGTGCGTACGTTGAAGGACCGCTACGGGTCCACGATCAACGACGTGGTGCTGGCCGTCTGCTCGGGAGCACTGCGCACCCATCTGGCCGCTCACGATCAGGGTACCGACAGCCCGCTCGTCGCCGTCGTCCCCGTGTCGATACGAAGCGACGTGCAGTCGGATGCCGTGGGGAACCAGCTCTCCGCGATGTTCGTCCCGCTCGCCAACGACCGCCAGACACCGCTGGAGCGGCTGCGCACGGTGACCGCCGCCAGCGACTCGTGCAAGGGGCAGGAGCGCGCGGTCGGTTTCGGGCCCATGGCCACGCTCCTGGCGGACGCGATCCCGCCGGCGCTGGCGAAGCCGGCCATCCAGCTCGGGGTGCGCTCGGGCGTCCTCCGCCGGGTCCGCGCCGGCAATCTCATGGTCTCGAACGTGCCCGGCCCCGGATTCCCGCTCTACTTCGCTGGCATGGAGCTCAGGGCGGTGCACCCTCTCGGGCCGGTGGTCGACGGCGTGGCGCTGAACATCACCGTGCAGAGCTACCGCGAGTCGCTGTTCGTCGGCATCAACGCCAGCGCGACTGCCGTGCCGGATCTGCCCGGCCTCGCGCGCTCCATGGTGGAGGAACTGTCGCTGCTGGGCCGGATGGCGGCGGGGGCGGGGGAGCGGCGGACCGCTACCACGCCGCGGCACGGGCAACCCTCGCACGCCCACCTGACGTCCGCACCGGGAGGCCGCGAGGAGAGGCCGGCGGGGGCATCGAGCGCCACGGGCTGAGCGCCACGGGCTGACCGGGGTGGCGGCGGCCGCTCCGGATGCGCCAGGGTTGGCCCGATGCAGCGGGCGGACTTGGACGGCGATCCCGTCGTGGTCGCACGCCGGCTGCTCAACAAGGTCGTGGTCCGCGGCGGGCGGTCGGGGCGGATCGTGGAGGTGGAGGCCTATCACGGGACCAACGACGCGGCGTCCCACGCCTATCGGGGCCCCACGCCGCGGACGGCGGTCATGTTCGGGCCGCCGGGCTTCCTCTACGTGTACTTCACCTACGGGATGCACTGGTGCGCCAACGTGGTGTGCGGCCCCGACGGGGAGGCGGCAGCGGTGTTGATCCGGGCCCTGGCGCCCCTGAGCGGCCTGGGCGAGATGCAGGCTGCCCGTCCCGCAGCCCGGTTGCCGCGCGACCTGTGCAACGGCCCGGCCAAGCTCTGCCAGGCCCTGGGCATCACCGGGACGGACAACGGGGCCGACCTGCTGGCCCCCGCCCAGGGGCGGAGCGGGTCCGGCCGTGCGGGCGGTGGTGCGCCGGTCCGCTTGCTGGACGACGGGACGCCGCCGCCCCGGCGCCCGGGGCGCGGGACGCGGATCGGCATCAGGGAGGCGACGGAGAAGCGCTGGCGCTTCTGGGTGCCGGGGGACCCCAACGTGTCGCGGCCCTGAACGGGTCGTGGGCTGCCTCCGAGGCAGTCCTCCCGACCAGGGGGAACGGAAGCGGCCGGCGTGTCACTGGCCTGTCACGGCCATGCAACATGCGCAGGACATCATGCTGTCATCAGATTTCGTGACACGTGTGACGTTCGGTAGATCGAGGAGATCAGCAGGCGGTGCACGCTCCCTAGGTGGCCCGATTTGGCGACCGGGCCGGGGCGGAAAGCCAGTTGAGCTTCGAACACCGGGTGGCATGCGGAGGGCCCGGATGGCTCACCGCATGCCACCACACGGTGTGCGAGGTCGCCCGCCGTCGAGGGAACCGGGCCGTTCGGGCGGGCATCCGCGGCGATGGGCGGGTGTCTCGCTACGATCGGCGTCAGCGGCCGGTGGGGCGATCGCCCCGGTCAACCAGGCCCGCACGGACGCGTTGACGCTCTGACGCGCGTCTGCTAGGGTGACACTCCCGTCGGAACGGCCTCCCAAGGCCCTCCGACAGCCGAAGGAGACTCGCCGGCGGATCAGTCCGTCCGGAAACAGTCCTTCGGTACACCCGGCACCAACACCGGCTGGATAGGTGTGTGCCCGGTCGCTCCTTGAAAACGGAATAGTGAGAGCCAAAAGCCAGTGCGGGCAATTCATCCGGACTCAAACGGATGGGTTGTACGTCAATTAAGCATTACGCAGGCCTCGAAACCCTCTGGGTGGAGGGACCTGTGGTTATCTATGGTTCGAGTCAAACCATGATGACTCTCTGATTCTTGGCCGGATGGCCCCTTACGGGGCTCGGAAGGTCGTGAGTCTCGATGGAGAGTTTGATCCTGGCTCAGGACGAACGCTGGCGGCGTGCCTAACACATGCAAGTCGAACGCGCTCCATTCGGTAGCAATACTGATGAAGAGTGAGTGGCGAACGGGTGAGTAACA
>JBKQUM010000138.1:0-68854 GCA_052140165.1 Acidimicrobiales bacterium
GTGCGCGCCTTCGAGGCGGGCCCCGACGGGCTGGACATCATCGCCGTGGGCGGCCCCAAGCCCGAGGACGGCGACGGCGTGATGGGCGCGGCCGCCTGGCCCGAGGCGCAGTAGCTCCTCTCCACCTCCAATTTATACCGCACAGGGGGCTTGTTACAAGCCCCGGTCGTGCCGCATAATCGCCCGCCGCAGGCCAGAACCTACGAAAATGGGAGAGCTAAATGCGTACGGAAGAGCATGCGGTGGTGATCGCCGGAGGCGGTCCGGCGGGGATGATGCTCGCGGCTGAGCTGGCGCTGGCGAAGGTCGACGTCGCGGTGCTCGAGCGGCGTCCCGATCACGTGCTCGCCGGCTCGCGGGCCGGCGGCTTTCACTCGCGCACAATCGAGGTACTGGATCAGCGTGGCGTCGCTGACCGCTTCCTCGCGGAGGGTCACGTGGCGCAGGCCATATCGTTCGCCACGACGGTGTTGGACATGGGCGACTTCCCGACGCGTCATCCCTATTCGCTCGGGATCTGGCAGAACCAGATCGAGCGGATCATGGCCGCCTGGATCGCCGAGCTGCCGGTGCGGATCTACTACGGATGCGAGGTGACGGGCTTCGCCCAGGACGACGCCGGCGTCGACGTCGAGCTGTCCGAGGGCCGGTCTCCGCGGGCGCAGTATCTCGTCGGGTGCGACGGAGGACGCAGCGTCCTCCGCAGAACCGCCGGCATCGAGTTCCCGGGGTGGGATCCGACCAGGAGCAACCTGATCGCCGAGGTCGAGGTGACAGAGGAACCGCCGCGGGGCATTCGCCACGACGCGACGGGCATCCATGCCCTCCACCGGTTGGAAGACGGCAAGACGTTCCGCGTGGTCGTCACCGAGCGGCAGCTCGGCCCGAGCAGCGAGCCCACCCTGAGCGACCTGGGCGAGGCGCTCACCGCCGTGTACGGCACCGACTTCGGGATCCACAATCCCACGTGGATCTCCAGGTTCACCGACATGACACGTCAGGCCGCGGCCTACCGCGCGGGACGAGTCCTCCTCGCCGGCGACTCGGCGCACGTGCACTACCCGGCGGGCGGACAGGGCCTCAGCCTCGGTGTGCAGGATGCGGTGAACCTGGGATGGAAGCTGGCGCAGGTGGTCAACGGGACCTCCCCGGACAGCCTCCTCGATACGTATCAGGGCGAGCGCCACCCGGTCGCTGCCCGTGCGCTGCAGCACACGATGGCCCAGGGCGTGCTCCAGCGCCAGGACGACCGCATGAAGGCCCTGGTCGATATGGTGTCGGAGCTGGCGAGCATGGACGAGCCTCGAAAACGGCTCGCCGGGATCATCTCCGGGCTGGACATTCGATACGAGCTCGGGGAAGGCCACCCCCTGCTCGGACGCCGCATGCCCGATCTGGACCTCGTGACCGCCGACGGCCCGTTGCGGGCCTTCACCCTGCTGCACCACGCCAAGGCGGTGCTGCTCAACCTCGGTGAGCCCGGTGCCTATGACATCACTCCATGGGCCGACCGTGTCCAGCTGATCGATGCTGAATATCCCGGCCCGTGGGAACTTCCGGTCCTCGGCGTGGTGACCGCTCCCACCGCCGTGTTGATCCGGCCCGACGGATATGTCGCCTGGGTGGGAGCCGGCACCGATGCCGGATTGCGTGACGCCCTGACCACCTGGTTCGGAACACCATGACGAGACGCGATGCCGGGCGTTTCGTGAGACCGGCTGATGTCACGAGAACGCCGCGATGACCCCTCGCAACCTCTCGGCGTTCTCCCCCAGACCGTCCGTCGCCTGGAGGACCAGATCCACGTCGCCGGGAGGCACCCACGACGCTCTGGAGCGTTCGACGTGGTCCCAGTCGAGCTCGTACCAGTTCGGAATCTGGCGCTGACGGCCCTCGACCCGGGAGCGGTGGATCACCGGATCTGGGCACGTGGTCATGACCACGAGGCACCGGGCGGACTCCTCGGCGGCCACGAGGCGGGTTCCCTCCACCTCCGGGGAACGTGCCACGCCGTCGAGCACGACCGATGACCCCATCCTGAGCTGCGCCCGCGCCAGAGCCCACATGATCGACCACCCGACGACGCGATGTCCCGGCGGATCCATCGCGTCGAGCGCCACCTGAACCTCAGGGTAAGGGCGGAGTGCGCTCATCGCCCAATCGTGGCCCAGCACGGGAGCCCCCAACTCCCGCGCCGCGACGTCCGCCATGGTGGATTTGCCCGTTGCCTGAAGGCCCGTGACCAGTACGAGGAGCATCGTCCGCCTCTTCCATGCTCCGATCGGAAACGGCGGCCGGCGTCGACAGGGAGACTACGGATCGAAACGGGTATGGACTCCGGCGACCCCTGGCTAGTCGGTCTTGACGACGAGCACGGCGCAATGCGCCGCGTGGGCCACCGAGTTGGGCACGCTGCCGAGATAGCGCCGCGCCCCCCGCATGCCCTTGCTGCCGACGACGATCAGGTCGGCCCCGACGTCGGCGGCCGCGCCGAGGATCACGTCGTCGGCGTTGCCCTGCGCTGCGTGCGCCTCGGCCTTCAACCCCTCGCCGAACTTCTCGATGGCGCTTTCCCCCACGGCCTTGGCCGCCTCCTCGACCATGGCCTGGCCCATGCCGGTGTCGACCAGCGGGGCGCCCGTCGCGGCCGCCATGCCGGAGCCGGGTGAGCGCACGGCGGTCACGATGTGCAGCTCCGAGCCCCACGAGCGGGCAATGTCCGCGGCGGCCTGGACCGCCTTCTCGGCGGTGGGAGAGCCGTCGGTTCCGACCACGACAATCTTGTACATAGGTTCGTCCCCTTCTCCGCCGGAGCGCTCAGCGTAGCTGGACCGCACGCACCTGTCCGCTCAATCCGCCAGGGCGCCGTACGCCGCTTCCCAGACGTCCACGAAGTGGACCGGCGGGTCCGGCGAGGTCATTGCCCGCGTGGTCAGCAGGATGCCGGTGATCCCGCGTACGGGATCGGTCGACCACACCGTGCCGGTGCCTCCGTTCCAGCCGAAGCCCCGCGGAATCGGTGGCTCCCCGCTCACGGGTCCCGGCGCGGCCATGCAGTAGCCCCACCCCCCGTGCGCTCCGAGGAAGAGGAGGGCTGACGCCCGCCGCGTTCGGGCCGAGAGGCGGTCGTGCAGGCCGCGCAGGCCGGCGGCGTCCAAGCCTGGGGTGACGGTCACGGCGCGAGCGGCGCCGGTCGGCGAGCCATGCCGGGTGACGCTCACGGTAGGGTGCGGGCATGGCGGCGTTCAGCGACGTCGAGCGGGTGGTCTCGTCGCTGCCCGAGGTGACCGAGGGCCGGCGGCACGGCAACCGGACGTGGTTCGTGGGCGGCACGGCGTTCGCCTGGGAACGCCCGTTCTCCAAGGCCGACCTGAAGCGCTTCGGAGACACCGAGCCCCCACCCGGTCCGATTCTGGCCCTGCGCACCGCCGACCTGTCCGACAAGGAAGCCGTGCTGGCCACCGGTGCGAAGGGCTTCTTCACCATCCCCCACTTCGACGGCTACGCGGCGGTCCTGGTCGCGCTGCGCGCCGTCACGATGAAGCAGCTGCGCGAGACGATCGAGGATGCGTGGCTGGCTGCGGCGCCCGAGCGCCTCTCGAGGGCGTACCTGGCGGGCAGCGAGGCCCTCAGACCCTGGGCACGCCGCACGAGTCGTTGAAGCGCAGCAGCACCCAGCGGTCCTCCGCCGGCACCCATTCCCACTCGGTCATGGACGCGTGCACGATGCGCACCCAGCCCCGCCGGTAGATCTCGGGCGGCACGCCGAGGAACCGGATCATGCAGGCCTCGATGACCCCTGCGTGCACGGCCGCCACCACCAGCTCCCCCGGATGACGGCCGACCACCTCCCGCACGGCGTCGGAGGCCCGCACGACGAACTCGGACCAGCTCTCACCACCCGGCGCGATGGGGATGCCCGGGTCTCGGTCCCAGTCCGGCACCCCGAAGGCCTCGACCACCTCCTCCCACGGCATGCCGTCGCACTGGCCCGGGTGCAGCTCGCACAGATCGCAGCGCTGCACGACCGGCCCGAGGGCCTTGGGCCCCGACCCCACCACCGGCCGCAGGCGCTCCGCCGTCTCCACGGCGCGCGGCAGGACCGAGGAGTACAGGGCCGTCGCCTCGCGCAGCTCGCCGCTCTCGTAGAGGCGGTCGGCCAGCGCCGCTATCTGCCGGCGCCCCAGGTCCGTGAGGCCCGTGCAGCCCTTGAGCCCGCCCACGACGCGGTTGATGTTGCACTCCGCCTCGCCGTGGCGCACCAGCACGATGCGCGACGCGTCGTCGGCGGGCGGAAAGATGCGCAGGACACCGGCGTGGGCCCGGTCGTCGGCCTCCGCGCTGACCGTGCTCACGCCAGGTTCCCGACGAAGTGCTCGAGCTGCCGGAGCGTCCGGCACTCCACCACGTCGTCGCAATGCGCCGCGTACTCGCCCACGATCGAGTCGCCCGATCCCCAGTAGTCACGCGGCTCGGGATTCAGCCAGTAGACGTGACGAGCCCTGGCCTGCAGGTCCTCGAGCACCCACGATCCCGAGGCGTGGTAGTTGTTGCGCGCGTCGCCCAGCACCATGACGCTCGAGCGTGAGTTCACCTGGTCCCCCCAGCGCCGGTGGAACTCGCTGAGCGCGTGGCCGTAGTCGGAATGGCCGTCGACCCAGATGACGTCCGCCTCCAGGTTGATGCGAGCCACCGCCTCGGCGGGGTCGACCACCCCCTCGAAGAACCGAGTCACCTCGTCGATCCCGTCGACGAACACGAAGCTGCGGACCTTCGAGAACTGCGAGGAGATCGCGTAGACCAGGTGCAGGGTGAAGCGGGCGAAGCTGGCCACCGAGCCGGAGATGTCGGCGATCACGAAGATCTCGGGCTTGGCCGGGCGTGGGTGCCGGAAGCGCGGCTCAATGGGGACGCCACCGGTCGACAGCGACCGCCGCATGGTGGCGCGGAAGTCCAGAGGGCCCTTGCGCCCGTGGCGGCGCTTGCGGGCCAGACGCACGGCCAGCTTGCGGGAGAGCGGCTGCAGGGTGCGGTGCAGCAAGGCCAGCTCCTCGCGGGTGGCGTGCATGACGTCGATGTCCTCGGGCAGCGGCTTGCGCACGGAACGGGCCAGGGCCTCGGCGCCGCGGTCCTCCACCAGGCGCCGGCGGATCTCGGTCTCGACGGCCCGGCGGAACTTCTCGATGCGCGCCTTGAACTCGTCCGCTGCCAGGCGCTCCTCGAGCTCGGTGAGCGCCCCGCCCGCGGCGCCCGCCTGCGCCTGGCCCATGAGCTTCTCCAGCACCGCGTCGAGGTCCAGGTTCCGCAGCGTGCGGTACAGGTAGTAGGTGCCTCCCACCGGGCGTCCGGGCTCCATGCCGGCATAGCGGTCGACCGCGTTGCGGGCCACGGCGTTCATGAGCGCAGCGTCGGCGGAGAGCAACGACTTGAAGAGCAGCTCGGCCAGCTCCTCGGGCGTCATCCCCTCGCCCGACCCGCCCCCCTTCCACGAGCGACCCTGGCCCTGCATGCCCCCCTGGCCCGCCTGCTCTCGGTCGCTCTCGGCGCCCTCCTCGCCGCCTTCCTCGCCCTCGTCCCCGGCACCGGCGCCGCCGGTCCGCACGGCGAAGAACACCTCGAAGGCCGTCTCGAAGGCACGCCAGTGCGCCGACGACTTCACGAGCGTGGCGGCCAGCGCGTACTTCAGCGCCTCGCGGTCCTCCAGCGGTATGTGCTTGACCGCCTCGGCCGCATCGAGGTGCTCGGTGAGCGACACGGGCAGTCCGGAACGGCGCAGCTCGGTGACGAACCCGGAGAGGAGGTCGAGCACGTGCGCCTCAGTTCGAGGAGGCCGACAGCAGCTCCTTGGTGGCCCGCTCGATATCGGCTTGGTACTTCAACAGGATGTGCAGCGTGTCCTTCGCTCCCGCGGCATCGATCGTCTCCACGCCGAGCAGCACGAGCGTGCGGGCCCAGTCCAGTGTCTCGGAGACGGACGGTGCCTTGCGGAGCTCGATCGTGCGCAACGAGCGCACGATCCGGGCCACCTGGTCGGCCAGCTCCTCGCTGATGCCGGGCACCTTGGCCCGGACGATCTCGCGCTCGCGGTCGAGCTCGGGGTAGTCGACGTGCAGGTACAGGCAGCGCCGCTTCAGTGCCTCGGAGAGCTCGCGGGTGTTGTTCGACGTGAGGAACACCATGGGCAGCTGCGTGGCCCGCACGGTACCGAGCTCGGGGATGGAGACCTGGTACTCGGAGAGGATCTCGAGGAGCAGCGCCTCGGTCTCGAGCTCGACGCGGTCCACCTCGTCGACGAGGAGCACCACCGGTTCGGTGGCGCGGATCGCCTCGAGCAGCGGGCGGGTCAGGAGGAAGTCCTCGGAGAAGATGTCCTCTTCGAGCTCGGACCAGCTCGGGCCCTCCTCCTCCGCCTTGCCGTGCTCCCCCGCCTGAATCCGCAGCAGCTGCTTGCGGTAGTTCCACTCGTAGAGCGCCTTGGACTCGTCGAGGCCCTCGTAACACTGGAGCCTGATCAGCCGCGCCCCCGTGAGATCCGCCACCGACTTGGCCAGTTGCGTCTTCCCGGTCCCCGCTGGGCCCTCGACGAGCACCGGCTTGGCCAGCCGGTCGGCCAGGAAGACGACGCCGCTGATCGAATCGTCCGCCAGGTACCCGACCCGGGCCAGGCCGCCCCGCACCGCGTCCAGCGACTCGAACCGGGGAGGCCCCGATTCGGGCAGTCCCAATGCTGCGTTCCCTTCACTCACCGGCGTACCTGCCCGTCACCGCGCACGACCCACTTCAACGTCGTCAACTCCTTCACTCCCATGGGGCCGCGGGCGTGCAGCTTCTGGGTGGAGATCCCCACCTCGGCGCCGAGCCCGAGCTCCTCACCGTCGACGAACCTCGTCGACGCGTTCACCAGCACCGCCGCGCCGTCGACCTCGGCCACGAAGCGGTCCGCCACTCTCACGTCGGAGGTGACGATGGCCTCGGAGTGGCCCGAGCTGTAACGGTCGATGTGCGCAATGGCGTCGCCGACGTCGTCGACCATCCCGATCGCCACCACCGGCCCCAGGAATTCCATGGCGAAATCGCTTTCCATGGCGGGCACGGCATCGGGCACCAGGGCCCGCACGCGCTCGTCGGCCCTGATCTCCACCTCGGCGGCGGCGAGGGAGTCCGCCAGGCGTGGAAGGAAGTCCTCCGCCACGTCCGCATGCACCAGGATGGTCTCGACTGCATTGCAGACCCCGAAGCGATGCGTCTTGGCGTTGACCGCGAGCTCGTGCGCCATGGCCAGATCGGCCGCGCCGTCGACGTACAGGTGGCAATTCCCGTCACCGTCGAGCACGTAGGGCACCGTGGCGTGCTCGACCAGCGACTCAATCAGCGACCGCCCTCCGCGCGGGATCAGACAGTCGATCAGCCCGCGCAATTGCATGAAGGCGATCGCCGTCTCGTGGGACGTGTCCTCCACCAGGGCAACGGCGTCCTCGGGCAGCCCCGCCTTGACGGCGGCACGGCGCAGCAGCGCCACGATGGCCCGGTTGGATTCGATGGCGGAGGACGAGCCGCGCAGGAACGCCGCGTTCCCCGCCTTGAGGCACAGGCCGGCAGCATCACTCGTGACGTTGGGCCGGTTCTCGTAGATCACGCCGACCACTCCGAGCGGTACCCGCACCCGCGTCACTCGCAGACCGTTGGGTCGCACCCATCCCTCGGTGACCTCCCCCACCGGGTCCGGCAACGCCGCCACCTTGCGCAGGCCGCGCGCCATGCCCCGTACCCGGTCCTTGCTCAGGCGCAGCCGGTCCCGGGCCGCCTCGGTCATGCCGGCCGCCTCTGCCCGCTCCAGGTCGGCCCTGTTGGCCGCCACCAGCGAGGACCGCTCGTCCTCCAGGAGGTCGGCCGCCAGGCGCAGTGCGTCGTCACGGACGGAGCTGGGCGACCGCGCCACCACTCGCGCCGCTGCGTGGACGCGGCCCGCGAGCTGCTCCAATGCAGGCGAGGTCATCGGGTCAGGTTACAAGGACCAGGTCGTCCCGGTGGACGACGACCTGGCTGCGCCCTCCCATCCACTCCCCCGACCGCTCCGCGTGGAGCCGGACCAGGCCCTTGGCGAAGACCCTCCCGTCGGGCCCGGCGATCTCGACGGCGTCCTCGGGCCGGAAGCTGCCGCTGACCGCAATGACACCCGCGGCCAGGAGCGAGCGCCCACGCTCGGTCAGCGCCGTCCGGGCCCCCTCGTCGACCGTGAGGCTCCCCGAGGAGCCCAGGGCGAAGGCGATCCACAGCTTGCGCGCCGAGAGCCGGGCTTTCCGGGCCCGGAACACCGTCCCGACCCCTGACTCCCCGGCCAGCGCGGCGGCGAGCACGCCCGGGCGCCCCGCGTCCGCGATCACCGTCTGCACGCCCGACCAGGTGGCGATCTTGGCCGCGGCCAGCTTCGAGGCCATGCCGCCGCTGCCGAGCGTGCTGCCGGGCCCGCCCGCCAGACGCTCCAGCTGGTGGTCGATCTCGACGACCTCCTCAATGAGCGACGCCTCGGTGTCCCGGCGGGGATCGGCGGTCAGCAGGCCCGGCGTGTCGGTGAGCAGCACGAGCAGCTCCGCGCCGACAAGGTGCGCCACGAGTGCGGCCAGGCGGTCGTTGTCGCCGAAGCGGATCTCCTCGTCCGCCACGGCGTCGTTCTCGTTGACGACGGGGACCACGCCGAGGTCGACCAGGTGGCGCAGCGTCCCGCGCGCGTGCAGGTACTGGGTGCGGTGCACGAAGTCGAGCGGCGCCAGGAGCACCTGGCCCGCCAGCAGCCCATGGGTGTCGAGACCGTCCTGCCACAGGCGCATGAGGCGGTGTTGGCCCACGGCGGAGACCGCCTGGAGGACCGCCGGGTCCGACGGCCGCTGCTCCCCGCGCCCGAGCGCCGCCCAGCCGGCGGCGATGGCGCCGGAGGTGACCACCACCACGGTGTGACCGGCGACGCGCGCCGCGGCGACCTCGTCGCACAACCTGGTCACCGTCTCCTCCGTGACCGACGAGGAGCCCACCTTGACGACGGCGATCACGAATCCTCCCCCCAGGTGAAGGTCATGGTGCCGACCGTCACCTCGTCGCCGTCGCGCACGCCCGCCCGGGCCAGGGCGCGATCGACCCCGAGCCGCCGCAGCCGGCGCACCGCCTCGGCTTGCGCGCCCACGTCGTTGAGGTCCGACAGCGCGACCGCACGCTCGGCGACCCGGCCGACCACCACCCAGGCGCCGTCACCGGAGCGCCGGACGTCCACGCCCTCGGGCACGGGCCGATGCACGACGATCTCGCTCGAGGCCACCGAGGCCTCCTCGGCCCGCATCTCCTGCACGATGCCCGCGAGGCGCTCGACCAGAACGCCGACGCCCTCGCCGGTCGCCGCCGAGAGCACCAGGTCGCTCACACCCTCGTCGTCGGACGCGACATCGGCCTTGCTGCCCACCACCACGCGCGGGCGGTCGAGCAGCTCGGGACGGTAGGAACCGAGCTCGGAGAGCAAAATGCGCAGTTGCGTCGACGGCGCGTCGCCCCCGAGCGCGGGCGCGGCGAGGTCGAGCAGCACCACCAGCACCCGCGCCCTCTCGATGTGGCGCAGGAACTGGTGCCCCAGGCCCTTGCCCCCGGCCGCGCCCTCGACCAGCCCGGGGATGTCGGCCATGACGAACACGGTGCCATCGCGCACCCCGCCCACCCGGACCACGCCCAGGTGCGGCTCCAGGGTGGTGAACGGGTAGTCCGCGATCTTCGGCTTGGCGGCCGACACGGTCGAGATCAGCGTGGACTTGCCCGCGTTGGGGAAGCCGACCAGCGCAACGTCGGCCATCAGCTTGAGCTCCATGTCGAGCCAGAACTCCTGTCCCTTCTCCCCCTGCTCGGCGAAGGCGGGAGCCCGCCGCTTGTTGGACAGGAAGCGAGCGTTGCCCCGCCCCCCCTGGCCCCCCTCGGCCACCATGAACCGGGCACCCTCGGTCGCCAGATCGCAGACCACCACACCGTCCCGGTCGCGCACGACGGTGCCCACGGGTACTGGCACCTCCAGGTCCTTGCCGCGGGCGCCGTGCCGCTTGGAACCCGAGCCGTGCACGCCGTCGGTGGCGCGCCGGAACGGATGGTCGCGGAAGCCCAACAGCGACGACTCGTTCACCGACGCCACCAGCCACACGTCACCGCCGTGGCCTCCGTCGCCCCCGTCGGGCCCACCGCGGTCCACGTGGGCCTCGCGGCGCCACGACACTGCCCCGGCTCCCCCGTCGCCGGCGCGCGCGTGCAGCTGGGCCTGGTCGACGAATCCGGGCATAGGGGGAGAGCCTAAGAGCCGAGCAGACGGCGGGCGCGCTGCCCGACCTCGGCCCGGGCCTGCTCACCGTCGATCCGGGTGCACCGGCCCCCCTCGACGACGCCGACCCCGCCGACCCAGACGTCGGTCACCAGGTACCCCGCCCCTGCCCAGACGAGGTGACCGAGGAGCTCGGCGTCGGTGACGGAGGGTGTGAACCGCGCGTCGTCGGTGCGCAGGTGGATCAGGTCTGCCGGCCGGCCCACCTCGAGCGAGCCCACCGGGAGGCCCAATGCCTCGCCACCACCCCTGGTGGCGAGGCGCAGCGCCCCGGCCGAGGTCACCGCACCCGGATCGGTCGCGGTGGCGCGCGCCAACAGGGCCGCGAGCCGCATCTCGTCCCACAGGTGCAGGTCGTCGTTGGAGGCGGGTCCGTCGGTGCCGATGCCGACCCGCACCCCCCGGTCGAGCAGCGCGCGCAGCGGCGCGATGCCCGCCCCCAGCTTCCCGTTGGAGCCCGGGCAGTGCGCCACTGCCACGTCGTGGCCGGCCAGGATCGCCAGGTCTGCCTCGTCGAGCCACACCGAGTGGGCCGCCAGGACGCGGCCGTCGAGGGCTCCCTCGGACTCCAGCACGGCGGGCGCGCTCATTCTGTAGCGTTCGCGCACCTGCTCGCACTCGGACACCGTCTCCGAGAGGTGGATCTGCATCAGCGCGTCGCGCCGTTGCGCTTCTCCTGCAATCTCGCGCAGCCCCTCACGCGGCACCGTGTAGACGGCATGGGGCCCGAAGCCCAGGTGCAGCCGGCCCTCCCTGCCCTCCATCGCGTCGAACAGCCGGCACGCCTCCCCGAGGAGATCCTCCCACCCGTTCCCGGGTGCCCCGGGCACGTCGAAGATCCCCGGCGTGTACACGGCCCGGATCCCCGAGTCGATCACGGCCTCGGTGACCGCGCCGGGATGGCGGTACTGCTCGCACGTGGTCGTGACGCCGTTGCAGAGCAGCTCGGCCGCGCCGAGTGCCA
Source organism: Acidimicrobiales bacterium (assembly GCA_052140165.1). Classification (GTDB taxonomy): domain Bacteria; phylum Actinomycetota; class Acidimicrobiia; order Acidimicrobiales; family RAAP-2; genus Bog-473. The sequence goes on from JBKQUM010000138.1 coordinate 11,310, forward strand.
TGCCCCAGTACACGTCGTCGTCCTCGAGCAGCGCCTCACGCGGCCAGACGGTCTCGCTCAGCCAGCGGTCCAGGGGCAGCCCGTCCCCCGCGCTGCGCACCAGGGTCATCGGGGAGTGACCGTGGCAATTCACGAGGCCGGGCATCAGCAGGCCGCCGAGCTGACGCACCTCCGTCCCCACGGCCGCCGGCACCTGCCAGGGGTCACCGACCCATGTGATCAGCCCGTCCTCGAATTCGACCGCACCCGGGAGCAGCATGGTGTCCCCGGCGTCGACGGTGAAGACGGCGTCGGCCACCAGCCGCAGCGTCATGGCGCGCCGACGAACAGGCGGCCCGACAGATCGTTCGAGACGTGGATCGCCTCCGAGCCACCCTCGACCGTGACCTCGACGTTGCCGTCCGGGTCGCGACCCCCGATGAGGGCGACGACGCCGGGGATGAAGCCGCCCTCGTCGAGCAGCGTCAGCGAGCCCAGATTGAGCTCGACCTCCTCGCTGATGCGCACCAGTCGCACCCGCTCCCCCGCGCCCACCTCGGCCAGGGGTCGGGTCGGGGCCGCCGGTTCCGCTGAATGCGACCCCGGGATCGGGTTGCCGTGCGGGCAGGTGGCCGGGTCACCCAGCAGCTCGACCAGCCGGGCTTCGACGTCGTCGGAGATCACGTGCTCCCACCGCCCCGCCTCACGGTGCACCTTGTGCCACTCGAGCCCGATGACGTCGACGAGCAGCCGCTCGGCCAGGCGGTGCTTGCGGACCACCTTCTCGGCCAGCGCGCGCCCGCTCTCGGTGAGCGAGAGCCGTCTCCCCTCCCGGGTCACGTACCCCTCCTCGGTGAGCCGGTCGAGCATCTCCGACACCGACGGGGCGGAGCGACCCAGGCGCTCCGCGATGCGGGCCTGGATCACGGGCACACCCTCCTCCCCCAGGGCGAGGATGGTCTCGAGGTACTCCTCGACGGGCGGGTGGTACTCCTGCGGCGTGCGCGCGCCGGGTTCAGGCATGGCAATGGTCCCCGTCGGACGACGGGGGCACGTCGAGGGCGGGGTTGCGGTCGAAGAACCCGAAGGGGACGAGCGAGAAACCGGTGTACTCCACCGGCATGACCGGCCAGTCCTCGGGCCGCGGGATGTGGGTGATCCCGAAGGTGTGCCAGAGGACGATGTCGGTGTCGACGAGGTCCCGGTCCTGGGCGGTCCACGCCGGGAGACCCGCGCCGCCCGCGTGCTGGTTGGGATAGTCGCCTGCCGCATGCCGCTCGTCGGGCGAGAAAGGGGTCACCCACAGGTTGTGCGCCGCGAAGGCGGCCCGCCGGCCGATGCTCGACTCGGGCGCGGCGAGCAGCGTCGGCGTGGCGGCCGGCAGGAGCTTGTACGCCGTGGGCTGGTTCAGCCCGTTGCGCCGGCTGCGGTTGGCGATGCGCCACGTACGCGAGCGGGACGGATCCGCGTTGCGCCTGGCCGCCAGCTCGGTCTCGAGCAGTGTGGTCGTCGTGCCGAAGGCACTGCCGACCGGGTTCGCTTCGCCGGGGGGCGAGGGTACCGCGTCGACCTCGTAGACGGTGTTGTCGGGCCCGTCGATCTCGATGTCGAGCCGGACGTTGAACAGGTGCTGGTGGTACGGCGCCGCCAGCCCCGGCGCCACCATGCGCGCGTGGTCCCCGGGATCGCCGCCCTCCACGGCCATGGTCGACATGATCCCGCTGAGCTTCACCTCGAGCTGCATCGTGCCGTCCAGATAGAAGTACCAGTAGAACCCGTACTCGTAGTTGCCGACGGTGGCGATGGAGCTGACGACCAGCCGGCGCGACCGGCGCACCTCGGTGCGGCCCGAGACCATGTCGACGTGCTTCCACAGAATGGAGTAGTCCTCCTCGTGCATGCAGATGGCGTTCGCCTTGGCGTGCGGCTTGCCCCGCTCGTCCGCGAAGACGTCGTCGAAGTAGTGGATCTCACCAAGGCAGTCGCAGCCGAGGGTCAGCGAATTGGCCATGCGTCCGAGCCCCCATTCACCCGCGTCGAACGCGCTCTTCCACCGGTGCATCGGACTGGGGTGCCCGTAGGGCACCACCATCTCGCTGACGGACGCGCGGTAGACGAGCGGACGCACCTTGCCGCCGTCCTGGTAGCCGATGGTCGAGAGGACGAGACCCTCGAGCGGGTCCATGCCCACCCGCAGCGACCACTTCTGCCACCGCACGAGATTGCCGTCCACCACGAAGCTCGGGCCTTCGGGCTGGGTGATGCTGAGCGGCTTGAGATCGGTGCGCAGCGGCCCGTTGTCCTCGGGGTAGTAGCTGCCCGACGTCGGGGGCACGGGGACGGTGCCGTAGTCGAGCACCTCGAGCACCTCGCCCCGCCCCATGTCGACGATGGCCAGCAGCCCCTCGAGCGGACGGGCATAGCCATTGTCGTCGGCCGACTCGCGCAGGTAGGCCAGGCACTTGGTGATCCGACGCCCCTTCTCGTGCTCGAGCCCGAAGGTCCCTGCGGGCCACGGGTCGACCTGGACGAGCGACCGGTCCACCACGCCGCGGCGGTCGAGCGCGGCGTTCCATTCCTCGCACCCGGCCAGCGCGAGCAGCGCGGCGTAGGCCTCTCCCATCTGCAACGGCGGGCGGACGTCCTCGACCACCTCCCAGCGCACCACCTCTCCCCGGGTGACCGAGACGACCGCCTCGACCACGTCGGCCTCGGGGCCCTGCAACAGCACCATGCGCACCTGGCGGTCGATGCGGGCGGCGGCCCCCGGCTCCCCCCGGTCGACCGCCCGCACGACCTCCTTGGGTGGATCGCACAGGGCCACGTAGGCGAATCGGAGGGCGTCGTCCGCCACGGCGGCCCGGCCACTGTCGAAGACGATCTGGCGGGCCGCCATCATCTCGTCACCCGTCAGCGGCGACAGCGGGTGGAGCGACACCGGGGCGGGAACGGCAGTGGTCGACATTGACGCCATGGTACGTGGCGGGCGGCCGCAGGCCGCCTACCATGCCTGAATGGACGATGCGGCCGAGCGTGCCGCCCGCAGCGCCCACGAGCTGGCCCGTCGCACCGGCACCGACCGTCACGACGTCCTGGTCGTGCTGGGCAGCGGTCTCGCCGGCGTGGGCGAGATCCTGGGCGCCGGAGGCCCCTCGCTTCCTCTCGACACCCTGCCGTTCTTCCCCCGCTACACCGCCGCGGGGCACCGGGCCCAGGGCTGGTCGGTCGACCTGGCGGGAAAGCGCGTCCTGATCTTCGGGGGCCGCTGCCACCTGTACGAGGGCCTGCAGCCGGAGGAGGCCGTCCATCCCCTGCGCACCGGCGTTGCGGCCGGCTGCGGCACCGTCATCCTGACCGCCGCCGTCGGCGGCGTGCGCCCGGACCTGGCCACGGGAGCGATCATGGTCGTGGAGGACCAGCTGAACCTCACGGGGTGCAGCCCGCTGCGCGGCCCCGACTTCGTCGACATGGTCGGCGCCTACGCGCCGTCGCTGTCCCGGCTGGCTCTTGCCGTTCCGGCTTCGGTGGCGCCCGGGCTCTCCCCCCGCCCTGGCGTCTACGCCCAGGTGCTCGGGCCCCAGTTCGAGACACCGGCCGAGATCGCCATGCTGCGGACGGCGGGAGCGGACGTGGTCGGCATGTCGATGGCGATCGAGACGATCGCCGCCCGCCGGGCCGGGGCCGAGGTCCTCGGCCTGGCCGTGGTCACCAACGCGGCCGCCACCAGCTCCGTCACCACCGACATCGCCGGCATCGGGGCCGTCGGCGACGCCGCCGCCCCCACCGTGGCCGAGATCGTCCGCCACGTCGTAAGGTCACTCCCGTGACCACTGCACCCGCCGGCGTCGACCACGTGGCGATCAACGTCCCCGACGTGCCGGGAGCGATCGCGTTCTACACCGAGACGATGGGGCTCGTCCAGAATTTCACCCGGCCCGACTTCGGGTTCGCCGGGGCCTGGCTGGACACCGCCAACGGACAGCAGGTGCACCTCATCGAGCTCCCGGCGCCCCCCAACGTGGGCCAGCATTTCGCCCTCGTCTACGACGACCTCGACGTGATCGTGCCCGAGCTCCGGGGACGGGGCCTCGAGGTGACGGACCCCGTCCCGGTGGGTGAGACCGGCCGCCGGCAGGCCTTCACCAGCGACCCGTGGGGCAACGGGATCGAGTTGCACCAGCGACCCCGTTGAAGGCCCGGCGGCTCAGCTCCGCGTGATCGGGATCGCGTCGGAGACCCGGTTGCGTGACACACGCGTGACCACCGACGCCAAGAAGGGGAGCCGCGCCCTCGGGGCGCGTCTCGGTCAGTCGCCCGAGACGACGCTGATCTGCTTGCGCCCGCGGCGCTCGCCGAACTTCACCACTCCGTCCGCCATGGCGAACAGCGTGTCGTCGCCGCCCCGCCCGACGTTGGCGCCGGGGTGGAACTTGGTGCCGCGCTGGCGCACCAGGATGGAGCCGGCGGTCACCGTGGTGCCGTCGAACTCCTTGACCCCCAGGCGCTGCGCCTGCGAGTCGCGGCCGTTGCGGGTCGACCCGCCGCCCTTGGTCTTCGACATGTCGGACTCCTCGGATTCCCTCGGCCTCAGCCGGCCGCTGTGATCGCGGTGATCTCCAGCGTCGCGTAGTGCTGGCGGTGACCCCACCGGCGGCGCTGGTTGGACTTGGACTTGTAGGTCATGGCGTTGATCTTGGGGCCCAGCTCCGAGCCCACGACCTTGGCCGTGACCGAGGCACCCTCCAGCTGCGCCGGCGTGGCCAGTACGGTCGCGCCGTCGACCACGAGGACGGGCTCCAGCGACACCTCGGTGCCGATGGGCTGGCCGAGCAGCTCCACGCGGACGCGCTGGCCCTCCGCGACGCGCTCCTGCTTTCCTCCGGACCTGATGACGGCATACATGAAGGGGAGATCCTAGCGCAGGACCGAATCGTCGAGGGTCACACCCCTGCCCCCGCAGACGGCACACTCGGTCGAAAGGGTCTCGAGCAGGCCTTCCGAGACCCGCTTGCGGGTCATCTCGACCAGTCCCAGCTCGGAAATGTCGAAGACCTGGGTCCGGGTCTTGTCCCGGGCCAGGGCGTTGCGCAGCGCGGACGCCACCCGGTCCCGGTTCTCGCGGATCTCCATGTCGATGAAGTCGATGACGATGATGCCGCCGATGTCCCGCAGCCGCAGCTGGTGGGCGACCTCCTCGGCCGCCTCCAGGTTGTTGCGGAAGACCGTCTCCTCCAGGTTCGTCTTGCCGACGTTCTTCCCCGTGTTGACGTCAATGACCGTCAGCGCCTCGGTGCGCTCGATGATGAGCGAGCCCCCCGAGGGGAGCCATACCTTGCGGTCGAGCGCCTTGTGGAGCTGCTCGTGCACGTGGTAGCGCTCGAAGATCGGGAGGCCCTCGACCTCGGGGTCGTAGTACTCGACCCGGTCCGAGAGCTCGGGGCTCACCGCCCGCACGTAGTCCCGCACCTGCTCGAACAGCTCCAGGTCGTCGATCACGACGCCCCTGTACTCCGCGTTGAGCTCCTCGCGCAGGATCCGCACCGACAGCTCGGGCTCCCGGTAGAGGAGGCCGGGGGCGTCGGACTTCTTGGCCTCGGCTGCTATCGAGTTCCACTGCTCAAGCAGGGTGGTCACGTCGCGCTGCAGCTCGTCGGCCGAGACTCCCTCGGCCGCGGTGCGCACGATCATGCCGTGGCCGGCCGGCTTCACCTCGTCGATGATGCGGCGGAGCCGCCGCCGCTCGGTGTCGCCCAGGCGCTTGGAGATGCCGAACGCGCTGGAGTTCGGGACGAGGACGGCGAAGCGCCCCGGCAGCGAGACCTCCTGGGTGAGGCGTGCGCCCTTGGCCCCGATGGGGTTCTTGGTCACCTGGCACAGAATGCTCTGTCCCGCCTTGAGCACGTCCTCGATCCGGGGCTGCTGCGACGACGCCCCGCCCTCGATGTCGTCGCGGTCGTAACGCACGTCACCCCGGTACAGGACGGCGTTCTTCGGGATGCCGATGTCGACGAAGGCAGCCTCCATGCCGGGCAGCACGTTCTGCACCCGCCCCCGGTACACGTTGCCGTCGATCTGGCTCGTGTCGTCGGCCGCCCGGGACACGTAGTGCTCCACCAGGGTCCGACCCTCGAGCATGGCGATCTGGGTCATGTGGGGCTGCACGTGCACGCAGACCAGGTACCGGCCCACCTGCTTGGAGCGGCGCTCCCGTGCAGCCGGGCGGCGCCTGCTGCGCGCCCGCTTGGCGCTCCCGTCGAGGCTCTCCGGAGCGGCGACGCCCGTCGGAGCGTCCTCACCGGTTTCCGCCTCCTGCGTCGCCGTGGGCCCCGGCCGCACCAGCGGAACCACGGGGGCAGCCGCCGCCGGCGGCGCGGCGGGTGCCGGCCGCGTGTCCCCGATCTTCGGCTTCGGTCGCTGGGGCGCTGGGCGCGGGTCGTCCGGGGGGCTAGTGCCTCCCGACGCCTCCCGGGGGGGACCCTCCGGGGTCTGGCTGAATTCCGTCTCGGACATGAGGGAAAGCCCTCCTCGCGTACTGTGTCGCGTCCGCGCCGGTCCCGGGCCCGCTCACGGAGAGGGGCTCGAACCGTCCGCCGTCGCGTTCGATCCATTGATGCGTTCGACAGGCCCGCCCGAGCACCGCGTCGGTGCCGAGCGACGTGACCAGGTCGGCCGGACGGACGCCACGCGGGTGCGTGGCCAACTCCGCTCGGAGATCACCGTTGGGGCTGGTCACGGACAGTGCCAGGATTGCCGGGCGGATGTCGTCTTCGGCCTGACGACCCTTCCGCTCCCGCCGGACAGCCAGAATGGGGGCAGCGAGCACCTTCTCGACCCGCTCCTGCAGCTCCTCACCTGGCACTCCGAGCACCTCCAGCTCCCAATCGCACGATGCTACCTCCTGCTGGAGCGAACCCTCGGCTTCACCGACCAGGGCGGCCGCCTCGACATCGATCCCCTCGGGCAGCAACACGCTCAGGGCTCCGGGCAACTCGGGCACCGGGATCTCACCGGACTCGACGGGCCCGAGGCGCACGTCGAGGTACTCGCCGAGGGACTCGCAGCCCGTGGGCAGGGCCAACCCGAAGCTCACCAGGGGGTGGGGCACGAAACCCTGCGAGTAGGCCACGGGCAGCCGGCTGCGCCGCAAGGCTCGTTCCCACATGCGGGCCACGTCCCGGTGGCTCGTGAAGCGGATCTTCCCCGCCTTGGTGAAGCGCAGGCGGAGGCGGCGCGGTGCTCCCGGTACGGGGGCCTCAGGAGGCACGGCCGACCAGGCGGACGGGGATGCGGTCCCCGACGCTGAGGTCCTGGCCCGTGCCCTGGCTGCCCCCCGCCGGCGGGACCGGCGAGGCCACCACGTGTTCGAGGCCGAAGCCGGTGCAGGCCCCGCAGTCGTAGCAGGGCGTCCAGCGGCAATCCTCGACGGCCACCCGTGCCAGCGCATCCTGCCAGTCACCCCAGAGGAAGTCGCGGTGCAACCCCGCCGAGATGTGGTCCCAGGGCAGGGCCTCGTCGGCGCCCCGCTCGCGATGGCACACCTCGTCGACGCTCAGGCCCTCGGCGGCCAGCGCCGCCTCCCACAGCGAGAGGTCGAAGCGCTCCGACCATTCCTGGAACGTGCCGCCGGCCCGCCAGACGCGCTCGATCACCGCACCCATGCGCCGGTCACCCCGGCTGGCCAGCCCCTCGGCGACCGAGGCGGACGGCTCGTGCCAGCGGATCGTGAGGCCCCGGGAGCGCCGGGCCGCCTCGCGCAGGAGCGCCACCTTGCGCTCGAGCTCGGCCACGGTGTCCTGCCCGAACCACTGGAAGGGCGTGTGGGGCTTGGGCACGAACCCGCCCACCGAGGCCACGACCGTCACCGACTTCTGGTGACGACGCCCGATCTCGACGCACCGTGCACCCAGCTCCGCGATGCCGAGCACGTCCTCGTCGCGCTCGGTGGGGAGCCCGATGAGGAAGTAGAGCTTGATCCGCCGCCAGCCCTGGCTGAAGGCGGCGTCGACCGCGCCGTAGAGATCCTCCTCGGTGATGAGCTTGTTGATGACCGTGCGCATCCGCCACGTCCCGCCCTCGGGAGCGAAGGTCAGGCCCGTGCGGCGCACCTTCTGGATCTGCGCCGCGGTGCCCACGGTGAAGGCGTCCACCCGCAGGGACGGGAGGCTGACCGAGACCCGTCCGCCGTGCACGGGATCGTCGACGATGTCGCGCACGGTGTCCTCGATGTCCGAGAAGTCCGCCGTGGAGAGCGACGTCAGGGTCACCTCGTCGTAGCCGGTGCGCTCCAGGCCGTTGCGCACCAGTGCGCGGACCTGCTCGGCCGGCCGCTCGCGTACCGGCCGGGTGATCATGCCGGCCTGGCAGAAACGGCACCCCCGCGTGCAGCCCCGGAACACTTCGACGTTGAGGCGGTCGTGGACGACCTCGGTCAGCGGCACCAGCTGGCGCGAGGGGTAGGGCCAGTCGGCCAGGTCGGCCACCGTCCGCTTCGTCACCTCCGCCGGTACCCCCGCGTCGACCGGCTCCGTGGACACGAGCCGCCCGTCCACGTAGGAGGGCGCGTAGAGCGCCGGGACGTAGACGCCCTCGAGCTGGGCCAGCGACCGCCACAGCGCGCCGCGGTCCCGCTGCACCGCGGGCGACCCCTCCAGCCAGGCGGCCATCACCTCGTTGACCTCGCCCACGGCCTCCTCCCCGTCACCGAGCACGAAGGCGTCGACGAAATCGGCCAGTGGTTCGGGGTTGTACGCGCAATGGCCGCCCGCCACGACGAGGGCGTCGTCTCCGGACCGCTCTACCGCATGCAGTGGAAGGCCGGCCAGGTCGATCAGGTTCACGAGGTTGGTGTAGACGAGCTCGGCCGACAGGTTGAAGGCCAGCACGTCGAAGGCCGCCGCGGGCAGGTGCTGCTCCACGCTGAAGAGGGGCACACCGGCGGCGCGCATGGCCGCCTCCATGTCGACCCAGGGTGCGTAGGAGCGTTCCGCCACCGCGTCGGGCCGCTCGTTGAGGATCTCGTAGAGGATCTGGAGGCCCTGGTTGGGCAGGCCGATCTCGTAGGTGTCGGGGTAGAGCAGGAGCCACGCCACCTTGCCCGGGCCGTGCTCGGGGTACACCGCGCCCTGCTCGCCGCCGATGTAGCGGGCCGGCTTGGTCACCGTGGGCAGGAGGCGCTCGATCGTCGGCCAGAGGGTCTCCATGGGCCACAACCCTACGGGACGCTCATCCCCCGCCCGTCGTCGTGCTCGTCGTCGTGCTGGCGGCCGTCCCCGTCGTGCCCGCGGCCGGCCGGGTCGTCGTGGTGGTGGTGGTCGGCGTCCCGAACGGCGCGTTGGTCACTGGCGCGGTCAGGCTGGGCGGGCTGGCCGGCGTCGGCGTCTTGACCGTGGTGCTGATCGGGTTGGCGAGGATGTAGTTGAAGATGTTGCGCACCAGCGGCGCCGCTGCCTGGGCGCCGTAGCCGCCCTGGTCGATCACGGCGAGCACGACGTACTGCGGGTTGGGGTTGGGGCCGAAGGCGACGAACCAGCTGTTGGGCTCCTCACCCGACTGGTTCGAGGCGGTACCCGTCTTGCCGGCCAGGTTCCACGAGGCGGGGAAGCCCTGGAAGTCCGCGTAGGCCGTGCCGTGCGGACTGGAGACCACGCCCTCGAAGCCCGCCAGCATCGCCGCGTAGTTCGCCGGGGAGATGGCCACGTGCCCGGTCACCTGCGGGGTCAATTTCTTGACGACCTTGCCCGTCACCGGGTCCACGATCTCGGAGGCGACCTGGGGCGCGTACCGGGTGCCTCCGTTGGCAAAGGTCGAGTAGGCCACCGCCTGTTCGATCGGGGTGAGCACGGTCTCGCCCTGTCCGAACGCCATCTCGATGTTGTCACCGGTGAACCACGAGGCCGCGTAGGGGAACGCCTTGGGCGCCTCGGAGTGCAGCTTGGCTCGTAGGAGGTAGCTGTCGACGCGCCCCTGGGCCTCCCCGGGAAGGTCGATGCCGGTGATGGTCCCCTCGCCGTACTGCGTCGCCTCGTTCTGAACGGGTGTGTCCCCGAACTGTCCCCGGTCCGTCCAGAACATCTGGCCCAGGTTGTAGAAGAAGGAGTCGCTCGACACGGTCAGCGCGCCGGTGACGTTGTAGGTGCCACCGCTGTCGCCCGGGTCGTCGTGCAGGATGCACCCGGTGTCGTTGTTGACCCCGGGAGCGGGGCAGCCGGCGATGTGGAAGGTGCCGGTGTCGTCGTAGGGGGTGGTGGGGGTGATCAATCCGTCCTGGAGCGCGGCGGTGGCCGTGACGAGCTTGAACGTCGAACCCGGTGTGTACTGGCCCTCGATGGCGTAGTTGTTCTCCGCGCCCGACGCCGACAGCGCGGTGTAGTTGGCCGACGAGATGCCCCCCACCCACTCGTTCAGGTCGTAGGTCGGGTACGACGCCATGGCCAGCACCTGGCCGTTCTGGGGGTTCATCACGATGGCGGCCCCGTTGGGCGCCGACGGGAGACGCCCCCCGTCCACCTGGTCGGGCGTGTGGCGGTCGGCCAGGATCTGTTGCTGCAGGTCGTTCTCCACCTCCTCCTGCAGTCCCGTGTCGATGTTGAGGACCGCGGTGTCCCCGATCTGGGGTGCCGTGGTGCTGAGGGTGCCGACGACGGTCCCGCTGGCGTCGACCGAGAGGGCCTGTCGCCCGGCGACGCCCCGGAGGTACGGCTCGTACTGCGCCTCGATGCCCGACACGCCGATCTGGCTGCCCTGGGTGTAGCCCTGGTTGGGATGGGCGGCCAGGTAGGTCGAAGAGATGTCGCCCACGTAGCCGAGGATGTGGGTGGCCGTGGTCCCGCCCTGCGGGTAGGTGCGCTGCGCCACCGTCTCCACGCTGACGCCCGGGTACTCCGACTGGTGGGTCTGGAGGAACTGCACGGTGGCGCTGGAGACCCCGACCGCGACGGGCACCGGCTCGTAGGGGCTGTACTGGTCGTTGTTGATGGACGCGGTGACCTGCTTGGGTGTCTGCCCGACGAGCGCAGCCACCATGCCGACGATCTGGGGGTTCTGTGCCGCCTCGGCGCGCGAGAGCAGGATCTCCTGCTGCGGCGTGTTCGACACCAGCACCGTCCCGTTGCGGTCGACGATCTCGCCCCGCGGCGCGGCGATGCTCACGACCCGCACCTGGTTCCGCGTGACGGCGGCGGCGTAGCTCTTGCCCTCCACCACCTGGAGCGTCCACAGCCGCAGCACGAGGACGCCGAAGAGCAGCAGCACGATGACCCCGACGACGCGCAGCCGGAGATTGGGTCTGGACTCCTCCTCCTCGGGGGAGCCCACGATGGACGCCACGTTGACGCTCTTGCGCGGCCGCATGCGCGGCTGGCGGGCGTCGGCGCGCCAGGAGCTGCCACGCGCCGGCCGCGTCGATGGCTTGGGGTGGAGCCGATCGCCGCGGATCGGATGGCGGAGGGTCCGCTTCACCAGGCCCTGCTGCCGGCATCGGCAGAGACGAGCGAGCGACGGTTGTTCTCACCGGCCAGAGCCCACCGCATCAGGCGGTTGACGGGCAGCACGAGCACGACGCTCGAGACACCCACGACCAGGCAGACGGCCAGGAAGTCGATCTGCACCATCTGCTGTTGACCGAGAATCGCACCGAGCACGGCGAACAGCATGTCCGCTGCGACGCTCCCCGCGAGCGCGGCCACCGGCTTGAGCCACGCCGCACGCGGGTCCACGGCCGCCGTCAGCGAACCCGTCACGAAGCCGAGCAGGCAGCCCACCAGGGCGGACAGCCCGAAGGGGGTGGGGAGCACGAGGTCGAAGGCCAGCCCGGCCCAGAAGCCCACGATGGCGCCCGTCTCGGGCCCGTCGAGCAGGGCGGCGGTGATGGGGAGCAGCCACAGGAGGTCAGGGTGGGCGCCGCCGATGCGCAACGCGATCATCACGGTCTGCTGCACCATCACCACGACGAAGATCACCAGCGCGACCCGGACCATGGACCGGCCGGTCATGTCGGGGGCACCCACTGCACCACGTCGAGGTACGCCAGCTGGCCCAGGTCGGCCTCGGGGTCGACCTCGATCGTCTCCTGGCTGGCGCCCGCGGGGGTGTGGAACGATCGCACGCTGGCCACGGGGATCCCGGGTGGGAACGCCGCCGCGTCGAGGCTGCTCGTGAACATCACCTCGCCCTTGTACAACGGCGTGTGCGGCGGCACGAGGTCGGCGGTCATGGAGCTGGACGGCCCCTGGCCGTCCACGATGCCGGTGTACTCGTTGCCCGGCCCGAACGTGACGCCGACCTTGGACTGGCCGTCGGTGATGAGGCGCACGACCGACGTGTGGTGGAACGACTGGATCACCTGCCCCACGAGGCCGCCCGCGCCGACGACGGGGTAGCCGACGTCGACCCCGTCGGCACGGCCCTTGTCGAGCGTGATGGTGGCGGTGAAGTTGGAGGAGTACTCGTCGATCGTCTGCGCCGTCACGGTCGTCAGCGACTGCAGGAAGGGCAGGTTCTGCAGCGCCATCAGCTGGCGCAACTGGTTGTCCTCGAACCCGCGCTCGGCCTGAGCGGCCCGCAACTGACCGATCGTCTGCTGCAGCTGCTCGTTCTGGACCTGCACCGATCCGTAGTTGAACGCGCCGGCGAAGAAGTCGCCGATGGGGCTGATGATGTCGAGGGTGCCCTGGCGCAACGGAGCGTAGACGTCGTTGGCCACCGACTTGACCCCCGAGGTGACGCTGTGCGTCCGCCCGTTGAGGTCGAGGGAGATCAGGGACAGCGAGAGGACGACGAGAATGATGACCGTGAGGGTGCGGCGCGACCGCCGGGACCGGGCCACCCAGAGGAAACCGGTCGCTCGGTCAGCGCGTGGAAGTGGTGATCAGCACCCGCTTCAACGCCTCGAACTCTTCCAGGCACTGGCCGCTGCCGATGGCCACGCAGTTCAAGGGGTCCCGGGCCACCACGATGGGCATGCCGGTCTCGTGCTGCAGGCGCGACTCCAGCCCGTGCAGCAGGGCGCCGCCGCCGGTGAGCACGATCCCCTGCTCCATGATGTCGGCCGCCAGCTCGGGCGGGGTCCGGTCGAGGGTGACCTTGACGGCGTCGATGATGGCGGACACCGGCTCCTCGATCGCCCGCCGGATCTCCTCGGTGGACACGACGATGGTCTTGGGGAGACCGCTGACGAGGTCGCGGCCGCGGATCTCGGCGTGCAGCTCCTGCTCGAGCGGATACGCCGACCCCAGCGTGATCTTGATCTCCTCCGCCGTGCGCTCGCCCAGCGCGAGGCTGAACTCCTTCTTGACGAACGACACGATGGCCTCGTCGAGCTCGTCGCCGCCGATGCGCACCGACTGGCTCGTGACGATGCCGCCGAGAGAGATGACGGCGACCTCCGTCGTCCCACCGCCGATGTCGACCACCATGTTCCCCGTCGGCTCGTGCACCGGGAGGCCGGCGCCGATGGCGGCGGCCATCGGCTCCTCGATGATGTAGGCCCGGCGCGCGCCGGCATACTCGGCCGCCTCCATGACGGCGCGGCGCTCCACGCCCGTGATGCCCGACGGCACGCAGATGACCATGCGCGGCTTGGCGAAACGCCGCTGGTGCACCCGGTGGATGAAGTAGCGCAGCATCTTCTCGCAAATCTCGAAGTCGGCGATGACGCCGTCCTTGAGGGGCCGGATGGCCTGGATGTTCGACGGCGTGCGGCCGATCATCCGCTTGGCCTCCGCCCCCACCGCCAGTGGTCGGCCGTCCTTGATGTCGACGGCGACGACCGAAGGCTCGTTCAGGACGATGCCGCGGCCGCGGACGTACACCAGCGTGTTGGCGGTACCGAGGTCGACGGCCATGTCACGACCAAGGAGGGAAAGGCGGTTTTCGGCCATAGCTGGAAGTCTCCCGAGGGAATTCTGGACGGATGCCGGGCAGTGGCGCCCGTGGTGGTGCGTCCACAGGCTACGGGACTGGAGGGGTGTCCACAAGGCGGTCGGGCTGCTACACCCATCTGACCTGGGATTCCGGTCGGCCCTCCCGGCTCCGCCCGGGATGGCCTACGAAGCCGCCAGACCGGGGAAGAAGAGGGCGATCTCCCGCGCCGCGGACTCGTGCGAGTCGGACCCGTGGACGAGGTTCTCGGTCGTCTCGATCCCGAATTCGCCGCGGATCGTGCCTGGCGCCGCCTCCGCCGGATTCGTGGTGCCCATCATGAGACGCACCACGGCGTAGGTGTCCTCGGGGCCTTCGACCACCATGACGAGCGAGGGCGACCGCGTGATGAAGGTGACCAGGTCCCCGAAGAACGGCCGCTCACGGTGCTCGGCGTAGTGGGTTTCGGCCACCTCCTTGGTGATCGTCCGGAGCTCGGCTGCGACCAGGCGGAGGTTCTTGCGCTCCAGGCGGCTGACGATCTCGCCGGCGAGCCCACGCTCGACGCCGTCGGGCTTCACGATGACAAGGGTGCGGTCCACGAGGGGTCGACACTACACAACGGCACCTGGGCGGTCCGCCCGTCCTCAGCGACCCGCGTCCTCCCAGGGAACGGACGAGGCGAGCGCGTCGGCGCGTGCCGTGCCCACGACGTAGAGCGATCCGGCGACCACGACGAGCCCGTCGGCCCCGACCATCCCGCGCGCCACCCGCAGTGCGGCGCGCACGTCCGGCTCCTCGTAGACGGCCAGTCCGAGTGCGCGTCCCGCTTCCGCGACCGCGGCGACCGGCATGGCGCGCGGCGACTCGGGCTCGCAGGCGATGACCGCCGTGATGCCCGCGGACGCGAGCGGCGCCAGCATGGCGGAAGGGTCGCGACCCGAGAGCATCCCCACCACGGCCACGGACGCCCCGTCGACCGCGAACTCCTCCGTGAGCGCGTCCGCCAACGCGGCCATGCCCGCTGCATTGTGCGCGCCGTCGACCAGCAGCAAAGGCCGACGGCCCAGGACCTCCAGGCGCCCCGGCACGCGCACGGCGGCCAGCCCCTCCTCCACCACCTCGGGGGTGAGTGCGTCGCCGAAGAACGCCTCCACCGCGGCGGTGGCCACGGACGCGTTGACGCCCTGGTGGGCGCCGTGCAGAGGGACCAGCACGTCCTCGTAGCGCCCGCCCGGTGTCCACAGCGTGACGAGACGCCCCCCCACGGCCACCCGGTTGGACTCGCAGCCGAAGTCGCGGCCCGCGATCCACACCGAGGCCGCACCGACCGCCTCGGCCCGCTCGACCACGATGTCGACCAGCTCGGGGTCCATCCCCCCCACCACCACCCGGCTGCCGGGCTCGATGATGCCCGCCTTGTCCGCCGCGATCCCCTCGAGGGTGGGACCCAGGACGTCGGTGTGGTCGAAGCTGACGTTGGTGAGCACCGCCACGTCGCCGTGCACCACGTTGGTACAGTCCCACGTCCCACCCAGCCCCACCTCTATCACCATGCTGTCGACCGCCTCGGTGGCGAACCACGACAGGGCGGCCGCGGTCAGCAGCTCGAAGCGCGTCGGGTGCTCGTCGAGCAGCGGTTCCAGCAGCGCCAGCTCGGTGAGGACGGCCGTCAGCGACTCGTCGTCGATCGCCTCTCCGTTGCGGGCCAGGCGTTCCGCCACCGTGTGCAGGTTGGGGCTGGTGTAGGTCCCGACGCTCAGGCCCTTGGCCAAGAGGAGCGCGGTGGCCATGGCCGAGGTCGACCCCTTGCCGTTGGTGCCGGTGATGTGGATGGAGGGGATGTCGTCCTGGGGCTCGCCGAGGAGCGCCGTCAGGGCGCGCACGCGGTCGAGCGTCGGCAGCGCACGGCGCCGCGGCATGTTCGCCTCGAAGTCGACGTGGGCGTCGAGCCATGCGAGCGCGTCGTCGAGCCCGTCGAAGGGCGACTGCACCGGCTGCGCCACGGCGACCGGCTCCGGTCCCGGTTCGGTCAGGACGCGGCGCGGCGGGAGCGGGTCGCCTTGACCGGCGCGCCACCGAGCGGCACGAGCGTCGGCGCCACCCGGTCGAGCACGACGGAGCGGTCCACCACGCACTTGCCCACGTCGGTGCGGCTGGGCAGGTCGTACATCACGTCCAGCAGCACCTCTTCGAGGATGGCGCGCAGGCCGCGGGCGCCCGTGCCGCGCAGGAGCGCCTGCTCGGCCACCGCCTCGAGCGCGTCGGGCGTGAATTCCAGCTCCACGTTGTCGAGCGCGAACACCCGCTCGTACTGCCGCGTCAGCGCGTTCTTCGGCTCGATGAGGATCTGCACCAGCGCGTCCTTGAAGAGCGGTGAGACGGCGCTGACCACGGGCAGCCGCCCGATGAATTCGGGGATGAGCCCGAACTTGATGAGGTCCTCGGGCAGCACGTGGCGCAGGATCTCGCCGTCGTCACGGTCCTTGCGGTGCACCTCGGCCCGGAAGCCGATGCCGCGCTTGCCGATGCGCCCCTCGATCAGCCGGTCGAGCCCAGCGAACGCCCCGCCGCAGATGAACAGGATGTTCGTGGTGTCGATCTGGATGAACTCCTGGTGCGGGTGCTTGCGCCCGCCCTGGGGCGGCACCGATGCCGTCGTGCCCTCCAGGATCTTGAGCAGCGCCTGCTGCACGCCCTCCCCCGACACGTCCCGGGTGATGGAGGGGTTCTCGCTCTTGCGGGCGATCTTGTCGATCTCGTCGATGTAGATGATGCCGGTCTCGGCGCGCTTCACGTCGTAGTCGGCCGCCTGGATCAGCTTGAGCAGAATGTTCTCGACGTCCTCGCCGACGTACCCGGCCTCGGTCAGGGCCGTGGCGTCCGCGATGGCGAAGGGCACGTTGAGCATGCGGGCCAGCGTCTGGGCCAGCAGCGTCTTGCCGCACCCGGTCGGGCCCAGCAGGAGGATGTTCGACTTGGCCAGCTCGACGCCGTCCTCGGCGGTGGGCGGACCCGCCTGCACGCGCTTGTAGTGGTTGTAGACGGCGACAGAGAGGATCTTCTTGGCGTACTCCTGGCCGACGACGTAGTCGTTGAGGAAGTCGAAGATCTCGCGCGGCTTGGGCAGGTCCTCGAAGCTCAGCTCGGCCGACTCGTCACGCTCTTCGGCGATGATGTCGTTGCACAGGTCGATGCACTCGTCGCAGATGTAGACACCCGGACCGGCGATCAGCTTCTTGACCTGCTTCTGCGTCTTGCCGCAGAAGCTGCACTTGACGAGATCCCCACCCTCACCGAACTTGGCCACCAGATCGCTTCTCCCGTCCCTTGTCCGATGGTCCTATGCGGCGCCGATGGCCTCGAGGGAGGCCACGTTGCGGGCCGTGATGACCTCGTCGATGATGCCGTAGGTCACCGCCTCCTCCGCCGTCATGATGAAGTCACGGTCGGTGTCCTGGGCGACCTTCTCCTGCGTCTGCCCCGTGTCCTCGGCGAGCATGCCCGAGAGCAGGTCGCGCATGCGGAGGATCTCCTTGGCCTGCAGCTCGATGTCGCTGGCCTGCCCCTCCACGCCGCCCCAGGGCTGGTGCAGCAGGACCCGCGCGTGCGGCAGCGCGAAGCGCTTGCCCTTGGCCCCGGCCGCCAGCAGCACCGCCGCCGCCGACGCCGCCTGACCGAAGCAGAAGGTGGACACGTCGGCCTTGATGAACTTGAGCGTGTCGTAGATGGCGAAGAGCGCCGTGATCTCACCGCCGGGCGAGTTGATGTAGAGATGGATGTCCTTGTCGGGCTCCTCGGACTCGAGGAAGAGCATCTGGGCGCAGATCAGGTTCGCCACCGCGTCGTCGACCGGCGTGCCGAGGAAGATGATCCGCTCCCGCAGCAGGCGTGAGTAGAGGTCGTAGGCGCGCTCACCGCGGTTGGACGACTCGATCACGGTGGGAACCAGGTAGTTGTAGGCCTTCATGCGGTCCCCCGGATTCTGCATCGTCACTCGTTCTCCTCGCTCTGCTCGGCCTCGCCGTCCTTCGACGCATCGGCTCGGAGGTCGTCCCGTGACATCGGGTTCCCCTCTTCGTCGAAGAGCTCCACGTGGTCGAGCAGCCACTCCAGTGCCTTACCCTTGCGCAGCTCCGAGCGTACCGCGCCGGTCCGGCCGGCGGTGTCGAGTTGCCGGCGCAGCTCGGCCGAGGTGGTCCCCATGCTCTCGGCCATCTTGTCCACTTCGGCATCGAGCTCGCCGTCACTGAGCGAAAGCTCCTCGGCCTCCACCAGGGCGCGAAGTGCCAGGTCGGCCTTCACGGCCGCCTGCGAGTCCACACGCACGGCCGCTAGCAGCTCGTCGGGTGACGTGCCCGTGGCCTGGAAGTACTCGGCCAGGCCGAGCTTCTGGGCCTCCAGCCTGTGCTGCAGGTCGTGCAGCCGCTCGTTGACCTCGGCGTCCACCAGGACCTCGGGAACGTCCTCGTCGGAGACGAGCCCCGCCACCGCCTCGATGGTCTTCTGGCGCAGCGCCATCTGGCTCTGCATGAGCTTCACGCGCCCGATGCGGTCGGCAATGTCGGCTCGCAGCTCGGCCACCGTCGAGAATTCGGAGCTCTCGGCCGCCCATTCGTCGTTCGCCTCGGGCAGCCTCTTGACCTTGACCTCCTTGACGAGCACCCGGAAGGCCACGTTCTCCTCGGGGGTGTTCGGGTTCGGCGCGTCGAAGGCGAGGATGGCGCCGGCCTTGGCGCCGTGGAGCTCCGCATCGAGCTCGGAGACGATCGACGCGGAGCCGACCTCGTAGAGGAAGTCGTCGACACCCACCACCTCCGCGCCGGTGGCGTCCTTGCCGTGGAGGTCGATGGTCACCAGGTCGCCGTCGATGGCGGGGCGCTCCACGACGTCG
This sequence comes from Acidimicrobiales bacterium, assembly GCA_052140165.1. GTDB lineage: Bacteria > Actinomycetota > Acidimicrobiia > Acidimicrobiales > RAAP-2 > Bog-473. The sequence goes on from JBKQUM010000138.1 coordinate 30,040, forward strand.
AGCTCCGCGTCGTTCTCGCGCAGCCGGTCGAGCTGGCGCTGCACGTCCTCCTCGCTCACCGCCAATCCGGGCAGTGTGACCTGGAGACCGTCGTAGCCGGGGATGGCGACGAGCGGGCGCACCTGCACGACGGCGTCGAAGGAGACGGCACCGCCGTCCTCGCCGCCGGTGATGTCGATCTCGGGCTGCGCGATCGGGTCGAGCTCGGTGTCGACGACGGCGCGGGCGTAGAAGTCCGGCAGCGACTCGCGCAGCGCCTCGGCGCGCAGCGCGCCGGCGCCGCCCATGCGGGCCTCGAGCACCTTGCGCGGCACCTTGCCGGGGCGGAAGCCCGGCACGCGCACCTGCTGGGCGAGCGACCGCACGACGTCGCCCAGGGCTCGGTCGAACTCGAGTTCGTCGATCTCCACGCTCAGGCGGACGAGGTTCCCCTCCAGTGGCTCTGCAGTGGCACGCATCACGAGCCGATCACTCTACCGGGCACCGGACGCCTCCCCGGCCGCTCCGGCCCGCTGGCGAGCGCGGGCGCCGGACGGGACACGGGGGCGTCCCTGCCTAGAACATGAAGTTCATTGCGCCGAGGACACGGCGACCGACCGCCGCGTCCCCGGTCATCTCGACCCCGCCTGCGGCCTCCACCTGTGCCGCCGAGGCCCGGCCGCAGCCGAGGCGTGTGAAGTCGATGCTCGACAGCGAGAGGTTGACCACCGGGTCGACGTCGTCCCCGACGGGACGGGCCCGTCCGCCCTCGACTGCGATCGTGAAGGCGCGCGCGTCGCGTCCGGGTCCCGAGACGTCGAAGCGGATCGCGGTGCCCTCGGGACAGCCGGCCTGCTTGCCGACGACGAACGGCATGGCGCCCTGCACGCGGTCGAGCGAGAGGCACGAGGCCCGGTTCCCGCTCCCACCCGGGCGGTCCAGGGCGCGCCGGGCATCCTGCTCGTGGACCCAGCTGTCGAAGGCCCGCACCTCCATGAACACCGCGTAGGGCACCTCGCCCACCGGGCTCCATCCGACGGCGGCCCACTCGTCGTCGCTGCGCCGCTCCAGCTCGGCCAGGCGGGCGCGGGTGACCTCCAGGAACTCGGTGCGGACGAGGGAGCCGGGCAGCGGCCGCCGGACGGCGACCCAGCGCTCGTTCATGGCGGCCACGTCGTTGCGCACGTGCGGCCCGGGCGGGCCGTCCCACTCCGGTGCGGCCTCTCCCAGGAGGGAGCGCTCTATCCCGATCAGATGGGAGAGCTGGTCCTTGACGTCCCAGCCCGGGCACTCCGTCGGCAGCGCCCACTCGGTGGCCGACAGCTGGTCGCAGGCCTCCGCCAGGGAACCCCAGGTCTCGGCCAGCGCGGCCCTCGCCTCCATCCCCTGTTGTCCCCATCCACCGTCCTGACCTGCATGGTTGCCGCTCACGAGGCCGACAGTACCCTCGTCCGGCCGTGTCGGTCGTGTGACCATCCCCCATTTCGCGTGAACCCCCCGCTACGTTCGACAGCCGTCCAGGGCCATCACCGACCAGAGGAGTTGCCATGGCTAACTACGAGGGATACTGCGTGAAGTGCCGGGAGAAGCGTGAGTTCGACGGCCAGGAAGTCGAGCTGGCCAACGGGCGCCGAGCCGCCCAGGGCACGTGCCCGGTCTGCGGCACCAAGATGAACCGGATCCTGGGCAAAGCCAAGGTCTGAACCGGCCTGCCACGCCGGCGGGCGAGCACGCCGCCGGCGTGAGACGATGCACGGCATGCACGAGCTGATCATCAGGGGCGGGACGCTCGTCGACGGGACCGGCGCGTCGGCGCGCACCGCGGACGTCGCGGTCGACGCCGGCCGCATCACCGACGTGGGGCACCTCCAGGGCGGCGCCACCCGGACCATCGACGCCGACGGCCTCCTGGTCACCCCGGGCTGGGTCGACGTGCACACGCACTACGACGGGCAGGTCACGTGGGACTCCGAGCTCGCCCCGTCGTCGTGGCACGGGGTCACGACGCTCGTGATGGGCAACTGCGGCGTGGGCTTCGCCCCCGCCCGGCCCGACCGCCACGACTGGCTGATCGGGCTCATGGAGGGGGTCGAGGACATCCCCGGCACGGCACTGGCCGAGGGGATCGCCTGGGAGTGGGAGACCTTCCCCGAGTATCTCGACGCGCTCGAACGGCGGCGCTGGACCGTCGACGTGGGCACCCAGGTGCCCCACGGCGCGGTGCGGGCCTACGTCATGGGCGAGCGGGGCGCCCGCAACGAGCCGGCCAGCGCCGAGGACATCGAGGCCATGCGGGCCATCGTGCTCCAGGCGCTGCGGGCCGGTGCGCTTGGCTTCTCCACCTCGCGCACCACGGGGCACCGCGCCATCGACGGTGAGCTCGTCCCGGGCACCTACGCCGCCGAGGACGAGCTGTTCGGCATCGGGTCCGCGCTCGGCGAGGCGGGCACCGGCGTCTTCGAGCTGGCCCCACTCGGCTCGGCCGGCGAGATGCTCCAGGACGCCTGGCAGGAGGTCGACTGGATGCGCCGGCTCTCGGCCGCCACGGGCCGGCCGGTGAGCTACGTGCTGCTGCAGCACGACGACGATCCGGAACTGTGGCGCAAGCAGCTGGCGGCGTCCCTCGACGCCTGCGCCGAGGGGGCACAGCTGTACCCCCAGATCGCCGGGCGCCCGACCGGCATCCTCTCGGGCCACCACACGACGTTGTGCCTCTTCGCCGAGTTCCCGGCCTACCGCGAGCTGCGCGCCCGCGGCCTGTCGGCCCCCGAGCTCGGCGCGGCGCTCGCCGACCCCGAGGTGCGGCGCGCCATCGTGGCATGGACACCGTCGTCGCCGGCCCAGGCCGAGGCGATGGAGAAGGCGTACCACCGCACGTTCGTGCTCGGGGACCCGCCCGACTACGAGCCCGGCCCCGAGAGCTCGCTGGCCGGTTTGGCCGCGGCGCGCGGGATGTCACCGCTCGAGGTGGCCTACGACGAGATGGCCCGCGACGGCGGCCAGGGGCTCCTGTACATCCCCATCCTCAATTTCGCCACGGGCGACCTCGACCACGTGCGCGAGATGATGCTGCACCCCCAGGGCCTGCTCGGGCTGGCTGACGGCGGCGCCCACACCGGGACGATCTGCGACGCGTCCATGCCCACCTTCATGCTCACCCACTGGACGCGCGACCGCAGCCGCGGCGAGACGCTGCCGCTCGAGTACGTGGTGAAGAAGCAGACGCACGACACGGCCCGCCTCTACGGCCTGTCGGACCGGGGCACGGTGGAGCCCGGCGCGCTGGCCGACTTCAACCTCATCGACTACGAGGGGCTCTCACTGGGCACCCCCTATGTGACGGACGACCTGCCGGCGGGGGGTCGCCGGCTGCTCCAGAAGGCGTCGGGGTACGTGGCCACGATCAAGGCCGGCACCGTGACCTTCGAGCAGGGTGCCGGGACCGGGGAGCTGCCCGGACGCCTGGTGCGCGGCGCGCGCTGAGCGCAGCCGCCCTCCGCGCCCCCTCCCGGTCGCTCCGCCGGGCTGTCCCGCACGGCAGACTGCACCCCGTATGGACGCGCCACTGACCGAGTACGCGCTCCGTGACGACATCCACATCGGCTACCAGGTGTGGGGGGCGCGTCCCGGGGCGGGCCAGGTCCCCCCGGTGGACGTGCTCGAGCTCAGCAGCGGGCTGATGATCTCCATCGACGAGGCCGTCGACGAGCCGAACTGGCTCCACTACACGGAGCGGGTGGTGGGGTTCTCCCGCCTGCTCCGCTTCGACACCGGCGGGCTCGGGTTGTCGGACCCGCTGCCGGCGGGCTCCCAGCCCTCCATCGAGGGATGGGGCCTCGACGCCCTCGCCGTCATGGACGCGGCCGGTTGCGCCACGGCGGTCCTGCTCGCGTCCACCGGAGGCGCCCTGCCGGCCCTGTGGCTGGCGGCCGTCCACCCCGAACGCGTGAGCTCGCTGGTCATCGTGAACGGAACGGCGCGCGTCGGCCAGGCGGAGGACTACGGCTTCGGCGTCTCCAGCGAGCTCACGGCCACGGCGGCGGACATCGACGTGCCGCTGGTCGAGGGCGACGTCCCCCAGGACATCGCGGTCTTCGCGCCCAGCCTGGCCCACCGCGTCGGGTTCCGTGAATGGTGGGAGCGCGCGGCCCGACGCGGCGCCAGCCCCGCCACCGCGATCGCCTTCAACCTCGTGACCTTCTCGGCCGACATGCGACGGTGCCTGCCCGACATCTCGTGCCCGACGCTCGTCATCGCGCGCACGGAGAGCTACGCCAACCTCAGCGAGCACGGGCGCTACCTGGCCGAGCACATCGCGGGCGCCCGCTTCGTGACCTTCCCGGGACCGGACCTGTTGCCCTGGGCGGGCGAGTTCGACTCCATCGTCGACGAGATCGAGGAGTTCGTGACCGGGGGCCGCGGCGTGCACGCGCCCACCCGCACGCTGGCCACGGTGCTCTTCACCGACATCGTGGACTCCACGGTGCGCGCCGCCGCGGTGGGCGACCGGCAGTGGCGGGCCGTGCTCGACGAGTCCGACGTCAACGTCGGCCGCCTCCTGTCCCGCCACGACGGCGTCCTCGTCAAGACGACCGGCGACGGGATCCTGGCCCGCTTCACCTCACCGGCGCAGGCGGTGCGCTGCGCCGCGGCGATGGTGGAGGCGGCGCGCCGGAGCGGCCTGCAGCTGCGGGCCGGGTTGCACGTCGGCGAGGTGGAGCTGCGCGGTGACGACATCGGCGGGCTGGCGGTCCACATCGCGTCGAGGGTGAGCACCCTGGCGGGCGCCGACGAGGTCCTCGTCACCGGCACGGTGCGCGACCTCGTCGTGGGGTCGGGCATCGCCTTCGAGGACAGGGGCCGGCACGACCTCAAGGGTGTCCCGGGCGAGTGGCAGATCCTCGCCGTGGGGCGGGCCTAGAGCCAGATCCCATCCACGCCCGTCATGGCGGGCCGGGGATGACCGAGGCCGGGTCCGGTCCGTGCTAGGTATTGAGCGCCGATTGCTCGGGGCACCGTGGACATCGGGAGATCGGGAGATCGCTGGCATGGCACAAGGGACTCGACCTCCGGCATCCAACCGCACGCCCGGGCATGCGCAGACAGCCGGGACGGGCAGACAGGGAGCGCGCCGTCGCCGGCGCACGCGGTTCGACGCCCCGCCACCGCGGCCGTTCACCCTCTCCGGATGGGCACTGCTGCCCCTGCGGGCGTTCCTCGGGTTCACGTTCTGCTTCGCCGGATTGCAGAAGCTGGCCAACCCGAACTTCTTCAACGCCAACAGCCCGTCCGGCATCCAGGCCCAGCTGGTCGCCTCCATCAGGATCAGCCCGCTGCACCTGCTGCTCGCACACCTCCTCCGCTTCGCCGTGCCGATCGGCGTCGTCATTGCCCTGGCGGAGCTGGCCGTCGGCTTGGGAGCACTCCTCGGTCTGTGGACCCGGGTGGCCGCGGCGGGCGGCATGGTGCTGTCGCTCACCCTCTTCCTGACGGTGAGCTTCCACTCCTCGCCCTACTACACCGGTGCCGACATCGTCTTCCTGTTCGCCTGGATCCCGCTCCTCCTGGCCGGCTCGGGCGGGGTGCTGTCCCTCGACGCCGTGATCGCCGCCCGGGTGGCCGCCGAGAACAAGAGCGGGCCGCCGACCGTCGTCCCGGTCCGTTTCGAACTGGTGCAGCGGGTCTGCGGCAATTACGAGGACGACATGTGCACCGCACGGGGGGGCCAGCCCTGCGACGTCCACCGCTGCCCCTTCCTGGTCGACGAGCGGGGCAGCATCGTGCAGCGCGGGCCGGACGCGGTGGACCGGAGGACCCTGGTCCTCGGCGGGACCGCCGTGGCCGCGTCCGCGGTGATCGGCGCCGTGGCCGCGGGGGCGGCCGCAGGTCTGGGCCGGGCCGTGGGCGGCGTCCAGAGCCCCGGCGGGGGTGGCGCGTCCGCCCTCTCCCCCACCGGGCCGAGCAGCGGCGCGGGCACCACGCCCACCGGGCCGGGCACCGGCGCGGGCACCACCTCGACCACTGCGCCGGCCGGGGCGACGACGACCACTGCGCCGGCTGCCGCGGGCACGCGCATCGGCCTGGCGAGCCAGGTGCCCGTCGGTGGTGCCGCCACCTTCACGGACCCGGCGACCGGTGACCCCGGGCTCGTGCTCCAGCTCACCAAGGACCAGTTCGTGGCGTACGACGCGGTCTGCCCGCACGCCGGCTGCACGGTCGGGTACTCGCCCGGCGCCAAGCTCATCGTGTGCCCGTGCCACGGCTCGGAGTTCGACCCCGCCACGGGTGCCGTGGTCAACCCACCCGCGCAGCGGGGCCTGACGCCGATCCACGTGGCGGTCAGCGCCGACGGCTCCCTCCTCGCCGACGGCTGACCGCGGATCGGCCCGCTCAGGCCGGCGTCCCCCCGGTCCCCGACCGGACGCGCCACACTTCCTCGCACGGCCACCGGCTCGCCCACTCGTAGGTCATGTGCGAGTAGCGGGTGGCCGCCCCGAGTGGGGGATGCAACTCCATCAGCTCGAGCACCTCGTAGCCGTTCGATCGCAAGAGGCGGATTCATCGTTGGCATGACGCGGGACCGTGCCGCCTCCTGGCCGTCACGCCAGCAACCGCCTCCTCACCGAATGCCACAATTGCGGAGGCTAAAAGGCATTTTAATGACTGTTAGATCATTTTCTCCCCCTAATAGCTATTTATATGTCTATAATCTCACTAAGGCATCGGCAGAAGAAAAGCCAGATAGCCACTATTATGGCCGCAGGAGGAGTGAGAAATGCGAACTGACGAGCTGGAGAAGGTGATCGGTAGGCACATCCGCAGCTTGCGGATCGGCCAGGGCCTGACCCAGGTCGAGGTGGCTGAGAGGGCGAACATTTCCCTTGGCGCCCTCAAGCATCTTGAGAGCGGGGCAGGGGCGACGATCCACACCTTGGTCAGGGTTCTCCGCGCTCTCGGTCGCGAAGACTGGCTCGACTCCTTGGAGCCCGGGACCAGCGCGTTCAATCCGCTCGACCTCCTCTCGGCCCGTGAGCGCGAGAGCCGAAAGGCGCGGCCGCGGCGTGCCCCACGTCGGGGGGCGGCGGCGCGGTGAGTTACGAGCCGGCCAACGTCATCGAGGTCCTGGCCTGGGGCCAGCTGGTCGGTGCGGTGGCGCTCGACCCGAGCACCGGCTGGTACGCGTTCGCCTACACCCCTGAGTGGGTCGGGGGCGGCATCGAGCTGGCACCACTGCACATGGCGCTTCGCGAGGCGCCCTACGAGTTCCCCGAGCTGCGGCGCGAGACCTTCTACGGGCTTCCTGCTCTGCTCGCCGACGCCCTACCGGACCGCTTCGGCAACGCGCTCGTCAACGCCTGGATGGCCGAGCAGGGAGTGCCGGCCGAGAGCATCACGCCGCTCGACCGCCTGGCCTATGCCGCCGACCGTGCCATGGGAGCGCTCGAGTTCCGACCGCCGGCGCGTGACGCAGCCGCCGAGGCGCCGACCGCGGTGCAGCTGGCGGACCTGGTGCTCGCGGCACGAGGGGCGGTCCGCGGCGAGTTCGTCGATGACGAGACCACCCACGCTGCCCTCCAACAGCTCATCCAGGTGGGCACGAGTGCTGGTGGAGCGCGGGCCAAAGCCGTGGTTGCCTTCAACCCTGAGACGTTCCAGGTCGACTCGCCCTACGCCGAGCACACCGCCGGCTTCGAGCAGTGGCTGATCAAGCTCGACGGCGTGAGCGGCACCGGCATGGACGGGCACGGTGACGACCTGGGCGAACCCAGGGGCTACGGGAGCATCGAGTACGCCTACAGCCTGATGGCGGGCGCGGCCGGGATCGACATGATGCCTTGCAAGCTCCTCGCCGAGGGCCCACGGCACCACTTCATGACCAAGCGCTTCGACCGCCGCGAGGGCGGTGAGCGCCTCCACGTCATCTCGCTGTGCGCGCTGGCCCACCTCGACTACAACCTGGTGGGCGCACACAGCTACGACCAGTATCTTCAGAGCGTTAAGGCGCTCGGGCTGAGCAACGACGAGCTCGCCGAGGCCTACCGCCGAATGGTCTTCAACGTCATGGCCGTCAACAACGACGACCACGCCAAGAACTTCTCCTTCTTGCGCAGCGCTGACTCGGGATGGCATCTCTCGCCGGCCTTCGACCTCGTGCACGCCTACAACCCGAACAACGAGTGGATCGCCCGACACCTGATGTCGGTGGACGGGAAGTTCGAAGGCATTGGGCTCGAGGACCTCTACGCCGTCGGCGAGCGCAACGACGTGCCCGGCTACCGACGGGTGGTGCGCGAAGTGCGCGACGGCGTCGCCGGTTGGGCCGACTTCGCCGAGGAGGCCGAGGTCGCAGGCGCAATCATCAAACGCATCGCGGCGGACATCGAGCGCTTCGCGCCTCATTAACCATGTTGGAACAACGGACGGAACTTCGCGAGGGGCTTGAGCCACGGCCTTCACAGGTCGGCACTCGAAAGCGAGGCCCCAACCGTCGCTGTTTCGAGTGATCCGCAATTCGCGCGCTCGGATGTCAGAGCGTGCCGAGGCCCAGTTCGACCGCAATGTGTTCAACAGCGAACGGGACAACGTCGCAATCGCTCCAGGTCTCGTGCAAGTCCGGGGCCCTCGGGCCAATAAACGCACGAGCCTGCGGCTACGCGCGTAGGGACGCGCACTTTGCGGGAGCCGAGGTCAGTGACTCCGTCTCGGGTCGTCGGGTGCCTCCGTTGAGGTCGTCTTGTGGGCCGGGAGCGGGTGTGCCCGTCAAACGCGATCCCGGCGATTGCAGCGCGGTCTGGTGTCCCAGTGGGGCTGACCTTGGCCGCGGCCTAACGGGTCCACCTCGTTCTTCAGAAAGCAGACTGTCGAAACGGGCCGACGACGCCGAGACGCAAGAGTTCGATCCCGGAGCGGTGACCGATGCGGCCGCGGAAGGGATCGACAACAGCCTGGTGACGCCCAGCGGAGGGCGGCTTCCGCACCGCCTTCTACGCGGCGGATGGGATCACTCGCTAAGAAGTCTTCCGCGTGGTGCCGATTGGCTAAGGGCTCAGGATGAAGGCGTGGTAACCAACGCCTGGTTCTGACGAATATGCGGTTCCGACGATTTGATCCTTATTGTTGATCCCGTTGGCCGACAGAAGTGTCCATTGCGTAGTAGATGGAAGTCTCGTGTTGAGGTCGATCACGGCACCATTCTTGAAAAGTGCTGCATGGTAGACGCCCGATGGAAGATCAATTTGTCCGACAACCCAATCTTTGCGATTGATAGCGGAGGCTTGGCCGTCGCCGGCCTCGTTGGGTTCGAGGTCGATCGCATGACCGTATTCAAACATCATGGCGTGGAAGGGACCCGACGCGGTGAAGCCCCACCCGACGGCCACTCCCGCTTTGTTCACGGCGAGAGCAATCGTATTGACGATGCCCGAGCTGTTGTTGTCAATTGGAGTGGCGGTGCCACCGGCAAAGCTCACTGCATGGTTGACGCCATTTTCGACTGTGTATCCGACGACATCACCAGAGCCGTTGACGCCAAATGCTGCACCATCTTGCCCGGGATCGAGATCCACGACCGCACCGTTCTCGAAGGCGACCGGACTGGCGGAACCGAACGGTAGCTCCGAAGAGCCTGAATAACCGACGATAAAGCCGTTGCGGTTGATCGCGAGGGCGGCGCTGTCAGGATCGCCCGGCAAGGCTCCCAAGTAGGTAGTGGTCCCAGCGTCGAAGAGCGCCGCTTCTGTGGTGTCGCTCGATGTCGCAACGTCACCGACGACCTCGTCAGTAGCGTTCAAGGCTTGCGCGGTCGTAGCCCTGTAGTGACGCTACTGGTAGGTGTTAAGTCGGTAAGCTGTCCTGCCTTCCACAAGCAGGCGTGGGTCACTGTCACGCCAGGTGGCTCTGTCGTGCAAGCCACTGCGCCACTTCTATTGATGCCGTACTCGTTGCCAGTGGGCAAGATCGTGAGTGTCCAGTGCTCGCCGGCGGCAGTTGCGGTCGCGGTACTCGGTGAACCGTTGACGGCCAACGTCCAGACCAACACCAACGCGCCGGCTGCCAGTGTCGAGACCCACCTCATTGAGAATCCTTCCAACGTGACTTGGGGGAGATGGGCGAGATGGGCGAGATGGTACTACGGCGTCCGCTTTGACGATCTTCGCAAAGGTGCTCTCGTTGCTTAAATTTAACGTGTCTGTTCACGAAGTGATCACGTAATTATGTGTTGCTTCGTTAGGCCTTGGTATCCATTAGCGGCCAGCGAGTCGATATATCCCCAAGGTGCGTACAGGGCGAAGGTCAGGAAGTGGATCGTCGTTCCGGCTTCGGACTCGCCGCACCGCCCCCCGACGCCTCCTCCCCCGCTGCCGCGGCTCCCTCCAACTGACGTCGGAGTGCCCTCGCCTTCGGGTCATCGGCGTCAATCTCCCCGGCGTCAATCGCGGCCAGGAGATTGCGGAGAGCCCGGGCCGCTTCTGCAACCGTCGAGCGGGTTGGAGGTCGCGCCACGCGTCCATAGTGGCGCGCGCGGCGCTGCCTAGCTCGCACCTTGAGGGCCTGACCGCGATCCGCTTCAGCCGCATGCCGGTGTCGATGAAGAGGCGTAGGACTGCCTCGTCTCGGACGTTGTCGAAGTCCTTGCCCCTGCACGCCGCCAGGAGTCGTTTGACCTCTTCGACCCCGAGGACCGGCACCGGGACCTCGGGCACGGTCGGCGGCTTCATCCGCGCCATAGGCGAGACGGGGATCTCGCCATCCTCCTCCAGCCACTTGAAGAGGGCCACAAGGGCTCGGTAGCGGTTGTTGGCCGTCGCAGCCGACCGAGTATCCACGAGCCGCCCTACGAACGCCTCAACGTGCTCTCGTCGGATGTTGAGGACGAGAGTGGGCATACCGCTCTCAGCCAAGAAGGCCAGTAGCTGACGCGCTGCCTCCATGTAGGTGGCGATGGTCTTGTCGGTCTTGTTCGCCGCCTTGAGCGAGCGCCGCCAACTGTCGATCAACGTCGAGAGGTCACCTACGCTCTCAGCGGTGACTGGAGTCGCCAGAATCGCCACAGTGTGTGCCTTTCAGGTGTGCGAGTTATCCGCTGAAGGAGCGTTATCCTAAGGGCGCGAAGTGACAGACATGTTCAACTAGCCAGTTCAGAGCATTTTTTTTCCGGGATGTAGCGCAGCTTGGCAGCGCGCCTGCTTTGGGAGCAGGAGGTCCGGGGTTCAAATCCCCGCATCCCGACAAAACGGAACGGAACCTGGGCCCGTCGACCTGGACAAGAATGCGGCGATGGCCGACACCGGGGTGGGACGACGGGCGGGCAGCGGCATCGTCCTGCTGACCCTGGCGTCGGCGCAGTTCCTCATGACGCTCGACAGCTCGGTCATGAACGTCTCCATCGCGACGGTCGCGAAGGACGTCGGCACGACGGTCACGGGAATTCAGCTTGCGATCACGCTCTACACGCTCGTCATGGCCGCGTTCATGATCACGGGCGGCAAGATCGGCCAGATCCTCGGACGCAAGCGGGCCTTCATGATCGGGTGCGTCATTTACGGGGTGGGCTCCGCCATCACCTCCATCGCGGGCTCACTGCCGATCCTGCTGCTCGGATGGTCGATCCTCGAGGGGCTCGGGGCCGTGCTGATCATGCCCTCGGTCGTCGCACTCGTCGCGACGAACTTCGGACGCTCCGAGCGGCCGCGCGCCTACGGCCTGGTGGCATCGGCGGGAGCGATCGCAGTGGCGGTCGGGCCACTGCTCGGCGGCTTGCTGACGACGTATGCCAGCTGGCGCTGGGTCTTCGTGGGCGAGGTCGTCATCGTGCTCGGCATCCTCGCCCTGAGCCGGCGCATGGCCGATTCCCCGGCCGTTCCCGGCACGCGGCTCGACCCGATGGGAACACTCCTCTCGGCTGCCGGCCTCGGCCTGATCGTCTTCGGCATCATCCGCGCCGGCACGTGGGGATTCGTGCAGCCGAAGCCCGAGGCGCCCCAGTGGTTGGGCACGTCGCCGGTGATCTGGCTCATGCTCGGGGGCGCGGGCGTCCTGGCGCTGTTCGTGCTGTGGGAGAACAGGCAGTTGCGACGCGACGGTCCCGTCCTGGTCGACCCCCGGATGCTGCGCGTGCTGCAGCTCCGGGCCGGCCTCACGTCCTTCTTCTTCCAGTTCCTGCTCCAGGCCGGCCTGTTCTTCGTCCTGCCGCTGTTCCTCTCGGTGGCGCTCGGGCTCTCGGCCGTGGCGACCGGCGTCCGCCTCCTCCCCCTGTCGGTCACCCTCCTGGCTGCCGCGGTCGGTGTGCCCCGGCTCTTCCCCCACGCGTCGCCCCGGCGCGTCGTGCGCGTCGGGTTCGGCCTGCTCCTTCTCGGCATCGTCGTGCTGCTCGTCGCTCTCGACCAGGGTGCGGGTCCCGAGGTGGTCACCTGGCCGCTGCTGCTGGCCGGGCTCGGCATCGGGAGCCTGGCGTCGCAACTCGGTGCCATCACGGTGTCGTCGGTGCCCGACGAGCAGAGCGGCGACGTGGGCGGGATCCAGAACACGGTGACGAACCTCGGCGCCTCCATCGGCACCGCACTGGCCGGCGCCGTGCTGATCTCCGTCCTCACCACCACCTTCCTCGGCTCGGTGGCGAGCAACGCCGCCATCCCCAAGGAGCTGTCCTCCCAGGCGCAGGTGCAGCTGTCGGCCGGGGTCCCCTTCGTGAGCGACGCCGATCTCAGCGCGGCGTTGCATGAGGCCGGGGTGCCGCCCGCGGCGGCACAGGCGGTCGTGGACGAGAACGAGAAGAGCCGCATCAACGGCCTGCGCGCTGCGCTGGCCGTGCTGGCGCTGCTGGCCCTCGTCGCCCTGGCGACGACGGGCCGGCTGCCCGACGCCCCGCTCCGCGGCGAGGGGGCGCCGAGTGGCGTCTCTGCGCGCGGGTCCCCGGACGGCGAGGTGTAGGAACCGGCGGCGCGCTCAGGCCCGCCGGAGGGTGATGCTGCACCAGGCGCGCTTCCGGCACGAGGGACAGGTCATGCGACGATCGAACTTCCCCCGGGGCAGCCACACGCCCAGGGGGAACTGGAAGATCAGGAGGTCCAGCACGCCCACGTGCGAGGTCTGGCGGCACCGCTGGCACTCCACCGTGAACACACCGCGCTCGTCGAGCGGGTTCCCCGACGTGGAGGCCAGGCTGTCGGACTCGGGGCGGGCACCCGAGTAGAGGGCGCGTTTGCCGACGGGCAGGGCGAGGGTCGTCCTCGAGGAGCCACGGACCGCCGGGCTCCCGGGCTCCGCCGCCGACGGCACCCAGAACAGGGCGCGCTTGCCGAGCGGATCCGGAGAGCGCTCGCTCCGCGGCCCGGCCACGTCAGGCACTCTGCATGGCGTCGTACACGCAGGTGGAGATCGTCCGGTACGCGATCGCTCCCGGCGACAGCGGCGCGTGCTGCAGGACCGACTGCCCGAGCCCCGGCGCCTCGGCGAAGCGCACCGACTTCGGGACGGGTGGCAGGAACATCGGGAGGCCGTAGCGCTCCTCCACCTCGGACAGGACCTGGCGGGAGTGCGTCGTGCGGCTGTCGAACATGGTGGGGATCACCCCGAGCACGCGCAGCTTCTCGTTGGCGAACTGGCGCACGTCCTCGATCGTCTCGAGCAACTGGCCGACGCCGCGGTGGCTGAGCGCCTCGCACTGCAGCGGAACGATCACCGCCTCCGCCGCCGTCAGTCCGTTGATGGTGAGCACCCCCAGCGACGGTGGGCAGTCGATCAGCACGACGTCGTAGCGGTCCAGGACCGGTTCCAACGCCCGGGCGAGGACGTGCTCGCGGCCGGTGCGGCTCAAGAGGTGCACCTCGGCGCCGGCCAGGTCGATGGTGGCCGGCACGAGGTACAGCCCGGGGACGCCGGGGACGGCCTTGACGACCTCGGCCAGGCGGGACCGGCGCACCAGCACGTCGTGCAGAGACGAGTCCAGCTCGTCCGGATCGAAGCCGAGGGAGAAGGTCAGGCACGCCTGAGGATCGAGGTCGACCACGAGCACCTGGTGCCCCTGCTGGGCCAGCGCCACACCGAGGGACTGCACCGTCGTCGTCTTGGCCACGCCGCCCTTCTGATTGGCGACGGCGATGACCTTGACCATCGCCAGAGTCTAGGACCGATGCCCACGCCGTTCTCCTGGGCCACGGAAGGCGAGGAGATGCACCGACGGGTGCAGGGTCCTCTCCTATGAATGGAAGGCGGACTCCTCCTGGGACACGTCGGCGATCAGGTTGCCGAGCGCCAGGTTGACGTCCGAAAGGTGGTAGCCCCAGCTGGGGCCGAGCGCCGGCGAGTTCTTCACCGTGGGCCGCGGATCGCCGGGCACCGACGTCGTCGTGACCTGGAGCCACGATGCCCCGTCGCTCTGCTCGCACTCCGCCGTGTACAGACCCGGGAACGCCACCCACGGCGTCGACACCTTCAGATGGCGCACCTTGGCCGTCACCCGGGGGAACAGCGGGCTCAAACCGCCCGCCTGGGCCGAGAACGTCACCGGGTTGACGCAGGCCACCTGCCGGCCCGCCTTGGCATGCTGCTCCGACTGCAGGCTGACGCCTTGACCCGGGCGGCCGAACATGGCATCTGCCGGAGGAGGCGAACCGAAGCTGGAGTAGGCGACGACGCATCCGGTCTGCACGGCGGCCCGGCAGGTGGGGATGTGCTGGAAGCTGCCGCCGACGTCGCGACCTTCCGGCACCTGCACGTTGCCCCCCAGGATGATGGCGGACACCATCTGCTTGCGCAGGGTCGCCGACGGGTCGACCTGCGCGCGCAGCAGCTCGATCAGCATGGCGGCGCCCTGCGAGTGCCCGATGAACACGATGGGCTTGCCGTCGTCGTCGTGGGCCAGGAAGTCCTTCCACGCCGACAGCACGCTGTCGTAGGCGGTGGCGATGACGGCGGGGCGGAACGCCGCGCCGTCCTTCAGCGCGCCCTCGGTCTCCTGGCGGTACATGGGCGCCCAGACGTTGCAGACCTGAGAGAACTGCGAGGCCTGCGCCACCGCGGCGTCGATCTCGGGCGGCTGAATCGCCAGGTTGGCGTTGTCCCCCGGCTCTTCCGAGGACGTGGGGTACACGTAGAAGCAGTCGAACTGCCGCGCGGTCGGTGTCGGCGACGGAGTGGAGACGCTCGTCGTGCCCTGTGCCGTGACCGTCGTCGTGGCAGGGTCGTAGGCGCACGGGTCGCTCGGCTGGCCTGGCTCGCACAGCCAGACCGTGGTGGATGCGGCGCCGGTCGCCCGTACCGCCGCTGCCGCGCCGGGCGCCGAACCCATGACCGGCACCAGCACGCCGAGGAGGCCCGCGGCGGCGGCCAGGGCCGGGGACAATGCTCGGCGTCGCTGCCCGGTGCGCGCGTGCGTCAGCGTGGCCATCTTTAGCGTCCTCCCGGGCTCCGAGGGCTCGCGTGCCCGAATTCCGCCGGTCAGGCTAGGGGGTGGGGCTCCAGCCGTGTGGGCACCGCCCGCCGTCACGGCGTGCAGCCTGCGCCGGACCCCCGGACAGAGACGTGCGGCCGAGCGCATAGGGTCGAGCGGAGCCCGTACGACAGTGCCGTCCTCTCGCGGGTGACGACACACGGCCGGCACCAGGAAGCATCGAGCAGGAAGAGCGACGTGGCAGTTGTCCGGATGAACCAGAAGATCGTGGTCGGCACCGTCTTCGTGTCCGCCATGTTCATGAACATCATGGACATCACGATCGTCAATGTCGCGCTGCCGACGATCGGTCGTGACTTCCACATCCCACCGACGGCCGTCGACGGGGTCGTCATCGCCTACCTCGTCAGCCTGGCCGTGTTCATTCCCGCGTCGGGATGGCTCGGTGACCGCTTCGGCGGCAAGCGCGTGCTGCTCACGGCCATCGTCGTCTTCACGGTCGGCTCGGTGCTCTGCGGCCTGGCCCAGAACATGACCGAGCTCGTGGCCTTCCGGGTCCTGCAGGGCGCGGGCGGCGGCATGATGGCCCCGGTCGGGATGGCCATGCTCTTCCGCGTCTTCCCACCGGCGGAGCGCGTGCGGGCCGCCAGCATCATGACCGTGGGGACGACGCTCGCCCCGGCCATCGGCCCGGTGCTCGGCGGCTTCCTCGTGACCGACTTCTCCTGGCGATGGGTCTTCTTCGTGAACTTGCCGATCGGCATCGTCGCCGTGCTCTTCGGTGCGCTGTTCCTGGAACGGACGGGCACGATGGACGCAGGCCGGTTCGACGTCCCGGGGTTCGTCCTGGGCGGCGCCGGGCTGGGGCTGCTCATGTACGGCGTCTCCGAGGGACCCCTCAAGTCCTGGTCGTCGACCGACGTCATCGTGAGCTGCGTGACCGGCGCAGCCCTGCTGGGCACCTTCGTCGCGGTGGAGTTGCGCACGACCCGACCCATGGTGGACCTGCGCCTGCTCGAGGAGCGGCTGTTCCGTTCGACCAACGTGGTCATGTTCCTCGCCGCGGCGGCCTTCCTCGGGATGCTGTACCTCATCCCGCTCTACTTCCAGGACGCACGCGGGCTGACCGCTCTGCAGTCGGGTCTCTCCACCTTCCCCGAGGCGTTCGGCGTCATGATCGGCGCGCAGTTCGCCAGCCGCCTCATCTACCCCCGCATCGGCCCGCGCCGTCACGTCACCGGGGGCCTGCTCGGCCTCGCGCTGTGCATGCTGGCACTGACCCAGATCTCGGTGACCACGAACCTGTGGTTCATCCGGGCGCTGATGTTCGGGCTCGGGTTCATGATGGCCCAGGTCATGGTCCCCAACCAGGCCGCCTCGTTCGCCATGATCACCGCCGAGTCGATGGGCCGCGCGTCGACCTTCTTCAACACGATGCGCCAGGTCGGGAGCGCGACGGGGGTGGCGATCCTCTCGACCGTGTTGATCGGAGTGGGGTCGACCCAGGCGAGCGGCGGCTCGACCGCGCCCGACATGACCGCGTACCACCTCGCCTTCCTCACGGCGGCGCTGTTCGCACTGGTGGCCGCCGGCTTCTCCCTGACCATCCACGACAGCGACGCGGCCGAGACGATCGTGCGGCGCCCGCCCCGGCGCACGCTCGCCCGCCCCACACCCCGGACCACGTCTCCCGTCCCCCAGGGCGCCGACGCGTGAGCGCTCCGCTCAACGTGTGCGTCTTCTGCGGATCGAGCCCGGGCGCGAGCCCCACCTTCGCCGTGGCGGCCCGACGTCTCGGTGCCGGGCTGGCCGGACGCGGCATCGGGCTCGTCTACGGGGGCGCCTCGGTGGGCCTCATGGGCGTCGTGGCCGACGCGGCGCTCGCCGCGGGTGGGCGGGCGACGGGCGTGATCACCGAGTCGCTGGCCGGGCACGAGATCGCGCACTCGTCGTTGGACGACCTGCACGTGGTGTCGACGATGCACGAGCGCAAGGCGCTCATGGCCGAGCTGTCCGACGCCTTCGTCATGCTGCCGGGTGGGTTCGGCACCTGCGAGGAGTTCATGGAGTCGGTCACCTGGGCGCAGCTGGGCATCCACGACAAGCGCTGCGGCATCCTCAACGTCGACGGCTTCTTCGACGACCTCCTGACCTTCCTGGGGCACGCGGTGGCGCAGGGTTTCATCAAGTCCCGCCAGCTCGACGGCCTGGCCATCTCGCACGACGCCGACGAGCTCCTCGACGCCATCGTGGGCTCGCCGCGCGATCAGGTGGCGGCGCGGTAGAGGACGGCCGAGCCGACCACGTCGGTGGGGATCAGCGCGAAGACGTCACGGCCGACCGAGGCGAGCTGTGAGCCCACGCCGGCGTCGTCACAGGCCTGGGGTGAGGCCCTGAGGGCGACCGATGGGTGCGACGACCCGGTGGACGGGTCCACCTGGAGCAGTTCTTCGGGATGACCGCATGTCCCGATGTACGCCAGCCCCCACAGGCTGCCGTCAGGCGTCGACACCAGGGGGAATTCACCGATCAGCTCCGACGCCGACGTGACGGCCACGTTGCCGTTGTGGTCCAGTGCGACGAGGTGGGTGAGATCGGATGCCGGGGTGCCCGCGCCCCCGTACTGCGAGACCCCCGCCCAGACCAGGCCCCCGACGGCGGACAGCCAGCCGACGGAGCTGCTGGCGGTGCCCGGGAACGCCGTGGTCGTGACCCCGGTGCCCCCCGGCACCCACTCGATGCCCGGGGGACCACCGGGACCCCCGGCGATCCACAGACCGGCGTCGTTGGCGGCGACGGCCGGGTCGATCCCGCCGATCGCCACGGCGGGCTCGAGCGTCGCCGTGACGGCCCCGGTCGCCGGGGAGATGCGCACCACCTCGGGCCCCGCCAGCATCTGTTCGCCGTAGAGCCAGAGTGCGCCGTCGCCATAGGTGAAGTCGGTGTGCGCGATGGCGCTGCCCACGACGCTCAAGACGACGGGGGACAGGATCCGGGCCTTTCCGTCGCGCGGATCGAACACGTCGATGTGCAGCGGTTGGGCGTTGGCGCCCCGCGCGTACTCGGCCGTCACGAGATAGACGCGCCCCCCTCCGGCCGCGATGTCGGTGGCACAGGCCGGGAGGGCGAACATCCTCGTCGACAGCGTCGTAGGGGTGATCTCCTCGAGCTCGCAGCGGGTGTCGTCACGGGGTGCGTCGGTGCCGAGGACCCAGACGCGCCCGGACGCCGCGACCAGCTGCAGCGGCACGAAGGGACCCGGGAAGTGCAGCGCGCTCAGCTTCGGCGCGACCGGTTCGACGCTGCTCGACGTCGGGGCCGGCCCGGCCCCCGCCGCGACACCAGTCGCCGACGTCAGGGCCAGCGTCAGCGCTGCGGTCGCCACGGCGACCGCCACCGGTGCGGGCCTCACCGGCCAGGCCGACCTTCAGCCTGGCGAGGGGATGAGCAGGACGTCCCGCAACTCGTCCGTGTCCCCCCACTCGTTCAGCAGGGCGGCAACGGACGGGTAGGGCTTCTCTGCACCGCTGGCCTTCTCCAGGACCACCGGGGTGTACCCCACGCTCTCGAAGTAGCCGAGGTAGTCCGCCACCGTGGTCCCCGACACGCGCCGGAGCATCTCGTCCTTGAGCTCCGTCGTGACGATCGGGCGGTCCTTCTCGATCACCCGCGTCGCCCCCTTCACCACCCGACCCTCGGCACCTTCGACGTCCATCTTCAAGAACCCCACGGGGCCTTCCACGAGGTCGTCGAGTCGGAAGGTCGGGACCACCGTGCCCGGGTGCTTCAGAAGGTCGCTGGCCTCGATCAGGCCGCCGTTCGAACCGACGTGCGTCGAGTAGTACGCCCACCCGGCCCCGGTGTCCGCCGCCACCGGGACCAGCCGGACGTTGGTGACGCCGCCCATCCGCAGCGACGACAGGAGGAGCCGGCAATTCTCCGAGTTCGGCTCGAGGGCGACGACCCTGCCCGAGGGGCCGACCAGCCGGGAGGCGAGCAGCGAGTAGTAGCCCAAGTTGGCTCCCACGTCGACGACCGTCATGCCGGGCGTGCAGTACCGCTCGAAGACGGCGGTGAGGTGCGGCTCGTACGCACCCGAGCGCAGACCCGGGGTCACCGCGGCGTCGGCGGCGTCGGCGAAGAGCTCCACGTCACCGACCCTGCACCGGAGGGCGTCCTCCTCGCCGAGCTGCACGGAGAACGCGGTCGGCGCCACCTGGTGCTCAATGGACCCGAGCATCCGGCGGATCGTCGACACCTCGCCGAGATCACCGGCCGCGGCCTCGTCGACGTCGCGGCGCAGCTCTTCGGGCAGGGTCGGGTAGAGCAGGTGCACGAGCTGCGGGTAGGTGATGCCACGCTCGGGCAACGTGCCACCCAGTCCGTGTACGAGGCGGTCGCGCAGTGGCTTGAGCGACTCCTTGACCTTGTGCTGCCAGTCGTCGTCCCGGTGGTCCATGCTCGGTCCACGGTACCCGCGATCGCGTCCTCGGCCCGGCGGGATGCTCCCCGGAATTCTGCGCCCCCGGCAGGACTTGAACCTGCGACCATTGGATTAGAAGTCCACTGCTCTGTCCGCTGAGCTACGGGGGCATGCGCCCGGCGCACGCCGGCGCATCACAGCCTGACATAGCGCGGTTGGCCAGCGTGGACACGCGGGGTTCGCCTCGCCGGACGCCGCGTACGGCCGTGCCGCCCGCCACGGGCCCGTGTGCCACACTTGTGCCCCTCGGTGGGCGTAGCTCAGTTGGTTAGAGCGCCAGGTTGTGGTCCTGGAGGTCGGGGGTTCGAGACCCCTCGCTCACCCCGAAACGTGCCGGTGGCCCCATCGGGGTCACGCGGCACGGCACGCGGCGCGCAGACTCGCTCGGGGGAGGTTCGAGAGTGGATCCTGGGACAAGGGGCCGGACGGTCCTCGTCACGGGCGCGTCGTCGGGCATCGGCGCCGCCGTCGCCCGCGAGCTGGCGACCCGGGGTGACACCGTGGCACTGGTGGCCCGGCGCGCCGAGCGCCTCGACGAGGTCCTGGCCGACTGCCGGGTCACGTCCGCCGACTCCGAGCGCTGGGCGGCCGACCTGTCGGACCCCACGTCGGCGGCTGATCTCGCGCTCGAGATCTGGGACCACTTCGGCGGGCTCGATGTGGTCATCAACAACGCCGCGGTCCCGATGCGACGCCACGTCACGCAGCTCACCGTGGCCGAGGTCGAGCGGACGATGCGCATCAACTACCTCTCCCCCGTGGCCATCTCCCTCGCCGTCCTGCCCCGGATGCTGGTGCGGGGCTCGGGGACCATCGTGAACGTCTCGAGCCTCGGTGGCCGGCTGGGCATCGCGACCGAGGCGGCGTACTCCGGATCGAAGTTCGCCCTGGCCGGGTGGAGCGAGTCGATGGCCATCGACCTCGATCGCACCGGCGTCACCGTGAAGCTCGTGCTCCCCGGCGCCATCGACACCGAGATCTGGGACCAGCCCGGCAACGACGCCCCTCTCTACGACGGGCCCAAGGAGCCACCCGAATCCATCGCCGGCGCGATCGTGGACGCCATCGACAGTGACCGCTTCGAGCACTACCTGCCCGACATGAAGGCGGTCATCGAGTTCAAGACGGCCGACATCGACGCCTTCATGCTCGGCATGCGCGGCCTCGCCGAGGGAGCCGGCTCGTGAAGGCGCTGCTCTTCGGCGCTCCCCCGGCCAAGGACGAGGTACGGCCCACGCCCGTGGACGAGCTGGAGACGATGCTCGCCGGAATCCCCTTCGGCCTGCACGAGGTCGACGACGCCCGCCTGGTGCGTCCGGACTGGGTGGTCACCCGGCCGATCCTCTCGGGCATCTGCGGATCCGACGCCAAGCTCGTCCTGGGCGACTTCAACACCGGCGACATCGACAACCCCATGGCCGCCTTCTCGTCGCTCCCCCACGTGCCGGGCCACGAGGTGGTCGCCGAGGTGGTGGCGCTCGGCCCGAAGGCGCGGGGCCTCGACGTCGGGCAGCGCGTGGTGCTCAATCCCTGGCTGACCTGCGGTCCGCGCGGCATCGACCCGCCCTGCCCGGCGTGCCAGGCCGGCGACCTGAACCTGTGCTGGAGCTTCACCGAGGGGGACCTCGGCCCCGGCGTCCACGTCGGGGTCATCACGGCGGCGCCCGGCGCGTGGGCCGAACAGCTCTCCGCACACGACTCCATGCTGATCCCGGTCCCCGACGGCATCTCCGACGAGGCGGCGGTCCTCGCCGACCCCTTCTCGGTGTCCTTCCACGCCATCGTCCGCCACCCGCCACCCCCCTCGGGCCGCGTGCTGGTGTACGGGGCCGGCGCGCTGGGGCTGACCAGCGTGGCCATCCTGCGGTCCCTCTACCCCGGGGTGGAGGTGGGGGTGGTGGCGCGCTTCGAGGCCCAGCGTGAGATGGCCCTGCGGTTCGGCGCGTCCGCTGTCTTCGCCCACGAGCCCCGGCTGGCGCTGGTCGAGGCCCTGGCGGAATGGTCGGGCGCCGTCCTCCACGCCCCGCTCGACGGCCTCCCCGTCACCCATCCCGGCCACATCGACGTCGTCTACGACTCCATCGCCAAGGCGGAGACCCTCGAGGTGGGGGTGCGCGTGCTGGCCGAGCGCGGGCGCCTCGTCTACACCGGGGTCGCCACGCCCGAGCGCTGGGAGTCGACCCCCATCTACTTCAAGGAGATCACCATCGCGGGGTCGAACGCGTTCGGGATCGAGGACTTCGAGGGCACCCGCCAGCACGCCATCGCGCACTACCTCCAACTGGTCGACGAGGGTCGGCTCGACATCACGCCCATGCTCACCCACCGCTTCGACCTCGACGAGTGGTGGCCCGCACTGAAGGCGCTGGCCCGGCAGGACCGCAGCGGCGCGCTCAAGGTGGCCTTCACCCCGAACGGGTAGCGGCCGCGGCTACGCGCCGGTGCCGAGCTCGATGAACCGGAGGTACCGCTCCTCCGCGGCGCGCACCCAGGCCGGGTCGGGCTCGATCCGCCGTCCCACCCGCGACCAGCGATCCGAGTCGTGCAGCGACGTCTCGAGCCCCGCAGCCATGCGGGCGAAGTAGGCGGCACCCAGGGCGGCCCCCTCCGGGACGGCGACGGCGTCGACGGGGAGGTTGGTGGCGTCAGCCACGGCGGCCATCCACGCCGTGACCCGGCTCCCTCCGCCACTGGCGACGATCCGGGTGGCCTTGACACCCGAGCGGTCGAGCATGCGGCGGATCACGAAGCCGCTGGCCTCGTACGCGGCGCGCTCGAGCGCCTCGGCCCCCGAACCGATGTCGAGCCCGTAGAGGTTCGAGCGCAACGTGTGGTCCTCGAAGGGAGTGCGCTCGCCCCGGACGTAGGGCAGCCACACCGGCACCCGGCCGGGCACCCCGAGCCGGGGACTCATCCGCTCGCGCTCGGGACCGGGCCGGGGCGCGTCGCGCAACAGCCGGCGGGCCCAGTCGACGAAGAGCGCCCCCGCGTTGCTCGGCCCCCCGATGAGGAAGCGCTCGGGCGTGGTGTGCGGGTAGCTGATGAGCCCGGGCGCCACCACCCACTCCTCGCACACGGCCCACACGATGAGCGTGGCGCCGAAGATCACGAGGACGTCGCCGGGCTCGGTCGCCCCGGCCACGATCTGGTCGCACAGCGCGTCGATGGTGCCGCCGGTGATCACCGCGTCGCTCCCCGGCACGGTGCCCGCCGCCTGGCCCATCGGCACGACCATGGGCATCTGCGACTCGGCGACACCCATGGAGCCGAGGAGGTCGGCGTTCCAGCGTCCGTGGGAGTGGAGCGCGCCCAGCGCCGCCGTGACGCCGGTGTCGATCGCCGGCAGTCCGGACAGCGCGTAGGTCGCCACGGCCTGGCAGGGCCAGTAGCCACGGGCGTCGGGGGCGCTGGCGGACGCCCAGCGCAGGAACCCCTCGGCGTCGGGCATGGTCCCGGGCAACAGCACGCCGTCGGCATCGGCGGCCGCCCGCGGGCGCCCCTCCCGGTCGCCGTAGAGCAGGCCCGGGAGCACCGGCACCCCCCGCCGGCTGACGGCGGTGAGCGAGGGCACCATGGAGGCGACGGCCACGCCCACCAGGCGGTGGCCGCGCTCGCCCGAGAGCTGCTCGGTCACCGCCCCGAACGCCTTGCGGGGGCCGGCCCGCCAGGCCCGCTTGGCGTCGTGGCGCAAGATGTCCGGCTCAGGTGCCACCACGCTGTGGGGAACCCTGCTGCGGGCGATGACCGTCCCGTCCTCGTCCACCGCCAGGGCCTTGACCGACGTCGTCCCGACGTCGACACCGACGGTGATGGCTCGCGCGGACGGACTCACGAAGCTGACACACGTGTCATGATCACGTCATTATGGACGACGCACGCTGTGGAAGGAGAGGTTCGCACGAATGACACGCTCCCGGCCGAAGGCCTTGGTGACGGCGGCCGTGAGCGGCCCCGGTCTCGACCTGCTGCACCAGCTGGCGGATCTGGTGCTCGATTCGTGGCTCGACCAGCCCACTCTGCGGATCTACAACGCCTCCCAGCTGGCGGAACGGACCGCCGCCGAGGGGGCCTCCATCGTCATCGTGGAGAGCGACGCCTGCGGGGCCGAGCTCTACGAGCAACCGATCATCGCCGTGTGCAGCTGCCGGGGTGACCCCACCAACGTCGACGTCCCGGCCGCCACCGCCGCCGGTGTGCCCGTCCTGCGGGCTCCCGGCCGCAACGCCGACGCCGTGGCCGAGCTGGCCGTGGCCCTGCTCTTCGCCGCCACCCGCGGCGTCGTGCCGGCGGACCGCGACGTGCGGGAGGGACAGATCTACCGCGACGGGAAGATCCCGTACCAGCGCTACCGGGCCTGGGAGCTGGCGGGCAAGACCGTCGGCCTGGTGGGCCTCGGAGCCGTCGGGCGCGCGCTGAGGTGGCGCCTGCGCGGCCTCGGCATGGACGTGATCGCCTACGACCCCTACGCGCCCGACGCCACGTGCTCGCTCGACGACCTGCTGGCGCGCGCCGACGTCATCTCCATTCACGCGCCGGTGACCGAGGAGACGACGGGCCTGATCGGCGCGGACGCCTTCGCCAAGATGCGCGACGGCGTCGTCTACCTGAACACCGCCCGGGCCAAGATCCACGACACCGATGCGCTGGTGGCCGCGCTGGCGTCGGGCAAGGTCGCCGCGGCGGGCCTGGACCACTTCGAGGGGGAGCACCTGGCGGTCGACCACCCTTTGACGACGTTCCCCCAGGTCGTGCTCACCCCGCACATCGGCGGCGCCACCTACAACACCGAGTCCAACCACACGCGCACCATCGCCGAGGACCTGTGCCGGATCATGGCGGGGGCACGGCCCCTGCACATCGTGAACCCCGAGGTCCTGTCGGACTGACGTGGCGGCCCGCCAACCGACCATCATCGCCACGTCCATCGGGTTCCAACCCGAGGGACCCGACCCGGCGAACGTGCGACCGGGCCCGTCCTACCGGCTGGCCGCCGACCTGGCGCGGGCGGGTGACCACCCGCGCCTGTGCATCATCGCCACCGCGGTCGGTGACGACTCGACCCGGCTGGCGGCGGCCCACAACGCGTTCTCCAAGCTCGGCTTCATCAGCTCGCACCTCACCCTCTTCCCGATGCCCAACGTGCCCGACGTGCGCGCCCACCTCCTGGCGCAGGACGTGATCTGGGTCGGCGGCGGGAGCACCGCCAACCTGCTGGCGCTCTGGCGCCTGCACGGGCTGGACGTGACATTGCGCGAGTGCTGGGAGGCCGGGGTGGTGCTCAAGGGCGTCTCCGCCGGCTCGCTGTGCTGGCACGTGGGAGGGACGACGGACTCGTTCGGGCCCACCCTGGTGCCGGTCACCGACGGGCTGGCCTTCCTCCCCTACTCCAACAGCCCGCATCACGACGCAGAGGAGCAGCGCCGTCCTCTGATCCACCGGCTCATCGCGGAGGGCACATTGCCCGACGGCTACGCCACGGAGAACGGCACGGGGCTGGTGTTCTACGGCACCGAGCTCCAGGACGCCTTCACGGAGGTGGACGGCAAGGTGGCCTACTCGCTCACGCGCGAGGGCGGCGCGACCCGCGAGGTGGCGCTGGACACCCGCCTGCTCTGAGTCACGCGGGGGCCCCGACCCAGTCGGACCCCGCGTGCACCGTGTCGGTGTCGCGGCCCGAGCGCAACACCCGCCCGGGGACGGCTCCGGTGAAGTCGCCGTCGCGGACGATCTCGGTCCCGTTGACCAGCACGTGCCCGATGCCGACCGCCTCCGCGTACAGACGGCTGGCGCCGCCCGGCAGATCGTCGCGGGTGCGCACGGGTCCGTGGCCGATGGTGGTCGGGTCGAACACGACCACGTCGGCGAACGTCCCCGTCGCCAAGCGACCGCGGTCGCGCAGCCCGTAGAGGCGGGCCGGGACGTCGGTCAGGAGCCGCACCGCCTGCTCCCAGTCGAGCAGGCCGCGGGCCCGCACCCCGTCGCCCAGCATGGAGGTCGAGTAGACGGCGCCACACATGGTGTCGAGGTGGGCACCGGCATCGGAGCCGCCGACGATGGCCCGTGGGTCCTGCCAGGTCTGCGCCCTCAGCACCCAGTCCGCCTCGGATTCCCCGATGGGCGGGCGGAGCCCGGTGCGCAGCCCGTCGGCCACCACGATGTCGAGGAGCGCGTCGAACGGTGCCACCCCGCGCTCTCGTGCCACCTCGCCCACGGTGCGGCCCTCGAGGTCGGCGTTCTCCGGGGCGAAGGTCTCCTCGATGATGAGGCGGTCCCAGACCGCGAGGTGCCGGAGGATCCCCGCCTCGTCCGACTGCGCGCCGGCATCGAGCCGCCGGCGCGTCTCGGGGTCGGAGAGCGCGACGATGCGCTCGGGCACGCCGAGCGCGAAGACCTCGCGCCACCCGGGCAGCCCGTCGAGGATGGCGCCGTGCTCGAAGCTGAGCCGCAGCTGCATGGTGTGCGGCAG
Source organism: Acidimicrobiales bacterium (assembly GCA_052140165.1). Lineage (GTDB taxonomy): Bacteria > Actinomycetota > Acidimicrobiia > Acidimicrobiales > RAAP-2 > Bog-473. The sequence continues at coordinate 56,359 of JBKQUM010000138.1, forward strand.
CGTCAGCGCCACGACGGTGGCCCCGCGGGCAGCGGCGGCGCTCCCGGCGGCCAGCTGGCTCAGGGCGCCGTCGGGGTTCATGGCCGAGACGCCGAGCACGTTCCAGTTGACGGGGCGGTCCGCCAGCAGCGACATGGTCGAGAGGAAGTCGATCTCCTCTTCGGTGAACCCGTTGAGACAACCCGGCACGATCAGCTCGACCGTGGTGCCTTCGTGCCGACGCACGGCGGCGGCGAGTCGCTCCAGCTCCTCGCGAGCGGCCGCGCGCGACGGGACCGGTTGGCCGTCGCCGTCGTTGTGGGTGTGCACCTGGGACGTCGAGAACCCGAGCGCACCTTCGGCCAGGGCCGCGTCCAACGCGGCCTCCATTGCGTCGGTGTCCGCCGCCGACGCGACGCCGCCGACGGCGCGCTCACCCATCACGAGGCGGCGGAGCGTCGAGTGGCCCACCAGGAACCCTGCGTTGACGGCGATGTGGCCGTCGAGGCGGCCGAGCCAGTCGCCGAAGGAGGTCCAGTCCCAGGGCAGTCCCGCTCGGAGGGCGGCGAGCGGCATGCCTTCGACCCGCGCCATCATGCGCGAGATGTAGTCGACGTGCTCCGGCGCCATGGGCGCCAGCGAGAAGCCGCAATTGCCACCGAGCACCGTGGTCACGCCGTGGAGCGGCGAGGGGCTGGCGTTGGGGTCCCAGAACAGCTGGGCGTCGTAGTGGGTGTGCAGGTCGATGAAGCCGGGGGTGACGAGCATGCCGGCGGCATCGATCACCGTGTCGGCGCCGACACCGGCGTCAGGCCCGATGGCGCGCACCCGTTCGCCCTCGACGACCACGTCGGCCCGAACGGGCGGCGCACCGGTCCCGTCGACCACGGTCCCGCCCCGGATGGCCACAGTCATGGCTGCCCCCCTTGTTCCGCCGGGGCCGGCCGGCGCACCCGCACCCGCTGGCGGGCGAAGGCCTGCATGCCCTCGGTGCCGAGCTCCACGCCGAGGCCCGACTGCTTCCAGCCGCCCATCGGCGCGTACATGTCGATGGCCGAGAGGCCATGCGCGTTGATGAACACCGTGCCGGCCGAAAGACGCGACGCCACGTCGGCGGCCAGCGCGTCGTCATTGCTCCAGACCGACGCGCACAGTCCGAAGGTCGTGTCGTTGGCCGCGTCGACCGCCTCGTCGAGGTCGTCGTAGGGGATGATGGGCAGCGCGGGGGCGAATTGCTCCTGGCGCACGATCCCGCCGTCCGGGGGCGGCGCCACCACGAGCGCCGGGGACACGAAGTACCCACCCGACCTCTCGTCCTCCGCCCGCACCCCGCCCGGCCGCAGGACCGTGGCCCCCGCCGCCGCCGCGTCGGCGACCAGCGCCTCGACCCGGTCGCGCGCGCCCGCCGTGTGCACCGGGCCCATCGTCACCCCGTCCGCCAGGCCGTCGCCGACCACCTCGGCCGCGAGCCGGGCCGCCAGCGCGTCCACCGTCTCGTCCAACCGGCTGCGGTGGACGTAGAGGCGCTTGATCGCCATGCAGACCTGTCCGCTGGTGACGAAGGCCGCCTCGACGATGCGATCCGCCAGGGCCGCGTCACCGGCCACGTCCGGGGCGAGGATGGCGGCGTCGTTGCCCCCGAGCTCGAGCACGACCGGACGCGTCGTGGCGGCCGCGGTCGCCATGACCGCCTGGCCCGTGCCGACGCCACCGGTGAAGGAGACCATGTCGACGTCCGGATGGCCGACCAACGCGGCACCGAGGCCGGCGGCCGGGCCGTTGACGACGTTGAGCACGCCCGCCGGCAGCACGGCGGCCATGGCGGCCGCGACCAGCAACACCGTTCCCGGGCACGTCGGCGGCGCCTTGACCACGACGGTGTCCCCGGCCAGCAGCGCGGGCAGGACCTTGTTGGCCATGACGGAGACGGGCCAGTTGAACGGCAGGATCGCGGCAACGACCCCGTGCGGCACCCACTCGACACGCGTGCCCCCACCGCCGAGGTCACGCGGGGCGAGGGCCTCGGCCACCAGCGGCGCGAAGGCCGATGCCATGCCGGCCACGGTGGCGGTGTCGAAAATCGCCTCCAGGTGCGTCTTGCCGTGCTCGCGGGTCAACAGCCGGGCCAGGTCCCGCGTCTCGACCGCGGCCACCCCCGCCTCGGCGGCGGCAACGACCTGCGCCGCCCGCTCCTCCATGGCCAGTGCGGCCCAGGCCCGCTGCGACCGCCGGGCGGCGGCCACGGCCAGGTCGAGCTGGGCCGGAGAGGTGGACGGCGCGTCCAGGACGACCTCGGCCGGACGGGCCGGGTTCGTCACCGGGTAGGTGCCCTCCCCGCCGGCGACCACGTCGCCGCCGACCAACAGGCCGACGCGGGTGATTGCGTCCTCGATGTGTGTGGTCATACCCACCCCCCGGGCCCGGCGACGTTGCTGACGATAGTGTCACCTTCTCGTGGGAGCCGTCGAGACAGGGCCTGCCCCAGGGCGAGCCACCCTGCTGCCCGACCCCGAGCCGCGCGCGATCCGGGTCCCCGTCATTTCGGTCGACGACCATCTCATCGAACCGCCCGACCTCTTCGAGGGTCGCCTGCCCGCGTCCCTCCGGGACGGAGCGCCCCGTGTGGTCGAGGACGACGACGGCACGCAATCGTGGGTCTTCGAGGGGACCCGCTACCCCAACGTGGGCCTCAACGCGGTGGTGGGCCGCCCCCGGGCCGAGTGGAGCATGGAGCCGGCGCGCTTCGACGAGATGCGGCCCGGCTGCTTCGACATCGCCGCCCGGATAGAGGACATGGACCTGGCCGGGGTGTGGGCCTCGCTGTGCTTCCCGTCCCTCGTGTCGGGGTTCTGCGGCGCCGTCTACTCGCGGGCAGGCGACCGCGAGCTGGGCCTGGCCTGCCTGCGCGCCTTCAACGACTGGCACCTGGAGGAGTGGGCGGGACCGCGGCCCGACCGCATCATCCCGCTGCAGCTGCCGTGGCTGGCCGACATCGAGGTGGCCAGCGCCGAGGTCAGGTCCAACGCGGCGCGCGGCTTCAAGGCGGTGAGCTTCCCCGAATTCCCGGCGCAACTCCGCCTTCCCTCCATCTTCAGCGGCGCATGGGACCCCTTCATCGCCGCCTGCGAAGAGACGGGCACCGTCGTGTGCCTGCACACGGGGGCTTCGTCGTGGGCCCCGCTCCCCTCGCCCGACCCGCCCTTCGAGCTGCTCCCCACCGTGTTCCCCGTCAACGCCCTGCTGGCGGCGGGCGAATGGCTGTGGTCCGGCGTCCCGCTCCGCTTCCCGGGGCTGGCGGTGGCGATGTCCGAGGGCGGCATCGGCTGGGTGCCCATGCTGATGGACCGGGCCGACTACGTGCTGGCGCACTCCGCGTCGGGAACCGAGAGCCACGCCTGGCCCTCCGACCTCCTTCCGAGCGAGGTGCTGCGCCGCAACTTCTGGTTCTGCTCCATCGACGACCCGTCGGCCGTGGCGCAGCGCCACGTCATCGGCGTCGACCACATCATGGTGGAGAGCGACTACCCCCACGCCGACTCCTCGTGGCCCGACACCCAGGACGTGCTGTCCGCCACCTGGGGCACGCTGCCCGACGACGAGCTGCGTGCCGTCGCGGGCGGCAACGCCTCCCGGCTGTTCCGCCACCCGTTGCCGGCCCTCGACGACTGGCGCCGTCCAGTGCCGTGAGCATGGTGGAAGGGATCGCCCCGCTGCCGCCCCGCGCCGGTCCGGTGGTCGACGCCGACGGGCACGTCGTCGAGCCGCTGAGCGCCTGGGCCGGGCTACCCGAGGCACACCGCCCGGTCATCACGGCGGACGCCCACGGCTACGAACACGTCACCGTCGGCGGCACCGAGATCCTGGCCGTGCCGCTCGGGACGCTGGCCCGCCCGGGCTCCACCTTCGACGACCCCGCAGCCTTCCGGCCCCTGGCCGACGCCCAGCCCGGAGGCGGCGACCCGGTGGTCCGGCTGGCCGACATGGACGCCGAGGGCATCGACCAGGCCGTGCTCTACCCCACCCTCGGGCTGTACTTCTGCGCGGTCGAGGACCCCGAGGCGGCGGTCGGCCTGGCCGTGGGCTACAACGACTGGCTGGCCACGTACTGCGCCGCGGACCCGGCCCGGCTGTTCGGCGCCGCCATGGTGCCCCTGCAGGACCCCGCTGCGGCCGCCCACGAACTGCGCCGCGCCGTGACCCAGCTGGGCTTCCGGGCGGGTTTCGTCCGCCCCAACCCCTGTCTGGGCCGCTCGCTCTCCGACCGTGCCTACGACGTCGTCTGGAATGCCGCCGAGGAGCTGGGCGTGCCCATCGGGATCCACGAGGGCAGCTCGGTCATCGTGCCGACGCTCGGGTCGGACCGCCCCTTCAACCCGCTGGTCCTGCACGCCGTCTCGCACCCGTTCGAGCAGATGCTGGCCTGCGCCCAGCTCATCGCCTTCGGGGTGCTCGATCGGCATCCGGGCCTGCGCTGCGTCTTCCTCGAGTCCTCCGGGGGCTGGGCCCCGTTCTGGCTCGAGCGCCTGGACGAGCAGGCCGGATCCTTCGGCGGCTTCTGCCCCGACATGCGGCTGCTCCCCTCTGAGTACTTCGCCCGCCAGTGCGCCATCAGCTTCGAGGTCGACGAGCACACGCTGCCGGCGCTGGCCCCCTTCGTCGGTCCCGGTCGCATTGTGTGGGGCAGCGACTACCCGCACCACGACGCCACCTTCCCCGGGGCCGTCGACGCGCTGCGGGCGACCATCGCCCCGTGCCCGACGGCGACACAGATCCGGGTGCTCGGCCTCAACGCGCGGGAGATCTACGGATTGCCGTCGCGCCAGGACGGCGTGGCGGGCCTGATCGACGACTACTTCGCCGCCGTCACCGCGCAGGACCCTGCGCTCGTGCGGCGGGTCTTCGCGCCCGACGCGACGTTCGACGTGGACGGCGACTGCCGCCGGGGCCACGACGACATCCTGGCGTACTACACCGAGCACACCTTCGTGTTCGGGGACTTCCGGCCCGACCCGGCGCCGCTGCAGATCGACGGTTCGACGGTCACGGTGGACATCGACGTCCACCTGGGCGGGACCGAGCGGACGGTGCGCGACGTCTTCGAGACCGACGGGACGCGCATCACGGCGTTGCGGGTCAGAGGGTTCGCCGACGTGCTGCGGGCCGCCGACCGGCGTTGACCGGCGTTGACCGGCGTTGACCGGCGTTGACCGGCGCTGACCGGCGGCCGGGCAGGGCCGGGTGGGAGGCCGACCGGATCAGGCGGCGGGCTGGGGCTGCGGTCCGCGCAGGAGCCGGCCCGGGAGCTCGCCCGTCGCCGCGTCGTGCTCGCGCACGACGACGCCCGACTTGACCGTGGCGGTGTAGCCCCGGGCACGCTGGACGAGCCGCTTGCCCGACCCCGGGAGGTCGTAGACCATCTCGGGCGGGTCCAGAGCCAGTGCGTCGTGGTCGATCACGTTGACGTCGGCCAGGTGGCCCGGTGCCAGGAGCCCGCGGTCGCGGAAGCCGTACAGCTCGGCCGTGCGCCGGGTCTGGAGGTGCACGACCGTCTCGACAGGGAGTCCCTCGCCGCGGGAGCGGTCGCGGGCCCAGTGCGTCAGCATGAACGTGGGCAGGCTGGCGTCGCACAGCACGCCGCAGTGCGCGCCGCCGTCGCCCAGCCCGAGGACCGTGGCCGGGTGGACGAGCATCTCGCGCACGGCGTCGAGGTTGCACGCCGCGTAGTCCAGCAGCGGGAGGTAGAGGAGCTCCCGGCCGTCACGCCCGAGCATCAGGTCGTAGAGCACCTCGTCGGTGCTCCGGCCCTCGGCGGCGGCGATGGCGGTCACGCTGCGCTCGGGCGGGGGCTCGTAGTCGGGCGGGTCGCCCAACGGGAAGAGCTTGTGGAGGTTGGCCCGCAGCAGCTCGACGAAGCCGCCCGGGCGGGGCTGCTCGCCGAGGATGGCGGCCCGCACCTCGGGCGTGCGCAGCCGGGCCACGCGCTCGGCGAGCGGGAGCCCGGCGATCTCCTTGTAGGCGCGGTGGTGTGCGAAGGGGTGCGTGGTGGACTCGAAGCCCACCATCAGCGACGTCGGCTTGCCCGCCACCTGGGGGACGAGCCACGCGCCGCGCCGGTTGGCGGCCACGCCGCGGTCGATCCACTCGCGCCAGAGGTCCGGTGCGAAGTCGGCCTGCAGCACCTGGTACGTGACGGGGACACCGGCGCGGGTGGAGATCTCCGACATCCAGGCGAATTCGTGGTCGAGGTCCCGCATGTCGCTCGCCACCGAGAAGACGCGGTGCCCGGCCTTGCCCAGCGCCTCGCCGATCGCCACCAGCTCGTCGGCCGCGGCCGTCGTCCCGGCCGCCAGCTCGCCGTCCTTGGCCCGGTGCAGGACCGTGCGCGTCGTCGAGGCGCCGATCGCTCCCGCATGCACGGCCTCGCGCACGATGGCGGCCATCTCGGCGATCTCCTCCCCCGTCGCCGGGTCGTTCCCCCGGCCCTCGCCGAGCACGTAGGCGCGCAGGGCCCCGTGGGGCACCAGGCTCGCCACGTCGAGCACCCGCGCCGTCCGCTCCACCTCGTCGAGGTACTCCCCGAAGGTCTCCCAGTTCCACGTCATGCCCTCGGCGAGCGCCGTGCCGGGGATGTCCTCCACGCCCTCCATGAGCTGGATCAGCCACGCGCGATCGGTGTCCCGCGCCGGGGCGAACCCCACGCCGCAGTTGCCCATGACGACGGTCGTCACGCCGTGCCAACCCGACGGCGAGACCTCGGGGTCCCAGGTGGCCTGGCCGTCGTAATGGGTGTGGATGTCGACCCAACCGGGCGTCACCAGCTTCCCCTCGGCGTCGACCTCGCGCCGGGCCGGGCCGTCGACCTCGCCCACGGCGCTGATGACACGGCCATCGATCGCGACGTCGCCGACGCGGGTGGGCCTGCCCGAACCGTCGGCGATCGTGCCGCCCCGGATGATCAGGTCGTGCATCGCTGCGCTCTCCTTGTCCGCTTCTTGGGTCCGGCGTCCTGGGTCTGCCCGCCCCCACCGCCCCTCCTGGAGGGGGGCGGCGGCCTACACCCAGCTTCGCAGTTTTTCGATCATGGCGACCGGATCGTCGCCCACGGGGGTCACGTTGAGGTGCGTCACCCCGGCCTCGGCCAGCCCGGCCACCCGCTCCTTGATGTAGGCCTCGGGACCGCAGAGCGATGTCGCCTCGAGCAGCTCGGCCGGCACGCGCGCCGCCGCCTCCTCCTTCTTGCCCGACAGGTAGAGGTCCTGGATCTCCGCCGCCTCCTTCTCGTAGCCGTAGCGGCACGCCAGCGCGTTGTAGAAGTTCCTCCCCTTGGCGCCCATCCCCCCGATGTAGAGGGCGGCCATGCCGCGCCCCAACTCGCGGATGGGCCCGACCTCGGACTCCTCGCCGATGGCCAGGATGCCGCCGGCGGCGATCTGGAGCGTGCCGAGCGCGGGGTCCCGCTTGGCCGCGCCTTGTGCGAGCGCGGGGCCGAAGACCTCCTTGGCCTTGTCGGGGACGAAGAACAGCGGCAGCCACCCCTCCGCGATCTCGGCCGTCATGGCGACGTTCTTCTCGCCGAGCGCCGCCACCCAGACGGGGATGCGGGGCCGGACCGGGTGGTTGATCAGCTTCAGCGCCTTGCCCAGGCCGGTGCCCTGATCCGATGGGAGCGGGATGTGGTACGCCGCCCCGTCGTGCGTCAGCGGCGCCTCGCGGGCCCACACGTCGCGGCAGATCTCGATGATCTCCCGGGTCCGGGTGAGCGGGCGGTCGTAGGGCACGCCGTGGAAGCCCTCGATCACCTGGGGCCCCGACGCGCCCAGGCCGAGCTGGCATCGACCACCCGAAATGGCATCGATGCCGGCGGCGGTCATCGCGATCAGCGTCGGCGTGCGGGTGTAGATGGGCAGGATGGCGGCGCCGATGTCCACCCGTTCCGTCTTGGCGGCCAGGTACCCCATGAAGCTCGGCGCGTCGTAGCTGTACGCCTCGGCCACCCACACCACATCGAGCCCCACCTTCTCGAGCTCGGCCGCCTGGCGCGCGGACTCGGCGAACCCGCCGGCGTAGCTCAGCTGCATGGACAGCTTCACGCGGTCCTCCCTTTCCTCGTCGGCACCTCGGTCCGAACGGAAAAGAGTATCCTAAACTCCTCCCCGGTCCGGCCGCCCGTAGCATCGCAGCCATGGCCGGCGCCATCGAATTCGTCCTCTTCGACCTCGGTGGGGTGCTGGTCGACCCGGGCGGGGTGGGCCCGATGCGGGAGCTCAGCCGCATCGGCACCGACGAGGAGCTCTGGGCCCGCTGGCTGAGCTGCCGCTGGGTGCGCCGCTTCGAGGCCGGGCTGTGCTCGCCCGAGGAGTTCGCCGGCGGCGTGGTGGCCGATTGGGAGCTCGAGCTGGAGCCGGCCGCGTTCCTCGACGAGTTCTCCGGATGGGTCAACGCCCCCTACCCGGGGGCGCTCGAGCTCGTCGCGGCGGTGCGGGACGACGTCGGCGTGGGCTGCCTCTCCAACACGAACGCGGTCCAGTGGCACGCCAACTACGAGGCGACCGCGATCACCGAGGCGTTCACCTTCCGCTTCCTCTCCTTCGAGCTGGGTCTGGTCAAGCCGGACCGCCAGATCTTCGAGGTGGTCGCGGCCCGCCTCCCGGTCCCGCCGGGCCGCGTGCTGTTCCTCGACGACAACGCCGCCAACGTCAGCGGCGCGGAGGCGAGCGGGTTCGTGGCGCGTCACGTGCGCGGCGTCGAAGAGGCGCGCCGGGCGCTGGGCGCCGAGGGTGCCCTCGCCGGCTGAGTCCGGGGTCGGGGGGTGGGGGGTCGGGGGTCGGGGGGTGAGGGGTCGGGGGTCGGGGGGGCGCCGGTCCGGTCGTGTGTGCCAACATGCCGCCATGGTTGCCAATGGCCCAATGCTGCGTCTCCTGCCGCGCCTCGACGACGGCGTCGCCTTCTACTGGACCTCCGGCGAGGACGGCGTGCTGCGGCTGCTGCACTGCAACGCCTGCGGGTTCTTCATCCACCCGCCGGGACCCGTCTGCCCGCGCTGCCTCTCGCGGGACCTGGCCCCCGAGGCGGTCAGCGGGCGCGGCCACGTCGAGACGTTCACCGTCAACCACCAGCAGTGGATACCGGGGAGCGACCCCTACATCATCGCCTGGGTGTCGATCGACGAGCAGCCCGACGTGCGGCTCACCACGAACCTGGTCGACATCGAGCCCGACGACGTCCGCATCGGCATGCCGGTGCGCGTGGTCTTCGAGCAGGCAGAGGACGTGTGGCTCCCGCTCTTCACGCCCGAGGGCGCGTCGTGAGCCCGTCGCCGGTCGAGGAGCCTCTTGAGCGCCGGGCCGTCATCTCGGGCATCGGCCAGTCCGCCGTGGGGCGCCGCCTGGGTCGATCCGACCTCGACCTGACCGTGGAGGCGGCCCTGGACGCCATCGCCGACGCCGGCCTCAGCCGTGACGACATCGACGGCCTCTCCACCTACCCCGGCATGGGTGCCGGCACGCCGGGCTTCGGCGGGCCGCCCTCGCCGGAGGTCCAGGACGCCCTGGGCCTGTCGCTCAACTGGCACGACGGCGGTGGCGAAGGGCCGGCGCAGATGCGGGCGGTCATGGCGGCCGCGCTCGCGGTGGCGGCCGGTCTGGCCCGCCACGTCCTCGTCTACCGGACCGTCACCGAGGGCACCGCGCAGGGCACCGGCGGACGCCAGGGCATCGGTGGGTCCGGAGGCGGGCGCGGTGGCGCGCCACGCTTCGGCAGCTTCATGCAGTGGTCGCTCCCCTTCGGGGCGGTGTCGGCCGCCAACTGGATCGCCATGGTCGGGCAGCGCCGGATGCACGAGTTCGGGTTGACCCGCGAGCAGCTGGGGCAGATCGCCGTCAACGGCCGCCGCAACGCCGCGCTGAACCCCAAGGCGATCTACACCGATCCCCTGTCGCTCGACGACTACCTGGCGGCGCGCATCATCACGACGCCGCTGTGCCTCTTCGACTGTGACGCGCCGTGCGACGGCTCGACGGCTGTCGTCGTCTCGCACCGCGACATCGCCGGCGACCTCGACCACCCGGCCGTCCACATCAACGCCCTCGGTACCGCGCTGCGCGGGCGCCCGAGCTGGGACCAGTTCGACGACATGACCTCCATGGCCGCCCGCGACGCCGCCGCTTCCATGTGGGAGCGCACCGAGCTGACGCCGGCCGACGTGGACACGGCACAGCTCTACGACGGCTTCTCTGTGCTGGCCATCGTCTGGCTCGAGGCGCTCGGGTTCTGCGGGCGGGGTGAGAGCGGGCCCTTCATCGAGGGCGGCGGCACCATCGCGCGTGACGGCGTCCTGCCGCTGAACACGGCCGGCGGCCAGCTCTCGGGTGGACGGCTGCACGGGTTCGGGCTGATCCACGAAGCCTGCGTCCAGCTACGCGGCGAGGGCGGGGAGCGCCAGGTGGTGCGACCCTCAGGGCGTGTCCCCGAAGTGGCCGCCGTGGCCAACGGCGGCGGGCCCATCGCCGGCACCATGCTGTTGACCCGCGGCGTCGGCTGACCACCTGCCGGGCCGCTCCCGCTCCCGCTCCGGTCCCGCTCCCGCTCAGCCCGGCTTGGTCCCGGCCAGGTGGTGCGCCGCGCGCGCAGCCAGCGCGACCAGCGTGAGCGTCGGCCCGTAACCGCTCGAGGTGACGAACACCGAGGAGTCGGCGACGACGACGTTGTCGAGCATGTGCACCCGACCCCAACGATCGACCACGGAGGTGTCGGGGTTGTCGCCCATGCGCGCCGTGCCGATGACGTGGCGGCTCTCGGGCACCGGCGTGGCGCCCACGCCGTGGTACGAGACCCCCGGGGAGGACGTGTGGAGGACCCACTCGGCCCCCATCTCCTCGAGCACCGACTGCAGGATCTTCCCGTGGTACTTGGACGCCGCCAGCTCGTGGCGGCCCGGCTCGTAGGTGACCCGCGCCACCGGGAAGCCCCGCGCGTCGCGGATGGACGGGCTGAGGTCGACCGTGTTGGTGGCGTAAGGCAGGTCCTCCCCCTGCATGATGAACGCCCACATCTTCTCGCGGAGGTTCGAGTCGCGCATCGCCTGCGCGTGGCCACGGCCCCACGGCGAGTGACGCGCCTCCATGATGGGCAGCCCGCCGCCGCTGTGCTCGACCAGGCCGCCCCGGAACCACGGCAGACCCGCGCCGAGGGCCGCTTCCCGCGAAGACTCGTCCTGCACCATGGCGTCGTCGTGCACGTGCGTCACGGCGCGCCCCTTGTGGGGGTGCAGACGCAGCTGCGGGAAGTGCCCGACGACGATCGTCTGGAAGTGGCACATCAGGTGGCGACCGAGGGCGGGGTGCTCCATGCCGGAGAGGAGGAGGATACGCGGCGTCTCGATGGCGCCGCCCGCGACGATGACGAGCTTGGCGTCCATGGTCCGGGTGACGCCATCGGGCCCGATGAACTCGACGCCGGTGGCCCGCCGGCCCTCCGTGACGATCCGACTCACGTACGTCTCGGCCATGAGCTCGGCCCGGCCGGTGGCCATCGCCCGCGTCAGCAGTGCCACCGGATCGCCCTTGGCGTGAATCGGGCAACCGAAGAACGCGCAAAAGCCGCAGTTGTTGCAGGCGGGTCGCCCGTCGTAGGCGATGCTGTTGGCCGCCGTCGGCGCCTCGTAGGGATGGAGCCCGACCTTCTCCGCCGCGGCTGACGACAGGACCGCGCCGTACATCGGCGCGCCGGGCGGCATCGGGTAGGGACCCGAGCGCCAGGCGGCGAACGGGTTGGCACCGGCGCGTCCGGCCACCCCGATGGCCCGCTCCACTTCGGTGTAATACGGCTCGAGCTCGTCGTAGTCGATCGGCCAGTCGTCGACGGCGGCACCCTCCTGGGGCCCGTGGGTGGTGAAGAGCCGGAAGTCCTCCTCGCGGAAGCGCGGCACCTTGCCGTCGGCGTGGGTCCCGCCTCCCCCGACCGTCGTGGGGATGGAGTTCACCTCCCCGACATGCGTGTGCTCGCCCTCGGCGGCGTTGCGCCGGAACGCACGCGGCTCGGTCAGAGGGTCCGGTCCGAGGAAGTAACGCGAGATGAATTTGATCTCGTCGTTGGAGTAGTCCCCGGATGGCTTCGTCAGGTCGTCGGGGTCGAGCAGGTGGTTGCGGCCCTTCTCCATGATGACGACGGACCAGCCGGCCCGGGTCAGCACCTCGGCCGCCGTAGAGCCCCCGGGGCCGGAGCCGATGATGATGGCGCTGGACGTCACGGTTGTGACACCTCGGCGTCGCTGTAGCCACGGGGCTGCACGTCGCCCTCGTAGTCGATGTAGGCCCAGCCGACACCGTCGCGGTTGCCCCCGTACTCGGGCGCGCCGTACATACCCTGGCAGCAGTGCTCCCATAGGAGCGCACAGAATTTTTCGTCGGCGCGCAGGCGGCGGCGCTGCTCGCGGCCCTCGACCTCGGCGAAGTCGTCGCCCAGCGCGGCGAGGCCGGCCCGGTACCGCTCCTGGAGCCCCACGACCGGCCCGTTGAAC
>JBKQUM010000139.1:0-5195 GCA_052140165.1 Acidimicrobiales bacterium
GAGCGCCATGGAGCAGCGCATCGTCAACACGGACGCGGCGATGACGGGGCATCCGCGGTGACCGGCCTCGTCGCAACCGTCCTGCCCGTCGCGCTCGGCGGCGCGCTACTGGCCGGCTTCTCGTACCGCGACGCGGGATGGTCCAGCGGGCGCCGACGCGCCGCCACTCGCGGTGCGCGCTGGGCCCGCCGGCGCGAGCTGCGGGTGCTCCGGGTCCGCCCGTGCCAACCCCCACCGGGCAGGCTGGTACTCGGGACGGTGCCCGGGGTGTTGCGCCCTACGGCCCTGGCGGCCGAGCCGGCGCAGTCGGTGGTGATCGTGGGGCCGACCCAGAGCGGGAAGACAACCTGCCTGGCCATCCCCGCCATTTTGGCCTGGCCGGGCCCGGTGGTGGCGGCCAGCGTCAAGAGCGATCTGCTGCGGAACACGCGGGTGCCGCGCGCGGCCCGGGGCCGGGTGTGGTGCATCGACCCCACGGGCTCGACCGGGGCACCCGCCAGCTACTGGTCGCCGCTCGCCGACTGCGGGCAGTGGCCCCAGGCGCAGCGAATGGCGTCCGATCTGTGCGAGTCGGCCCGGGCCGACGGCACGACCGCCGACGGGGAGTTCTGGTACGCCACGGCGGCCAAGCTGCTCGCACCGTTCTTCTTCGCGGCGGCCCGGGACGGGCGGACCATGGCCGACGTGGTGCGCTGGGTCGACACCCAGGAGGTCGGCGAGGTGGCCGACATCCTCGAGGCAGTGGGGGTCCCCGAGGCGCTCGATGCCGCCCGGGCATCGTGGTGCCGCGACGAGCGCACGCGCAGCTCGGTCCACACGACGGCGGAGACCGTGCTGGCGCCCTTCGCCCATCAGGGGCACGCGCCCGGGTCACTCTTCGAGCCGCGGCACCTGCTCGGCGGTCCCCACACGCTGTATCTGTGCGCCCCGGCCCACGACCAGCGCCGGTTGCGCGGCTTCTTCAGCGCGGTGACCCAGCATGTGCTCCACTACGCCTTCTCACTCGCGACCAGGAAGGGCGGCCCGCTGGACCCGCCCCTCCTGGTCGTGCTCGATGAGGCGGCCCATATCGCCCCACTTCCCGAGCTCGACGGGCTGGCGGCCACCTGTGCCTCGCACGGGATCCAGTTGGTCACCGTGTGGCAGGACCTGGCCCAGGTGAGGGCCCGCTACGGGTCGAGGGCGCCCACGGTGCTCAACAACCACCGGGCCAAGCTCTTCCTGCCCGGGATCGCCGACCCCCACACGCTCGAGTACGCCAGCGCGCTGGTGGGTGACCAGGAGATCCACCAGCCCTCGGTCACCCGCGACCCGAGAGGCGGACGCTCCACCACCTCGACGGCGGGCACCCGCCGGTTGCTCCCACCAGAGGAGCTGCGGTGCCTCGGCCGCGGGCAGTCCGTCCTGGTCTACGGCACCTTGCCGCCGGCCCGGCTTCAGTTGCGCCCGTGGTGGGCGGGGGGACGGCGGCCCTGGTGAGAGGTGGGTGTGCCGCAGGTTGTCTGAACGGACGCGCCACGACGACGCCCGCACGATGAGCTACACGGCGGTGCTCGGGAGTACCTCCAAGCCGAAGGTCGCCGCCACCTCGTCAATGAGCGATTGGGGGATCGGCTCGTCGGAGTAACCGAGGAGGGTGTCGGGCCGATGTCCGGGCCTAAGCAAGGCCTCAGACGGCCCCCTGGTCTTGCGGCCGTGCCTATCCGAGGTCATCAAGGGGTCGACTCTGATCGTCACCGGAAGGCTGGGGGTCGTCGCTGGGTCCCGCACCAACAGCTCTCGCACGGTTACCGTTGATCGGACCCGAGCGAGGGAGGTTACGAATGGCTGGTCAGGTCTTTCAGCTCAAGGCGACGATCGTGGGCACCAAGCCGCCGGTGTGGCGACGGGTGCTGGTGTCCGAGTCGTCCACCCTGTTGGATCTCCATTACGTCCTGCAGGGAGCTTTCGGCTGGTACGACTGCCATCTTCACGAGTTCGAGATCGACGGGGTGCGCTATGGCACCGACGACGGGGAGGGGTGGGGCCCGCCGGTCAAAGACGAGCGTCGGACCCGCCTGGACAGGGTCGCCCGGGAGGGGACAACGATGCGCTACGTGTACGACTTCGGTGACGATTGGGTGCACAAGGTGGTCGTCGAGAAGGTGCTAGCGGCTGATCCGAAGATCAGTTACCCGGTGTGCGTCGCCGGTAAGAGGTCCTGCCCGCCCGAGGACTGCGGCGGCGTGTGGGGCTACGAGCAGTTCCTGGCCGCCATCTCGGATCCCGGTCATCCTGAACACGAAGAGATGCTTGAGTGGGTCGGCGGGGGGTTCGATCCCGAGGAGTTCGACCCTTCGGCTCTCGTCGCGGGAGAAGGCCTGGCGTCGTTGCTCCGCTGAGTGGCGAAGCCCACGGCATCGCCACCCCATCCCCAGATCCTGTAACGCGACCGTTTCCGAACGCCGACCTGAGACACGCGGTTCAGGGCCGTCTTGGCTGTTGGACGCCCAGCAGCACACGGTTGTAGACATTGTGCTACGATGACGACGTGTCTGAGAACGTATCCGTCCGCTTAGAAGACGGCCTGGCCCAGCGCCTTCGCCTGCGGGCACGTGCGGCAGGAGAGACCCTGTCGGATCGCCTGCGACGCTACGCCGAAGAAGGGGTTCGCCGGGACGAACATCCGTTGATCACTTTCCGCGACGGACCCACCGGGCGCCGGGCCGGGCTCGTGGGCGGTGCCGACGTGTGGGAAATAGTGATGTGGGTCGAGGAGTTGTCGGGCGAGGTGGATCCTGTGGCGGCACTGGTTGAGGAGTCGATGCTCACCCGGGCACAGATCGATGCCGCCCTCCGCTACCGGGCCGCCTACCCCGATGAGGTAGATGCCCGGATCGACTTGCACCGCCAAGAGACAGCTGCGGCCTCGAACGCTTGAAGCTCCTACTCGATGAGATGTATCCGCCGGCTCTGGCCGAGGCACTACGGACCGGTGGCATCGAGGCTTCCACCGTTGGAGAACGGGGGCTGGCCGGACGGTCCGACCCCGAAGTCCTCTCCGCCGCTGCGGTGGATGGGTACGTGCTGCTCACCGAGAACGTCTCGGACTTCGCTCGGATTGCCGCCGAGCGGCTCACCGCAGGTGGGCATCACCGAGGCGTGTTGATCGCTCTTTCCTCCCGGTTCTCCCGTCGTCCCAGCGGCATTCCCAGGATCGCCGCAGCTATCCGCGCCCTCGCTGACGAGGAGCTCGAGGACCGCCTCGTCTACCTGGAGGAACCGTCCGAATAGCTCGAGCCTCTCGGCTAAGGGGTCCCCGAAAAGGCGTCCCATTGTCGTCGTCATCCCACGTGCTCGTCGTCAGCCGAGCCGCTCCTGGTGGAGAGCCGAAAAGTGGGCCGA
The DNA here is from genome assembly GCA_052140165.1 of Acidimicrobiales bacterium. Lineage (GTDB taxonomy): Bacteria > Actinomycetota > Acidimicrobiia > Acidimicrobiales > RAAP-2 > Bog-473. Next base: position 3,385 of record JBKQUM010000139.1, read on the forward strand.
GCGGGAGTCGGGAATCGCCACCTTGCCCTCGGTTGGTGTGCTCGGGTTGGGAGATGGACGACGGTGACGGCGGTCATGGGAGAGGACGGCGGCGGTGACGACCGCAAAGAGGCGGGCATCGGCCGTCGAGATCTCACGGCCGCCTTCCTCGTCAACACCGAAGAAGCTCGGCACCAGCTGAGCGCTTTCGGGCCAGCCGTAGCGGATGGCCCGGGCCCTGAACTCGATGGGCACGTCGTCGGGACCATCGAGGGTGAACGCCAGGGTCTCGGGCTCGTACGGCCACGGCGCTGCCGGATCCCGGTCCTCGAGGTCGGCTTCGACCACCTCGCCCGGAAAGATGGCGAGGCCGGGCTGGATGCCGGCGTTGCCCATCACGACGGCCTTGACCCGCCGCCGCTCGCCGTCGAGCACCACATCGACGACGAAATCGATGTCGTCGGCCCAGCGTCGCCACGGTGCTGCCTCGGCGTAGGTCTGAACTTGGCCGAAGAGGACCTTCCAGTCGGCCGGGGACGGCGGATCGCTCGGCTGACGACGGCCCGACATAGATCCGACGAAGGCTTCGAAGATGTCCTCAGCCTCGGCGCCCGGCACGATCTCATCGACGGGCGGAATGAGGGTGAGGCCTGGCCGCTCGCCGAGCTCGGCCGCCACCAGGTCGCCCAGACCGACAGCCGCCAGGATTCGCTCGGGACGTCCCGGGGGAAGCGAGCCCGCTGGCTTGGTGAGCGCGCTCTCCACCGCCTGGGCCAGGGCGCCCCGGACGTCTTCTGCGACCGAGAGTCCACGGATGAGGCCGGTGTCGACGTCGAGGATCAAAGTGGCAACCACGACCGGCTGGTCAACCACGCGCACGGCGTGCGAAACGTCCCGACTCATGACCATCCAGGTAATGGGCGCCACTGGTTCGAGGATAGGTGGCATGTTGGGAGGGATGCATGATCGGGTTGCCGAGGTCACGTCGGCTTCGGTTCTTCGAGCAGATCGCAGGACTCCTGTAAGTGACATTCGCCTCTTACGGACCTGAGCCGCCGGGGCCACGCTGGGAAAGTGTGGCCCCGGGCCAGTACAGGTCTGGGACGGAGTTCGAAGAAGGAGGAAGGTGTTATGGCTGGGAAGGCTGATCAGATGAAGGGCAAGGCGAAAGAGGCCGTCGGAGACCTGACCGGAAACAAGGATCTCAAGTCAGAGGGTAAGGCTGACCGTCAGGCCGGCGAGGCCAAGGAGAAGGTCGGTAAGGTCGAGGAGAAGGTCGAAGAAGTGATCGACAAGGCCAAGGGCGTGCTTCACCCGAAGAAGTAGTCCCCTCCAGGGTGGTCGCCCAACTGTGGCGATCCCAAGAGAGAAGATTCCCGTGTATATCGGTCTTGGAACGCTCGTTGTCATCCTGGTGGTTGTGGCGATCATCTACTTCGTGCGTCGTGCCTAGAAGATGTCGGCTGATGCCCCGTAACCCGGAGGGCAAACGAACTCAACTGAAGGAGCTACTTTCCTGATGCCAGTTCGATCGTCGGATAATCGGCGCATTCATTCGTTGCTCGGTCAGCGCAGGGTGTCGGACGTTGTGATGGTGGCAATCCTTTCGGTCGCCCTCCTGGCTGGCCTCGTCGGTTTCGCCGTCCACGTTCTTTGGATTGTTGCCATCGTCGTGCTCGCGCTCGGGCTTGGCTACGTGGTCGCGAACGCCCGTCAAGATCGCAGAGAGGCCATCGACCGGCATCGGGAGGACGAGGAACGGACCGCGTGACTCGCCCGGCACACTCCGGACGGGTGTTGAGCCTCAGCCCCCTGACCATTGATCCTTGACG
>JBKQUM010000140.1:0-2585 GCA_052140165.1 Acidimicrobiales bacterium
AGGATCTGGCCGCTGTCCGGCTGTACGACGCCGAGCACGCAGTCGAACAGCGTGGTCTTGCCCGCGCCGTTGGGGCCGACGACCCCGACCGACTCACCCTCCTCGACGCGGAGCGACACCGCTGACAGAGCGATGATGTCGCCGAACCGCTTGGCCAGCCCCGTGATCTCGAGCAGGGCCACGATCAGCTCCCCTCGCCGCCGTGGCCGCGGCGGTGACCTCTGGCCGCAGCGGAGCCGGTACCGGCTCGGTGGCGACTCCGGGCCACCCGGCCGAGGCCTCGCCCGCCGATCCTGCTCCCGTCGGGCTCAGGTCCGCCGTCCGTCGGCACCTGGGGCCCGGGCGGGGCGGCAACGTGGACTTCGTCACGCCGGAGGTGTCGGACCAGCTGCTCGGCGCGGTCGAGCACCCAGGCCTTGCCGTAGGCCACCACACCCTCGGGGTGGCGCACATAGGTGAGTGCGGCCAGTCCGAACACCAGCGCAAGCAGGGAGCTGTAGCGACTCGGCAGGCTGGTCACCAGCTGCGTGAGAACGGCGTAGAGGAGACCTGCCTCGATCGCGCCGGCAACCGAGTAGACGCCGACGGCGGCCACCACGACGACGAAGACGAGCGAGAACTGGTAGTTGAAGTCGTCGACCGACACCGACTGCTCAAGCATTGCGTAGAGGGCGCCCCCGATCCCCGCGATCACCGCCGAGAGCGCGAACACCATCACCCGCAGGCGTCGCACGTCAATGCCGATCGCCACCGACCCGGTCTCGGAGCCCCGCAGCGCCGCCAGCTCCTGCCCGAAGGTGCCGCCTTGTAGGAACTTGACCGCCCCGCCCACCAGAACCAGTACGGCCAGGGCCAGCCAGAAGAAGGCCCCGGCCCCGGCGAAGTTCACGTTCCCGACCATCGGCCTCGGCACCGTGAGCCCGGTGGCGCCGTTGCCGGCCCAGGGGTAGAGGAACAGGACGTTGTCGGCCAGCAGGGCGAACGACAGGGTCAGCAGGCCGACGGCGATTCCGCCCACGCGGAGGACGGGCAACGCCACCACGGCTCCGAGAGCCCCCGCCAGCACGCCGCCGAGCACCGTAGCGAGCAGCACCGACGTCCCGAAGTGCACGGCGAGCTGGCCGACGGTGAAGGCACCCACCCCGGCGAAGGTCGCCTGGCAGAGCGAGATCTGGCCGCCCATACCGGTGAGCAGGGTGATGGAGAGGAAGATGATCGAGAGCACGATCCCCAAGGTGAAGACGAACTCCCAGTTGCCCGGAACGAGGGCCAGCGCGACCGCGATCATCAGGCCGGCCACCAGGACACCGAACACTCGGCTGCCCACTGCCACCTCGGGCAAGCGGACCGGCGGGCGGAAGGCGGTCGTCGGCGGGTCGCAACTGGCCAGCGGATCGCCCGCCGTTCCCTGGCGGAAGGACCGCCGCAGCACCAGCGCGATGGCCAGGACCACGAATGGGAAGGCCGGCCGCAGGCCCGACGACAGGACGGTCCCCGAAGGTAAGTAGCCGCCGATGACCTCTTGGGCCACTCCCAACCCGATCCCTCCCGCCAGGGCGAGCGGCAGGCTGTCGAAGCCCGCGACGGCGGCGGCGGCGATGGCGGCGACGAGCAGCGCGGTGAAGTCCGAGGCGCTCAACACGGCGTAGATGGGAGCCAGGAGCACGCCGGCGAGACCGGCGAACAGGCTCGACAGCGCCCACGCAAACGCGCTGGTTCGGTCCGCCCGCACGCCGGAAAGCTCCGACATCCGGGGGCTCTCCACCACTGCCCGCATGCGCAGACCGATCGCGGTCGAACCCAGCAGGAATGCGAGCGCGAGGACCACGACCACCGTGATCACCGTGGTGGAGAGTTCCTCGCCGCTCACCGCCGAGCCAGCGAGATGGAAGTAGACATGCACCGGTCGGAGCACCAGCGCAGCGGGCAGGCGCGGCGCTGTCCCGATCGCCATCTGGACGATGCTCGGTATGGCGATCAGCAACCCGAGCGTCGGGACCAGCTTCACCAGCGGCCCTGCCGTCCGGGTGTAGCGGAAGAGAAAGCGCTCCATGAGCAGTCCGATGGCGGGGCTGATGAGCACCACTGCCACCACGAAGGCCGCCCAAACGGGCCAGCCGTTGCCAACGGCGACGGAGAAGACGACGGCGGAGACGTAGGCCTGCGCGCCGAAGGCGAGGTTGAAGACGCCGGACGCCCGGTAGGTGAGCACCAGACCGGTGGCCATCAGGGCGTAGGCGCAGCCGTAGGGGATCCCTGGGAGGACGTAGGACAAGAACTGGGTCACGACCCACCGAACCGGCGGCCCAGCGGCATCAGCCGGGTGGCACCCCGACCGGCACCGGGTTCAGCAGGGTGATCGGAGCGGTCGTGGGGGGATGTGGCGTCTCGAAGCAGGTGAAGACACTCTGCGGCGTGCCGTAGACCGGCACGAAGCTGGTCCCGACCGCCTGGATGTAGGCGTTGCAATTCGGGGGGGGCGATGACGTATGGGCGAGGCGCCAGTCGACCGGCGAGAGGATGCCGTCCGCGGTGAACGACGACATGCGGTTGATGGCGGCCACCAGGCGGCTCCGGGTGAGGTC
>JBKQUM010000141.1:0-11410 GCA_052140165.1 Acidimicrobiales bacterium
GCGCCCGGGCGATGATCTCCTTGGAGATCGACTCCGGAACCTGGTTGTACGAATGGAACTGCATCGTGTACGTGGCGCGACCCTGGGTGCGCGAACGCAGGTCAGTAGAGTAGCCGAACATGTCGGCGAGCGGTACCAGCGCCTTCACGACGTGGCTGGTGCCCTGCTGGTCCATGCCCTCCATCCTCCCCCGCCGGGAGGAGAGGTCTCCGGTGACCGCGCCCAAGAAGTCGTCGGGCACGGTGACCGTGACCTCCATGACCGGCTCGAGGAGCACCGGGCTGGCCGCCCGCAGCGCCTTCTTGATGGCCATGGACCCTGCGATCTTGAAGGCCATTTCCGAGGAGTCCACGTCGTGGTACGAGCCGTACGTGAGGGTCACGCGGACGTCGACGGTCGGGTAGCCGGCCAGCACGCCGGCGGTCAGCGCCTCCTGGATACCGGCGTCGACCGAGGGGATGTACTCCTTGGGGATGACGCCGCCGCTGATCTTGTCGATGAACTCGTAGCCGCCCCCGGGGCCGGTGGGCTCCGCGCTGATGACCACGTGGCCGTACTGGCCCCGACCACCGGTCTGGCGGATGTAGCGCTCCTCGATCTTGTCGACCGGCTTGCGGATGGTCTCGCGGTAGGCCACCTGGGGCTTGCCCACGTTGGCGTCCACCGAGAACTCGCGCAGCATGCGGTCGACCAGCACCTCGAGGTGCAGCTCGCCCATGCCCGAGATCACGGTCTGGCCGGTCTCCTCGTCCGAGCGGACCCGGAAGGTCGGGTCCTCCTCGCTCAGGGCGTAGAGGGCGCGGGAGAGCTTGTCCTGGTCGGCCTTGGTCTTGGGCTCCACGGCCACGTGGATCACGGGCTCGGGGAACGTGAGCGCCTCGAGCACGATGGGGCGGGCCGGGTCGCACAGCGTGTCGCCGGTCGTGGTGTTCTTGAGGCCGACCACCGCCATGATGTCGCCGGCGAAGATGGCGTCCTTGTCCTCGCGGTGGTTGGCGTGCATCTGCAGGATCCGGCCGACGCGCTCCTTCTTGTCCTTGGTGGAGTTGAGGACGGACGCGCCCTTCCCCAGCGTGCCCGAGTAGACGCGCAGGTACGTCAGCTTGCCGACGAAGGGGTCGGTCATGATCTTGAAGGCGAGGGCCGAGAAGGCGTCGCTGTCGTCGGCCTTGCGCTCCTCGATCTCCTCGGGGTGGTTCGGCCTGTGCCCCTGGGTGGGCGGCAGGTCGAGCGGGCTGGGCAGGTAGTCGACCACGGCGTCGAGCATGGGCTGGACGCCCTTGTTCTTGAAGGCCGAGCCGCACAGCACCGGGACCACCGCAGCCTCGAGCGTCGCGGTGCGCAGGGCGCGGCGCAGGTCGCCGGCCGTGATGGGCTCCTCGGCCAGGTACTTCTCCATGATGGTGTCGTCGTAGTTGGAGACGACGTCTATCAGCTGGTGGCGGGCGTCCTCGGCCTCGGCCGCCATGTCGTCGGGGATCTCGAGGGTCTCCCACTCCTCGCCCATGTCGCTGGACCAGACCAGGGCCTTCTCCTCGAGCAGGTCGACGACACCCTTGAAGTCGGACTCGGCCCCGATGGGCAGCTGGATCACGGCCGGCTGGGCGTCGAGGCGGTCACGGATCATCTGGACCGTGCGCTCGAAGTCGGCGCCGATGCGGTCCATCTTGTTGACGAAGCAGATGCGCGGGACGTTGTACTTGTTGGCCTGGCGCCACACCGTCTCGGTCTGGGGCTCCACGCCGGCCACGGCGTCGAAGACGGCGACGGCGCCGTCGAGGACGCGCAGCGAGCGCTCCACCTCGACGGTGAAGTCCACGTGGCCCGGGGTGTCGATGATGTTGATCCAGTTGTCGCGCCAGCTGCAGGTGGTGGCGGCCGAGGTGATCGTGATGCCGCGCTCCTGCTCCTGGACCATCCAGTCCATGGTGGCGGCGCCTTCGTGCACCTCACCGATCTTGTAGTTGCGGCCGGTGTAGTAGAGGATGCGCTCGGTCGTGGTGGTCTTGCCCGCGTCGATGTGGGCCATGATCCCGATGTTGCGGGTCTTGGCGAGCGGGAAGTCGCGGGTGGGGAGGGCGTCAGCCATGGCGCAGCGGTGTCCTGTCCACTACCAGCGGTAGTGGGCAAAGGCGCGGTTCGACTCCGCCATCTTGTGCATGTCCTCGCGGCGCTTCACCGAGGCCCCGATGTTGTTCGAGGCGTCGAGGATCTCGCCGGCCAGGCGCTCGGCCATTGTCTTCTCCCGGCGCTGGCGCGAGTAGGTCGTGAGCCAGCGGATGGCCAGCGTGGTGGCGCGGCGGGGCCGCACCTCGACGGGCACCTGATAGGTGGCGCCACCGACACGGCGCGACTTGACCTCGACCTCGGGGCGCGTGTTCTCCACGGCGCGCTTGAGCGCGGCGACCGGGTCGCCGCCCGACTTCTCCTGCACCTGCTCCAGGGCGGTGTAGACGATGCGCTCGGCGAGCGTGCGCTTGCCGCGGGAGAGGATCTTGTTGACGACCTGGGTGACCAGGACCGAGCGGTAGACGGGGTCCGGGGCGAGCTCCCGGCGGGTTGCGGGTCCGTTACGGGGCATCGGCTATGACTCCTTCTTGGCGCCGTAGCGGCTGCGGGCCTGGCTGCGCTCGCGCACGCCCGAGGTGTCGAGCGCCCCGCGGACGACCTTGTAGCGCACGCCCGGCAGGTCCTTCACACGACCCCCGCGGACGAGGACGATGGAGTGCTCCTGCAGGTTGTGGCCCACGCCGGGGATGTAGGCGGTGATCTCGACGCCCGAGGACAGACGGACACGGGCCACCTTGCGCAGCGCGGAGTTCGGCTTCTTGGGGGTGGTCGTGTAGACGCGGGTGCAGACCCCCCGGCGCTGGGGCGCGCCCTTCAGGGCGGGGGTCTTGGTCTTGGTCACCTTGGCCTCCCGTCCCTTGCGGACGAGCTGGGCGATTGTGGGCACGCGCTACCTCTCGATACTGAAGAATGTGTCTCCACGTGCGTGGCACTTGCGCGCCGGCCGGAGCCGCACATGGCAGGGATTCAATGATAGCGGCTGCCTGGGGGTACGACAATCGCGGCCGCCTGGCGGATTCCGGGCGGAACCGGTGGGAGGCCGCCGCCCCGGCTCAGGCCGCCCGGGACCCGGCGAGCGCCCCGGCCCGCTCCTCGGCGGCGAGCGGCACGGCCGCGCCGCGGGGGGCGCTGACGCTCTGCCACCACCGCTGCAGCCGGGTGTAGCAGAGGGGGAGGACCCCGTCGGGGTAGAACGCGAGCACGACGGTCCCCGCACCGATGAAGACGTCCTGGGCGTTCCCGGGCAGGAAGCCGAGCGCCAGGCCGCCGGCCAGGGCGCCGCTGCACACGGCGGCGCCGCCGATCGCGACGACGGCCAGGATGAGCAGGCTCTCGAACATCTGGAAGTCCGTGCCGCCCGCCACCGACTCGGCGCCGCCGAAGAGGGCGCCGGCCACCCCGGCCATGGCGGCCGAGAGGGTGAAGACGATGAGCTTGGTGGTGGTGAGCGAGAGCCCGAGGGTGGCGCAGGCCGCCTCGGAGTCCTTCATGCCCACCAGGACGCGGCCGAAGGGGCCCCGGCGCAGGGCCAGGATGCCGATGGAGAACAGAGCGAAGACCACGGCCAGGAACACCGTGAAGGCCTTGTCCGAGCTCACGCTCAGGCCGAAGAGGTCGGGCCGGGGGACCGGGACGGAGCCGTCGAAGCCGAAGACGGCGGACCACGGGAAGAACGCGTTGTCCATCGCGGTGGCGAAGGCCATGGTGGCGAGGGCCAGGTAGAGCCCGCGCAGGCGCAGCGCCGGCAGCGCGACGAGCGCCCCGACGGCACCGGCCAGGCCGGCGGCCGCCAGCAGGCCGAGCAGGGACCCCCCGCTCCCGAACTCGTACATGGCGTAGGCGCCGAGCCCGGCGAAGGTGAGCTGGCAGATGGAGACGTAGCCGCCCCAGCCCGTCAGCGGGACGAGCGAGAGGCACACGAGCCCGAAGGCGAGGGCGATGCCCAATTTCACGACCTCGCCCGGCCCCATGAACGAGACGGCCACCCAGGCGCCCGCCACGAGGAGGACCCCGCCCTGCAGGGAGCGCACGAAGCTGGCCGGGGCGAGCGGGGCGTGGCGCTGCGGTGCGCCGCTGCGGATCCGGTGCATCGGCAGCACCAGCAGGACGATGAACAGGATGACCGAGGGCACCGAGAGGGTCAGCAGGCCCTGGATGGGCGTCGACGCCCAGATCCCGCTACTCGGGAGGTAGCCGAGGGCGTAGGAGGAGGCGAGCCCGACCACGAGCGCCCCGAAGAAGGTCATGGGCAGGCTGCGCAGCCGCCCGATCATGGCGGCGGCGTAGGCGTCGATCACGAGCAGCGTCAAGATGAGCGGCTGCAGCTGCAGCCGGGGGGCGACGAGGATGCCGGCCACGGAGGCCAGCGACGTGCCGATGGCCCAGCTCAGGGTCGAGAGCCGTGCGGGCCGCCCGCCGAAGAGCCCGATGAGGTCCCGGTTGTCGACCACCCCCCGCATGGCCATTCCCGTCCGGGTCCGGTACAGGAAGAGGCGCAGCCCGACGGCGATGGCGACGGCGGCGCCGACCGTGATGACCTCCTCCCAGTCGATCTTCACGCCGAGGAAGGTGAAGCCGCTGAAGCCGAAGAACTGGGGCACCGATCGGGCCGCCGGCTTCCAGATGTAGTCGGCGACCAGCCCGAAGAAGAGCAGCGTCAGGCCCACCGTGACCGCCAGGGTGGTGGCGACGTTGTTGGGGTCCATCCACTGGATCACCCCCCGCTCGACGACCGCGCCGAGGAGGGGAGCGAGCACGAAGACCGTCAGGACGAAGGCCAGGGCCGTGTTGAGGTGCCAGCCCACCGAGAGCTGCCAGTAGACGAAGGCCATGAACATGCCCATGGCGCCGTGGGCGATATTGAAGATGCCAGAGGTGGCGTAGGTGACGACGAGGCCGCTCGCCGCCACGGCGTAGGCGGAGCCGAGGACGACGCCGATGATGGTGAACTCGAGGAACTCGTGCATGGCCGACTAGTACTGGGCGAATCCGCCGGTGCAGTCGTACGTGTTCGGCGCGGTCGGGTAGACCCGCTGGAAGGCGCCGTTCTCGATCTTCATGTAGAAGAAGCACGGTGACGGGATCTTCTGCCCGATGTTCACGGGTGGGGTGACGCCGCCGCCGGTCCAGCTGGTGATGCCCTGGATCTTCGAGATCAGCGCGGCACGGGTGAGATCGGGCCCGACCTCCTTGGCCGCCTGCTCGAAGGCCAGGCCGGCCGACCAGGCCAGGATGGCGAAGATGTCCTGGTGCCACTGGCCGGACCCGGCCACCCGGTTCAGCCAGCTCTCCATGAGCTGCATGCCGGGGTTGCCGCTCGCCTCCTCGTAGGCGGCGGTGGCCGTCATCAGGACGAGGTCGCCGTTGGACTCGGGCGCGGTCTGCTGGGCGAACTGGGGCGAGTACTCCTCGGAGAACCAGTCGACCACCTGGGGGCTGTAGTTCGCCTGCTGCATGGCCTGGAGCAGGCGCTCGGCCGAGTCGGCGTCGGAGTACTCGGTCACGTACTGCGCGCCGGCGCTCTGCATCGCCTGCACGTTGGCGGCGTAGTTGGCGTTGGTCGGCGTGGTCGACGTGTCGTACACGTAGTGGAAGCCGTCACCCGTGTAGGCCGACACCTCGTGGGCCGCCTGGGTCTGGGTAGCCGACACGTTGAGGTAGATCATGGCGGCCTTCCCGATCGCATTCGGGTACGTCGACTTCAGGTAGTTGGCCGGTCCGAGCCCCCAGTAGTGGTCGTTGCCCGGGCTGGCGCCGAAGATGTCGGCCGTGCCGCCGGCTGCGGCGGTCGAGACCTCGGCGGCCATGTCGGGGATGCCGCAGGAGCTCACCGCCTGGGCGCCGCCGTCGTCGAAGCCCGAGGCGTTGCCGACCATGGCGAAGTCGCCGGAGCAGGCCTGCTGCGCGTCGGCGTAGTCGGTGCCCGAGTCGCTGCCGTCGTCGAAGGGCTGGACCTTGATCTGCCGGCCGCAGATGCCGCCCGTCGAGTTGACGTAGGCCGCCCACGCCTCCGTCGCCTGCTGGGCGCTCTGGGTGAGGCCCGGCGACACGCCGCTGATGCTGGCGATGTTCCCGACGTCGATGGTCGTCGCCGTCACCCCCGTCGCCGTGGCGCCCCCGTTGCCGCCCGCCGGCGTCTGGTTCCCGTTGGCGCCGCAGGCCCCGGCCGACGTGGCGGCGGCGCCGGCGGCTCCGCCGGTGCCGGCGGCTGCCCCCGAGGCAACGGCCGCGGGCGCGGCCCCGCCGGCATGGCTCGTCGAGGAGCCTCCCGGGCCTGCGGCCAAGGCCGTGCCGCCGCCGGTGCTGCTGGTGCACGGCGCAGTGGTCGTGGTCGTGGTCGTGGTGCTGGAGGTCGACCCGCACGTGGCGGAGGCCGTCGCGACCGTCGTGGTGGTATTGCCCGACGACGTGTCGAGCGCCTGCGCTCCGCCGCTGCCGCCGGAACCGGCGCCCTGGGCCAGGGCCGCCTCGTGTCCGGTCAGCCGGGAACCACAGGCGGAGGCGAGGAGGGCGAGGACGGCCACGGAGAGCGCGGCTGCGAGGTGCTGACGGCCCCGCGGTCGGCCGCGTGCCCGGGTGTCGCGCGCGGCGGTCACAGCGAGCGCTCCTCCTGCTCGGCCCGCCGGGCCTCGTCGAGGCTGCGCAGTATTCGTTCGAGCCGGTCGACGGAGCGGACGATGGCCAGCGCGTTGCGACGGTCCTCCTCCACCTGGCGCATGCTCCATGCGCAGCGCACCAGGACGCCGCCGCCGATGACCAGCGCCACCCCGAGCAGGCCCCCGGAGATCAGGTAGGGGATCTCCTGGTACTGGTAGGCGCTGTGGGCCGCGCCGTACCAGCCGAGCACGATGCAGACCAGGCCGAAGACCATCAGCGACATGCCGATCGTCTCGAGCCACTTGCGCACGTTGCGCCCCCCCCGGCCACGGCGCGCCCGGTCGACGACCGCCGCCAGTCGCTGCAGGCGGGTCGGCACCGGCGTGCCCGGCTCGAGGTCGGGAGCCACCGGGACGGCCGGCGGGACGGCCGGTTGGACCGCGGTGCCGGCCGGCCCGCCGCTGACCCGCGTCAGCGCTCCGGGGTCCTCGCTCGTTCTTCCCAAGAGCCTCATCAGCTGAATCCTCCGAAATCAGTCAGTTCGTCGGGGGTGGCGGCGAAGCGCTCCATGAGCGGGTCGCCGTCGGCGCACGTCGTGCCGAGCAGCTCGCTGGCGTCGTCGGCGCGCTTGTAGGCGTAGGCGAGTGCACCGGCGGCCAACAGCCCGAGCAGGACCAGCGCCGCGCCGATGCCCTTGAAGGCGGCCCCCGTGAGTGCCGCGGTCGGGGCCGACGCCGTCGCCACCGGCGTGCTCGAGCCGCTGGCCGACGGCGTGGTCGACCCCGAGGTGCCGGGCGACGAGAACGTGGCGCCGGTGCCCGAATCGCCGGCGAACGTGCCACCGCCCGAATTGCCGGTGACCCCGGCGCTGGTGGCGGCCGGTGTCGACGACGAGGTGGCCGGTGCCGGAGCCGCGGTCGCGGCCGCGGGCGTTCCCGTGTTGCCACTGTTCCCGGCCTCGTAGGCCGCGGAGGCGGTCGAGCTCACCTGCACGGTCGCCAGGTCCAGTGTGAGCTGCTGGTCGTCCGGCAGGGCGACCGGGAGCTGCGAGGTGAGCGAGGAGGGCAGGAGGGAGGCGAACGTGTTGGCCGCGTTGTCGAGCGTCTTGAGGTCGATGGTGATCTTCAGGCCGTCGAGTGTCCGGCTGGCCGAGGGACCGCTGACCTTGTCGGTCGCGTTGGTGACCGACAAGGAGATGCCGAGCTCGTTGAGCAGCGTGTTGATCGACGAGATCGGCAGGGACAGCGGCGCGCTCTGGCCGGCCGCCGCGATGCCGTTGGCGTCGACGGTGACCTGCTCGCCCGCGATGTCCATGTTCTGCACCTCGGTCGAACCCGTGACCTTGCCCGTCGTCCCGTCGGAGGTGGCGGTCGCCGTGGAGGTGACACTGCCGATCGTGATGAAGCCCCCGAGGATGGAGATGCCGCCGTCGGTGGCGCTGGCCTGGGCGTTGGCGCTCGCGCTCGGCGCCAGCGACGACGACGTCGCCGACATGGTGCCCATCCCGATGATGGCCGAGGAGCCGGCCAACGGGTTGCTCGAGCTCGACGGCGCCGTCAGGGTCGGGTCGGCCCCGTTGGAGCCGGCCGTGGCGGCGTCGTCGCCGATGGTGGCGGTGGCCGTGTTCCCGTTGGCGGTGCTCGACGTGTCCATGTTCACCCCGGGCTCGTCGGTCGACGCGGTGTTGGGGGTCTGCGGGTACTCACTCGTGGCCTGGACCGGCCAGATGGGGGCGGGCGGCAGGGGAACGCCCGGCGCCAGCAGCGAGAGCTCGGGGCCGATGTTCGCGATGACCTGACCGGGATAGAGGCTCGATGCGGTGGCGTCGCCGGTCGGGCCGTAGTTGTCGCTCGTGGACGCGTAGCCCTCGTCGAACTCGAGCGAGGGTGTCGCCGGAATGGGGAGGTTGGGCTGCTCGTACTGGGCCGTGACGGCCTCGGCCAACGAGGTCAATGTGAACCCGCCCAGCGTGGAGTCGGCCCCGGCCGGCCCGTTGGAAAAGGCGGCCGCCAGCAGCCCCGATCCACCGGCGACGAGCAGGAGGGCGGAGGCGCCGAGGAGGGGCAACCGACGCCGGGGCGGGGCGGCGGGGCGGACGCCACGCCTCACGCCGCCGCACCCCCGAGGTAGGCGTCGGCCAGGTCGTCGGGCAGGTCGTCGGGCTTGCCCGCGGCCACGATCCGGCCCTGGACCACCACGGCGACGCCGCTGGCCACGCCGAGCGCGGTGGCGGCGAACTGCTCGGCCAGGATCACCGCGACGCCCGCCGCGGCGATCTGGCCCACCAGCTCGTAGAGCTCGGCGACGATCATCGGCGCCAGGCCCATGGAGATCTCGTCGAGCAGGAGGACCGCCGGCTCGACGCTGAGCGTGCGCGCCATGGCGAGCATCTGCTGCTCGCCGCCCGACAGGGTGCCCGCCATCTGATGGCGTCGCTCGGCCAGCCGGGGGAAGCGGGTGAAGGCCTGGTGCTCCACGTGGGCCCGGGACGGCCCGGCGAAGGTCATCAGGCGCAGGTTCTCGGTGACGGTCAGGTTGGGGAAGATGCCGCGCCCGTCGGGCAGGGTGCACAGCCCGGCGCGGGCGAGGGCGTCGGGGCGCATGCCGTTGGCGTGGCGGCCGAGCACGTGGAAGCAGCCCCGCGTCGGCTCCATCTGCCCGCTGGCCACGCGCAGCGTCGTCGACTTGCCGGCCCCGTTCGGTCCGAGCAACGCCAGCACCGAGCCGGCGGAAACGGCCAGATCGATGCCGTGGAGCACCTCGATCTGCCCGTAGGCGGCGTGGACGCGGCGGAGCTCGAGCACGGGAGGTGCGGCCGCCGGCTCAGCCATGGGCCCCCGCCGCCGCGAGCGCGCCGGGCTCGCCCTCGTCGGCCGCGGGCTCCCCGGGGTCGTCGGCCGAACCCAGGTAGGCGGCCCGCACCCGCTCGTCGGCCCGCACCTCCGCGGGGGTACCCACCTTGAGCACCGATCCGAAGTCGAGCACGTTGATGGAGGTGCACACCCGCATGACGAGCCCCATGTCGTGCTCCACGAGCAGCACGGCCATGCCGGCCGCGGCCAGCTGGCACAGCAGGTCGCCCAGCTCATCGCTCTCCGTGTCGCTGAGCCCCGAGGAGGGTTCGTCGAGGAGGACGAGGCGCGGCCGGGTGGCCAGGGCCCGGGCGAGCTCGAGCAGGCGGGCCTGCCCGGTGGGCAGCGTGTCAGCGGGCCGGCCGGCGAGCGCGCTCAACCCGACCAGGGCCAGGACGCCGTCCGCGTTGGCGGCGGCGTCGGAGCGGTCGTGCGACCAGCGGCGGCGTATCTCGGCGGCGGCGAGCACGTTCTCGCGCACCGAGAGCGAGCCGAAGACCTCGAGGCGCTGGAAGGTGCGCGCGATGCCCAACCGCGCCCGCTTGTGCGGCTTGAGCCCGGTCATGTCCGTGCCGTCGAAGGCGATCCGCCCGGCCGAAATGCCCTGGAGCCCGCAGATGGCGTTGAACAGCGTGGTCTTGCCGGCTCCGTTGGGCCCGATGAGACCGGTCACGGCGCCGGCGTCGACGGACAGGCCGACGCCACGCAGCGCGTGCACGCCACCGAATCGAACCTCGGCTTCCGCTACCTGCAGAAGCGACATGGTGTCCCCCCAATGCGGTCGGGCCGGCCTCCCGGGCCTCACGTCCCGGTGCAACCAAATTTCCCTGGTGAGACCAGGACTTTTTCGTTTGGAATTGGAACGACTTCCAATCTTCCGTCTTACGGTCGCAATTTTTGGCGGTACCCCGGGAGCGTTAGCCTCAACCCCATGGAACACTCCATGGCCGAACGCCTGGCCGACCTGGCCGAACGCAAGAACGAGGCCCTCAACGCCGGGAGCCCCAGGGCCGTCGAACGCCAGCACGCCAAGGGCAAGCTGACCGCCCGCGAGCGCATCGAGTACCTGCTGGACGAGGGGTCCTTCCAGGAGCTCGACATGCTGGCCCGGCACCGGGCGCACGGCATGGGCCTCGAGGACAACCGGCCCTACACCGACGGCGTGGTGACCGGCTTCGGCACCATCGACGGCCGGCGCGTCTGCATTTTCAGCCAGGACTTCACCGTCTTCGGTGGCGCCCTCGGCGAGGTCTTCGCCGAGAAGATCCACAAGGTCATGGACCTGGCGGCCTCGACCGGGGTGCCGATGATCGGGCTGAACGACGGCGCCGGCGCCCGGATTCAGGAGGGCGTGGTCTCGCTGCACTCCTACGGCGGGATCTTCCACCGCAACGTGACCGCGTCGGGGGTCATCCCCCAGATCAGCGTCATCCTCGGCCCGTGTGCCGGCGGGGCGGTGTACTCCCCCGCCATGACCGACTTCATCTTCATGGTGCAGGGCACGTCCCACATGTTCATCACCGGCCCCGACGTCGTGAAGACGGTCACCGGCGAGGACGTCACCCTCGAAGAGCTCGGCGGCGCCATGAGCCATGCCACCAAGTCGGGGGTCGCCACCTTCGTGGCGCCCGACGAGAAGGCCTGCCTCGACGAGGTGCGCCACCTCCTCTCGTTCCTCCCCTCCAACAACCTCGAGGAGCCCCCGATCGAGCAGACCGGCGACGAGCCGGACCGCCAGGTGACCGAGCTGGTCGACTTCCTGCCGACCTCCCCCAACCAGCCCTACGACATGAAGCGCGTCATCACCGCGGTCGTCGACGACGGCGAGTACCTCGAGGTGCACCGCCACTGGGCCATGTCGATCACGTGCGGCTTCGCACGGATGAACGGCC
>JBKQUM010000142.1:0-19516 GCA_052140165.1 Acidimicrobiales bacterium
AGTCGAGAATTTCCTGAGGTTCCCGCCCGTCAGGTGGCGGCAGGCGTGGCACCCGAGCTGGTAGGCCCAGATGAAAACGGCATTTATGACGAGAATGACGGTGCCGAGGCCCATCCCGATGCCGCCCGGAAAGCGGAACGCCTCTATGGCGTCATAGGTGAGGAGCGCTGCGAAGAAGAGAGTGAAGTACCAGAAGTAGCGGTGGATTTTCTGCAGCACGAGCGGAAAACGCGTCTCGCCCGTGTAGCGCTTGCGGAAACCACCGGTGCCCGGCGTGGCCGATCCGGCATCGGCCACCGCGCAGGCCGGGGGTGAGAGCCAAAACGAGCGGTAGTAGCTCTTGCGGTAGTAGTAGCAGGTGAGGCGGAAGCCGAGCGGGAAGATCAGGATCAGCAGGGCCGGTGAGTAGTTCCAGAAGGGGAGCGTCCCGAAGGAGTGGCTGCCCGTCACGCAGCTGTTGGCGATGCAGGGGGAGTAGAAGGGCGAGATCAGGTCCCGGTGCAGGTCCGCCCCGGCGTAGTAGTTCTTCCCGACGAAGGCCGCCCACGTCGAGTACGCCACGAAGGAGACCAGCACCACGAAGGTGACCAGGGGCTCCACCCACCAGTTGTCCTTGCGCAGGGTCGGCTGGTCGGGACCGCCCCGTGGGGCCCCGATGGAGACCGGGGTCGGGGATGGGTTCTCGACCGTCGTCGTCACTCGCGCCTCCTCGGTGCCCGGCTCGGCGACCCGGGCCGGCAAATCATTCCAGACCACTCCCGCGACGGTGCAAGTCGCGGCGCTCCAGGCAGTGACCATACGGTGCGCCCGGGTGCACGTCAAAGACATAAAGAGCATGAAGATCAGAGCTATAAGCTCTGATATATGCAGCTGCACCAGCTGGCTTACGCCCTGGCCGTGGCCGAGGAGCAGAGCTTCACCCGGGCGGCCGTCCGGCTCCATCTGGCGCAGCCCTCGCTCTCCCGGCAGGTCCGCCTGCTCGAGCACGAGCTCGGCGTGGTGCTCTTCAACCGGGGCCCGGGCCAGGGGCGGGTCACCCTCACCCCCGACGGCGGTGCCCTCCTCCCCTTCATGCAGCGCGTGCTGGCCGACGTGGAGGCCACCGGGGCCGAGGCGCGGGCGCTGTCGGGCATGGCCCGCGGCCACCTCGCCGTCGGGGCCACCCCGAGCCTCATCACCAGCGTGCTGGCCCCGGCCCTCGTCGAGTTCCACGCCAGCCACCGCGGCATCGACCTCTCGGTGGTCGAGGCCGGGTCGCACCAGCTCGTGCCCCAGGTCGCCGCCGGCGAGGTCGATCTCGCCCTCATCGTCCTGCCGGTGGCGGATCCCCTCGTGGTCACCACCGCGCTCTTCGACGACCCGCTGGTGCTGGCCACCGCGCCCGATCACCCCTTCGCCCGCCGCCGGCGCATCAGGGTCCGTGACCTCGACGGCCTCGACCTGGTCATGTTCCGGGAGGGCTACGACCTCCGGGCGGTGACCCTGGCGGCCTGCCTGGAGGCCGAGGTCGAGCCGCACCTGGTCAGCGAGGGCGGCGAGATGGCCGGCGTGCTCGCCTTCGTGGCCTCCGGCCTGGGCGCCGCCGTCGTCCCGGCCATCGCGCTGCCCGGTGACGGCTCGCTGGTCGGCATCCCCTTCTCGGGGTCGACGATGCGCCGCACCGTCGCGCTGGCCCAGCGCGGTGACCGCACGCTGGCCCGCCCGGCCCGCGCCCTGGCCGACCAGCTCGTGACGCGCCATGCCACCACGGGCGACAGGGCCGGTCCCGACCGCCTCCGGGCGGCCGGTGGTGACCCGGAAAGCTGACACCCCATTGGCCACGACGGAGCGGGGACGCGACCGCCGGGCCGGCGCGCCCGGTCACGAGTGAGGGGTTTAGGCTCGCGGCATGGACGGCCCTTCGCACTTCGACCCTTCCGCGACCCCGGCGCCGGCCGGGCTCAAGGCACCCGACGACCTCCCCCGCGCCCTGATCGACCTCCGCGCCTCGGGCTGGGAGTCGGTGTCGGTGGCCGACGAGATGCGGCGCAACACCGCCAAGGCCATCGCCGCCGGGCACTCGCTGATCCCCGGTGTCCTCGGCTTCGAGGACACGGTGGTCCCCCAGCTCGAGAACGCCATCCTGGCCGGCCACGACCTCATCCTGCTGGGCGAGCGCGGCCAGGCGAAGACCCGGGTCATCCGCTCCCTCGTCGGGCTGCTCGACGAGTGGATGCCCATCGTCGCCGGCTCCGAGATCAACGACGACCCTTACAACCCCGTGTCGCGCTTCGCCATCGACCTGGTCGACGAGCTCGGCGAGGCGACACCGATCGACTGGGTGCACCGCTCGCAGCGCTACGGCGAGAAGCTGGCCACACCCGACACCTCCATCGCCGACCTCATCGGCGAGGTGGACCCGATCAAGATCGCCGAGGGCCGCTACCTGAGCGACGAGCTGGCGCTGCACTACGGCCTCATCCCGCGGGTCAACCGGGGGATCTTCGCCATCAACGAGCTCCCGGACCTCTCGGAGCGGATCCAGGTCGGGCTGCTCAACATCCTCGAGGAGCGCGACGTGCAGATCCGGGGCCACCGCATCCGGCTGCCGCTCGACATCATGTTGGTGGCCACCGCCAACCCGGAGGACTACACCAACCGCGGCCGCATCATCACGCCGCTCAAGGACCGCTTCGGCGCGCAGATCCGCACGCACTACCCGTTCGAGACGAACACCGAAGTCAAGATCATGGAGGGCGAGGCCGACCTGCCGACGGCAGGCGTGCCGGTCTCGGTGCCACCGTTCATGAAGGAGGTGGTGGCCGAGATCAGCCAGCTCGCCCGGCGCAGCACGCACCTGAACCAGCGCAGCGGCGTCTCGGTGCGCCTGTCCATCGCCAACTACGAGACCCTCGTGGCCTCGGCCGTCAGGCGTGCCCTGCGCACCGGCGAGCCGGTGGCGGTGCCCCGTATCAGCGACCTGTCCGCGCTCGTGCCGTCGACCCAGGGGAAGATCGAGGTCGAGGCGATGGAGGAGGGGCACGAGGACGAGGTCGTGGCCCAGCTGGTGGCGGCGGCCACCCTCTCGGTGTTCCGCCGCCGCGTCACCCTCGACGACCCGCAGTCGATCGTCGCCGCCTTCCACGACCAGGTCGTGGTGCACGTCGGCGACGACCTGCCCTCGGCGGCGTACCTGGCCGTGCTCGCCGACATCCCCGAGCTCGAGCCCCCGACGCGCAAGCTGGCCGGGCCCGAGGCCGCCGACTCGGAGTCGCCGGCCCTCATGGCCAGCGCCATGGAGTTCCTCCTCGAGGGCCTGCACCTCACCAAGCGGCTCAACAAGGACGCCTCGGGCGCCCGCGCCCTCTACCGCGGGCGCAAGTGACGGCCCGGTGAGCGCCCGCTACGACTACTCGGAGTGGGACGGCACCCAGCAGTTCGCCGACCTCGATCCCGACGACCTCCTCGCCGGCCTCACCGACGACCTCCTCGCCGGCGGTGACCTCGACGACGCGCTGCGCCGGATGCTGCGCAGCGGCTTCCGCACCGCCGACGGCGACCAGGTGCCGGGGCTCAGAGACCTGCTCGACCAGCTCCGCCGCCGCCGCTCCGAGATGCTGGCCGAGGGCGATCCCGACGGTCGCATGGCCGAGCTCACCGCGCAGCTCGACGAGATAGAGCAGGACGAGCGCGCCGCGATCGACGAGCTCGTCGAGGAGGCGCACGGCTCGGGCGACCAGCGCCGCAGCGAGGTCACCGACGACGTCGCCACCGAGCGCCGCATGGCGCTCGACCTCCAGCCCGACGACCCCGCGGGGCGCATCAGCTCGCTGCAGCACTACGACTTCGTGTCCTCCGAGGCGCGCGAGCGCTTCGAGGAGCTCGTCGAGGAGCTGCGCCGGGAGATGGCCGACACCTTCTTCGAGGGCGCGTCCGACGCGCTCTCCAACATGAGCCCCGAGCAGATGGCGCGCATGCGCGACGCGTACGACGCCCTCAACAAGATGCTCGAGCAGCGCGAGGCGGGCGAGGACCTCGACCCGAGCTTCGAGGAGTTCATGTCCCAGTACGGCGACATGTTCCCGGGCGACCCCAAGACGCTCGATGAGCTCCTGGAGCAGTTGGCCGAGCGCATGGCTGCGGCGCAGGCGGTCTGGAACTCGCTCAGCCCCGAGCAGCAGGCCCAGCTCAGCCGTCTGATGGAGTCGGTGCTGGAGGACATGGACCTGCGCTGGCAGGTGGAGCGCCTGGCCCAGAACCTCCAGCGCGCCGTGCCCGACGCGGGCTGGCAGCAGTCCTACGACTTCAACGGCGAGGGCCCGATGAGCCTGAACCGGGCCACCGACCTGGCCTCTCAACTGGGTCAGCTCGACCGCATGGAGGAGATGCTCCAGTCGGCCTCCACCCCCGCCGCGCTGGGCGAGATCGACCTGGACCAGGTGCGCCAGCACATGGGCGAGGACGCGGCCCGGGCGCTGGACCGCCTGGCCAACCTCACGAAGTCCCTGTCCGACGCCGGGCTGATCGAGCAGCAGGGCGGGCGCATCGAGCTGACGCCGCGCGGCGTGCGCCGCCTGGGTCAGAAGGCGCTGGCCGACCTCTTCGGGCAGATCAACAAGGACCGCATCGGCGACCATGCCGCGCAGCGCACCGGCACCGGCCACGACCGCGAGGAGACCACCAAGGCCTACGAGTACGGCGACCCGCTGAACTTGCACCTCTCCACGACGGTGCACAACGCGGTGCGCCGCGGCGGCTCGGGCGTGCCGGTGCGCCTCACGCCCGAGGACTTCGAGGTGGTCGAGGTCGAGGCGTTGTCGCGCTCGGCCACGGTGCTGGCGCTCGACCTGTCCATGTCGATGCCCATGCGCGACAACTTCGTGCCGGCCAAGCGCATGGCGATGGCGCTCCAGACGCTGATCTCGAGCAAGTTCCCCCGCGACTACCTCGGCATCGTGGGCTTCTCCGAAGTCGCCCGCGAGATACGCCCCGACGAGATCCCCACGGCCATGTGGGACTACGTCTACGGCACCAACCTGCAGCACGCGCTGGCGCTGTCGCGGCGCATGCTGGCGCACCAGCACGGCACCAAGCAGATCATCGTGGTGACCGACGGCGAGCCGACGGCGCACATCGACGACTACGGCGAGGTCCATTTCAACTACCCGCCGATCCCCGAGACCCTGCGCCGCACCATGGCCGAGGTGATCCGCTGCACGCGCGCCGGCATCGTGATCAACACCTTCGCCCTCGACCTCCAGCGCACGCACTACCCCTTCGTGGAGCAGATCGCCCGCGTCAACGGAGGCCGCACCTTCTACACGACCCCCGACGCCCTCGGCGGTTACGTGCTGGTCGACTTCCTCCAGCACCGCCGCGTGCTGCGCCCGACGGGATAGGGCCCGACGGGATAGGGCCCGACGGCCCGGTCCGACCCTCAGCGCACCCCGGGGCAATTTTCCCGCCTGTGGGACCACGCGCGACATCGGTTGCCCATATGTGCCCCCAACAGGGGTTTTCCCTGCACGGGGGTAGCCATTCTGACCCAGGCACGCACATTTCGTGCCTGGAACCGCCAATTCCCCTCTTGCGCTCGAGGGGAGGGTAGTGAAAGATGACTACACCGTTGTAACTACACCAATGCCACCTGAGGCGAAGAAGGGGGGCGAACCAAGTGCCAGTTGACATAGTCACCACGCTCTACGGTCGCCAAGAACGAAGCTGGCAGCTGCAGGCGAATTGCATGGGCGTCGACCCTGACCTGTTCTTCCCCGAGCGCGGCGCGTCGACCCGTGAGGCCAAGGAGGTCTGCCGCGGCTGCGTCGTGCGGGAGGACTGCCTGGAGTACGCGCTGGCCAACGGCGAGAAGTTCGGCATCTGGGGCGGCATGAGCGAGCGTGAGCGTCGTCGTCTGCGCCGAGCCCGCGCCCTGGCGCGCCGGGACGTGGCGAGCGCGTCCTAGCAGTCGCCCCGGTCAGTCGGTGCAGCCCGCCAGGCGGGACTCCACCGTCGACCGCTCCGAGAACCCGAGTTCGGCCCAGCGCGCGCGGGGGATGGCCGCGAGTACGAGCTCGGGGACGAGGCCCACCAGCTCCGCCCCCTCCACGGCGCCACCGGCCTCGGCGACCAGCGCCGCGACGTCGTCGTAGAGGCGGGCCGGGCCATGGCGCCCGGGGTCGGTCAGGTTGCACGACACCTGGGCCCGGGTCCCGACCGTCAGGCCGAGGGCGCGGACGTGGGGCCCGCGCACCAGCGGGGCGACCGCTCGGGCGACCTCGGCCGAGGAGACCCACAGGTTGTAGGCCACGAGCACCGGCCGGGCGCCGACCGCCGTCGCCCCCGTGCGCGGGTCCGCCCGCGCCGGCCCCTCGTCGGGACGTAGGCCCTGGTCACCGGTCCCGTCCCGCCCGAAGGCGTGGCGGCGGATGTCGGGCAGGGTCCGGGCCCGGCCGCCGGCCAGGGGCCCGTACAGGAAGCTCGGCACACCGAGGCTGGCACCCAGCCAGCGGGCGAAGTCGTCGCGGAGCACCACCGCTGCGGAGAGGTCCTCCGGGGCGGGTGCGCCCGGTGCGTAGGGCACGAAGGGCACGACATCGAGCACGCCGAGGCGGGGATGGGCGCCCTCGTGCGTCCTGAGGTCGAGGCGGTCCACCGCCACCGTGGCGAGTGCCCGGGCGCCCGGGACCACGGCGTCGGCCGGCCCGGCGAGGGTGAGCACGGAGCGGTTGTGGTCCGCGTCGCGGTGCAGGTCCAACAGCGTCGTCCCGGCGGCGGCGGCCAGCTCGCCCAGGACGTGCTCGTCGCGGCCCTCGCTGACGTTGACGACGCACTCGAAGATCATGGGCACTCGAGGATCAGGTGCTCCACCGGTGACCGGCCGCTACCCGGCCGGGTGAGGGTGTGCTACTTGGCGGCGACGGCGTGTGAGAGGCGGCGACGGCGCAAGATACGGCGGCGCTCCCGCTCGGAGGCGCCACCCCAGACCCCGTGGTCGATGTGGTGCTCGAGCGCGTACTCCAGGCAGGCCTCGGAGACGGGGCACTCGGCGCAGATCCTCTGCGCCACCAGCACGCCCATCCCGTCGTTCGGAAAGAAGATGTCGGGAGCAACTTCCTTGCACTTCCCCCGGGCCATCCATTCGGTATTCATTGTCTCGCTCCCTTTTCACGCACCATTCTACGGGAGGCGCCCTCTGGGAAATAGGGTCTTCGGTTAGGAAGTTCGTAAGAATGCCCGGGCCGATTCCCGCTCTACCAGGGACGATGCCCTCGGGCCCCCCGGGGCTACGCTGGCGCCGGTCGCTGATGCCAGGAGGTGCGATGTCCCCGGACACCGAGCAGGAAGTAGTCGAAGAGGGTGAGCCGGTCGAGCCCATCGGGCACGTGCGCGTCGTGTACCTCGGCCCGGTGGCCCCCCACTGGGAGGTCCAGTCGGACTACGGGCCGCCCGAGGTGATCGAGCAGTTCCGCGAGCGTGTGCTGGCCCGCCTTGTGCTGCTCCCCCCGCACGACCCCCAGTTCCGGCGCAACAGCGAGCGGGTGGTGCGTGACGCCGAGCGGGAGCAGCTGGCCCTCGAGTGGGTCCTCGACTACGGGGAGCCCGCCGAGGCCTGAGCGGCCCTCTTCCGGGCGCGCCGCCCCATTGAGCGGGCGTTGTCCCGCACCCATCCTGCATCCCGCGAGCCACTCGGCCGACACCGCCGTGGTGAAAGCTCTGCGCTCGGAGCGGTCCGTCGGGCTGCTCTCGAGTGACTGAGCGGCGGGCCCCGGTGGTCCGCCGAGGGGGAGGAGCATCATGGGGGAAACGACCGACACACGTGACGACGCACCCGTCGTCGGGGAGATCCGGGGGCTCGTCGGTGAGCTCACCGAGGACGAGACGGCGCTGGTGCGCACGCTGACGCCGGTGGACCTGGCGGACACGGCGAAGGTCGAGCACGTGTTCGATCTCGTGGACCTCCTGACCACCATCCGTTCCGACGAGGGCCTGGCGGACTACGTCTACGCCATCGCGCCGGGGTGGGACGGCAGCATCGAGATGCTGCTCCTCGGTGGCCGCGTCACGACCGCGTTCGCCCGCTACGAGCTCGAGCACCGCGTGCCCGAGCGGGTGGGCTGAACCTCAATCCAAGAGGCCGATGCGGGCGAGCCAGAGCCCGGGCGCGTCGACCTCGGCCGGCGTCGGCAGACAGAGCTCGTCGCTCCACAGCCGGGCCAGCGCGTCCTCGCCGACCCGTTCCACCACGCCCGTGACGAAGGCACGCCCGCGGTCCACCTCGTCCTGGCCCACGTTGAGCCCGAACAGGCCGGCGAAGGCCTGCTCGCCCTTGCCCTCCTCGATCCGGTAGCGGTACCAGGCCTCGCGCAGCGCGGCGGGCGAAGAGGTCAGCGTCTCGGCGATGCCCGCTGTGATGTGGTCCACGTAGGCGCCGATGGCGGTCGTCTGGGCGGTGAGGGCGCTCGAGATGCTCCGCTGCTCGGGGCTGATGAGGTCCGACAGCAGCGCCTCGGGGTCCCCGAGGGCGTCCTCGAGGGCCGCCGGGTCGCCCAGGCCGTCCCCGAGGCGCTCGACGATGGACCGCTGCGCCGCCGCGGCGTGGGCCGACGCGTCGCCCAGCAGCGTCATCAGCGAGGACCGGACACCGGGACGCGTCAGCACGGCGTGCATGGTCAGCTCCCGCAGGCAGACCCAGAGCTGGACCTCCTGGAGCGGCAGGCTCCAGTCCTCGGCGAAGCGGGCCACGTTGCCCGGCACGAGCAGCAGGGTCGGCGCTTCGGGCCAGGGCAGCGGGAGCGCGTACTGCCCGAAGGCCCGGCGGGCGAGGTGCCCCGCGGCCGAGCCGAACTGCATGCCGAGGAACACCGGACCGAGCGTGAGCGCGAACTGGCCGAGCAGGCCACCGAGGCCGCCGACGTCGTCGGGGTCGAACTCGTTCAGGTCCGTGGACGTCGGCACGGCCGCCGCACCCTGTTGCTGCGCGTCGATCATCGACTTGAGCACCGGCCGGTAGGCCTCGAGCACCCGGAAGGACCACTGCCCGGGGCCGACGGCCTCGAAGGAGACGCTTCCGTTCCCCGGCGACGAGATCCCCGTGGCGTCGGCCACATGGAGCTCGGCCACCCGGGCCAGCTCCTCGAACGCGATGCGCACCAGCGGATCGGGGTTTTCGTCCTGACCACCGTCGGTGGCGACCCCGAAGGCCAGTGTGCGGGCGGCATCGAACCAGCTGTCGCCCGCGCCCGGGCCCGACCCGATGACCTTGAGTAGGTCCCCGAGGAGGCCCCCCATCGGATTGTCGGGGTCGCTGGAACCGAACATGCTCACGTCTGCATGCTATGAGGACCCGCTCAGGGTCACGTCCACGAGCTTCGTGCCGGAGCCCTGCTGGACCGAGAGGGCGATGGCGGCACCCGGAGCCAGGACGTAGAGCCGGGCGCGCAGCTCGGCCATCGTCCGCACGGGCAAGGCGTTGACGGCCACGATCACCTGGCCCGCCTGGAGGCGCCCGGCGGCCGGCCCGTTGGCCTGCACGGACGCCACCTCGGCCCCGCCGCCGCCGGGGGCATCGGTGCCCGAGACCCCGAGCCACCCGTGCACCACCCGGTTCCTCGAGCGGAGGTCGTCGGCGACCCCGACCACGAGGTCGGTGGGCAGGAAGGCGACCGGGGAGGACGTCCCGGGGTCGGGGTCGTAGAGGATCCCGACGACCCCGCCGCTCGAGTTCAACAGCGGGTCCCCAGCGGCGACGGGCGTCGTCGCGGGGGAGGAGGTGATGGCCGGCATGCCGTCGGCGGGACCGCCGGCGATGGCCGTCCCGACCCCGGTCACCGCGCCGGGCGTGCAGTGCAGCGCGAGCGATGCGCCTCCCGCGGGCACGAAGCTCAGCAGCAGGTCGGGCGATCCCCCGCCGAGGCCGGTGTCGTTGGCGAACGGTGCCACCGGCACGTCCACGGGCACGTTCACCAACGCGATGTCCGACGTCGTGTCCTCCGCCACGAGGGAGGCGGGCTCGAGCTTGCCGCCGGGCCCGACCATCACGATGCGCCGCGCGCCTCCGAGGAGGTCGGCGGTCGTGACGACCATGCCCCCCTCGGCCACGGCGACCCCGATGAGCTTCACCGTCCCGTGCGCCGTGGTCGCCCGCAGCTCGACCATGGAGCGCGCGGCCGCCTGGGCCGCCGCGGGTACCGCGTTCTGCGGTCCGGCCAGGGTCGTCACCGGTGTGCTGGCGAGGGTGTCACCGGTGGCGTTCGAGAGCGGCTTCTGCGAGGCCGGCGAGAGCAGCACCACGACCCAGACGACGGCCGCCGCCACGGCCGCGACGCCGATCAGGACCATGGCGGCGCTGCGCCAGGCACGGCGCGGCGGGGCGTTGAGCAGCACGGGCGTGTCGGCACCCGCCCCCGGGCCCGGGCCGGCGCCCCGTGCGGCGACCTCGCTCGGGTGGCGCCACAGCCGGTCGTCGGGGTCGATCCAGCCGCGCAGCGGTGATTCCGGCTCGTCCGGGCCTGCGCCGCCGCCCTCCTCAGGGCCCGGTTCGCCGTCGTCGGGCTGCTCGGGCGTGTCACTCACCTGGTCGACGATACCGAGAAAGGCCCGCAGAATGCCGTCGCGCGACGGGGCGGCCGTACCATGAGGCCCCTATGTCACGCGACCTGGCCATCGACCTCGGCACGGCGAACACGCTCGTCTATGCCAAGGGCAAGGGCCTCGTCCTGAACGAGCCGACCGTGGTGGCGCTCGATTCCCGCAGCCGCGAGGTGCTGGCGATCGGGACCGACGCCTGGCAGATGATCGGCCGGACGCCGGGCTACATCGTGGCCGAGCGCCCGCTGCGGGGTGGCGCCATCACCGACTTCGAGGTCACCGAGCGCATGCTGAGCGTGCTGCTGCGCCGGGTGGGCGTCGGACGGCTGAACCGGCCCAAGGTCCTGATCTGCGTCCCCTCGGCCATCACCGCGGTCGAGCGCCGCGCCGTGAAGGAGGCGGCGCGGCGGGCCGGCGCCTCGGCCAGCTTCCTGATCGAGCAACCCATGGCGGCCGCCATCGGGGCGGGGCTCCCGATCCACGAGCCCGTGGGCAACATGGTGGTCGACGTCGGGGGTGGCACGGCGGAGATGGCGGTGATCTCGCTCGGGGGCGTGGTCGCCGTCCAGGCGATGCGCTGCGGCGGCTTCGACTTCGACGCGTCGATTCAGGCCTACGTGCGGCACGAGTACGGCGTGGCCATCGGCGAGCGCACGGCGGAGGCGGTCAAGCTGGCCATCGGCTCGGCGTCGCCCTACGCGGCGGAGCAGCAGGCGGAGATCCGTGGCCGCGAGGTGGCGACCGGGAGACCCAAGACGGTGTTGCTCTCGCCGCTCGAGGTCCGGGGCGCGCTCGAGGACAACGTCAGGTCGATCGTCCAGACGGCGGCCGACTGCCTCTCGGAGGCGCCACCGGAGCTGGCCCAGGACATCATGTTCCAAGGCGTCCACCTGACCGGCGGGGGCGCGCTGCTGCGCGGGATGACCCAGCGGCTCGCCGACGCCACGGCCGTCCCGGTGCACCTGGTGGACACGCCGCTCGAGTGCGTGGTCCAGGGCGCCGGGGTCTGCCTCGAGTCCTTCGACCGGTTGAAGCGGTTGTTCACCGAGGAGGACTGACTCACCGAGGACCACCTGACTCACCGAGGACCACCTGGCGGGCTCAGACCCCGAGCAGCTCCTCGGCGGCCTGGCGCACCTGCCAGTCGCGGTCCCCGGCGGCCGCCCGCAGGGCGGGTTCCACCCTCGGGTCGTCGAAACCGGCCAGCGCCACCGTCGCCCGGCGCCGGACCGTCGCCTTGTCACCCAGCGCCGCCAGCACGGCGGGCAGCCCGTCGAGGTCACCGATGGCGCCGAGCGCGGCGACCGCCGCCTCGCGGCAGCGGGTGTCCGCGTGCTCCGTTGCGGTCGCCGCCAGAGCGGCGACGGCGGGCCGGTGGCGCCGTTCGCCCAGGAACCAGGCCGCGTCGACCACGACCAGGGGATCGGGATCGCCGAGCGCGCCGGTCACGGCGGCGGGGAGCACCGAGCGCGAGCCCCGGCCGTGCACGCCCGGGGCCGCCTCGACGGCGCGGCGTCGCAGCGGCGCGGCACCGGCGGTCAACGCCGCCACCACGTCGTCGGCCGTGAGCTGACCCAGGCGGTCGAGCGCGCCCAGGGCGGCCGCCTGCACGCCCGGATCGGGATCGCCGAGGCCGCGCCGGGCCAGGGCCGGATCTCCCCGGTGGCCGGCCAGGACGAGGCGGCGCCTCCGCAACTCGGCGCGGCCGTCGCGGCCGGCATCCGTGGCAACATCGTCGCTCACCTCCCGAGTATGTCCGACCCTGACGCGACCACCGACGGGGGCGCTGCGGCGACCCCCTCCCCCAACGACGCCGGCCCCGCCGTGGCCGGTGCGTGGGCGCCCCCGCCTCCACCCGCCGGCTCCGGGCGGCGCCGGCGCATCTGGCCGGCGATCTTCGGGGTCGCGGTCGCCGTCGTCCTGATCGCCGCCCTGGTCGCCGCCCACGTCTCGATCAACTACTACGTGCTCACGCCGGGGGATGCCACGCCCGTCTCGCAGTTCATTGAGGTGCCGGCGGCGGACAACCACCCCCTGACGGGCAAGATCCTGCTCACCGACGTCTACCTCACACAGCTGAACGCACTGAATTACCTCCAGTACCGGTTCTTCGACTCCGACAGCGAGGTGGTCTCGGGGCCCGAGCTGCTCGGACCGACGCCCGACGAGAGCCAGTACCTCAACCAGGGGTACCTCGAGATGGCCCAGGCGCAATCGTTCGCCACCGCAGCGGCGCTGACGCGCCTCGGCTACACGGTCACCTCCACCAATGCGGGCGCGCTCATCTTCGGGATCGAGCCGGGCTCCCCGGCCGCCAAGACGCTGAAGGTGGCCCAGGTGATCACCTCCGTAAACGGAACCGCCACACC
Source organism: Acidimicrobiales bacterium (assembly GCA_052140165.1). Taxonomy (GTDB): domain Bacteria; phylum Actinomycetota; class Acidimicrobiia; order Acidimicrobiales; family RAAP-2; genus Bog-473. The sequence continues at coordinate 12,936 of JBKQUM010000142.1, forward strand.
GACAGAGTGCGCCCTGGTCGACGCGCTGCATGGGTTGCAACCCGGGGCGACCATCCCCCTCGGCGTCGAGGAGTCGACCATCAACGACGTCGGTGCCTTCGTGCCCGGGCCCACGGTGACCAAGTCGATCACGCTCGCGGCACCCCCCAAGGGGCTGGTGGACACCGGCTGCGGGCCGCCGACGAAGCCCACGGCGCTCCTCGGCATCGACCCCCAGACGCAGCAGGATTGGGACTTCCCGGTGGACGTGACCGTCCACACCCAGGACATCGGCGGGCCGTCCGCCGGCCTGGCCATGACGCTCGGGATCATCGACAAGTTGAGCAGCGGGCGCCTGACGGGCAACCGGATCGTGGCCGCCACCGGCACGATCGACCAGTACGGCAACGTCGGTGACGTGGGCGGCGTGGCCGAGAAGACGATCGCGGTCGAGCGGGCCGGGGCGACCGTCTTCTTCGTGCCCTCGGTGGAGCTCAAGACCGCGGAGTCCAAGGCGACCCCACAGCTGCATGTCTATGCCGTGAGCAGCCTGAACCAGGTGCTGCGCATCCTCGAGCGCCTCGGGGGCCACGTGCCTACGAAGCCTGTGCCGGCCCAGGCGGCGCCGTAGGCTCTGGCCATGCCTGAAGGCCGCGCCCCCATCTCATCGTCCCGCATCGCGACCGGGGACATCGCCCGCCACTCGTTCGCCGTCGTGCGGCGGGGCTTCGACACGGACGAGGTGCGGTCCTACCTGCAGTCGGTGTCGCGGAGCATCGAGGCATTCGAGGAGCGCGAGCAGGAGCTGCGCGCCGCCGTGGCCGAGGCCGAGGAGCGGGCCGCCCACCCCGTCGTCGACGAGGCCACCCTCACGGCGTCGCTGGGGCAGCACAGCGCGCAGATCCTGCGCCACGCCCACGAGGAGGCGGCACGAATCGTCGCCCAGGCCCAGGAGGGTGCGGCCACCTTGCTGCGCGAGACCCAGAGCCAGGTCGACGAGCTGCAGGCGCGCACCGAGGCCTCGTCGGCCGAGCGCGTCGTCGAGGTCGAGCTGCTGGTGGCGAACGCCGAGCAGGAGGCCCGCGTGGAGAGCGAGCGCCTCCTCGCCGAGGCCGTGGCCGACGGGGAGGCGGTCATCGCCCGCGCCAAGGACGAGGGGCGGACACTCCTCGAGCAGGTGCAAGAGGCCCGGCGCCGTGTGCTGGCCGACTTGGCGTCGCGGCGTCGCGCGCTCGGGATCCAGATTGAGCAGCTGCGTGCCGCCCGCGACGAAATGGCCGCGTCCGTGCTCGGCGTGCGCGACAAGGTGGACGGGATCCTGACGCACCTGGAGCGCACCGACGACGAGGCGCGGGCCGCCGCGATGGCCGTCGGCGACCAGTTCCGGCTGCGCGGCTCCGAGGAGGGCCCCCACGACCAGGACTCGGTGGACGAGGCGACGGGGGAGACGCCGGCGCCGCCGTTGGGCGACGTGGGAACCGCTGGGGGGCCGGGAGAGGACGACGCGGGCGCGTCGGCGGTCACCCCCTCGGTCGACGAGCTGTTCGCCCGGATCCGTGCCGGGACCGATGCGGCCGGGGGGCCCACCGAGCCTGCGGCGCCCCCGAAGGCCCCAGCCGAGGCCACGGCGGGCGAGGCCGGTGCACGCCGCCGTGCGTCAGAGGCCGAGGCGGCGGAGGCTCGGGCCGAGGCTGCTCCGGGTCCCGACGACGAGCTCGTCGCGCGGCGCGACGAGGCCCTGGCGCCCGTCACGGCGCGGCTGGGCCGCACCGTCAAGCGCGCCCTGGGCGACGACCAGAACCGACTGCTGGACCGACTGCGCAACGCGCCGTCGGTGACGGCCGACGAGCTGTTGGGCCCCGAGGACGAGCACATGGCCGCGTTCGCCGCCGCGGCGCGCAGCCACCTGGCCGAGGCGTTCACCGCCGGGGCGGCGTTCGGCGGGGCCGGGGCGGCGACCGTCGCCGATGACGACGCGGTCGAGCAGTCGGTGGAGGGACTGGCGCACGTGATCGTGGCCATGCTGCGCCGCCAGATGGCCGACGGGGACGACGAGCTCAGCGACCGGGTGGGTGCCGCGTTCCGAGAGTGGCGGGGCGAACGGGTGGAGCGGCTGACGGGTGACTACGCGACGCAGGCGTTCTCGGCTGGCGTGACCGCCGCCGCGGGCGACGACAAGGTGCGCTGGGTGGTGACGTCGGCGAGCGGCTGCTCGGACTGCGAGGACAATGCGCTCGCCGGTGCGATGAGCGCGCGCGAGACGTTCCCGACCGGCCACGCCCATCCACCGGCGCACTCGGGCTGCCGGTGTCTCGTGGCACCCGCGGACGACTGACCTGGGGCGCTGCCTGTTCTAAGACCCATCGGGCCTGGCCATTGGGGCCATGGTGGTGGACGTTAGGCTCCCCTCGTGCGCATCCCCAGCGACCTGACCGCTGATCCCTCGCCGCGTCGACGCCACCGGGCCCGTTGGTGGCTCATCGGCCTCGCGATCGTCCTCGTCGTCCTCCTGATCTCGCTGAGGTCCCTGGCTGGCATCTACACCGACAGCCTCTGGTTCTCCTCGGTCGGCTATCACAACGTCTTCTCGACGCTGCTGGCGATCAAGCTGGGCCTCTTCGGCGTGTTCGGCGCCATCTTCTTCGCGGTGCTCTGGGTCAACCTCGTCGTGTGCGACCGCATCGCCGGGCACGACATCGTCCTCGCCCAGGAGGACGAGCTCGTGCGCCGCTACCAGCAGTACGTGCGGCCCTACGCCGGCCGGATCTACGTGGCCCTGGCCTTCGTCATCGCGCTGATCGGCGCCTCGGGGACCATCGGGCAGTGGAACAACTGGATCCTCTTCCGCCACGGCGGCGACTTCGGGATCACCGACCCGCAGTTCGGCAAGGACATCGGCTTCTACGTCTTCAAGCTGCCGTTCCTGACCTTCATCGTCGACTGGACCCTGGCCATCCTGATCGTGACGCTGGCCGTCACACTCGTGTTCCACTACTTCAACGGAGGGATTCAGCCCCAGCGCGGCCTGCCGCGCGTGCGGCCGCCCGTCAAGGCGCACATCTCGGTGCTGTTGGCACTGATCGCGCTCGACAAGGCGGTGGGCTACATCTTCCAGCGCTGGTCGCTCGTCAACGCGCAGGACGGGTACGTCAACGGCGCCGGGTACACCGACGTGCACGCCCGCCTGCCGGCCGAGCTGCTGCTCGCCGTCGTGTCGGTGTTCGCCGCGCTCATCCTGCTCTACAACATCCGCCAACAGGGCTGGACGCTTCCCGTCCTGGCGATCGGGATCTGGGCCTTCGTGGCGCTGGTCGTCGGCATCATCTATCCGGCCCTGCTGCAGACGCTCAAGGTGACGCCGGCGCAGAGCTCGCTCGAGGCGCCCTACATCCAACGCAACATCACAGCCACGCGGGACGCGTACGGTTTGACCAACGTGAAGGTGCACAGCTTCCCCGCCTCCACGAGCATCACCGCCGCCCAGACGGTGGCCGCCAGCCCCACCATCGCCAACATCCGGCAGTGGGACCCCGACCCCACCATTTCGCTGCAGACGTTCCAGCGCCAACAGGCCATCAAGTCCTACTACCAGTTCCCTGCGCTCGGGGTGGACCGTTACACGGTTGGCGGGCAGCGCACGCCGGTGCTCATCGGCGTGCGCGAGATCTCGTCGGCGAACGTGCCGTCCCCGTCCTGGGTGAACATCCACCTGCAGTACACCCACGGCAACGGCGCCGCGGTGGCACTGGCCAACCAGACCAACTCCAGCAACCCCGTCTACACCGTGCAGGGTGTCCCGCCGACCTCCTCGCAGGGACTGCCCGCCATCACTCAGCCGTCGGTCTACTTCGCGCTGGGCGAGTCGGGCTACGTGGTCGCCAACACCAAGCAAGAAGAGGTGGACTACCAACTGAACGGCACCAGCGTCGAGAGCCATTACTCGGGGACCGGCGGCGTCCAGCTGTCCTCGATCTTCACGCGGGCGGCCTTCGCCCTGCGGCTGGGGGACTTCAACCTGCTCATCTCGAGCCAGATCACCAACAAGTCGCGAATCATGTTCGTCCGCGACCCGGTGGCGATGGCCCAGAAGGCGGCGCCTTTCCTCAGTTTCGACCACGACCCCTACGCCGTGATCAACAAGAACGGAGGCATCGACTGGGTCGTCGACGGCTACACCACGACCGCCAACTATGCGTACTCGCAGAACGCGGACACCCAGCAGGTGGCGATCGGCAGCACCCTCCCGGCCAGCTACAACTACGTGCGCAACTCGGTCAAGGTCGTCATCGACGCCTACTCGGGGAAGATGACCTTCTACGACGCCGACCCGAAGGACCCGATCATCCAGGCGTACTCGGCGGCCTTCCCGCACATGTTCCAGCCGCTGTCGAAGATGAGCCCGCAGCTGCAGGCCCACCTGCGCTACCCCGAAGACATCTTCTCCGTTCAGTCGGCCATCTACGGTCGGTACCACCTCGTCAATCCGCAGAACTTCTACGCCGCCAGCAACGCCTGGCAGCTCTCGCCGACAGCGGGAGCCGGCCCGCAATCCCAGGCGCTTCTGGCCGAGAACACCTACAACAACCAGGGCCAGCTGGTGTCCACCACGCCCGCCCGCATGGCGCCCCAGTACCAGGTGTACTCGCTGCCCAACACCGCCCAGCAGGTCTTCACCGTGTCCGACGGCTTCGTCCCGGCGTCGCAGTCGACCCTCTCTGGGTCCAACCAGAACTTCAACCTGACCGCCTGGATGGTTGGGCTCTCCGACCCGGGGCAATACGGCCAGCTGGACCTCTACGAGACGCCCCAGGGGACGGCGGGCCCAGCCAACGCGGACGCCGAGATCTCGGCCAATTCGACGGTGTCGAAGGACATCTCGCTGCTCGACACCAAGGGCTCCGAGGTGCTCCTGGGGGAGACCCTCATGGTCCCGATCTCGAATTCCATGGTGTACCTGCGCCCGCTGTACGTCGCGGCGACGACGAACCCGCAGCCGCAGCTCGAATACGTGGTTGCTGTCCTGGGCAAGAACGTGGAGATCGACACGTCGCTGTCGGCCGTCCTGAGCGACCTACTCCAGACGACGGTCTCACTGCCGGGGACCGGTGTCCCCTCGAGCGGCACGGTGCCGACGGCGGTGTCGGGCTTCCTGTCAGCTGCCCAGACGGACTATTCCAACGCGCTCGCCGCCCTGAAGGCGGGGAACCTGGCCGGGTTCCAGACCGACATCCAGGCCATGCAGCAGGCGATCACCCAGGCCCAGCAGGTGATCGGGACCCCGAAGTCGCCCTCGACGACGACCACGACGACGCCCCCCAAGGTCGGCAAGGCGTCCACGAAGAAGTCGACGAGCACCACGTCGTCGACGCTGACGACGACGCCGTCCACGTCTCCCACGTCTTCCAGCACGACCACGGTGCCGACGAGCACGGAGCCCAAGGGGGGCGCCACCACCACCTCGACGACCGCCGCCCCGGCTCAGGCCGCCCGGGGCTGAGGCGCCGGGGGCGACACCCGGCGGCACGCCTGACGCCACCTCACGGTTGCAGGTTCAGCCCAGCGGTCCCATGATGTCGGGAGCGAGGAAAGGAAGTCTTCCGATGGGACTGCTCGACAAGGTGAAGGCGACGGCAGCGACGGCCACGGTGGCGGCCAAGGACGCGGCCGCCAAGGGCCAGGCGAAGCTCGACGAGGCGCAGGCCAAGAAGGCGGCTGACGGCATGCTGCGCGACCTCGGTGCCGCCGTGTACGCCACCAAGACGGGGCGCGCCACCCCCACGACGGAGGCCGACATCGAGAAGCTGGTGGCCTCGCTGCAGACGCACGAGTCCGAGCACGGCCAGATCACGCTGGCCCCCGAGTCGGCTGCGGCCGCCCCGACCGCTTCCGCGGCCGGTGACGCCGCCCCGCCCCCGCCGCCCCCCCAGGCTGCAGACCCCGCCTCACCGCCGCCCCCACCTCCCACAGCGCAGACGCTGTAAGGCCGGCCGCCCGGCCGGCGGTCGTGCCGACAGTTCGGATGCGCCGGTCGGAGTGCCGGTGGGCCCAGCTCCGCTCGGTCGCCGTGGTCGGTGCCGGGTGGGGCGTGTAGGATGACGACTTCGCCGCGGGGTGGAGCAGTCTGGTAGCTCGTCGGGCTCATAACCCGAAGGTCGGAGGTTCAAATCCTCCCCCCGCCACCATCGAAACGCTGGTTGGCGCGTCTCGTGCATGGGGCACGGGCGCCTGACCAGCGGTTTCCGTTCGGGGCGAAGCCAGAGATTGGGGTTTCTCGGGGCTTTTTCTCGGGACCTACTCAGAGTCTGCAGACGCTGCCCCATGCAGGTGGGCGCGCCGCGTGCGGCCCGTACGCTGCGACTTTGCGACGGAAAGGGTTCAGACGGGGAGGTGCTGCATACGCAGCACTGGTGCAGCCCCATGCAGCTGCACTAATCAATCTTTGGGTCATCTGGCTTCCCCGTGGGTAGCTGGGTGAAGCTGCAGCCCTCCGCAGTGGAAGAAGATGGCCGTCTTGAAGTGCTCGCGGTTCCGGAAGCCGTAGGCCATTTTCTTGATCGTTTGGATCTTCGAGTTCAGTCCCTCTGCAGCTGCATTCGTAATCC
>JBKQUM010000143.1:0-23411 GCA_052140165.1 Acidimicrobiales bacterium
CTACATCAACTTCTACAACCACCAACGTCGCTGCGCCAAGGCCGACAACCTCAGCCCCATCCGCTACGAGTTAACGTTGGCCCACAAGCAACAAGCCGCTTAAAACCGTGTCCACAATTTCTGGGCAACCTCAAAGGGACGCCGGGTCGTAGTCTCGCGTGAGCGGCTCCGCCAGATCCTCGCCGAGGAGAAGATCACCTTCCAGCGCACCAAGACCTGGAAGGAGTCACCGATCCGCTTCGTGAGCAGAAGTTGGCCCGCATCGAGTACCTCCTCGAACACGAACACGAACGCGGACGCACCTTTGCCTTCGACGAGTTCGGACCGCTGGCCATCAAGCCCGAGGGTGGGTCTTGCTGGGCACAGATGTCCAGGCCACAGCGCCTGCGAGCCAACTACCACAAGCCGCACGGGACCAGGCAGCTCTTCGCCTGGTACTCGGTGGGAGCCGACCGCCTCTATGGCCGCATCGAGCCGAAGAAAGGTGCGCGCCCGACGCTGCGGACCCTCAAGGCCATCCGGGCCAGCGTGCCCGACGGCGACATGATCTCCGTGATCTTGGAGAACTTGAATCACCACAAGGGTCCGATGATCCGAGCGTGGTGCGCTGACAACGCCGTCGAGCTGGCCTTCGGATCACCAGAGCCATGCCGAACTGGCCAAGGCCATCCACACCTACATCCGCTGGCGCAACGCCCACACCACCGACCCCGAGATCCTCGCTCTCGAGCGCAAGCACCGGGTCATGATGAGGGGCGAAGCACAGCGACGCTGGGGTCAGCCCAAAGCCCGCGCCGCATAGCGGCGCACAACCTCCGCCTTTTTCAGGCCAACGACGGATCCACGCGCTCCGTTTTGCGCTCCAGGTGCCGCCATCAGTGCCACCTGACCAGCCGCCCTGCGAGAAGATCCCCGGTTCGTGCCGTTCGCTCCGGCCCACCAGCCATCCAATCCCCAGACGCGCGAACCTTTGTGGTCAGGGCACTAGCAGGCGTAGTCCTCGTCGTACTGGGTGGTGGGGTCGGTCGATGGGCTTCCGTACTGAACGACCTCGAGCGGACCTGTCGGCAGCTGTTTTGTCGACACCCAATTTGCGTAGTCGGCGCAGCTGCCCTTTCCACTCGGGGGGATCAGCCAGTCCGCCATCCAGTAGGGCACGTCGGGCTGATAATCACCCACGATGCCGTTCCAGCTTCCTGGGCTGGCATATATCCCGACATCGGGTATGCCCGCGACCTCGTGAAGGGCGTTGATGGCGCCTTGAACGAGCGCAGCGTTCTCGCTGGTGTTCGAGGACCAGCTACCGGGTTCTACATCTAGCCACCACGGAATTGTGGTGGAGCCTGCGCCTGCAGCCTGGGCGTCCGCGTACGCGTTAACGCCTGCCTGGTAACCGGCGTTACAGGCGACGTCGTTGTTGCATCCAGGCTCGTTAGTGGTCGAAGTGGCGTAAGTCAGGAATGTGTACAGGTTCAACCCGCCACCCGCCCAGGCCGCTTCCTGCGTTAGGCACTGGTTACCGTTACCTGGAGTCGATTCAGACGCACCGTCGACCTCCACGATGCCGATCTGGTGGTCGCCGGTTGGGAAGCTCGAGCACTGGTAGTTGCTGATGTCGTATCCGTAGGCGCCCGAGGTGTACGTCGAGCCAACGAAGGCGCCGTTGCCGGGTGCGTCGGCCATGCCGACGATCGGTCTGTTGAGCGGCGACGGCGCCGAGCCGTAGTAGCTGGCGGCACCGAAGTTCGACACCAGGCCCGCGCTGTCGCTGAACCAGTATCCGCTCCCGTCGCTGAGGGCCGTCGCCGCCACGATCGGGTTCTTGAGGGGCAGGCCTCCGAGAGAGCCGTAGAAGGGCGCCGAGCCAAAGCTGAAGATGCCCCCGTCGGAGGCGACCAGGAAGTACCCGGCCCCGTTCGGGCCCGTGATCATGCCGATGACCGGCTTGTTCAGCACGAGGCTGCCCGTGCTGCCGTGGAACTGCGCGTCCCCGAAGCTGAAGATGCCGCCGTCGGACGCGACCAGCCAGTATCCGTGCCCGCTCGGGGTTGCAGCCATCCCCACCACCGGCTTGTTGAGCGTGATGCTGCCCGTGCTGCCGTAGAACTGCGCGTCGCCATAGCTGAAGATGCCGCCGTCGGAGGCCACCAGCCAGTAGCCCTTGCCGTCGGGGGTGGCCGCCATGCCGACGATCGGCTTGTTGAGCGTCATGCTGCCGGTGCTGCCGTAGAACTGCGCGTCGCCGTAGCTGAAGATGCCGCCGTCGGAGGCCACCAGCCAGTAGCCGCCGCCGTCGGGCGTCGCGGCCATGCCGACGATCGGCTTGTTGAGTGCCATGCCGCCGGTCGACCCGTAGAACGGCGCGCCGCCGAAGCTGAAGATCCCTCCGTCGGAGGCCACCAGCCAGTAAGCGGTGACCGGGGTGCTGGCCGCCGCGGCCGGGGGGGCGCTCGTGGTCAGTGCGGTCGCGAGGACGGCCAGCAGCGGCAGTGCCGTCACCAGCAGGGCGAGAATGAGGCGGCGCATCAACTTCTCAGGAACTCGGCCACGCGGAAGGCCAGATCGAGCGACTGGCGGGCGTTCAGGCGCGGGTCGCAGGTCGTGGTGTAGCGGGCCCCGAGGTCGCCCTCGAGGATCTCCTCGGCGCCGCCGAGGCACTCGGTGACGTCGTCGCCCGTGAGCTCCACGTGCACGCCGCCCGGCCAGGTGCCTTCGTCGCGGTGCACGGCGAAGAAGGAGCGGAGCTCCGAGAGGATGTCGTCGAAGCGCCGGGTCTTGCGGCCACCCTCGCTGGCGAAGGTGTTCCCGTGCATCGGGTCGCAGGTCCACACGACCGGGTGCCCCTCGGCCTCCACCGCCCGCAGGACCGGCGGGAGGAGCTCCGCGATCCGGTCGGCCCCGAATCTGGTGATGAGCGTGAGGCGGCCCGGCAGACGATCGGGATTGAGGCGCTCGCAGAGGGCGACCACCTCGTCGGGAGCACAGCTCGGCCCGATCTTGCAGCCGACCGGGTTGTTGATGCCCGAGGCGAATTCCACGTGGGCGCCGTCGAGCTGCCGGGTCCGGTCGCCGACCCAGATCATGTGGGCCGAGCAGTCGTACCAGTCGCCGGTCAGCGAGTCGATGCGCGTCAGGCACTCCTCGTAGGGCAGGATCAGCGCCTCGTGGCTGGTGAAGAAGTCGACCTCGTGCAATCCCTCCTCCGCGCCGAGGTCGATGCCGCACGCGGCCATGAAGCGCAGGGCTCGGTCGATCTCCGACGCGATGCGCTCGTACCGCTGCCCCTCCGCGGACGACGCCACGAACTGCTGGTTCCACAGGTGCACCTGTGACAGGTCGGCGAATCCGCCCTTCGTGAAGGCGCGCAGGAGGTTGAGCGTGGACGCCGACTGCTGGTATGCGGCCACGAGTCGTTCCGGGTCGGGCGTGCGCGCCTCGGCCTCGAATGCCTCGTCGTTGACCATGTGCCCACGGAACACCGGCAGCTCCACGTCGCCGATCCGCTCCGTCGCCGCCGTGCGCGGCTTGGCGAACTGGCCGGCGATACGGCCCACCTTCACCACCGGTACACCAGCCGCGTAGGTGAGGGCCACGGCCATCTGCAGGATGATCTTCAACTTGTCCCGGATGGAGTCGGCGCTGAAATCGGCGAAGGACTCCGCGCAGTCGCCCGCCTGCAGCAGGAAGGCTTCGCCGTTGGCCACCTCGGCGAGCTGCGCGGTCAGGTGCCGCGCCTCGCCGGCGAAGACCAGGGGGGGCAGGGTGGAGAGCCTCGCTTCTGAGCGCTTGAGCGCGTCGGCGTCCGGCCAGTCCGGTTGCTGCGCGGCGGGGAACTTCCGCCAGGACGCGGCGCTCCAGCGGGAGGTCTCGGACTGGCTCGTCATCGCACCAGGTTAACCGCCGTAGGATCGCTGCCCATGGCCGCCTTCCGGTTCGCCCTCCAGGCCTCTCAGGCGGCATCCCCCGCTGCGTGGCGTGACCTGGCGCGCAAGGCGGAGGATCTCGGGTACTCGACGCTGTACGTGCCCGACCATCTCGACGACGAGTGGGCCCCCATGATCGCCCTGGCGGTCGCGGCCGAGGCGACCACGACGCTGCGCGTCGGGACGCTGGTCCTCGACAACGACTTCCGCCACCCGGTCGTCCTCGCCAAGGAGGCGGCCACCCTGGACGTGGTGACCGGGGGCCGCTTCGAGCTCGGCATGGGCGCCGGCTGGAAGACGACCGACTACGAGCAGTCGGGGATCCCGATGGAACGCCCGTCGGTGCGCGTCGCCCGCCTCGCCGAGAGCCTGGAGATCATGCGCGCCATGTGGCGCACGGGCAGTGCGACCTTCGCGGGGGAGCACTACCGGGTCACGGAGGCGAAGAGCTTCCCTACCCCCGTCACCCCCGGAGGTCCGCCGCTCGTCATCGGCGGTGGCGGCAAGCGCATCCTGACGCTGGCCGGCCGCTACGCCGACATCGTGAGCGTCGTGCCGAGCCTGGCCGCCGGGTACGTCGGCCCCGAGGTGGCCGGCGAGTCCGTGGTCGAGAAGTACGCCGACCGGGTGCGGTGGGCCAGGGAGGCCGCGGGGGAGCGTGCCGGCGAATTGGAGTTCCAGTGCTGGACCGCCACGGTGCAGGTCGTCGACAACGCGGACGAGACGGTCGAGTCGTTGGCGCCGCTGTTCGACCTCACGCCCGCGCAACTTCGCGCCGCGCCTGTGGCGCTCATCGGCTCCGTGCCGCAGATCGCCGAGACCCTGCGCGCGCGGCGGGAGGAGCTCGGCTTCAGCAACATCGTCGTGCACGAGGCGGAGATGGACGCACTCGCCCCGGTGATCGCCGACCTTGCCGGCACCTGAGCCCCCCGCCCGCATCGGCATCCTCGGCGGGACCTTCGACCCTCCGCACGCCGGGCACGTGGCGGCGGCGCGTGCGGTCACGGAGCAGCTGGCCCTGGACCGGCTGCTGCTGGTCGTGGCCAACGACCCGTGGCAGAAGTCCGGGCAGCGGGAGATCTCGCCCGCCGAGGACCGGTTGGCGCTGACCCGGGCGCTCGCCGATGAGGTCCCCGGCGCCGAGGCCAGCCGGTTGGAGATCGACCGGGGGGGCCCCAGCTATTCGGTGGACACGGCCGAGGAGGTCCTGGCCCGCGCCGGCGGGCCCGCCGAGCTGTTCCTCGTCGTCGGGGCGGACCTGGTACCAGAGCTCGAGTCCTGGCACCGGCACGAGGAGCTGGCGCGCCTGGTCACGCTGGCCGTCGTCTCCCGCCCCTCCGGGCCCGCCCCGGTGGTCCCCCCGGGCTGGCGGGTGGCCTGGGTCGACGGTCCGCAGGTTGCCCTGTCGAGCTCTGAGGTGCGTGAGCTGCTGGCTTCCGGGGCGTCCGTGGACGGCCTGGTCCCCGAGGCGGTCATCCGTTGCATCCGCCGTCTGGGTATGTACGCTGTGCCCAGATGAACGCCATGCCGGCCGGTTGGACCGAGGTGTCGGACAGTCCCCGCATGGGCGCGTCCCCGGCACTGGCGCAACGGCGGGCCGACCGCAGGGCGGAGCAGAAGCTGGCCCGGCGTTGCCGGCAGCGGTGGGCGATCGTCGGGTGCTCCATCCTGGCGGGCACCTTCGGTCTCACGGTGGGAATCCTGGACGTGCTCCATTGAGCCCAGGGTTGGACGTGCACGTCCAGCTGCCGCGGGCCGTGGCCACGGCCGCCGAGTCGGCCGACGCCAAGCTGGGCCGGGACACCGTCGTGCTGGCGATGGGGGAGCTCTTCGGGCTGGTCGACGCCTTCGTGATCACGAGCGCGTCGAACACGCGGCATGTGCGCACCCTGGTCGAGGAGATCGAGCGCGGGGTCAAGGAGGCGCACGGCACCGCCCCCGTCCGCATCGAGGGGCTCCAGGACGCCACGTGGGTGCTCATGGACTACGGCGACTTCATCGCCCACGTCTTCCTCCAGGAGACGCGGGACTACTACGACCTCGAGCACCTGTGGTCCGGTGCGCCCCGGGTGCCCTGGCGGCGCGACGCCGAGACCGCGGGCTGAGGCCCGCTGCCGGTTCAGGTCCCGGCGCTGAGGAACTCGATCACGTAGACGGGTCCGGTGACCTGTGAGCCGTTGGCGATCGGGACGCTGGTGCGCTGACCGTCGATCTCGAAGATGACCCCAGTCCCATTGCCGTTCTCGTTGGCCACCGTGGCGACGATCTGGGCCACGGCGAGCTCCGTGGAGGTGCCCGTGATCTCTCCGAACGCAGCGTTCATGTTCACCGTGACCACGTTGCCCTGCATCGAGGTCCCCAGGAGCGTGACGTCGCTCGGGATGGCGGAGAAGACCCCGCCGGCCGCCTCAGCGACGGTCGGCCCGGCCAGCATCGTGTCGATGATGGAGTTCAGCGGCGCGGGGGCGGCGACCACCCGGGGCTCGGGCTGCAGCTGACTGGTCGCGTTGAGGAAGAAGACCTTGACCGGCACGAGCGACGACGGCTTGGGCAGCGTGGTGGTGGTCGTCGGCTGAGAAGGGTTGAGGAGGTCGAAGGGAACCTTCGAGGGTGCGATGGAGCTGGGGGCGCTCTGCGTCGGGATGGCGCAGCCCGCGGCGAGGAAGGCCGTGGCCAGCACGGCCAGGAGCGCAAGTGCGCCGCGACGGCGCATCATGCTCCGCCCTCCGGGTCGTCGTCCTCCGAGAGCACCGGCAGCGACAGGACGAAACGCGCGCCGCCCCCGGGAGAGGATTCGACGCTGACGTCCCCCTGCATCACGTGCATGTGCTCGGCCACGAGCGCCAGGCCCAGGCCCGTTCCCGTCCCGGCGCCGCGCCGGCCCGACGCCGAGCCGCGGTAGAAGCGCTCGAACACCTTGGTGCGCTCCTGGGGGTCGATGCCCGGCCCCGCGTCGTCGACGGTCACTTCGACGTGCTCGGCCTCGCCGGGCCCGACCGAGATCTCGGTGACCCCGCCGCCGTAGTGGGCGGCGTTCTCCATCAGGTTGACCATGACCCGCTCGAACCGGCGCTTGTCGACGCCGACCCGCCATGACTGCACGGCGGGGTCGATCCGCACCTCGGGCGGCGACCCGTGGCCGTGCCCGTCCATGTGCCCGAATCCCGCGACCACGGAGCGCTGCACGAGCTCGGACACGCTGACCTCCTCGAGGAAGACGTCGACCGAGCCGGCGTCGGCCCGCGACATCTCGAGGAGGTCGCCCACCATGCGCTGGAACCGGTGCAGGTCGTCGCTCAGGAGCTGGAGGGCGCGCTGGGAGCGCGGCGGCAGGTCCTCGCGGTCGCGCTCGAGGACCTCGAGGGAGGCGGCCAGCGTGGTCAGGGGCGACCGCAGCTCGTGGCTCACGTCGGAATTGAACCGCGCCTCGCGCTCGATGCGCTCCTGTAGCTGGTCGACCATCGCGTTGAAGGAAATGGTGAGCCCCTCGAGGTCGGGGTCGGCGGCGTCGGGGTCGAGGCGGGTGTCCAGCTCTCCGCCCGCGATAGCGCCCGCCGCCCGCGACACGTCGGCCAGCGGCCGGAGGGACCGCGCGCTGGCGAAGCGCCCGAGCGAGATACCCAGGACGGTGGTCACGACGCCGGCACCGAAGAGGGTGAGGCCGAGCACGCGGAGCGTGTGGTCGAGGTCGGACAGGTCGAACACCTCGAAGTAGACGGCGTGCACGGACGGGACCGGCACGCCGACCGCGATCTCGGCCACCCCCTGGGCCGTGCGGTACGTCTGCGTGGCGGCGTTGCCGCCCAGGACCACTTTGCGCAGCTTCCGGGGGATGGACGAGGCGTTGACCGACAGGGAGGAGACGTACGACTTGGACTGGTGGTAGAGCACCGAGTGGGCGTCGGTCCCGGCGTCGATGGACGCCAGCAGCGAGACGTAGTGGGTGTTGCCTCCCTGGAGCTCGCTCCGCACCAGCACGGCATTGGCGAACGCCTGATGCTGGGCGGCCGTCTCCCGCCCGGCCAGGAGGAAGTGGCGGGTGGTGAAGTACGACAGCCCGCCCATGAGGATGGAGAGCACCAGCGCCCCGAGCCCGAAGAGGGCCGTGATGCGGGCGCCGATGCCCAACTTCACGTCAGGGCACCAGCTTGTAGCCCATGCCCCTGACGGTGAGTATGTGCTGGGGCACCGCGGGGTCCGCCTCGACCTTGGTGCGCAAGCGCCGGATGTGGACGTCGACCAGGCGACCGTCGCCGAAGTAGTCGTAGCCCCAGACCCGGTCGAGCAGCTGCTCGCGGCTCAGCACCTTGTTGGGGCTGGCCGCCAGCTCGCAGAGGAGGCGGAACTCGGTGCGGGTGCAGTGCACCTCCTCGCCGTTGAGGTGGCGCAGCACGCCCTGCTCGGGCAGCAATTGGAGGTCCCCGAAGGTGAGCGCCCCCGGCTCCTCCTCGGCCGGCCGAGCGCGGCGGAGGAGGGCGCGGATGCGCGCCGCCAGCTCCTTGGCCACGAACGGCTTGGTCACGTAGTCGTCGGCTCCGGCTTCGAGCCCGGCCACGACGTCATGGGTGTCCGCCCGCGCCGTCACGATGATGATCGGCACGGCGCTGCTGCGCCGCAGAGCCCGGCAGCACTCGAAGCCGTCCATGCCCGGCAGCATCAGGTCGATCAGCGCGACGTCGGTGGGTGCCTCGGCGAACAAGTCGAGGCCCTCCTCGCCGCTGGCGGCGTCCCTTACCTCGTAGCCCTCGCCTTCGAGGGCGAGTCGCATGGAGGACCTGATCCGCTCATCGTCCTCGACAACCAGAATGCGCCCGCTCATCCGCCCCCAGCTCAGCTGATCCAGATCTGTGTCGGCCAGATGGAGCCCCCGATCATGCCGAAGGCCATCTGGCCCTGCGGCGTCGTCGGATTGTTGAAGTTCTGCACGGTCGGGTTGCCGATCACGGCCCACACGGCCCGGTCCGTCCACAGGTAGGGGAGGTCGATCGCCAGGCGCTTGTTCACCGTCTTGTAGGCCGCCTCCCGCACGCTGGGCTCGGTGCTCGCCCGTCCGGACAGGAGTGCGGTCTCAATGGTCGGGTCGGCGTTGCGGGCCATGTTGATCGACAGCGAACCCGAGCTCACGGTGGTCGTGCTCCAGAAGATGTAATTGAGGTCGGGATCGACCGCCCCGAACTGCCGCCACCCCAGGGCCTGGTACTTGCCGGCCAGCGCATTGTTGATCGTCTGGTTCTGCTCCACGATCGACGTGGTGACCTTGAAGCCCACCGCGCCCCAGGCCTGCTCGAGGTACTGCGCGGCCCTGATGGCGGCCGGCGAGTTGGTCGAGCCGTAGGAGAAGGTGATGGGCCCGCCGTTGGTCTTCGCGGCCTGCTGCACCAGCTTCTTGGCCTCAGTGGGGTTGTAGGCCGGGTAGGAAGTGGTCGAGTAGTAGGGCGACCCGGGCACGAACAACCCGGTGCTGACCGGGAGCACCCCCTCGTCGATGACCTTGGCGTACTGGTTCCGGTTGATGGCCATGGCGGCGGCGCGGCGGACGCTGGGGTTGTTGAACGGCGCGGCCAGGCAATTGAGCTGGACGCAGTTCATGTCGGGCTCGCCGGCAACGTGGGTGCTGTCGTCGATGTAGGAATAGCTCCTGTCGCCCCGGTACTGGGTGATGATCTGGGGCGTGTCAGTGATCATCAGGTCGATCGTCCCCGATTTGAGGGCTTCGGAGCGCGCCTCCTCGTCGGGGATGGGCTTGTAGGTGATCTGGGACAGGTAGGGCAGACCCGGTCGCCAGTAGTGCGGGTTGGCGGTCGCGGTGAAATGGTCATTGGGGATCCACTCCTGGAACACGAAGGGCCCGGTGCCCACGGGGTGCGAGGTCCCGTTCGGGTTGGACAGCATGGACGGCGCCGCCAAGTAGGCGATCTGCCCACCGATGCCACCGGCCAGGTAGTAGGGGAACGGCACCCAGGGTGCCTTGAAAGTCATGGTGACCGCCAGCGGGGCGACCTGGGTGATGGAGATGAGCGTCGGGTTGAGGACGATCCCGGTCAGGAGCGACTTCGACTGGGCCTGGAGGTTGGTGAGGAGGGCGGCGCCGTTGCACGGGGTGCCGTCATGGAAGACCAGGTTGGGGCGCAGTGTGATGGTCCAGCTGGTGTAGGAGGTGTTCGGCACGACCGACGCGGCCAGGTACGGGGCCCAGTCGCCGTTGGCCAAGATGATGGTCAGCGGGTCGAACACCGTGCGGGCGTACATGACGCCGACCTCGTCGAAGCGCGCCTGGGTCGGGTCGAAGCCCGACTCTTCGGCGTCGACCCCGAAGACGAGCGAGCCGCCCCTCTTGGGGGTCAGCTTGGACACCCCGTTGCGCCCGGGACCGTTGGTGGTCGCCCCGGCGACCCCGTCCCAGCCCGGGCCCATCGCCGACGCCCCCGCGAACCCTGCCGCCGCCGCCGCCCCGCCGGCCAGCAGTGTGCGGCGATCGAACTTCGATGCCATCGGTCCTCCATTTCCCCGAACCCAGCGGACCCCCCGAAGGTTCGCGGGTGACGTTAGTGCCCGAAGCCCCAGCCGTGGGGGCAGTACCGTGGGATCCGTGCCTCCCGACTGGGATCTTGGCGGGTTCGACGCGTGGCTGGGCGGGCGCTCGGCGGCCACCCGGAAGGCCTACCTGAGCGACGTCGGTGCGTTCGCCGAGTGGATGTCCCGCAGCGGTGTCGAGGGCCCCGCGGGCGTGGAGCGTCTGCAGTTGCGCCGCTACCTCGCCTCGCTCGGGACGAGGAAGCTCGCCCGCGCCACCATCGCCCGCAAGGCGGCGGCGCTGCGCTGCTACTTCGCCTGGCTGGTCCGGCAGGGTCGCCTCGGTTCCGACCCGGCCCGGTCCCTCCGCGCGCCCTCGGGTGGGGGGCGCCTGCCCCGCGTGCTCTCCGCCGGGGAGGTGGCCACCCTCCTCGATGCCGGGGCCGAGACCGCCGTGGACCGGCGGGACCTGGCGGTGCTCGAGCTCCTCTACGCCGCCGGACTGCGCGTATCGGAGCTGTGCGGGCTCGACCGCGGGGACATCGACCTGCGCGGGCGGACGGTGACCGTGCTCGGGAAGGGCTCCAAGCAGCGGCGCGTGCCGGTGCACGACGCCGCCGTGGCCGCGCTCCGGGCGTGGTTCGAGGGCGGGCGGGACGAGATGGAGGGGCCGCCCGAGGCGGCCTTCGTCAACCGGCGGGGCGCCCGCCTCGGGCCGCGGGACGTGCGCCGGATCCTCGACCGCCGGGCACCGTCGCCCACGCACCCCCACGCCCTGCGGCACACCTACGCGACCCACCTCCTCGACGGGGGTGCGGACCTGCGGGTAGTCCAGGAGCTGCTGGGCCACTCGAGCCTCGCCACCACGCAGGTCTACACACACGTCAGCAAGGAGCGGTTGCGCTCCGTGTACGGGGGGACCCATCCCCGAGCCTGAGAGGCCGCCGAGCGGCTAACATGTCGAGGCCCACCAGGGGGTGGGCAGCAACACCGACCTATATCACCTGCGCGCGTTCCACGGTCGCCGCCTCGGGCGGCGCTGCGGCAGGGGAGTAACCGACTGGAGGAATTGTTCTATGGCCGTCGTCACCATGCGACAGCTGCTGGAAGCCGGAGTGCACTTCGGCCACCAGACGCGTCGATGGAACCCGAAGATGAAGCGCTTCATCCTTGGTGAGCGCAACGGGATCTACCTCATCGACCTGCGCAAGACCCTCGGCGGCGTCGAGTCCGCCTACTCCTACGTCAGGGACCTGGTGGCCGACGGGGGCACCGTCCTCTTCGTGGGGACGAAGAAGCAGACCCAGGGACCGGTGGCGGAGTACGCCGAAGCCTGTGGGATGCCCTATGTCAACCAGCGCTGGCTCGGCGGCATGTTGACGAACTTCGCGACCGTCTCGGGCCGGGTGAAGCGCATGCAGGAGTTGCGCGCCATGCAGGCCGCCGGCGACTTCGACGGCATGCCGAAGCGGGAGGCGCTGCAGCACACCCGCGAGCTCGAGAAGCTGTCCCGCAACCTGGGCGGCATCGCGGACCTCGACCGGCTCCCCAACGCTGTGTTCGTGATCGACACGAAAAAGGAGCACATCGCGGTGACCGAGGCGCGCAAGCTCGGCCTGCCCGTGGTTGCCGTCGTCGACACCAACTGCGACCCCGACGTCATCGACTACGTGATCCCGGGCAACGACGACGCCATCCGCTCGGGCTCGCTCATGTGCCGGGTGATCGCCGACGCGGTGGCCGAGGGCCGCTTCATCGCCGAGCACCGGCGCCAGATGGCGCCCCAGGCTGCGTCGGCCGAGGACGGCGGTGCGTCCCCGAGCCCCCGACCCCGCCGGGTCCACACGCCCCCAGAGCCGGTCGAGGTGGCCTGACCATGGCCGGCTACACAGCAAAGGACGTGGCCGCGCTGCGCCAGATGACCGGCGCCGGCATGCTCGACTGCAAGAACGCGCTCGAGGAGACCGGCGGCGACATGGAGGAGGCCGCCAAGCTGCTCCGCATGAAGGGCCTCGCCGGGGCCGCCAAGCGCAGCGACCGCGAGGCGACCGAGGGCGCGGCAGCCGCGGCGCGCTCGGGCGACGCCGCCGCCGTGGTCGAGCTGCGCTGTGAGACCGACTTCGTGGCCAAGGCCGACGAGTTCGTGGCGCTGGCCGACGAGCTGGCCGCGCTCGTGGCCGCCAAGGGCGAGGACGCCACCGACGAGCTGGACGACGAGATCGACCGCCTCCGCACGACGTTGAAGGAGAACATCTCCGTCGGACGGGTGCGCCGGCTCGTGGCCGAGCCCGGTCAGGTGGTCGAGACCTACGTGCACCGGCAGGCCGGGCGGGGCGTCAACGCCGTGGCCGTGGTGCTCGAGGGGGGCTCGGACGAGCTGGCCCACGACATCGCCGTCCACATCGCGTTCACCAAGCCGGCGTACCTGAGCCGTGACGAGGTGCCCGAGGCCGATGTCGCCGCGGAGCGCTCGACGGTGGCGGAGATCTCGCGCAACGAGGGCAAGCCCGAGGCGGCGATGGAGAAGATCGTCGAGGGCCGGATGACCGGATGGTTCAAGGAGCGGGTCCTGCTCGACCAGGCCTATGTGAGGGACGAGAAGCAGACGATCGCCGGCATGCTCGGCTCCGCCCGCATCGTGTCGTTCGCGCAGGTCGTCATCGGCGCCTGACCGCAGGGATCGTGGGAGAACCTCGCCGTATCGTTCTCAAGATGTCGGGGGAGGCGCTCGCCTCGGCCGCCTCTGACCAGACGATCGACGCCCGGACGGTCGAGCGCATGGCCAAGGAGATGGCCATCGCCATGGAGGGCGGCGGGCTCGAGTTGGCCGTGGTGGTCGGGGGCGGCAACATCTGGCGCGGCACCACCGGCGAGAGCGGGGGCATGGACCGGGCCACCTCGGACACCATGGGGATGCTCGGCACCGTGATCAATGCGCTGGCGCTGCAGGACGCGCTCGAGCAGCAGAACCAGCCGACGCGGGTGCTGAGCGCGCTCAACATGGCCGAGGTCGCCGAGCCCTACATCCGGCGCCGGGCCATCCGGCACCTCGAGAAGGGCCGGATCGTGGTCTTCGCCGCCGGCATGGGGAACCCGTTCTTCACCACCGACACGCCGGCTGCGCTCCGGGCGGCCGAGATCGGCGCTGAGCTGCTCTGCAAGGGCACCCACTCGGGCGTGGACGGTGTCTACAGCGCCGACCCCAAGCTCGATCCCACGGCGACGCGCTACGACGAGATCTCCTTCATGGAGGTCATCAGCCGGGACCTCCGGGTCATGGATCTCACCGCGATCACCTTCTGCAAGGACAACAACCTGCCCGTCCGGGTCTTCGACCTGATGCCCCCCGGGAACATCCCCCGTGCGCTCAGCGGTGAGCGGATCGGTACGCTGGTCCGCTGATGGATGATGACCTCGCCGCCCTGGTCAAGGAGGACACCAGGGAGAAGATGAGCCGAGCCATCGATCACGTGCGCCACGAGATGGGCAGCGTGCGCACGGGCCGTGCCTCCTCCGCGCTGCTGGAGCCGCTGCTGGTCGACTACTACGGCACACCGACGCCGCTCCGCCAGCTCGCCGGCTTCAGCGTCCCCGACGCCATGCTCCTCGTCATCTCCCCCTACGACAAGGGCTCCCTCGGGGCGATCGAGAAGGCCATCATGACGTCGGACCTCGGCATCAACCCGACCAATGACGGCACCGTCATCCGGCTGGCCTTCCCACCGTTGACGGAGGAGCGCCGCAAGGAGCTCGTCAAGGTCGTGCGCCACAAGGCGGAGGAGGGCAAGGTGGCCGTGCGCAACCTGCGCCGGGCCGGGCGCCACGACCTCGAGGCGCTGCAGAAGGACGGGGAGCTCTCGGACGACGAGCTCGAGCGGGTGGAGAAGGAACTCGAGAAGATCACTCACGAGCAGGTCGCCCTGATCGACCAGCTGCTCGCGCACAAAGAGCAAGAGCTGCTGCAGGTCTGAGGAGCGACAGCACATGGCAGACGGCACCGACGACTACGACGAGTTCGACACCGGTCTCGACGGCATCGGCGATCCGGGCACCGAGCCCGTCGACGAGGATCCGCCGACCTACCATTCGGGGCGGGTGCGCATCATCGGGGCCGAGCCGGCGGGAGACACCGTCCGCGAGGTGACCGGACCGGTGGCCGACGAGCACCCGGAGCTGCCGCACTGGAACGACGCGCCGACCGGTCAGGTCCCGGCGGTGCTCGACCGCAGCACGGGCGACGAGCTCCTCGCGCCGCCCACGTGGCGCGAGGAGGACACCGACTGGGAGGCTCAGGAGGAGATCTTCGAGCCGTCCATGCTCTCGGACGACCTCCCCGCCGTCGGGGCGCTCCTCGGCGAGCAGCGCGAGGAGATCGACGTCGAGCGCCAGCCCTGGCACTTCGAGGCCGACGACACGCTGGTCATTCCGCCCGAGCCGGGCCTCGAGCCCGGCTCCGTGCCCGAGCCGCTGTACGAGCCCGGGCCGATGCGGGAGCCCGAGCCGATCGCGCTGCAGGAGCCACCCCTCGAGCCCGAGTACGAGCCGGTGGAGGTGGCGCCGCTCGTGGCGTCCCCGGTGACGGCTGCGGCCTCGGCCGCGGCGGCGTCGCGGCTCGTCCCGCCCCAGCCGCCCGAGCCCAAGGCGCGCGCCCCGCGCACGTCGCGCTCCGGGGGGGCGCCGCGCACCGGCAACGTGAACACGGCGGGGACGGGCGGGCGCGACATGCGGGTGGCCATCGGCGTCGGCGTGCTGTTCGGTGTCGTGGGCCTCGCCTGCTTCGCCGCCGGCACGGTGGCGAGCGTGATCCTGGTCACCGTCGTGGTGCTGCTGGCCACCGCCGAGGCCTACGCCGCGTTCCGGCGCGCCCACTACCACCCCGCCACTCTGCTGGGTCTCGTGGCCGTGGTCTCGCTGATGGTCGAGACGTACAACAAGGGCGTGGCCGCGCTGCCGCTCGTGCTCGTCCTGCTGGTCGCCGGCTCCTTCATCTGGTACCTGGCCCGGGTGGAGCCGGCCGCCGACCCGGTGTCCGGCCTCGTCTCGACCGTCTTCGTCTTCGCATGGGTGGGCGCGTTCGGGTCGTTCGGCGCACTGCTGCTCGACCCGAACCTCTTCCCGGACCGGCACGGCATCGCGTTCCTGCTCGCCGCGGTCATCGTGACCGTGGCCGACGACGTCGCGTCGCTCCTGGTCGGCTCCGCCATGGGGCGGCACCAGCTGGCGCCCACCATCAGCCCCAACAAGAGCTGGGAGGGACTGATCGGCGGCGCCGTGGCGGCCATCCTCGTCTCGGTGGTGGTGGTGCACTTCATCCACCCCTGGACCATCAGCAAGGCCGCGCTGTACGGGGTGGTGGTGGCGATCGTGGCGCCGCTCGGCGACCTCAGCCAGTCCATGGTCAAGCGGCATCTCGGCATCAAGGACATGGGCCGTCTCCTGCCCGGCCACGGGGGCGTCCTGGACCGGTTCGACGGCCTCCTCTTCGTCCTGCCCGCCACGTACTTCGTGGTCAAGGCGATCCACCTCGGGTGAGCTGATGCGCACGGTCAGCCTGATGGGCTCCACCGGTTCCGTCGGCACCCAGGCGCTCGACGTCGTGCGCTGCGAGCCCGAGCGGTTCGGGGTGCACGCGCTGGCCGCGCAGACCTCGGCGGCCGAGCTCGTGGCGCAGGCGGGCGAGTTCCGGCCCGCTGTCGTCGTCATCGGCGACCCCGACCTCTACCCACTGGTACGCGACGGCGTGCCGGCGGGAACCGACGTCCTCGTCGGTGTCGAGGGGATGGTCGAGGCGACGCTCGGTGGCGACGTGGTGCTCAATGCGGTGGTCGGCTTCGCCGGGCTCCCGGTGACGATGGCGGCGCTGGAGGGCGGCAAGCTCCTGGCGCTGGCCAACAAGGAATCGCTCATCGCAGGTGCGCCGGTCGTGCAGAAGGCCCGGCGCACGCCAGGGGCCGAGATCGTCCCCGTCGACTCGGAGCACTGCGCGCTGCACCAGTGCCTGGCCTCCGTGGGGGCCGCCACCGACGTGGCCCGGCTGCTCCTCACCGCGTCGGGCGGCCCGTTCCGCGGCTGGTCGACGGAGCGTCTCGCCACGGTGACCGTGGACGAAGCGCTGGCCCATCCGACATGGTCGATGGGGCCGAAGATCACCATCGACTCGTCAACGCTCATGAACAAGGGCCTGGAGGTGATCGAGGCCCACGAGCTCTTCGGCATCGGATACGACCGGATCGACATCGTCGTGCACCCCCAGTCGATCGTGCACTCCATGGTGGAGCTGCGTGACGGGTCGACGCTGGCCCAGCTGTCCAACCCCGACATGCGTCTCCCGATCGGGTACGCACTCGGCTGGCCCGACCGCATGGCGACGCCGTTCGGCGGGCTGGACTGGTCCAGCACCCAGAGCCTGACCTTCGAGCCGCCCGACCGCTCGGTCTTCCGCTGCATCGACCTGGCCTACGAGGCCGGGCGCCGCGGTGGCTCCGCCCCGGCGTGGCTCAGCGCGGCGAACGAGGTGGCCGTGGAGGCGTTCCTGGCCAACGCACTGCCGTGGGGCGGCATCGCCGAGGTCGTGGCCGAGACCATGTCCGCGTGGGTGGACGACCAGGTCGACGAGATCGACGCAGTGCTGGCGGCCGACGCCGAGGCCCGGGCCCGGGCCCGCCAGGCCCTGGACCGACGCCCGGCTCCTGGTGGCGGCCGGTAGCGTTGAGCGTGCCATGACGCTCACCGAGAAGGAGGCCCCGGCGGCCGAGCCACCCCTCGGGCCCGACCCGACACCGACCGGCAACCCCGTGCGGGTCGTCCAGCTCCTGGCGGTCGTCGCGCTGATCACGCTCCTGGCCATCGTGACGGGCAAGGGTGACCTTCTCCTGTTCATCGTCATCCTCGTGGCCATCGTCATGCTCCACGAGCTGGGCCACTTCGTGACCGCCAAGCGGGCCGGCATGAAGGTCACCGAGTACTTCGTGGGATTCGGGCCCCGCCTCTGGTCCGTGCGGCGGGGGGAGACCGAGTACGGGGTCAAGGCGATCCCGGCCGGCGGGTACGTGCGCATCACGGGCTTCACATCGGTCGAGGAGGTGGCGCCCGAGGACGAGGCGCGGGCCTATCGCCAGCAGCCGTTCCACCAGCGGATCATCGTCGCCTCGGCGGGGTCCGCCATGCACTTCCTGATCGCCTTCGTCCTGGCCGTGATCCTGGTCCTCGGCTTCGGGAGAGTCACCAACAACTACACGGTGAGCTCCGTCGAGCACTGGCCCGGTGTGCAGACACCCGCCGCGCTGGCGGGCCTGAAGCCGGGGGACACCATCGTCTCCATTGACGGGAAGTCCTTCGGCAGCCCCACCGCCATGACGAACATCATCAAGCGGTCCACCGGCACGCCGCTGGTCCTCGGCGTGGAGCGGGACGGCAAGTTGATCCACCTGACGGCCACGCCGGCCAACGGGAAGGGGATCACCGTCGACGGCCAGGCGCTGGCCAACCGGGGCTACCTCGGCGTGGAGATCAGCCAGGCCACCGCGCCGGTGGGCCCGTTGGCCTCCATCGGCGACTCGTTCTCCACCATGTGGCAGGCCACCACCGCGGAGGTCGCCGGGATCGGCCAGATCTTCTCGCCCCATGGCCTGACCTCGGTGTACCACCAGGTGACGAACCCCAAGGCCGCCGCGTCGGCGGCCGACAACCCGGGGTCCGCGCCGCGCCCCGTCTCCATCCTCGGCATCGCCAACCTGGGTGCGCAGTCGGAGCAGGCGGGCATCGCGGCGGTCCTGATGCTGCTCATCGCCATCAACATCGTGTTCGGGATCCTGAACATGCTGCCGATGATCCCGCTCGACGGCGGCCACGTGGCCGTCGCCGCGTACGAGTGGATCCGCACGAAGAAGGGTCAGCCGTACTACCGGGCGGACATCACCAAGCTGTTCCCGGTGGCCGCCCTCTTCATCGCCTTCCTCGCGATCTTCGTCTTGGCCGGCATCTACCTCGACATCACACACCCGCTCCAGATCCCGCACTGACCCGTGGAGCACTCGTCCTCGCTCCTGTCGCCCCGTCGGCCGACCCGCCGCATCACGCTCGGCGGTGTGCCCATCGGTGACGGCGCCCCGATCACGGTGCAGTCGATGACGACCACGAAGACGGCGGATGTCGACGGCACGCTGGCCCAGATTTACGCGCTGGCCGCCGCCGGGGCGGACATCGTGCGCTGCACCTGCAACGAGGAGGCGGCGGCCGAGGGCCTGGCCCACATCGTCCCGCGCTCCCCGGTGCCGATCGTGGCCGACATCCACTTCCACCACGAGATGGCGCTCGCCGCGCTCGAGGCGGGCGTCCAGGGGCTCCGCCTGAACCCGGGCAACTTGCGGAAGGAAGCCGAGATCAAGCAGGTGGCCGCGGAGGCCCGCGACCGCGGCGTCCCCATCCGCATCGGGGTCAACGCGGGGTCCCTGCACCCCGATCTCTACAAGAAGTACGGCGGCGCCACCCCCGAGGCCCTGGTGGAGTCGGCCCGCAACGAGCTGGCCTTCTTCGACGAGGTGGGCTTCGACGACGTCAAGATCTCGGTGAAGGCGTCGTCGGTCGCCCTGATGATCGCCTCGTACAGGTTGGCCTCGGAGACCTTCGACCACCCCCTGCACCTCGGGGTGACCGAGGCGGGACCGCCGCCGGCCGGGCTGGTCAAGGGGACGGCGGGCATCGGTGCCCTCCTGGCCGAGGGGATCGGTGACACCATCCGTTTCTCGCTCACCGCCGACCCCGTCGAGGAGGCGCGCGCCGGCCGCCAGCTGCTCGAGTCGCTGGGGCTGCGCGAGCGAAAGGGCCTCGACCTCATCGCCTGTCCGTCGTGCGGCCGGGCCCAGGTCGACGTGATCGCGGTGGCCAAGGAGGCCCAGGAGGCGCTCGAGAAGCTGAACCTCCCGATTCAGGTCGCCGTCATGGGCTGCGTCGTCAACGGCCCCGGCGAGGCACGGGAGGCGGACCTCGGGATCGCCGCCGGCAAGCAGAAGGGCCACCTGTTCATCCGCGGCAAGATCATCCGTGTCGTCCCCGAGGCGGACATGGTGAGCGCGCTGGTCGACGAGGCCGAGCGCCTGGTGGCCGAGGGGGTCGAGGCGCGCATGGCGGCTGCGGACACGAGCGCCGAGGCGGAGGCGGAGTCCGACCGCCGCGCGCTGCTCGAGTCGACGGGCGACGATCCCAACCACACCTCGGAGAAGATCGACATCATCCGACGGCACGGGGAAGACGAGGTGCGGCACTAGCCTGCCCACCCATGACAAAGGGCGCCATCGTGTCGCGGGCGGAGGACTTCCCGCGCTGGTACCAGGAGGTGATCGCCGGCGCCGAGATGGCGGACAACGGCCCGGCGCGCGGCACCATGGTCATCCGCCCCTGGGGCTACGGGATCTGGGAGCTGATGCAGGCCGAGCTCGACCGGCGCATCAAGGAGACCGGGGCGGAGAACGCCTACTTCCCGCTGTTCATCCCCGAGTCCTTCCTGAAGCTCGAGGCCGAGCACGTCGAGGGTTTCGCCCCCGAGCTCGCCGTGGTCACCCACGGCGGCGGCAAGGAGCTCGAGGAGCCCCTCGTCGTGCGCCCGACGAGCGAGACCGTGATCAACAGCTTCTTCTCGAAGTGGGTGCAGAGCCATCGCGACCTGCCGCTGCTCGTCAACCAATGGGCCAACGTCGTCCGCTGGGAGCTGCGGCCGCGGCTCTTTCTGCGGACGACCGAGTTCCTGTGGCAGGAGGGCCATACGGCGCACGCCACCGAGGCGGACGCCCGCGCCTACGCACTGCGCATCCTCGACGAGGTGTACCGCGCGACCATGGTCGACGTCCTGGGTGTCCCCGTCCTGACGGGCCACAAGACGGCACGCGAGCGCTTCGCCGGGGCCACCCGCACCTGGACCTGCGAGGGGATGATGGGCGACGGCAAGGCGCTGCAGATGGGGACCAGCCACGAGCTCGGGCAGAACTTCGCGCGGCCCTTCGACATCACCTTCACCAACGCCTCGGGCACGCTCGAGTACGTGTGGCAGACCTCGTGGGGGGTCTCCACCCGCCTCGTCGGGGCGCTCGTCATGGGCCACGGCGACGACTTCGGGCTGCGTCTGCCCCCGGCCCTCGCGCCGGCGCAGGTGGTGGTCCTGGTCGTCAAGGACAGTCCAGACGTGGGCGCGGCGGCCGAGACGCTCGTCGGCGAGCTCACGGCGGCCGGCCACCGGGTCCGCCTCGACGACCGCACCGACACCAGCTTCGGCCGGCGCAGTGTGGCCTGGGAGCTCAAGGGCGTCCCGGTGCGGGTGGAGGTCGGACCCCGGGACCTGGCCGAGGGCAACGTCACCGTGGTGACGCGGCATCGGCGGGAGAAGCAGAACGTCGCCGTGGGCGCCGTCGCCGGCACGGTGGGTGCGATCCTGGCCGCGGTCGGGCCCGAGCTGCTGGCGGAGGCCATGGCGGCCCGCGATGCCCGAACGGCGGATGCAGCCTCGCTGGCCGAGGCCGTGGAGGCGGGCTCGGTCGGCTTCGCGCGGGTCCGACTGGGCGCGCTCGGACCGGACGGGGAGGACCGCCTGGCCGAGCACGCGATCAGCGTGCGGTGCCTGCAGCGACCCGACGGGTCGCTGGCCCAGGTCGGGGACGCCGACGACGACCTCGTGGCCGTCGTGGGCCGGTCGTACTAGCGCCGGAATTGCTATAATCAGCCAGCTGTCCATTTTTAGATCAGTACCTCGTTGAAGCGTGGGCTGCGGCCCACGCTTTCGCTTTGCGGGGGCACTGACGGAACGACAAAGAGGAGGTGACGGCGATGAGCAGGGACACGACGGATCTGGCGGGCGCGCTGTCGCCCCTCCTCGAGGCGCGGGGCCTGGAGCTCGTCGACGTCGAGCTGCACGGGGCCCAGCTGACGGTCTTCGTCGACCGCGCCGGCGGCGTGGGCCTCGACGAGCTCGGCGAGGCCACCCGGGACGTCTCGGCCGCCCTGGACGAGATCGACCCGATGCCGGGCCGCTACACGCTGTCGGTCTCGAGCCCCGGGCTCGAGCGGCGGCTGCGCACGCCGGCCCAGTTCGCCCGCGCCGTGGGCGAGAAGGTCACGGTCAGGGTCGACGCCGGCACCGCCGACGTCCGCCGCATCACCGGGACGCTCGCCTCGGCCGACGGGACGGGGTGCACGGTGACCGGCCCCGACGTGCCGGGCGGGGACGTGCGCATCGCCTACGACCAGATCGAGCGGGCACGGACCGTGTTCGAGTGGGGGCCCGAGCCCCGGAAGACGAAGAGTGAGAGGGTGACGCGGCCATGAGCAAGACCAACTTCGAGTTCCTCGACGCGCTGGGCCAGATCGCCCGTGACAAGGGGATCTCGGTCGAGACGCTGCTCGACGCCCTGGCCAACGCCCTGGTGGCGGCGTACAAGCGCCGTCCCGACGCGGCCGAGGAGGCCGTCGTCACCATCGACCCCGACTCGGGCGAGATCCGTGTCTACGGCCAGGAGCTCAACGAGGAGGGCGAGGTCGTCCGGGAGTGGGACGACACCCCCGACGACTTCGGGCGCATTGCCGCGCAGACGGCCAAGCAGGTGATCCTCCAGCGGATCCGCGAGGTCGAGCGGGACATGAAGTACGAGGAGTACGCCGGGCGCGAGGGTGACATCGTCACCGGGATCGTCCAGCAGACCGACAACCGGTACACACTGCTCGACCTGGGCAAGGTGGAGGCGCTGCTGCCCCAGGCCGAGCAGGTCTCCTACGAGCGCTACGAGCACGGCGCACGCCTGAAGGCGTATATCGTCGAGGTCCGCAAGACCACCAAGGGTCCCCAGATCGTCGTCAGCCGCACCCACCCCGGGCTGATCAAGCGGCTCTTCGAGCTCGAGGTGCCCGAGATCGGCTCCGGCGTGGTGGAGATCAAGGCGGCGGCGCGCGAGCCCGGCCACCGCACCAAGATCGCCGTGTGGTCGAACGACCCCAACGTCGACCCGGTCGGCGCCTGCGTCGGGGCCCGCGGCTCGCGGGTGCGGATGGTGACCAACGAACTGCGCGGCGAGCGCGTGGACGTGGTGCCCTTCTCCGACGACCCGGTCGAGCTCATTCAGAACGCGCTGGCTCCGGCCCGGGTGCGCGAGGTCCGGCTCGACGAGGAGACGGGCACGGCCACGGTCATCGTGAGCGACTTCCAACTCTCCCTCGCCATCGGCAAGGAGGGCCAGAACGCCCGCCTGGCCGCCCGTCTGACCGGGTGGCGCATCGACATCAAGAGCGAGACCCAGCTCGCCGAGGAGGAGGCCGGCTACGCCGACCAGGACTGGGCCGAGGGAGAGTGGGTCGAGGACGAGACCGGCGAGCTGGTGTGGAAGCCGGCCGAGGGCGGCGAGGCCATGTCGGCCGAGGAGTGGTCGCACCAGGCGGAGGACACGAGCGACGCGTCCGCCACCGGGGCGGGGGAGACCGGCGGGGCCGCCGAGACGTCAGCCGAGGCGGAGCCTGCAGCGCCGAGCGAGGCGGAGCCTGCCGCGGAGTCCGAGGTGTCGGAGGAGGCCGAGGTGTCGGAGGAGGCCGAGGTGTCGGAGGAGGCCGAGGCATAACGCCGACACGGACCTGTGTCGGTTGCCGGAGAGCCCTGCCGGCCGACCAGCTGATCCGAATCGTCCGGTCGCCGGGCGGGGCGCTGTCGGTGGACCGGCACGGCCCCGGGCGGGGGGCCTGGATCTGCCGGGGGTCGCTGGGCTGTCTCGACGATGCGGTGCGCAGGCACGGGTTCCACCGGGCCTTCGGAACCTCGATCGATGCCGCCGAAGTGCAGCAGTTGCATGCACAGCTGGGCGAGGCGTGGGGGCGCACCGCACCTGATGTGCGAGGATAGGGGGCTGGCTTGACGCCGGGCCCCGAGAGGAACCAAGGACAAAGAGAACCACTTGCCGAAGAAGATTCGCGTCTATGAGCTGGCCAAAGAGCTAGGCCTCACCA
>JBKQUM010000144.1:0-7092 GCA_052140165.1 Acidimicrobiales bacterium
CGAGCGCGGTCAGAGCGACCGCA
Source organism: Acidimicrobiales bacterium (assembly GCA_052140165.1). Classification (GTDB taxonomy): domain Bacteria; phylum Actinomycetota; class Acidimicrobiia; order Acidimicrobiales; family RAAP-2; genus Bog-473. Next base: position 24 of record JBKQUM010000144.1, read on the forward strand.
CCGACCTCTTCGAGGGCCTCATCGAAGGAGTCACCGACGCCCAGTGAGTGTGCTTCCATAGGACACAGCCCAGGACCTACGGATCACATGTATAACGCCGGGACAGGGCGCACCTTTCCTGTTTCGCCCGATGATTCCTCCTTCCCGCTACGCCGCGGATTCGGCCTCCTCCTGGGCGCGCTGCGTGATGGCCTTGCAGGTGCGAACCGTAATCTCGACATCGCGCAGATCGAACTGATCGAGCAAGGTAACCGTCGCTCCCAGGACGTGGTCCCGCAGGCTCTCGAAGAAGACCCTGCCCTCTTCAGTCAGGTCCACAGCGTCCTCCCCGGTAATCAGCCCTTTGGTGGCTAGCTGGTCCAGCAGTGCGTGGGTGGATTCCGCGTCCAGACGAGGCGAGCCTTCGAGGTCCCGGACGAGCGAACTACGGGCCACATGGGGGCCTCCCTGGGCAACAAGCTTGAGCGCGTACCACGTTTCTGGCTCGACGTCTCGCTGGGCCAGATGGCCGCGAAGCACGGCGGTCAGCGTTCGTTCGGTGAACGCCAGGGTCTGACCGAACTCCGCGTAGGCGGTAGGTACTGCATTCATGAGTTGCTTCTTTCTCTTGGTATAATTGACAGGTGCCTGTCTACTATGTCAGAACGACAGCCTCCTGTCTATAGTGATGCCTGACAACCTCGATCGGCCCGCGATGGGCGTGCTGTTGCGACTCCTCTACCAGCTCTACTCACTCGAGATTCAAGGCGCACTCCGCAATGCGGGCTTTGAGGACATCAACCCAGCAGCCGCCAATGTGTTCACGTTCTTGACCTCGGAGGGGGCCACTGTCTCGGAACTGGCAAACCTCTCACATGTTCGCAAGCAGACGATGGCGCAGACCGTCGAGCAGCTCGAACAGTCCGGCTACGTCGAGCGTCGCCCAAACCCATCGGACCGCCGATCGCAGCTGGTCTTCCTCACCGCCCGTGGCAAGCGAATTCCACCCGTCACGCACAAGGCCGCCGCGGCCGTCGAGAAACGCTGGGCCCGTCTCAGTGGTACGGACGAGCTCGAGACCCTACGCATGTCCTTACTCGGTCTGCTCACCAAGCTCACCGCGGAGTGACTCGCAAACAAGCCCAGACTGCCCCACTTCGCCGGCTGTGGGGCGGCAGCGCAGTGTGAGCTGGAATCGCGGCAGCGAGTCAGTTCGAAATCTTCCGCGATTCAGTCTGTGACCCAGCGCCCTCGAAGGTCCTCGAGCCACGGTGGTAGCTCGATCGGGGGATCGGGGAGAGGATCAACGCCGCGCTGTTCGAGCAGGCGCTCGAAGGACGCCGGATCGTCTCCCCAGCCCCGAGGGTCGCCCATCATGACTTCAAAGAGTGTTGCTCCCTCGGGTCCGGCCTCGAAGGGGCCGAAAGCGGCTCCCTGGGGCAGCTCGATATGGGTGCCAGCCGGGCATCGCCGGTCACCACACATGATCTCGCCGTCGAGGACCATGACGACGTGCGGGCTGAGGTGACCGTGTCTTCGCTGAATAACTCCGGGATCCCATCGCGCGTACAGCGACAGATAGAGCGGATCGGCGGAGAAGGCCAGCCACTTCTCCCACACAGAGGCGACGGAGCCGTCCGCCAGTCGCACAGCGCGGACCTGTTGCCAGGGGACATCGAGACCATCGAGGTGGCGGAAGGTTGGTTCGAGCTCCGGGACCTTGGGCCCATCCGTGTCCCTCACGGGTGACTTCTCGATCTGATCTTGCGGTCATGGTGTGCGTGGTGTCTAGCCGGACAGCCCATCAGTCCATGATCCCACTACGTTCTGCGGTGAGGGCGTGGTAGGTGTCCCCGACCGCCGGGACGGTGGGGCACTTCTGCTGGACACACCTTCACTTTGACGCCACGACCGTGCCAATAATCAAGCTGTAGAGACGGTGCCATGCCATGGTACGAAACCCGGCGCACTTCAAGAGCGCCTCGGCCCGATGTGTTGTTCGCGCCCGGTCCCGGCGAGCGCCAAGCAAAGTGGGAACAAGCAACGGGGAGAATAGATCTGTGAGCACCAAGTGACCGCCCGGCGCGAGGACCCGACCGCACTCGCTGAGTCCTGCACCTTGGACCTCCCAGTGGTCGAAGGACGTAGAACTGACCACTAAGTCGAAGGACTCATCGGGATAGGGCAGCTTCTCGGCAACTCCCTCGGAAAAACTGAGCCGGGGGTCGTTTGCCTTCGATTTCGCAACGGCGATCATCCCAGCCGCGGCATCGATTCCGAGCAGCCTTTCCGCTTCTGGTAACCGGTCGGCGAGGAGCCGCAAGAGGAATCCGGTTCCGCAACCCACATCGAGTACGCGCCCTGGAGCGGTGCTGGAGGTGAGCGCGAGATCAGCTGTGCGGGTCGCTATGTCGTGATGCATCCGACCGCGCCACCCCTCTTCATAGGAGTCGGCCCGATCCTCAAACGCCTGGACATCGCGCTCGTGAGGCACTTTCCGATTATGCCAGCCGTCCGATAATCGTCTTCCGGACAACCTGCCCCTATCGAATCATGCCGGTGCCGGGTGCACCCTGCGGCACCATGGGATACCCACCATTGGACGCTGATGGAACCCTCGGATGAACCTCGGATGATCAAGTGTCAGACTTCGAAGGTGTCAGATGCGAGTTCGTTTGAGGGATTCGGTCCCTACAAGCAGGAGCTGCTTCTCAATGCCTTTGCATACGTAAACGGCGTGTATGAGGCATGGTGGCGGGCCAACGCATGGTTTCCCGAAAGGCCTCTCTCCGAGCGACTGGCGATGGCAGAGCAAGCGATACGGGAGCTTCTAGCCGAGGGCCTCATCGTTTTGATTCGAGACGAAGATGACCCTCACGGCAGCGAGATCCCTCATTCGGACACCGAGGAAGTTCTCAAACGATTCGATACATGGGTTGTCGCATACGAGGGGATCAAGGTGCACTTCACCACCACGAGCGCCGGGGACAAGCTGGTGAACAAGGGCGGAACACCCGAAGGGGCATCAGCAGGGTGACCCCGTACGCCGGGCCGGAGGCTATCCAGGTAGAGCGTTAGCCCGGTCAATGAGATCACGAAGGCTCGCTAGAAGCTCTCGGCCGTCGGCTCGTGACGCACCGAGCCTGGTGGCGAACTCGTTGTCGTCGCTTAGTTCGCTTACTCCATTGCAAGCCTCGTTCAGGGCATTGTTGACAAGAATCAGCTCGGCGCTCGACAACTCGATATTCGCCGATGATCTCCCAAAGTCCTTGATCTTCACAGCGCTCAGTTTGCCACCCGGGGTAGCCCAGTTCGCCGGCCTCACTTGCGGAGCCGGTCAGATCGGCCAAGGCTCTATGTGTGGACGATGCGGAAGCCCCGCCCGATTCCGAAACTCTCACAATCCAGCATCTCGACGTCTACGCAACCAAGAATGGCCCGTGGAACCCCGAGCATGGAGATATCGAGATCCCGGCTGACTGGGAGTTCCTGCCCTCTGGCGATGCCTTCTTGACCCGGACCGTCAAGGCAGCGGGCGCCTACTGGCTGTCGTGGCAACCGCGAAGTCGGCATCGCCAGCACCGTCGGCTCCTCGGACTGTGGGCACCGAGCCAGGCGATTGCGGACGCTCAGGTGCGCGCCGAAGCGACTGCCGAACGCCGAGAGGCCAAACGTGCCCTCGGCGCCCAGTCCCGCGAGCGCCAAGAAGAGCGATATCGAGGCGAACTGGAAGACGCCATCGTGCGCTTCCTCGCCTTCGCCCCGGACTACCAGGAGCTCGCACAGCACATCGCCAAGGAGACCGCAGCGCATGCGGCCGTTGTCGGCAGCGCCCGAGTCGGTCGGACCCGCAAGCTCACCCTTGACGAGCGGGCGGCCCTCAGTGCGCGGGCCTACATCCGGCACTCCTTTACGAGCTATCACGACGACCTCGATGCGCTTTCGCCAGAGCACTGGGACGAGGAGTACCTCTATCGAGAGATCAAAGGAGCGGCGAACGACGCTGTTGATCGCTTCCTCCTCGAGCATCGCAGCAGCTGGGAGCGTCGTTGATGCCGGTTGGCCAGTACCAGAAGCTCTGGATTGGAGGCAACCCTTGACGGTGTGCGCCCGCGACAGCCTCTGCGACCTACCCTCCGGGCACGAAGGCGACGACGACATAGGCAGCATGGCGGTCGAAGTTCTCCCGCCGGCGGTCGTAGATGGTCGTGGTCCTCGGGTCGGCGTGGCGGGCGGCGAGCTGGACGTCGCGCAGCGGCACTCCGGCGTCGAGGCCGCCATGATGAAGGCTGCTCGGAGCATGTGGGGATGGACGATTCCCAGCCCGGTCCTCTTGCCGATACTGCGTACCCAGCGATGTGCCGTGCGACGGTCGAGGCGCTCGCCGTCCCGGCGGTGCAGGATCGGGCCCTCGCAGCGCTCGCCGAGCACGAGGTCGATCGTGCGGGCCACCCGTGGCACGAGGGGAATGACCGCCGGCTTGTTGCCTTTGCCGATGATGCGCAGTGTTCGATGGCCTCGATCAAAGCCGAGATCTTCCGCGTTGGTCGCACAGGCCTCGCTCACTCGGAGTCCATTCAGGCCGAGGAGCACCGCCAAGGCGGCATGGTCACGGTCGTACCGCTCGGCGGAAGAGGAAGGTGCCCAACTCTCCGCGGTCGAGGCCCCGACCTTCGCTCGGGTGGACCTTGGGACGCCGGACGTATTGGGCCGGATTCGCGCTGATCCGCCCGTCAATGTGAGCGAAGCGGTAGTAGCCGCAGATGGTCGAGAGTCGTCGGTCAATGGTCGAGGCGGCCAGGCCACGCTGCTCGCTGGCCGCCCGCCACAGCTCGATATAGGCACGCTTGGCCTCGAGCACCGCCAGCCCGACGCCAGCGCACCACTCGAAGTAGCTGCGCAAGTCGAAGCGGTACGTCTCGAGAGTCCGCCCGCTGTAGCGAGCGAGGAATGCCGCTGCCGCCATGTGCGCTTCCTCAAAAGGGCTGTTGGTGGCACTCACCAGCTCTGCGGCATTCAAGTTCACTGTGGACATCGTTCTCCTCCTGGTCGTCAGGAGGAGAACGAATACCTCGTACGAGCCCACTGCTCCCGGGCAGAATGAGACGGTGGAACTCGTGGGACCTGCAGTACCGCAGTGCTCGAATTGCCAAGAACCCCGAGCCGGAGGGGAGTTCAGCGACGACGGAGAGGTCTACCTCTGTCCGAAGTGTCTGGCGTTCCATGATGAATACTTCAGGATCATGGCCAAGATCGACGCTGATAAGCAGGCACTAAACGAGAAGGGCGTTACTGGGGGCGGGTCACCCACATAACCGGCGAACCGGGGCAGTGAGTCGTCAGATCGTTTCCCCTACAATGTGCCGCCAGGACGCTCACAACTGTGAAAGGCAAGACCGTGGAAGGGTATGTATTGCGGGACGCGCCAGGCTGGACTTGGAAAGCGAATGGGCGCGACAACGAGGGACGCTTTGACTTCCTGGTAATTGAGCATCTCGTGTACGGGGCCGGCCCGCCGTTGCACTTCCATACCACGTTCGAAGACTCTTTCTTCGTTTTGGACGGTTTGCTCACGGTCCAGCTTGGGGACGACGTTCTCGAGCTCGGGTCGGGTGACTTCGCGACCGCCCCGCCCGGCGTCCCGCACAGCCTCACGAACGCGCACGCTGACCAGAGTGCCTGCCGGGCGGTCAACCTATTGACACCGGGTGTCGGCTTCGATCGCTACATAAGTCAGATCGACCAGCTCGCCGCCAAGGGCGACCACGGGGGCATGGAACGGCTCAACGCTGAATACGACGTGACGATCGTCGGTCCGAGCGTGGCCGATCGACTCGGACTCTCGTAAGCCAGAGATCGGTCAACAAGGAGCGCCGCCAAGCCGGCGAACTGGGCAGCTGAACCGCGCAGAGCTGCGGTTCGATGGCTACTGTTCAGCGTGTGGCACAAACCATTACCACATTCGTCAAGACACCTGACGGCCGGAACCTCTGCGTGGAATCCGGTGGCGACCCCAGCGGAAGGGTCGTCCTAAGCCTGCACGGATGGCCGGGCAGCCGGATCCACCCCGAGTATGTGTTCGACGCTGCCGAGCAAGGCGGGATCCATCTTCTCGGTTACGACCGGCCGGGCTACGGCGGGTCCTCGCCGCATCCGACGCGGAGTGTCGCGAGTTGCGCCCAAGATGTTCGGACCATTGCGCGCTCGCTCGGATTCGACCGGCTCGGCATCTGCGGCGCCTCGGGCGGAGGGCCCCACGCACTCGCCGTGGGGGCGCTCCTGCCTGATCTTGCCGCAGGAGTCGCTGCCGTTTGTTCACTGGCACCCCGCGACGCCCGTGGTCTCGGCTACTTGGCCGGGATGCAGGCCGAGATTAGCCAGATCCATCGATGGTTCGACGACGACTTCGATGCGGTGCGGCGTTGGGCCACGAGCTATCGAACTGAGGTGGAAGAGTACACGCCAGAGCAAATCGAACAGTTGGCGGCCGAGCAGTATCCCGATGCTGACGTTCCCCGGTCCTTTCTCCGCTCGTACACCGAAACGATGCAGTCCGCGTTGGCGCCTGGTATCGACGGGCTGATCGACGATGGCATCGCCCTGCACGGAGATTGGAACTTCGAGGTCGGAACAATCGGCACTCCGGTGCGACTGTGGAGCGGGGCGGCGGATCTCCACGTCCCGTTGACCCATTCCGAATGGCTGGCCGCTCAGCTGCCAGGCGCGACGCTCGAGTCCGGCTACAAGGGTGGGCATCTCGAGATCATTGCAATAGCACTCCCTGACGCACACCGATGGCTTTCAGGTTGTGCGTGACCACCCCCGTCAAGCGCCTCAGGTCCGTTCTGGGGCAGTGCTAACCGCCGATCGCCAGCACGCCGATAATGGGGTCGGGATCGCTCTAGGAGTCCTGCTAATCGCCTTGGGAGCGATCCTGTTCGGCAACCTCTGGGGCGTCACAGCCCGGTTGAGAAGCGCCCAGGCGAGGTTCTACTCGGGACCGCTCTGGGCCTACCGCTCTATCGGCCTGTTCGGCCTTGTCGGGGGAATCGTCATCGTCGCCAGGGCGGTGGGCTGACCACTCCCGGCG
>JBKQUM010000145.1:0-27431 GCA_052140165.1 Acidimicrobiales bacterium
TCCAGGGGATGTTGGCCATCGTCTCGACGTTGTTGACCACGGTGGGCTCGCCGTAGAGGCCGATGGCGGCCGGGAAGTAGGGCGGCTTGATGCGGGGGAAGCCGCGCTTGCCCTCGAGCGACTCGAGCAGCGCCGTCTCCTCGCCGCAGATGTAGGCGCCGGCGCCGGGGTGGACGACCACGTCGAGGGAGAACCCCGAGCCGAAGATGTCGGTCCCCACCGCGCCGTGCGCGTACGCCTCGTTCAGCGCCGTCTGCAGCCGCTCGAGCCCGAGGGCGAACTCGCCGCGCAGGTAGATGAAGGCCTGGCTCACCTGGAGCGCATAGGCCGAGATCAGCACGCCCTCGAGGATCTGGTGCGGGTCCCCTTCGATGAGCATGTGGTCCTTGAAGGTGGCGGGCTCGGACTCGTCGCCGTTGATCACCAGGTAGGTCAGCGGGTTCTTGCGCAGCATCGACCACTTGCGCCCGGCCGGGAACCCGGCGCCGCCGCGCCCGAGCAGGCTGGCCGCGTCCACCTCGGCCGCCACCGCCTCGGGCGTCATGGACAGCGCCTTGCGCAGGCCGGCATAGCCGCCGGTGGCCAGGTAGCGCTCCAGCGTGTAGGAGTCGTCGTAGCCGAGGCGCGACGTGATGATCTTGGGTGCGTCGGTGATCGCCATCAGGCCTTCTTCCCGCCGCCCGCCGCGGCGGCTCGTGCCGCCTGCGCCTCGGACGCCGTGGCTCGCTCCTCCACGATGGCGGACCGGTCGGCCACCAGGCCGACGCTGCGGCGCACCCGGACGAGGGTGCCGTGCGGGGGCACCGTCCCGGACAGCGCGCCGGAGCGCAGGTCGCCCACCAGAGCGTCGAAGCTCTCGGGTGTCTGCGCGCCCATGTAGCGGTGGTTGACCTGCACGCAGGGCGTGCGGTCGCAGTCGGCGAGGCACTCGGACTCCTCGAGCGTGAAGACGCCGTCGACCGTCGTCCCGCCGGCCCGGACGCCGAGGGACGCCTCGGCGTGCTCGAGCAACTCGAGGGCGCCGCCGAGCATGCAGGCGATGTTGGTGCACAGCGAGACCACGTAGGTCCCGACCGGCTCGGTGTGCAGCATGTCGTAGAACGTGGCCGTGCCCCGCACCTCGGCCGCGGTCACGCCGCACAGCTCGGCGATCTCCTCCACTGCCTCCGGCCGCAACCAGCCGTCCTGCTCCTGGGCCAGGTGGCACAGCGGGATCAGCGCGGAGCGAGGCTGTGGGTAGAGCGACACGAGCTCCTTGGCGCGCTCGCGGATGTCCGCGTTGAGGTGGCTCACCGGTCCACCTCGCCCATGACCGGGTCGACCGACGAGATCACGGCCACCGCGTCGGCCATGAGGCCACCGCGCAGCAGCAGCGGCAGGGCCTGGAGGTTCACGAAGCTCGGTCCACGGATGTGGAGGCGGTAGGGCTTCGACGTCCCGTCGGAGACCATGTAACAGCCGAGCTCGCCCCGCGGTGACTCGATCGCCACGTAGACCTCGCCCTCGGGGACCCGGAACCCCTCGGTGAAGATCTTGAAGTGGTGGATCAGCGCCTCCATGCTCTCGTCGATGCGGGCGCGAGGCGGTGGCGTGACCTTGCGGTCCTGCACCCGGTAGTCGCCCGGCGGCATCATCTCGGCGATCTGGCGGATCATCTTGATCGACTCGCGGATTTCGTTGAGGCGCACCGAGTAACGGTCGAAGTTGTCGCCGTAGCTGCCGACGATGACGTCGAAGTCCAGCTTGTCGTAGGCCAGGTACGGCATCGTCCGCCGCAGGTCCCAGGGCACGCCGGTGGAGCGCAGGATCGGCCCGGTGACGGAGAGCGCCAACGCCTCCTCGGCCGAGATGTTGCCGACGGCCTCGGTGCGCTCGCGGAAGATGGGCTGCCCGGTCAGCAGCTCGTCGTACTCGTAGGTGCGGGCGAGGATCGTCTCGCAGATGATTTCGACGTCGTCCTGCCAGCCGTCGGGCAGGTCGGCCGCCACGCCCCCGGGGCGGATGTAGTTGTTGTTCATGCGCAGGCCCGTCGTCTTCTCGAAGAAGGTGAGGACCATCTCGCGCTCGCGGAAACCGTAGATCATCATGGAGGTGGAGCCGAGGTCCATGCCGTTGGTGGCCATCCACATCAGGTGCGACGACACGCGGTTGAGCTCGGCCATCAGCATGCGGATCCAGATGGCGCGCGGCGGGAGCTCGACGTCGAGCAGCGCCTCGGTGGCCAGCGAGAAGACCAACTCGTTGTGCAGGGGCGAGAGGTAGTCCATGCGGGTCACGTTGGTGGAGCCCTGGACGTAGGTCAGCTCCTCCCCCGTCTTCTCCATGCCGGTGTGCAGGTAGCCGATGATCGGCTTGGTGCGCAGCACCGTCTCGCCGTCGAGCTCGAGCATGAGCCGCAGCACGCCGTGGGTCGACGGGTGCTGGGGCCCCATGTTGATGATCATGGTCTGGTCGTCGCGGCGCTCGATGTCGATGTCGCCGGGGTCGACGTAGCCGCCCTCGGGGAGGCGCAGCACCGCGCCGACCTCCTGGCGCAGCTCGCCGGCGGTGGTGGTGTCGCGGCGCGCCAGCTCCTGGGCCCCCTCGGACGTCTCCGCGACGAACGCCGGCTCCTCGGCATGGCGGTGCGCGGCCTCGGTCTCCTCCATCCCCACTTCCACGGGCTCGGGGCCTGCGTCCGGGCCGGCCTCGTGCTCGTCGTCGTGCTCGTGCTCGGTCATCGCGGTCCGGGCGCTTCCTTGAACTGCACGGGCACCCGCCCCACGCCGTAGTCCTTGCGCAGCGGGTGGCCCTCCCAGTCCTCGGGCATGAGGATGCGGGTCATGTCGGGGTGACCGGTGAAGAGAACGCCGACCATGTCGTAGGCCTCGCGCTCCATGGCGTCGGCCCCGGGGTAGACGTCGACGATGGTGTCGACCACCGGATCGGACTCGGGAAGCTGCACCCTGATGCGCACGCGCTGGCGCATGGAGAGCGAGAGCAGGTTGACGACCACCTCGAAACGCTCCGGCACCACGCCCTCGGGCAGCGACCGGCCCGGATGGGTCAGGTAGTCGACGCCGCACAGGTCGGCGCACGTCTCGAAGCCCGCGTCGCGGAAGGCGGCCACCATCTGCTTGTAGGTGTCGCGATGGGGAAACGCCAGCTGGTCCACCCGGACATCGGGCAGCCGGGGCACCTCGGGGAGGACACCCGCGGGCGGCGCCGCCGGGGCGGCGGTCGGGGTGCTCTCGCTCACCGCGGCGTGGCCACCCGCACGGCGTCGGGCACGGTGGGGACCCAACCTCCCGTCGCCTGCTCACCGGCCGGGATGGACGATCCGGGGCGCCGCGTGATCTCGCCGGTGCGGATCTTCTCGTGCAGCGTCAGGATGGCGTGCAACAGCGTCTCGGGCGACGGGGGGCAACCGGGTGCGTAGACGTCGACCGGGACGATCTGGTCGACGCCCTGCACGATGGCGTAGTTGTTGAACATCCCGCCGGTCGACGCGCACACGCCCATGGAGATGACCCACTTGGGCTCCATCATCTGGTCGTAGACCTGGCGCAGGACGGGCGCCATCTTCTGGGAGACCCGGCCGGCCACCACCATCAGGTCGGCCTGGCGCGGCGAGGCCCGAAAGACCTCCATCCCCAGCCGGCTGATGTCGTAGTCGGCGGCGCCGACCGACATCATCTCAATGGCGCAGCAGGCCAGCCCGAACGTGGCCGGCCACACGCTGTTGCGCCGGGCCCACTTGACCAGGTCCTCCATGCGACCGGTCAGGAAGTTGTGCTGAAGATCCTCGAGCCCCATCCGTCAAGCCGCCTCGCCCGAGGTCGGGCGCGCCCCGCTGATGCGCGAGATGGTCGACTCCGAGGTGCGGCTTGGCATGCCCGACTGCAGCGTCTTGGGCGGGCCCCACGTCAGGGCGCCGTTGGAGATCAGGTACACGAACGACACGAAGACGACGGCGGCGAACACGATCACCTCAATGAGGCCGAACGTGGCGATCTGGTGGAACACCACCGCCCAGGGGTAGAGGAAGACGATCTCGATGTCGAAGATGATGAAGATCATGGAGACCAGGTAGAAGCGCACCGGGAAGCGCTGGGGCGGTTCGATGTTGGGCACGATGCCGCACTCGTAGGGCGCGAGCTTGGCCACCGTCGGCTTCTTCCTCGGCGCGAGCAGCGCTGACGAGACCAAGGAGAAGGCGGTGAAGGCGAGGCCGAGCAGCCCCAGGATGAGGATCGGGAGGTACTGGTCCACTGTGATCCGTTTCTACCATGCGGCCCATTCGCCAGGCACATCCGCAGCGCTGGTCAGAGGCCCCGGCGACAGACCTACGATGCCCTCGTGACGGCTCCCGACGCGACCCCCCCTCCAGGCGCCCCCAAGAAGGCGGCGAGGACGGCGAAGGCGCCGGCGAAGAAGCAGGCCGCGGCCCGGAAGACGCCGGCGAAGAAGCAGGCCGCGGCCCGGAAGGCGCCGGCGAAGGCCCCGGCAAAGAAGACCCCCGTCAAGAGGGCAGCCGCCAAGAAGGCGGCGGCAACCCCCGCAGCCGCCGGGGCGGCCGCACCGAGGCGGACGGCGGGGCGCGTCCACGACGTGGTGGTGGTCGGCGCCGGGCCGGCCGGGTCCTCGTGCGGCTACTGGCTGGCCGATGCCGGCTGGGACGTGGTGGTCGTGGAGAAGAAGGAATTCCCGCGGGAGAAGACGTGCGGCGACGGGCTGACGCCCCGGGCCGTGCGCCAGCTCGCCGACATGGGCCTCGAGGATGCCATCGCCGGCTCACACCGCTTCACCGGGCTGCGGGCCTACGGGTTCGGCCGCTCCATGGAGATGCAGTGGCCCGAGCACCCCAACTTCCCCTCCTACGGCTACACGATCACCCGCCACGACCTCGACGGGCTGGTCGCCGACGGCGCCGCCCGGGCCGGGGCGACCCTGATGCAGGGGACCGAGGTGGTGGGGCCGATCGTCGAGGAGGGCGCGGCCACCGGCGGGCCCCTGCCCACCCTGACGGGCGTCACGGTCAAGGCGAAGGGCGGCGGCACCCGGGCCATCAGGGCCCGCTACGTGGTGGTGGCCGACGGGTCGAACTCGCGCATCGGCCGGATGCTGGGCACCTCGCGACGCCGCGACCTGCCGATGGGGATGGCCCTGCGCGGCTACTACACCTCGGATCGCCACGACGACCCGTTCATTGAGTCGCACCTGGACATCCGCGACGCGGAGGGCAACGTGGTGCCCGGGTACGGCTGGATCTTCCCCATGGGCGACGGCCGGGTGAACGTCGGCGTCGGCCTCCTGTCGACCGAGCAGCGCTGGAAGGGCATGAACACGAGCCATCTCATGGACGCCTTCGTGGGCTACGCCCCCGAGTCGTGGGGACTGAGCCCGGAGACGTGCCTCGGGCCGCCGACCGGCGGCAAGCTGCCGATGGGGCTGTCGGTGGGGCCCCGGGCCGGGGGCAACGTGCTCATCGCCGGTGACGCGGGCGGGGTCATCAACCCGTTCAACGGCGAGGGGATCGCCTACGGCTACGAGACCGGGCGCCTGGCGGCCGCCGCGCTCGGCCATGCGCTGACCGGGGAGGGCGCCGAGGCGCTGGCTGACTACGAGCGCGAGCTCGGCGCCGCCTACGGGCCGTACTACAAGGTGGCCCGCGCCTTCGTCCACCTGATTTCGCACCCCGAGGCGATGCGGCTCTGCGTCGGGCTCGGCATGCGCTCCGAGCTGCTGATGAACACGCTGCTGCGCATCATGGCCAACCTGATGCGTCCCGACGCCGCCGGCCCGGCCGAGCTCGGCTACCGGGCCATGGAGCTGGTGTCACGCCTCCTGCCCGACGAGGAGCTCGAGAGCCCCGCCGCCTGATTCCAGGCTCAGGCGAAGAGCCGCAGCGAGCCGGCCGCCACCCGCATCAGCCACGCCGCGTCCTCACCGTCGAACCCCTCGGCCAGGCGCGCCCCGGCGGCGACGCGGACCCAGGCGTCGAGCGCGTCGTCGTCGAGGCCGCGGCGCTCCCGGCCGATTCGGCGCACCGCGCGGAGGAACGTGGCGACCGGCTCGCCGGTGTGCCGTCCCCACAGGACCAGCGTGCGGGCCAGGTCGGCCGCCGGCGGCCCGGCCGCCACCGTGAGCCAGTCGATCACCACCCATCCGTCGGGACCGACGAGCACGTTCTCCGGGTGGAAGTCGTAGTGGCAGACCCCGCGCGCACCGTCGTCGAGCGCGGCGAGCAGCCGCACGAGCTCCGCGCGCAGCGCGGCGTCGGTGACGGCGACGTCGATCTCGCCCCGGAGGCGCGGTACCAGCCCGGGCAGGCCCTCCACGATGACCGAGTTGCACTCCAGCTGCAGCCCGGCGAAGCGGTCGGCCAGCTCCTCGGCCTGCTCGGGGCGACATCCGGCCAGCACCTGGGCGAGGGAGGGCCCGGCGACGCGGTCGAGGATCACGCCGCTGCGGCCCTCCACGGTGACGGTGCCGTGCGGGCGCGCCACCGGCAGCCCCGCGTCGGCCAGGCTGGTGAGCAGGGCGCCCTCGAATTCGGCGAGGCCGTTCCAGTCGGGGCGGTCGAGCTTGAGCACCGTGCCCTCGCCGTAGGCGAAGACCTCGGCGGTGCGGCCCTCGGCCAACAGCTCCCCCATTGGTCAGCCCTGCAGCCGGGCGCGCAGCGCCGCAGCCTCGCTCGCCAGCTGCACCGGCTCGATGGCGGGTGTGATGTCCACCCAGAAGGCCTCCGTCTCGAGCGGGAGGCCGGCCCGGGCGTCGTCGCGCGGACGCGGCACCAGGTGCACGTGGAGGTGCGGCACGCCGTTGCCCAGGCTGAGCCAGTTCATCTTGGCGGGCTCGTACTGCTCCTCGACGGCCTGGGCGACCCGGGCGACGTCGGACCAGAACCCGGCCGCCTCCTCGGGCGACAGGTCGCTGGGCTCGGCGACGTGGCGGCCCTTCCAGATCACATAGGCATAGCCGGGACGTACGGGGTGCCGGCCGAGGTAGCCGTCCGCCCACGCGCCTTCGAACACCCGCACGCCGTGCGGCGTCTCGGCGGCACCGCCGCCGCACATCGGGCATCCCTCGCCTCGCCGGAGGGCGGCGTAGTCGGCGGGCCATCGGTGCTCGGGCATGCGGTGCCAGTCTGCCAACCGCCGCGCCGGGCCGCGCCGGGCCCTAACCCAGCCCTCCGGCCACCTCCGCGGCGGCGTCGGCGGCCGCCTCGACGACCCCCGAGAGCACGCGCTCGTCGTGGGCCAGGCCCGGGAACATGACCTCGTAGGGGCCGGGGGCGAGCGCCACGCCGCGCCGGAGCAGGGCGTGGAAGAGCCGGCCATAGACCCCGTTGCCCGCCAGGGCGCGGGCACTCCCGTAGTCCGACGGCGGCACGAGCGGGCCCGACGACGCGGGGGCCACGAACAGCCCGACCAGCGGCCCCACCGCCGGCGCCGTGACCGCCAGGCCCCCCGACGCCACCGCCGCCTCGAGGTCCTTGGCGAAGAGCCCGGCCCGGGCCGCCAGCGCCTCGTAGTCCGCCGGGCCCACCTGGCCCAGCACGGCCAGGCCCGCCGCCGTGGCCAGCGGGTTCCCCGACAGGGTGCCCGCCTGGTACACCGGGCCGTCGGGCGCCAGCTCGGCCATCAGGTCGCGGCGGCCGGCGAAGGCCCCGACGGGCAGCCCGCCGCCGATGACCTTGCCGAAGCACCACAGGTCCGGGGCGACGCCGGACCAGCCGGTCGCCCCGTCCGGGCCCAGGCGGAAGCCGGTGATCACCTCGTCGAAGATCAGGAGGGCGCCCGCGGCGTCGCAGGCGGCCCGCAGGCCCTCGAGGAAACCGGGGGCCGGCGCCACCAGGTTCATGTTCGCCGCCACCGGCTCGACGATCACGCAGGCCACGCGCTCGTCCAGGGCGGGCACGACGTTGTAGGGGACGACCTCGGTGTCGGCCACCGCGCCGGCCGAGACGCCGACCGAGCCCGGCAGGCCCAGCATGGCCACCCCGCTGCCCCCGCCGGCGAGCAGCCCGTCGGAGTGCCCGTGGTAGCAGCCGTCGAACTTGACCACGCGGTCGCGCCGCGTGGCGCCGCGGGCCAGGCGCACCGCGCTCATGGCGGCCTCGGTGCCCGAGGAGACCAGTCGCACCTGCTCGCAGCCGGGCATCCGCTCGCAGATGCCCTCGGCCAACAGGACCTCGCCCGGTGTCGGCGCGCCGAACGTGGTGCCACGCGCCGCCGCCGCGGCGACCGCCTCGGTGACGGCAGGGTGCGCGTGGCCGAGCAGCACGGCTCCGTAGGACTGGACGAGGTCGACGTAGCGGGTCCCCTCGGCGTCGACCACGTAGGGGCCCTCGCCCGAGACGACCGTGTACGGCGTGCCGCCGACGGAGGCGAAGGACCGCACCGGCGAGTCCACGCCGCCGGGGATCACGCGGCGGGCCCGGGCGAACCAGTCGGCGTTGGACGCCGGCGGGGCCGCCTCAGCCACGGAGCGCCTCGGCCACCTCGGCGGCGAAGTAGGTGAGGACGAAGTCCGCCCCCGCCCGCTTCAGGACGGTGAGCTGCTCCAGGGCCACGGCCGGCCCGTCGATCCAGCCGGCCGCGGCGGCGGCCTTGACCATCGCGTACTCGCCGCTCACGTGGTAGGCCGCCAGCGGGACGCGCACCACGGTGCGCGCCGCGGTCAGCACGTCGAGAGACGTCATGGCGGGCTTGACCATGACCATGTCCGCGCCCTCGGCCACGTCCTGTTGGATCTCGGCCAGCGCCTCGCGCCCGTTGCGCGGGTCCTGCTGGTAGGCCCTGCGGTCACCGCCGCCCGCGATGGTCACGTCGACGGCGTCGCGGAACGGGCCGTAGAGCGCCGATGCGTACTTGGCGGCGTAGGCCAGGATGGCCACCTGCTCGTGCCCGCCCCCGTCGAGGGCGGCCCGGATGGCAGCCACCTGGCCGTCCATCATGCCGCTCGGCGCGACGACGTCGGCACCCGCCGCGGCCTGCGCCAGCGCGATGCGCTGGTACAGCTCGACCGTCTCGTCGTTGCGCACCTCGCCCGTGGGGCCGAGGACGCCGCAGTGCCCGTGGTCGGTGTACTCGTCGAGGCACAGGTCGGCCGTCACGACGAGGTCGTCGCCCACCGCGTCGCGCACGGCGCGCAGCGCCACCTGCACGACGCCGTCCGGGTCGTAGGCCCCGCTCCCCCGGGCGTCCTTGCGCGCCGGGACGCCGAAGAGGATGAGACCCGGGATGCCGAGGGAGACGAGCCGCTTGGCTTCGAGCACCAGCGAGTCCACCGTGTGCTGGACCTGGCCCGGCATGGACGGGATGTCGATCGGCACCTCCGTCCCCTCCCGGACGAACAGCGGCGCGACGAGGTCGTCGACCCCGAGGCGCGCCTCGGCGACCAGGCGCCGGAGCGCCGGGGTACGGCGCAGCCGGCGGAGCCGGCGGGCCGGGAAGTCACCGGCGGCGGGAAGAGGTGGGATGGCCCGGGCCATGGCCACCCAGCCTACGAGCCGCCGCCACCTTCGGGTCCGAAGTGGTCGACCAGCTCGGCCACGATGCCGTCGCCCGACGCGCCCCAGGCCTCGTGCACGCCGGCCAGGCCGGCCGAGCGGGCGGTCTCGGCCGTCGTCGGCCCGATGCACACCACGTGGGCGGGCACGGGCAGCGGCGCACCGTCGGGGGTGCGCAATGCGAGGAACGCCCGCAGGGACGAGGTGGCGGTGAGCGTCAGCGCGTCGGCTGCCGCGACGCGGGCGAGCAGTGCCGGCTCGGGGGTGGCCAGGGGCTCGGTGCGGTAGGCCTCCACGCGCTGCACCTCCCAGCCCTTCTGTCCGAGGCCCTCGGCGATGGTGTCCGGCGCGCCCTGCGCGCAAGGGAAGAGGACACCGCGGTCCGCGCCGTCGGCGGCGGGGAACTCCTCGACCAGGCCGCGCGCACTGTGCTCGGCCGGCACGAGGTCCGGCTCCACGCCGGCCATCCGCAACGCGTCGGCGGTGGCCGGCCCGACCGCAGCGACGAGCACCGGCGCGAGGGCCCGGGCGTCGCGTACGGCAGCCATGAAGCGGTCCACCGCGTTGACCGACGTCAGCACGACCCAGCGGTGGTCCCCCACACCGGCTGCGGCGGCCCGCAGCGCGGCCCCGCCGTCGGACGCGTCGACCTGGCGGGTCAGCGGCAGCTCCACCACGGAGGCCCCTGCCCGCTCCAGCGCTTCGACCAGGCCCCGGGCGCGCGGGCCGGCGCGGGTCACCACCACCGTCCGGCCGGCCAGCGGCCCTGCCGGCCCGCCCGGCGGCACAGCCGCGCCGAGCGCCGCCACCGCGCCGACGACGATCACCGCCGGCGCCTCCAGCTCGACCGCGGCCAGCCCGGCCAGCGTCGTCCGCACCATCCGCTCCGACGGCGTCGTGCCGCGCTCGATCACCGCGACGGGCGTGTCGGCCGCCCGCCCGCCGGCGACGAGCGCGTCGGCGATGGCGCCCCGGGTGGTCATGCCCATGAGGATCACCAGCGTCCCGCCCGCCCGGGCCAGCGCCTCCCAGTCGGGTCCCCCGCCCGCGCCCGCCTCGCCCACCCGGCCCGTCACCACCGTGACCGACGACGCCAGCCCGCGCTGGGTGACCGGGATGCCGGCGGCGGCCGGGACGCCGAAGGCCGACGTGACGCCCGGCACCACCTCGCAGGGGATCCCCGCCTGGGTCAGCGCGTCCCGCTCCTCGCCGCCACGGCCGAAGAGGAAGGGGTCGCCCCCCTTCAGGCGGACGACGACGGCGGAGCTCCGGCCGTGCTCGACGAGCAGGCGCGCGATCTCCTCCTGGCGGGCGTCCCCGTCCTCGTCGGGGTCCTTGCCGACGTCGATCAGGGTCGCGTCGGGATGCACGAGGTCCAGCACGGCCGGGCTGACGAGGCGGTCGTGCAGGACCACGTCGGCCCGGGCCAGGAGCTCGGCGCCGCGGCGGGTCAGCAGACCCGGGTCCCCGGGGCCCGCCCCGACCAGGTAGACGGTCACGGCGCCGCGGCGGGCGGCGCGGGCGAGACGCCACCGAAGTCCTCGATCGCCGCCCCGCCCCCTCCGAGCAGCGCCCGCGCCAGGTCGGCACCCACCGCCTCGGGGTCGTCGCCCTGGCGGGCCATGCGGATGACCGTGCGCCCGTCGCCGCTCGCCAGCAACCCCGACACCCTCAGCGCGGCGCTCCTCCCGGCGCCGGCGGCCTCGGCGAACGCCCCGACGGGCACCGTGCAGCTCCCGCCGAGGGTGGCCAGCACGGCCCGCTCGGCCACGAGAGCCCGGTGGCTGGGTCCATGGTCGATGGCGCCGAGCAGCCGGCGCGTGCCCTCGTCGCCGGCCCGGCACTGCACGGCGATGGCGCCCTGCCCGGCTTGGGGCAGGACGTCGAGCGGGTCGAGCACGTCGCTCAGCCGGTCCTCCCACCCGAGGCGCTGCAGCGCGGCGACGGCGACCACCACCGCCGAGACGCTCCCGTCCTCGCCGACGGCCACCCGCCGCGCCATGTTGCCGCGCAGCTGCGTGAAGACGAGGTCGGGCCGGAGGTAGGCCAGCTGCGCCCGGCGCCGGGCCGAGCCCGTGGCGACGAGGCCACCGGCGGGGAGGCCCGCCAGCGTGCAGCCGACGAGGCCGTCACGGGCGTCGGCCCGCGGCGGCACCGCCGCCAGGACGAGGTGGTCCCCCATGGTGGAGGTCATGTCCTTGGCCGAGTGCACGGCGGCGTCGGCCCGCCCGTCGGTGATCGCCGCCTCGACCTCGGTGACGAAGACCCCCTGGCCCCCGATCTGGTCGAGGGGCGACGACGCGTCCTGGTCACCGCGCGTGCGGACGACGACGGTCTCCACCTCGAGGCCCGGGTGGGCGCGGCGCAGGAGCTCGGAGACGATCTCGGTCTGACGCAGGGCGAGTGGCGAGCCGCGGGTGGCCAGGCGGAGGGATCCCATGGCCCGACTATCGCATGGCCGCGACTACAGGTCGAAGAGGATCCGCAACGCCTCGACGAGCCGCTCGCCGCGCGGCGTGCCGGCCGTCTCCTTCAGGAGCATGGTGGGCTCGTGCAGCATCTTGGCCAGCGCGGCGCGGGTGGCGGCGTCCACGTGCTCCCACTCCTCCTCGCTGAGGTCGGCCAGCTGGGCCCGGTGCCGCTCGAGCTCGGCAACCCGCAGCGACTCGAGGCGCGACCGCAGCGACGCGATCACCGGCGCCGCGCCGCGCTGGCGGCTGGCGGTCCGGAAGCGCTCCACCTCCGCCGCCACGATGTGCCGCGCCGCCACCGACTCCTCCTGGCGGTCGCCGAGCGCCCGGGCCACGGAGGCGCCGAGCGTGTCCATGTCGAGCAGCGAGATGCCGTCGAGCCCGGCGACGGCGGGGTCGACGTTGCGCGGGACCCCCAGGTCGATCACGAGCAGGGGGCCGGTCACGGTGGCGAAGTCCTCGACCCCCAGCACGTGGGACTCCGCCGCCACGGCGGAGAGCACGACGTCGGCGTCCGCCAGCGCCGCGGCGACGTGGTCGAGGGGCACCGCCCGCATCTCGAAGGCCCCGCCGGCGGACTCGTGCACCAGGTCCCTCGCTCGATTGACGGATCTGTTGGCCACCACGACGCGCTGGGGCGCGTCCGGCGGCGCGATGTCCGAGAGGGCGCGGCAAACGCCGAGGCCCATGTCACCTGCGCCGACCACCACGACGCGCGCGCCGCGCAGGCCCGCCCCCTCCGTGCCCCGCGCCACCGTGACCGCGGCGTAGGCGAACGACGTCGTGCCCTTGCTGATCCCCGTCTCGGTGCGGACCCGCTTGCCCGTCTGCAGCGCGTGCCGGAAGAGGGCCGAGAGCACCGGGCCGCTCGTGCTCTCCTCCTGCGCCCGTTCGAAGGCGTGCCGGACCTGGCCGACGACCTCGGTCTCCCCGGTCACCACGGACTCGAGGCCCGACGTCACCGAGAACAGGTGGGAGGTGACGTCGTCGTCGAAGCGGATGCTGGCGTGGGCCGACAGCTCCTCCACCGGGACGCCGGAGTGCTCGGAGAGGACGTCGTAGATCTCGGCCACTGCGTCGTGGAAGCGGTCCACCACGGCGTAGACCTCGGTGCGCAGGCAGGTCGAGAGCACCACGGTCTCCTGGACGTTGCGGCAGCGGCGCAGCTCGCCGAGCATCTTGTGCAGGTCGGCGTCGCTGACGGCAGCTGCCTCGAGCAGGGGCAGCGGGGCCTGCGTGTGCTGGAGCCCTACGACGACGACGGACACTCGGTTCCCTCCTGGGTCGGCTCACGATTGTGCCGGTCCCACCCCACAGCCTGCCAGTCAGCCGCCCGGCGGGGAACCGCCGAAGGTCCTCAGTCCAGGTCGGAGTGCGCCGAGAGGCCCACGGCGCGCATGAGCGGGCCCCGCTCACCCCCGTTGCGCCCGTTCTCCTCCTGGCGCGCCCGGTAGAAGCTCAGGACCTGCAGCTCAATGGAGAGGTCGACGTAACGCAGGTGCACCGTGGGCGGGACATTGAGCACGCGGGGGGCGAAGTTGAGCAGCGAGGTCACCCCCGCTCGCACGAGCAGGTCCGCCACCCCCTGGGCCGCCCAGCCCGGCGTCGTGATCACCCCGATGTCGGGCCGCTCCGCGGCACGCAGGGTGGCGATCTCGTCCATGTGGCGCACCTTCATGCCGCGGATCTCCTCGCCCACCACGTCGGGGTCGACGTCGAAGAGGGAGCTCACGGCGCACCCGCGCGAGGCGAACGCGGCGGAGTTGGTGAGGGCGCGGCCGAGGTTCCCGATGCCGACGATGGCGACCGACCAGTTCTCGTCGACGCCGAGGGCCCGGTCGATCTGGGAGATGAGGAACCCCGGGTCGTAGCCCGAACCCCGGGTGCCGAACGACCCCAGCAGCGACAGGTCCTTGCGCACCTTGGCGGCATTGAGGCGCGCCAGCTCGGCCAGCTGCTCCGAGGAGACGGTGCGGGCACCGCCACGCACCAGCTCGGCCAGGATGCGCTGGTACACGGGGAGGCGCAGCACGGTGGCCTCGGGGATCCGCTTCGCCGGCGCAGGCGGCGCCGCCTGCGCGTCGGAAGCGGATGATGTCGATACATCCGCCCTCTCGTCGCTCACTGCGGGGGATCGTACCGAGGAGGCTCCCGGCGGCACCAAACCGGAGGGCGCCGGCCGGCGTCGCTCACCAGGCGAGGACGAGGAGCTCCCCCGCGGCGACGTTCAGCCAGCTCGCCGCCGACGCCTCGCCGGCCACCACGGCCAGATGGCCGTTGGCGTCGACGAGGAGGCCGAACTCACCGTGCTCCAGATCGCCGAAGGCGTCGACGCAGCGCAACCGGACGCCGTCGGGGACGAGCGAGGGCGGGAGCCCGTCGAGGTACTCACGGCCCGACTCCACGCGGGCCGCCAGCTCGATGCTCCCCGCCGGCGGGATGCCCGCCACGCGCGCGTCCGCCACGGTCGCCGCCAGCTGGAGGTTGCCGAAGTGGTCCACCCAGGTGACCTCGACGCGCAGGCAGGTCCGGCCGTCGCCGAGGCGGCCCTGCTCGACCACGCCGCCGGCGAGGCGCACCAGCGATGCCGGGTCCACCGCCTCGCCCAGGTCCTCGGGTGCGGCGCCCGTGCACAGTGCCGCCGCCGCGGGGGCGAAGACGTCGCGCCCGTCGAAGGTGGGGCCGCGCTCCGGGGACTGCTGCTCGTGGCGCAGCTCCACGACGCGGGTGATCGGCGCCTCGCCGGCCGCCTCCGCTGCCGCGACGAGCAGCCCGTTGTCGGGCCCGACGAAGCACAGCGGCCCGCCGGCCTCGGGCCGCTCGACGGCCATGGCGATGCCGCGGCGGGACGTGCCGACCCCGGGGTCGACGACGCCGAGCACGACGCCGGAGCCGAGATGCGGCACCGCGCGCACGAGGGTGTGGCTCCCGGCGCGGACGTCGAAGGGCGGCACATGGTGGGTGAGGTCGATGACCGTCACCCCCGGTGCACGCCGCGCCAGCACCGCGTGCACCACACCGACGAACTCGTCCTGCGTCCCGAAGTCCGAGAGGAAGAAGATGCTCCGGTCGGGTTCGCGCGGCACCGGGCTCGGTCCCTCAGCGCTGCAGGCTGCGCGAGCGCTCGACCGCGGCGGCCACCGCCTCCATGAAGGCCGAGCGCACCGCCCGGGCCTCCAGCGTCCGGATGCCCGCCGCCGTGGTGCCCGCCGGTGAGGTCACCATGGCGCGCAGCGCCTCGGGGTCGCTGCCGGTCTCCTTGAGGAGGGTCGCCGAGCCGAGCATGGTCTCGACGACGAGCGTCCGGCTGACCTCGCGGTTCAGGCCCATCTGCACGCCCGCCTCCATGAGCGCCTCGGCCACCAGGAAGAAGTAGGCCGGGCCCGATCCCGAGAGCCCCGTGACGGCATCGAGCAGGCGCTCGGGCAGGCGGACGACCGTCCCGACGGCCGACAGCACGTCCTGCGCCCAGGCCAGGTCACCGGATGTGGCGAAGGACCCGCCCGAGATGGCCGTCACCCCCGCCCCGACCAGCGCCGGCGTGTTCGGCATGGCACGGACCACGGCGGGGTCGCCGCCGAGGGCGGCCTCCAGGCGCAGGCAGGGGACGCCGGCCACGATGGAGAGCAGCCGGGTCACCCCCGTCACGCCGAGGGCGCGGCACGCCCCTTCGGCCGCGTCGGGCTTGACGGCGAGCACGGCGCCACCGAGCCGCTCACCCGCGTCGTCCAACAGCCCGGGCTCGGGGCCGGCCACGGTGCGCAGCCCCGGGTGCTCCGCCGCCAGCTCGTCCCGGCGCTCGGCCACGGGCTCGATGACGGTCAGCTCGGACGCTCCCGCCCATCCCGAGCGGAGCAGCCCGCCCAGCAGGGCGCCCCCCATCTTCCCGCCGCCGACGATGAGCAGACTCGACACCCGCCCGACGATACAGAGCGCGGCCGGGGGCCGCCGTCCTACGGGCGCCGGGGGCGCCGGCGGTAGCTGGAGGGGTGGGCCATCGTCATGGCCGTCGGGAAGTGGTCGTCGGTGTAGATGACCGAGGAGCCGGCGATCCGGTCCAGCTCGTCGTCGTCGACCTGCCGCGCCGGCACCCGGCCCACCAGGTACACGGCGTCCTCGGGTCCGAGGGCGAACCACATCCCGAAGAGGTGGGCGTTGCGGCGCAGCAGGTACGCGTACACCTCGGCCTGGTTGGTCTCGGGGGCGGGCATGAACTGGGCCTCGAAGTGCAGCGTGCGCTGCTTGAGGGTGAACCAGACGGTGATGAAGTCCTTCTCGTCGCCCTTGAAGCGCAGGTACCAGCGGTGTGACGCCGTACGGTCGGTGACGTCCTGGCGCTCGGCGGCCACCAGGAACCCCCCGGCGGCCAGCTCGCGGTCGGCCCAGGCGTCGATGCAGGCCACCGCGGCCGCCATCTCCTCCTCCTCGGGGAGGTCGACGATCGGCACCGGTCGGTCCCGGGGCTCCGGCCGGGTGCGTTCAGCCGCACTCGACGAGACGGCCCGAGGCCAGCTCGTCGTGCAGGTCCACCAGCTCGGCGGCCGCGGCGCGCCAGGTGTAGAGGCGGGCCCGCAGCACCGATGCGGTGCTGAAGCGCTCGGCCGCCAGCGGCTCGGAGAAGGCGCGGCGCACGGCGGCGGCGTACGCGTTCGGGTCGGGGTCGTCGACCAGGAAGCCGGTGTGGCCGTCGTCGACCAGCGTCGTGAGCCCACCGACGGCGGAGGCCACGACCGGCGTCCCGCAGGCGGCCGCCTCGAGCGCCACGAGCCCGAAGGACTCGGAGCGGCTGGGGACGATGCACACGTCCGCGGCGCGGTAGTACGACGACAGCAGCTCGTGGGGCTGGGGGTCGACGAAGTGGACGCGCTCGCGCACGCCGCGGGCGTCGGCGATGTCGTGCAGCCCCTGCAGCGACTTCTCCCCGTGGGGCCCGCTGGGCCCGCCGACGACCACCAGCCGGTAGGGCTCCCCGCCGTCCTCGAGCAGCTCGGCCAGCGTCTCGATCGCCACGTCGGCACCCTTGAGCGGCTGGATCCGGCCGACGAAGAGCAGCAGCCGGCCACCGACGGGGAGGCCGAGGGCGCGGCGCGCCTGGGGCCGGTGGCCCGGGCCGAAGAACGCGTGGTCGACGCCGGGCGGGACGATGCGGACGCGCCCGGGATCGCCGCCGTAGAGCGAAACGATCTGGTCGGCCTCGACCGTGCACGACGCCAGCACGGCGTCGGAGCAATTGATGACGGACGCCTCGGCCTCGGCCCGGCGGTGCGGCATGTCCGCCTCGACCTCCTCGGGCATCGCCTCGGCCTTCACGCGATCGAGGGTGTGGAACGTGCACACGAGCGGGAGGTTCAGCTCGTGCTTGATCACGTGGCCCGAGAGCCCCGACAGCCAGTAGTTGGCGTGCACCGAGGTGTAGGGCAGCCCGCCGCCCGGGTCGGTGCGAGACGCCGGCGCGGCGGCCATCCGCTCGAGGACGCCGGCCGTGAATTCCTCGACCACGCGCGGCAGGGACTCCTTGGGCACCGCGTGCAGCGGGCCGGCCGGCACGTGGTGCACCCGCAGACCGGGCTCGACGTCGACGACCTCGGGGAGCCCGTCCGACCAGGCCCGGGTGAACACGTCGCAGGTGACGCCGGAGCGGGCCAACGCCGCGGTCAGCTCACGCACGTAGACGTTCATGCCGCCGCCGTCGCCGGTGCCCGGCTGGGCCAGGGGCGAGGTGTGCAGGGAGAGGACGGCGAGCCGGCGCATGGCGGTCAGAGCCTACCGGCGGTCGGGAAAACCCCTCCGGCACGTGCGGAAGGGCGCTCCTCAGACGGTGGCGATCCGCCCGGCCGGCCCCGGCGGACTCGCGGCCGCGGGCGAGGCGCCCGCAGTGGGCGGTCGGCCCTGCTCCGCGCGCTCGTCCTCGTGCTCGCGCCGGAAGGAGAGGTAGATGCGCACGAGGGCCTGCTTCTGCTCCTCGCTGATCGTCTGGTCGGCCAGGATGGCCCGGGTGAGGTCGGGCGAGCCGACCGGCGCCTCGAGGATCCCGGCCTGGACGTAGAGCGTCTCGGCGGAGATGCGCAACGCCTTCGCGATCTGCTGGAGGATCTCGGCTGAGGGCCGGCGCAGGCCCCGCTCAATCTGGCTCAGGTACGGGTTGGAGATCCCGGCCAACTCGGACAGGCGCCGCAGCGACAGCCGGGCCGAGCCCCGCTGCTCCCGGATGAAGGAACCGAGCTCGTGCCAGCGGTCCTTCGGGTCGGTGCTCACTCCTGCAAGCGTACCGCTTGCCGGCGTTGCTCCGTGGCTGCGCCGCAGGCCCTCGACCCCCTGCTCGCATGGTGGTTGGATCCCCGGTGGATCCCCGGTTGGAATTGCGCCACCTTCGGGTATGGTCCAGCACACACCCACCCCGACGACCACGACTGAGGAGACCGCAATGGCCGACTACAGCCTCCCCGACCTGCCCTACGACTACGCCGCGCTCGAGCCCTACGTCTCGGCGCAGATCATGGAGCTCCATCACGACAAGCACCACGCCGCCTACGTGGCCGGGGCCAACCAGACGCTCGAGAAGCTCGCCACCGCCCGCGACAAGGACGACTTCGGCGCCATCGTGGGGCTCGAGAAGACGCTGGCCTTCCACATCTCGGGCCACGTCCTGCACTCCATCTTCTGGAAGAACCTCAGCCCCGACGGCGGCGACAAGCCTGACGGCGCGCTGGCCTCCGCCGTCGACGAGAACTTCGGCTCCTTCGACAAGTTCAAGGCGCACCTCACCCAGGCCACCTCCACGATCCAGGGCTCGGGCTGGGGCGCGCTCGCCTACGAGCCTCTCGCCGGGCGCCTCATCATCGAGCAGGTCTACGACCACCAGGGCAACGTCGGCAACGGCTCGGTCCCCCTCCTCGTCTTCGATGCCTGGGAGCACGCCTTCTACCTGCAGTACAAGAACGTGAAGGCCGACTTCTTCGCCGCGCTGTGGAACATCGTCAACTGGTCCGACGTGGCGGCCCGCCTCGACGCGGCCAAGGGGCTCAGGGTCGCCGGCTGAGGCCGGCCCGCACGGGCCGGGCCGGGTCGGCGCTGAGCTACCCGAGCGCCAGGTGCTGCTCGCACAGGCAACGGGTGGGGTCCGCCTCCAGGTGGGCGTCCAGGATCGGGGCGCCGCAGGTCTCACACGATCCGTAGGTGCCCTCGCTCAGGCGCTCCAGGGCCCGGTCCACCCCGTCGAGGACGGCCGCGGACCGGGCGAGCTCGGACTCGTAGCGCTCCTCCACGAGAGAGCAGGGTAGCGCCCGGCGGCGGCCGAGCCTGTTTAGGGGTTGCGGCCCAGGGGAAGAACTACTGCAACCGGTATGGAAAGCAGCACCCTTCCCATGCGCCAGTCCACCACCGGCGCGCGCAGCGGCGCCGCGCCGGGAGCGGGGTCGACGTCCGTGTCGCGCCGGTTCCCGGCGGCCACGACCTCGGTCGGCCAGGCTCGGCGGTTCCTGATCGAGCAGCTGCCCGAGGGGTCCGACGAGGGCGCGGACGCGCTGGTCCTGATGCTCTCGGAGCTGGCCACGAACGCGGTGCAGCACGCGGCCACCGAGTTCGAGGTGTCCGTGCACATCGCCGTCGACGCCTCGAGCGTGCGCGTCGAGGTCAGCGACGACGCCGGCGGCTACCCGACCCCGCAGGACCCGGTCGGGGACGCGCCCCACGGGCGCGGGCTCCACATCGTGCGGACCCTGGCGGACGCGTGGGGCATAGAGATGCACCGTGGCCGGGAGGGAAAGACCGTGTGGTTCTCCTCGGCCCTGCCGGCTTCGGACCGCCCGGTGACGGAGACGGTCACCGAACCGCCATCCGGCCGAGCCGGCCCGGACGGCAACGGTGCCGCAGAGTCGCCCGCGCCACCCGTGGGGACGGCGGCGGTCGAGCCCACCTTCCCCGTGAAGGGTGTGCGGGCGGTGCTCGACGGCTTGCAGGACGCCATCGTGGCGACCGACGAGCGGGGCCAGATCCGGTACGCCAACGCTGCCGCCGAGGACCTCATGGGCTGGCCCCACGGATCCCTCGTCGGCCGGTCGGCCCTGGACCTCGTGCCCGACGCCTTGGCCGCTCCGCTGAAGGAGGGCTTCGAGAGCTTCCTGCGCACCCAGGCCGACGAACTCGTCGGGCGGCGGCTCGCGGCGGTCACCAAGGCCGCCGACGGGTCGGACGTCCACACCGAACTGGTCATCAGCATGTTCGACCACCCCCTGGCCGGGAGGGTGGTCGTCGGGATCTTGCGCCCCCGCGACGACCAGAGGCTGCAGCGCTGGTCGGAGCTGACGAGCGAGCTGCTCGAAATCCTGGCGGACGCGCCAATCGAAGACCCTCCCGCAGAGCGGGTTGCGTGATGATGTTCACCGACGGGCTGGTGGAGCGCCGGCGCACCCCCCTCGACGAGCGCCTCGCGCTGCTCGAGACGTCGCTGCGCGCCAGCCCGAACAACGAGCCCGGCCCGGTCGCCGACCTCATCATCGACGCCATGACGGCCGGCGACCGGAGCTCCGACGACATCGTCGTGCTCACGGCGTGCCGGCGGGATGGCGACGCCGCACCCTGCTGACCAGGCAGGCAGCGAGACCGCCGAACGAGCCCGTCCCGGATACCGCCGGTCGCCCGCACTCCGTAGTGTGACGGCGTGACATCGGAGGCCGCCGTCGCGCCCCTCGTCGGCGCCCACATACCGGTGCCCTGCCTCGATGGTGTGGAGCGGCCCTATCGCGACCTCGACTGTGCCGCCTCGACGCCGGCGTTGCAGTCGGTGGCGGACAAGGTCGGCGAGTTCCTGCCGTGGTACGCCAGCGTGCACCGCGGCGCGGGCTACAAGTCGCGGCGCGCCACCGCCGCCTACGAGGCCGCCCGCGACAGCGTGCACCGCTTCGCCCGCCGGCCGGCGGGCGGAGATGACGTGGTGGTGCTGGTGCGCAACACCACCGAGGCGATCAACCACCTCGCCTACCGCCTCCGCCTCGGCCCCGACGACGTGGTGGCCACGACGGTGGTCGAGCACCACGCCAACCTGTTGCCCTGGGCCCGGGTGGCGGCGCGGCGCTGGGTCGAGTGCGGCGCCGAGGGCACCTTCGGCACCGAGGACGTGGTCAGGGTGCTCGACGACGGGCGGCCCCCGGCGCTGCTGGCCATGACGGGCGCCTCCAATGTGACCGGATGGCTGCCCCCGGTCGAGGAGATCTGCGCGGCGGCGCACGAGCGGGGCATCCCGGTTCTCCTCGACGCGGCCCAGCTCGCACCCCGCCGGCCGCTGCCGGCGGGGCCCGACTTCGTGGCCTTCAGCGGCCACAAGCTCTACGCGCCCTTCGGCGCCGGCGCGCTGATCGGCCCTCGGCGCACGTTCGAGACCGGGGACCCGTTCCTGGCCGGTGGCGGCGCCGTCGACCTGGTCGACCTCGACGAGGTCGACTGGACCGAGCCTCCCGAGCGCGAGGAGGCCGGCTCCCCCAACGTCGTCGGTGCCGTCGCGTTCGGCACCGCGATGGACGAGCTGGAGCGGATCGGCTGGGAGGAGATCCGCTCCCACGAGGACGCCCTGTCGTCCCGCCTGCACGACGGGCTGCGCGCCACCGAGGGCGTCCACGTGCTCGGGCCGCGCCGCCCTGCGGGCTCCGACGACGAGGGTCTCGCCGTGGCGGCCTTCACCGTGGACGGGATGCACCACGCACTGGTGGCGGCCCGGTTGAGCGCCGAATTCGGGATCGGCGTGCGGCACGGCTGCTTCTGCGCGCACCCCTACCTGATCCGGCTGCTCGGCGTCGGCAGCGAGGGCATGGCGCGGGCCCGGGCCGCTGTGCGTCGCGGCGAGCGGGGCGCCATTCCCGGCGCGGTGCGGGCCAGCTGCGGGCTCGGCACCTCGGGCGACGACGTCGACGCGCTCCTGGACGCGCTGCGCGCGCTGGCGGCCGGCCTCCCGGCCCCCGTGGCCTACGTGCAGGACGACGTGACCGGTGACTTCTGGCCCGAAGGCGACGCCAGCGGCTGGGGCGAGGCGGACCGCCCGGCCGGGGCCGCCTGCGCGCGGGGCTGAGCGCACGGTGAGGCGGCGGTGGGGCGCAACGCTCGCGCTCGTGGTCGCGGTCCCGGTGCTGGCCGCCTGCACGCGTCCGGTGGGCAGCGCGACCGTGCACGACGTGGCATGGGTGACGACAGGTGCGTCGGTGACCCTGCCCGGCACGGACGTGACGCCGGTGCGCCTGCCCACACGCCACATTCAGGCCAAGGTGGCCGTCGGCAGCCTCCCCTCGGCGCTGGCGTACACGGCCGGCGGCCGTGGGCTGCTCGTCGTCACCCAGGGGGACGACACGCTGCACGAGATCGACCCGGCGACCCACGGCGTGGTGGACTCGGCCAGCGTCGGGGTGGAGCCCGACGCGGTGGCCGTCGCACCCGGCGGGACCCGGGGCAGGGGCATTGCGCTCGTGGCGAACCTGGACTCGGACAACGTCACCCCCATCGACCTCGGCACGTGGCGGGCCGGCCCGCCGATCCCTGTGGGCACCGAGCCGGTGGCTATCGCGGTGTACACGGCGGCGTCGGGCGCGGCCACCGCGTTCGTGGCCGACTTCGGCAGCAACGCGGTGACGCCGATCGACCTCTCGACGATGCAGGCCGGCGCCGCCATCCCGGTAGGGCCGGGGCCGCAGACCATCGCGGTGGCGTCAACCGAGGTGCTCGTGGGCAACTTCGGCGACCGATCGCTGACGCCGATCAACGCAGTGACGTTGGCACCGGGCGGTGCCGTCGCGCTGCCCGTCAACCCGACCGGCATCGCGGTGCTGCCGTCGGGTGCCACCGCGTACGTGTGCGGTGGTACGGGCGTGGTGCCGGTCACGACCATCGGGTTGGCCGTCGGCGCACAGGTCGGCCTGCCCGGCGTCGCCCAGGGGATCGCCCTGACCCCCGACGGCACGACGGCGTGGGTGACGCAGCAGGCCGGTTCCCTGGTGCCGGTGACGCTGGCCACGGGCAAGGTCGGCACGCCGATCCGCCTCGGGGGGCACCCCTCCGCCATCGTCATCGGCGCGGGGTAGTCGGCCCCGCCGTGGCGATGGTCCGTCAGACGCTGTAGACCGCCCGGGCCCTGAAGCGGAGGGGGCGCTCGGTCAGCTCCTCCATGTAGTGGGCGGCCCACCCCGCCACCCGGGCGACCGCGAAGATCGTGCGCCCCGTGTCGGGCGGCATGCCGGTCCCCCAGCTCAGCGCGGCCAGGGCCAGGTCGCAGTTGGCCAGCGGGACGTCGTGCGCCGCGGCAAGCGCCATCACCTCGCGCACGATGGCGCGGCGCTCCTCGCTGAGCAGCGGCTCGGCCAGCGCGAGCAGCGCGGCGAAGCGGGGGTCGCCACTCTTGTAGACCGCGTGCCCGAAGCCGGGGAGACGCCCGTGCTGGCGCAGGACGTCGTTGAGGGCCCGCGACACGCCGTCGCGTTCGGCCACGACCAGCAGTTCGTAAGCCTGTTGGCTGGCCCCCCCGTGCAGCGGCCCGGCGAGCGTGGCCAGCCCGGCGAGGAGCGCGTCGTAGGGATCGGAGCGCACGGACGCCGCCACGCGCACCGCCATCGTGGAGGTGGCGAGCTCGTGGTCCGCCATGAGGACGAGGGCGGCGTTCACGGCGGCCGCCGGCATTTCGGCGTCGGAGGCGGTGAGACGCGCCGCGAGGCGCGCCGCGATGGAGGTGCCGGCGTCGTCGCCCGCCGGGGCGGGCCCTACCACGTCGGTGAGCGCGGCGGCGGCGCGGCGGGCGGCGCGGGTGACGGCGACGGGACGCAGGTCGGACCGCAGCGGGTCAGTGGCCCCGCACAGCACGAGGGCCCAGCGCATGCGGTCGAGCGTCTGGGTGAGCGGGCACGCACCGAGGTCGGGGGCCGACCAGTCGCCATCACCGTCGGACTGCCACAGGAGGTCGGCCACCTCCTCGAAGCTCGAGCCCAGCGCCAGCTCGGTGGCCAGGTGGGCGCGGTAGATGGGACCGAGCTCCTGGTCCAGCTGGGTGACGCCCGTCGTGATGGTGGCCAGCCGCGTCGCCGTCTGGCGCCCGCCCCGGCTGCGCGCCGCCAGGCCCTCGATGTCGGCCAGGTCGAAGAGGCTTCCCCGGCGGGTCGGGTCTCGGTGTGACTCGAGGAGACCGCGGCTGACGTACGCGTACAGGGTCGGCACCTTGACGCCGAGGCGCCGGGCCGCCTCGTCGGTGGTGAGCATCCTCTCCATTCCGGTGAGCTTATATTGACTTGATCAACATTTACAGACCCAGGTGGGGGCGGCATAGTGGGACGCATGGAAACCATCGTGCGCGACCTCATGACCTCCCCCGCGGTGACCTGTGCCGCGGACGACAGCCTGGGGGCGGCGGCCCTGGTGATGCAGGGCGCCGACACCGGGTCGGTCGTCGTGACCGACGACGGCAAGGTGGTGGGCATCCTCACCGAGCGCGACCTTCTGCGGGCGGCGGCCGGCGGCGGCGATCCCGGTCGCGAGCAGGTGCGGCTCTGGATGACCTCCCGGCCCGACGTGCTCGGTCCCGAGGAGCGGGTCGACGCGGCGTGGGCCAGCCTGACCTCGCACCACTACCGCCACCTGCCGGTGGTGCAGGGTCAGCGGTGCGTGGGCGTCGTGTCGCTGCGCGACCTCATGGGTGTCGCCCGCAACCGGCCCGCGACCGAGACGAGCGGTGACGTGCCGGCCGGCCCCGCGGGCGTGGTGGTCGCCGACACGACCATCGGCGACGTCCGCGGCCAGGCGGGCTTCTTCCCCTACCGCCAGGCCACGGCCGTCGACCTCGCCGGGGCGCGCTCGCTCGAGGACGTTTGGCACCTGCTGTTCTTGGGTGAGCTGCCCGACGCGGCGGCCTCGGCCGCCTTCGGCGACGAGGTGCGGCGGCGGCGCACCATGCCGCCGGGCCTCAGCACCCTGTTGCCGGCGCTGTCGCTCCGGGGGGCGCCGCTCGACGTGCTGCGCACAGCGGTCTCCGTCCTCGGGGCGGAGCTGGGCTGGCGCCCCACGCACGACATCGGCGCCGACGAGCTGTACGACCAGGCCGTCGGGATGTGCGCGGTGGTGCCGACGATCCTGGCCGCCGCGCACCGCCTGCGGACCGGGAACGAGCCCGTCGAGCCGAGAGACGACCTGGGCTTCGCCGCCAATTACCTCTACATGCTGACGGGCGAGGAGCCGAGCGCGCTGCACGCCCGGGCCATTGAGCAGTACATGATCCTCACCATCGACCACGGCTTCAACGCGTCGACGTTCACGGCGCGCGTGGTGACGTCGACGGGGGCGGACCTCGGTGCGGCCATCGTGGCCGCCATCGGGGCACTGTCGGGGCCGCTGCACGGCGGGGCCCCGAGCCGCGCGCTCGACATGCTCGACGCCATCGGCACGCCCGAGCGGGCCGACGCCTACATCCGCGCTGCCGTCGAGGACGGCGAGCGCATCATGGGCTTCGGCCACCGCGTCTACAAGACCGATGACCCGCGCTCGCTGCTCCTGCGCTCGGTCACCGAGCGTCTCGGAGGCCCCCTGGTCGAGTTCTCACAGTCCGTCGAGCGCACGACGATCGACGTGCTGGCCGAGCTGAAGCCCGGTCGCCAGCTCTACACCAACGTCGAGTTCTACGCCGGCGTGGTCATGCACACCTGCGGCATCCCGCGCGAGATGTTCACGCCGACCTTCGCCGCGGGGCGCACCATCGGGTGGAGCACCCACATCATGGAGCAGGCCTCGCACAACCGCCTCATCCGCCCCGCCGCCCGCTACGTCGGGCCACCCCCGCCCCAGCCGGTGCCGCCGGCCGGGGGCTGACCCCGAGGGGGCCCAGGGAGCTGTTCGGGCCCGCCCTGTCAGGTCCCGGCAAAACCCGACTAAAATCCTCAGGGTTATCCGGTTCACGGCAAGGAGCAGGTCATGGGCAACGGTGGCACCACTCCGAGCACCCCCAACAGGGTGCACTCGCTCTTTTCGTTCCCCAACCCGGTGAACGAGGTCTCGGCGCGCCTGGTGGCGGCAGGCGTCGTCGTGATGTGCGTCCTGACCATTGCCTTCGATCTCAAGTGGGCCACCGTGGTCATCGCCTACGGCTTCGTGGCGCGGGTGCTGACGGGCCCCACGCTGAGCCCGCTCGGGCAGCTGGTCACGCGGGTGATGACGCCGCAGCTCGGGATCCCCGAGCGCCCCGTGGCGGGGCCGCCCAAGCGCTTCGCCCAGGGCATCGGCGTCGTCTTCTCGGTGACCGCACTCGTGCTGACGGGCCTGGGTTACTGGACCGCCGCCGAGGTCATGCTCGGCCTCCTGGCGACCGCCGCGCTCCTCGAGTCCGCCCTCGGCCTGTGCCTGGGGTGCAAGACCTTCGGCGTCCTCATGCGCACCGGCGTCGTGCCCGAAGAGGTCTGCGAACGCTGCAACAACATCTGGGGCGCGGCGGCCTGAGCCTCCCGACCTAGCCGTCGTAGATGAGGACGCCGCGGATGTTCTTGCCGTCCCGCATGTCCTGATAGCCCTGGTTGACGTCGCCCAGCTTGTACGTGTTCGTGATCATGGAGTCCAGGTCGAGCTGCCCGTCTCGGTAGAGCTTGAGCAGTTTGGGGATGTCGGAGCGGATGTTGGCCGAGCCGAAGATGCTGCCGACGACCTGCTTCTCCAGCAAGGTCAGGAACATCAGGTTCATCGTGACCGACGACTCCAGTGCGGGGTGGATGTTGGTCACCACGACCCTCCCGCGCTTGGCGGTGATGCCGAGGATCGACTCCATCATCGCCCCGGAACCGACGCCCATGGCGCAGATGACCTTGTCGCACATGTGGCCCCAGGTCTCCTGCTCAATGAGCGCGAACGCCTCGTCGACCGACGCCGCCACGTGCGTCGCCCCGAAGGAGGGGGCGAGGGTCCGCTTCAGCTCGACGGGGTCGATGGCGAAGATCATCTCCGCGCCGGCCAGGCGGGCCCCTTGCACGGCCGAGGCGCCGATACCGCCGATGCCGATCACGGCCACGTTGTCGCCGGGGCGCACGTCCGCGGCGTACACGGAGGAGCCCCAGCCGGTGGTCACACCGCAACCCACCAGGCAGGCCTTGTCGAGCGGGATGTCGTCGAGGATCTTCACGCACGACGCCTGGTTGACCACCGTGTAGGGGGCGAATGTGCCCAGGCACAACAGGGTGGCGACGTCCTGGCCCCGGGCATGGTGGCGGACGGTGCCGTCCATCTGGTGGCCCGACATGAGCTCGGCGCCGGTGTCGCAGAGGTTGGAGTGCCCCGTGGCGCACGGGGGGCACTGTCCACAGGCGGCGATGAAGCCGAAGACCACGTGGTCGCCCAGCGCCAGGCCGGTGACTCCCGGGCCGACCTCCTCCACGACACCGGCACCCTCGTGGCCCCCGACGATAGGCAGGGGGGCGATGAGGTCGCCGGTGACGAGGTGCTCGTCGGAGTGGCACATGCCC
>JBKQUM010000146.1:0-27778 GCA_052140165.1 Acidimicrobiales bacterium
TCCTGCGGGCCCACGCGGCGATCAGCTGCAACAACCCGAGGTACACCGCCAGCACGATAACGATGATCAGGAGGCTCCACCCCGTGAGGTTGCCGCCGAAGACGAGGAAGAGCGCCGCGACGACCACGCCGAGGATGCGCAGTCCGCCCAGGTGCTCGAGGATCCACCCCCCGCTGCGACGGGTGCGATCCGAACCGGCGGCGGCCCGGCCGGCACCACTCGAGAGCTCATGCGCTTGCGCCGCCACCCAGCGAGCGCCCTTGGCGCAGGTCGAGCGGACCCACCGGGCGTAGCGGGCGGGGCCGGCCAGCCAGGCACCCAGGGCGACGAGGACCGTTGCGAGCAACATCCAGCGCA
Source organism: Acidimicrobiales bacterium (assembly GCA_052140165.1). Lineage (GTDB taxonomy): Bacteria > Actinomycetota > Acidimicrobiia > Acidimicrobiales > RAAP-2 > Bog-473. The sequence goes on from JBKQUM010000146.1 coordinate 358, forward strand.
GGTCTGACTTGAGGAAGCGGAGCACGGTGTCCCACACCGCGGCCGCCACCTGGCGATTGAAGGTGTGCCCGGCCTGGTTGATGAACGTGATGCGCCCGAGCGAGAGGCCCGCCAATAACAACATGGTCACCAGCGCCACGCCGATGGCCATCCGCAGCAGCGTCTTGCGGTGGTCGACCGCGATGATGATGCCGAGGACGGCGAGCACCAGGGCGACGACGGGGATGGCCCATTTGAGCGTCACGATCACGTTGAAGAGCGCGGTGAACTGCGACACCTGGGACTTCGACACGACGGTGACGCCCAACGAGTTGGACTTGTCCAGGACCGCCTTGAGCGGGTTGAACAGGGTGACGCCGTGCGCGTTGGCCTGGCTGATGAGGTCGTTGATCTGCGGGGTCACGTTGACGACGATCCCGCCGCCCTTCTCGAGCCGCTGGGTGAGCTTGGACTGCTTGCCCGTGAGGACGTCCACGACCGCGTCGTGGGTGTGGCGGTTCAGGAAATCCCAGAGCTGCCCGAACTTGGGGCTCTCGAAGACCTTGAGCGCGAGCCCGTACACGTAGCTGTGGACCTCGCTGACGATCGGCGTCACGATGGGCTTCGCCTTGGCCGGCAGCGCGGCCTCCACCTTGTTCTTCACGATGCCCGTCGAGAAGAGCTCGTCGGTGGCCTTCTGGGCCAGGTGGTCCACGATGACCTGGTTGCGCGCCAGGGGCGCCATGGTGGCGACGTACTGGTCCGTGTTCGTCACCGTCCGGATCGCCCAGACCGAGATCACCGAGATGGGGAGCAGCAGCGAGACCAGCACGACCAGCACCCACGCGGTGATCCCTCTGGTCCGGCGCGCCCGGGGTGCCTTCTTGCCCTCGCCCGCTTCCTTGCCCTCGCCCGCCGTGGTCCCTCCGGCCGGGTCTACGGCCGCGACCCCGCCCTCGGGCGTGTCCTCGGAGTCCATATCCGTCATTTCCCCACTCTCATCCTCCAATGCCTAGTGCCAATTGGCCCTAGTGCGCACGGATAACCTACGACGAGGACGACGGAGATGGAGAGGGTGGGGGCATGGAGAGCAGGTTGCGGATCATCGCGGTGAGCGCCCTCGCGGCGTTCTTCGCCCCGCTCGTATTCGTGAGCATCATCGTCCTTCGCAAGGCTGAGCGCCGGTTCAATTTCCACGCCCGCGCGTGGAACAAGCGCCTGCAGCACGAGATCGCGCGCTGGAGCTAGGGCCCGGTCGCGGGCCCGTCCCGACGATCCCCACCGACCTAGCCTGAACGGGTGCTGACCGGCTTCGCGCACACGGCCGTCTGCGTCCCCGACGTGGAGGCGGCAGTGCGCTGGTACTCCGACGTCCTCGGGCTCCGCGTCCTGTCGCCCCCGTACCGCATGGAGGGCGCCCAGATTCAAGGTGACATGGGCGAGCTCGTCCCGTCTCCCGTCGTCGTCACGGCCGCCATCGTGGGCTTCGGGAAGGACGACCGCGTCATCGAGCTGATCGAGTATCCGGCGGCCGGCGTCGAGTCCGCCGGGCCCGGCCGACCATCCGTGACGAAGATCGGCATCACGCACGTCGGGATGCTCTGCGACGACCTGCGCGCCACGCGGCAGGAGCTCGAGACCCGGGGCGTGGAGTTCATGACGAGTGGGATCGCCGACGTGGCCGGGCTCCGGACCACGTGGTGCCACGACCCGTGGGGAACGGTCATCATCCTCCTCGAGAAGAGCGAGAGCGACCGTCCCTACTGGGGCCAGCTGCTGCCCTGAGTGGACGTCAGGCACGTTCCGCGCCGCCTTCCGGACCCGTTCCGGGGCTGAACATCGGGCGGATGCAAGTGACGTGGATCGCAGGAATTGGCGAAAGAGGCCCGGAAGATGTGCATCACAGGGTGTGCTTCGGCCACAATGGGCGCCATGAACAAGAGAGAACTAGCAAAAGCTGTCGCAGTCCAGTCCGATGTCGAGCTGAGGACCGTCATCACCGTCCTCGACGGTTTCACCGACGTGGTGACCGCGGTCGTGGCCAAGGGAGTAGAGCCGGTCTCTATCCCCGGCTTCGCCAAATTCGTCAAGGTCGATCGCCCGGCCCGCATGGGCAGGAACCCGGCGACGGGTGAGGCCATCCGGATCAAGGCGTCCAAGAAGGCACGCATCACCCCGGTGAAGGCGTTCAAGGACGCCGTGCTCGCTCCCGCGAAGGCACCCAAGCTCGTGAAGGGCGCCTACCCGACGGTCGACACGGCCGTGACGGCCGCCGGCAAGTCGGCTGCCCCCGCGGCCGCCAAGGCCCCGGCCAAGAAGGTCACCGCGGCGCGCAAGGCTCCGGCCAAGCGCGCCACCGCGGCGCGCAAGGCCCCGGCCAAGAAGGCCACCGCCCGCAAGGCCCCGGCCAAGAAGGCCACCGCCCGCAGGGCCCCGGCCAAGCGGACTGCAAAGAGGTAACGCGGTCGCCCGGTCCCGGGAACGGGACCGGGCGACACGCCTCGGGTCGCATGGGCGAGCCGAGTCACGACGAGAGCCAGGCGCCGGACGCCCCCCGGGCAGAGCCGTTCGCCGATCGACCGCTCTCCTCGCCCGACCCCGAGCGGCTGTCGCCCGACGATCCGGCGTACGAGCGGATCCTGCGGGCCCACGAGGAGGCGCTGCGCGTCGGCTCCGACACCTATGTCGATCCGAGCTCCGGGCTCATGGTGCTCACGGCGGGCTACCTCGCCCGGCGTGGCTCGTGCTGTGGCGCCGGGTGCAGGCACTGCCCGTACGCCACCTGAGTCACGCACCCCGGTCACGGCATGCGATAGGCATGCCTCCTATGCTCCATCCGGCACTCGGCGCACACGGAACGGTCACGGCATGAGCGACACCTCTCAGGGTCCCGGATGGTGGTTGGCATCTGACGGCAAGTGGTACCCGCCCGAGCTGTGGACCGGTCCGCCCGGGTCCGGCCCGTTGCCCGCCGCCGGACCCGGGGCTCCGCAGTCGGGAGTACCGGCGTACCCGGCGCAGGGACCGACGTACGGCGGCGCGGCATGGTCCGGCCAGCCGATGCCGTACGGGACGCCCGCCAGACGCAAGACCAACGGGCTCGCCATCGCGTCCCTCGTCTGCTCGTGCGCCGGCATCTTCCTGATCGGCCTCCCGGCCGTCCTCGGCATCATCTTCGGATTCGTGGCACGGTCGCAGATCCGCCAGTCCCAGGGAGCCCAGGGGGGCGACGGTCTCGCCATGGCGGGCATCATCGTCGGGTTCGCCGTGGTGGGGCTCCTCGTCGTCGTCTTCGTGGTCGCGGGTCACAGCAACAACAACAGCGGTGTCGTGCAGGCGCTCGCCGCCGTGCACGTGCCCGGCTAAGGAGACAAACGAAATGCAAGGTCTCCTCTACGGTGTCCGGCCCGAGCACTGGACACCGCCCGACGAGTCGAACGACCTCATGGTCGGGCTCTCCCGTGTGCCGATGGTCATGAAGGAGCTGGAGCGGCCGGGCCTCGTCCGTGACGACTGGGCGGTGGTGAAGACGCGCCTCACCGGCATCTGCGGGTCCGACGCCAAGATGGTCTTCATGGATTTCGGCGACGACTTCGGCGACAGCGCGCTGAACGGGTACTTCTCCTTCCCCACCGTCTTCGGTCACGAGGTCGTGGCCGACGTCGTCGAGGTCGGGCCGGCCGTCACGACACTCGAGGTCGGGCAACGGGTGGTCCTCAACCCCTGGCTCTCGTGCGGCCCGCGGGGCATCGACCCTCCGTGCCCCTCGTGCCAGGACGGTGACTACAGCCTGTGCTGGCACTTCACCGAGGGACCGATCGCCGCCGGCATCCACACGGGGACGTCGAGGGACGCGCCCGGCGGCTTCGCCGAGTACCTGCCCGCGCACGAGTCCATGCTGATCCCGGTGCCCGACAGCCTGAGCGACGAGGTGGCCGTCATCGGTGACCCCTTCGCCGTGTCACTGCACTCGGTCACGAGGCACCCGCCACCGCCCGGCGGCAAGGTGCTGATCTACGGCGGCGGGGCGCTCGGGAGCTGTGCCACGGCCATCGTCCGCGCCCTGCACCCCGACGTCGAGATCATGGTGGTGGCGCGCTTTCCGGCTCAGGCCGCGCTGGCCCGCCGCCTGGGGGCGACCGTCGTGGACCCGTTCCCGGTCGAGCAGTTGCTCGAGGAGGCGGCGGCCTGGTCCGGCGGAGTGCTCCAGAAGTTCGGCGGCGAGGCCCTGCCCATGGCGCACCCCGGTGGCTTCGACGTCGTCTACGACACCGTGGGCACCGCACAGACAGCGGAGATCGGGGTGCGCCTGCTCAAGCAACGCGGCACCATGGTCAAGAGCGGTGTGCACGCGCCGGAGCGTTGGGAGTGGTCACCCCTGTACTTCAAGGAGATCTCCTGGGTCGGCTCCAACGCCTTCGGGGTGGAGGAGGTCGACGGCATCCGCATGCACGGGATCGCCCACTACCTGCGACTGGCCGAGCAGGGCCGGGTCGACATGACGGGCATGTTGACCCACACCTTCCGCCTGGACGACTGGCGCGAGGCGTTCATCGCGCTGGCCACCCAGGAGCAGAGCGGCGCCATCAAGGTGGCGTTCGACTTCCGCTGAGCGCCACCGCCCACTCCCCTGGAGCGGTCCGGCGGCGGCGCGGGGCGGCCATTCCCGGATGACTCGGGGGACCCGAAGGGGTAGCGTCGCGTCCGGCGGTTCCCGCCGCCGAACGTGCTGACGTGACCCAAGGGGGGCCCATGACCACCAGCCCGTCGACCACCGATCCGAACCTCGCCTTCGATCCGAAGTGGGGCATCGAGTCGCCGTCCACCACGATGTTCGACTTCAACTACACCGGGGGGCGCGACCAGCTCTTGCGGCTCTACGACAAGGGCACCCGACGCCAGTGGATCGGCAGCGACCGGTTGGATTGGAGCCAGGAGGTCGATCTCACCAACCCGGTCGGCATGCCCGACGAGATGAACCCCCTCTTCGGCACCGACTGGTGGGACAAGATGTCCGACGAGCGCAGGGGCGAGCTGCGCCGGCACGTCGAGGCCTGGCGCTTCAGCCAATTCATGCACGGCGAGCAGGGAGCGCTGATCTGCACGGCGAAGATCGTGCAGACCGTGCCCGACATCGACTCCAAGTTCTATGCGGCCACCCAGGTGGTCGACGAGGCGCGCCACGTCGAGGTGTACAGCCGTTACCTGCACGAGAAGGTGGAGCTGGTCTACCCGCTCAACCCGTACCTCAAGGCGTTGCTCGACGACGTGATCGCCGACAGCCGGTGGGACATGACGTACCTCGGGATGCAGGTCCTCATCGAGGGTCTCGCACTGGCCGCGTTCGGCGTCATCCGCAACAACGCGCAAGAGCCGCTGGCCAAGGCGCTGAACGCCTACGTCATGCAGGACGAGGCGCGCCACGTGATGTTCGGCCGCCTGGCACTGCGCGACTACTACCCGGAGCTGACCGAGGCCGAGCGGGCGGAGCGGGAGGCCTTCTGCATCGAGGCCTGCTACCTCATGCGCGACCGCTTCCTCGGAGAAGAGGTGTGGGAGCGGCTGGAGCTGCCACCCGAGATCGGCACGTACGTCGAGAACAGCGAGACGCTGCGCGTGTTCCGCAGCTTCCTCTTCATGCGCATCGTCCCGATCCTGCGCGATATCGGCCTGTGGGGACCGAAGCTGCGATCGGCGTTCGAGGAGATGGGCGTCATCGGGTTCGCCGACACCGACATCGACGCCGAGATGGCCGACGACGAGCGGGCGGCCCAGGAGTACGACGAAGCCCGCGACGCCCGTATGGCCCACGTGAGGGCGGTGGCCGAGCAGGCCTGAGGCTGTCGGTCAGCCGCCTTCGAGGGCCCGCTCGAGCCCGTTCTGAATCTGCTGGGTGGGCTCGTTGGTGTCGAGGTAGTCGCGCCAGGCCGTGACCTTGCCGTCGGCGTCGACGTCGATCACAGTGGCGCCTGTCATCTCGATCGGGATGCCGGCCTTGCCCTCGCCGGCGTTGAAGGTGGCCGTGCCCGTCCACTCGAAGACGGCCCAATCCTCACCGCCGCGGATGCGGTCGACTCGCTGGTTCCAGTCCGGGAAGATGGCGTCGGTGTCCCGGGCCACCTTGTGCAGGTCGGTCGTCCACGGGGTCACGGGGTCGCAGAAGCGACCACCGGGGGCAAAGAGGGCGGCGAAGGCATCAGGCCCGTCCACCGACTCGAAGGTGCGTGCCCACTCGTTCCAGTCCCGCCCGGTGCTGCTCATCGCTTCCGTCCTCTTCCCTGGCCACCACTGCGCAGGCTCTCCGCCTCGAATGTCACCACGGCGTCGTCCAGTGGGAGGATGACCTGGGGCTGGACGAACTGGTGTGACTCGGCGACCAGGCGGACCGCCGTGCCCCACGCCGTGAAGCCCACCGCATGGCGGGCGAAGCTCATCGGGCCCTCGGTGACCTTCACCTCCACCACCCCCTGGCCGCCCGCATGGAGCGCCGAGCGCTGCATCTTCTCCATCGCCGACTCGCGAGCAGAGTACATCGCCTCGGTGTAATTGGTCAGTTCGATGTTCTGGCGCGTCTGCTTCATCGCCGTGCCCGCCGTCCGGCGGGGGGCGTAGACGAAGCTGGCCCCGAAGGCGAGCCCCACCGGCATCCAGCCGGCGCGCTGGAGCAGCGTGAAGTCGCGGGCGGAGAGGTCCGAGGTGAACGGCATGGCCTGGGCGGCGTCGGTGCCCCGGGGGTCCTTCCCCCCGATGGGCCGCACCGCGGTGCCGACGAGCTCGACGTCAACGTGGTGCGTGCGCACCGACACCTCGACGCGCACGCCGACCACACCGTGGCCGTGCACCTTGCTGCACTCGCCCCGGAGCTGCGCTGCGGCCTGGTCCACCGCCTGGTCGTGCGCGTCGGACGCGAGCGAGATGGCGCCCCTCCCCCAGTTCCACACGCCCACCGGGACGGACACCACCGCCACCCCGCACACGAGGTCGAGTGGCTCCCAACCGGCCGCGTGGAGCAGCAGCGCCTCGTCGACCGACAGGTCCGAGGTGATGCCCCGCGCCTGCGAAGGTGGTGCCGGCGTGGCGAGGGACTGGGCGCCCATGAGCATCTCGGCGCGCAGGTCGGCCGGTGGGGCGGTCCCGGGACTGAAGCCCGTGCTCATGCGAGACGCACCGTCGGCCTCGGGAGCTCGACCTGGTCGAAGTCCTTGAAGCGCCGCACCCGGTTGCCCCGCAGCGTGCAGTCGATGACCTCGTCGCCCTGCGAGAGCTCCCTGGCGACCACGTCGATGGTGGCGCCGTGGAGCTCGTCCCCCGCCAGCTGTTGGCGGACGTGCTTGCGGGCGAGCTGGCGCACGGCCATATGGGCCTTGCTCACCTGCTCGACGAGGTGCGGTCCCGTCGGCCCGCCCCAGCTCATGCTGCCCTCCATGAGGTACTCGGTCATGCAGTAGGCCCAGACGCGGACCGAGGCCAAGGCGGCGACCACCGCGACGGGCATGAACCCCGCCTCGATCGACTTGGTCAGCCGCTGTCCCGCCAGATACGTGCTCCAGGGCACCCCGCCCGCCGGTGGCGGCCCGTCGTCGACGGTGACGGCGGTACCCAGGAAGTGGAACTCGGTCGTCCCCGTGTCGGCGACGCTGGAGACCCGGTCCATCACGCCGATCACGCCGTGGGCGCCATGGGCAGTGGCTTCCTCGAGCATGCGCTGGTAGGCACTCCCGTATCCCTGGGCCCACGCAGCTTCCACCCACGGCTGCTCGAGGTTCTGGCCCCAGGAGCGGTGCTCGTTGGACACGAAGCCATGGGGGCAGCGGTAGGTCTCCGAGTACGACCCCGCGCTCTGCGGGCCGCCGGTGTAGGGCGAGAGCCCCCGCATGTACCCCGAGCCCTGTCCGTACCAGCCCCACTGCATGACGCAGAAGCCCTGGACGAGCGCGACCGGTTCCAGCCCGAGATCCAGACAGGCGGCGAAGTCGGGCACACTCAGGCCGGAGGAGAAGACGGTCGACTCCAGCCGGCGGACGGCGGCCTCGGGAAGGTCGCCCCGAGCCTGCGCCGGTGCGCCCGCCGATCGTTCGGATCCGTCGGGTCCGACCGTCATCAGTTGTCGAGCGAGATGATGGTGATCGGCTTGGGCAGCGTGACCTCCCCGCCGGTCTTGGTGACCGCCGTGCCGAGCGCCAGGAACTCAATGGTGTGCGAGCCCCACTGGTGCGACTTCTCCTCCAGGCGGACGCCGACGATCCCGCTGGCCTTGAGCACGCCTGCCTCGTCCTGCATCCGCGTCATGGCGAGCTCCCTCGCTTCGTAGAGCGCCTGGGTGAAGTTGGGCAGCTCCACGTTCTGTCCCATGGAACCGAGCGCCTGGGTGAGCTTGCGATGCGCGATGTGGAACACGCACGTGCCCATGACGAGCGCCTGCGGGACGTGGCCGGTCTGCATCAGGGTCCAGAAGTCCTGACCGGACAGGTCGGAGGTGAAGGGCTTGCCGAGCGCGTTGCGGTACGACGTCCCGTCCTCCGCCTTGACCGCGGTCCCGAAGGCGATGAACTCGGCCGAGTCGTTGCCCCACTCGTAGTAGTTCACATCGAGACGAACGCCGACGACGCCGTCCGCCCCCAACTGTTCGGCCTCCTCCTCCATGCGGTTCATGGCGAGCTCCCGGGCCGTGTACATCGCCTCGGTGAGCTTGCTCAGCTCCTGGCTCTCGCCCCACTTCCGGGTCTGGATCCCGATGTGGTAGATCGACGAGCCCATCACGAAGCCCAGCGGGTGGAAGCCGGCCTCTTTGACGAGGAGGAACTCGTTCACCGAGAGGTCGGACGTGAAGAGCCCGTGCTCCAGTTCCTCCAGCCGGTGCGCGGCGTCCTTGGGGAGGTCGTGCCCCACCGGTTCCGGCGGCACCTCCGGCTGCTCGGTCACGATTGCCCTCCGATCACGATGTTCTCCAGTGCGAGACGTGTCTGCTCGCTGTGGGCGGCCTCCGACTGCAAGGTGGCGAGGAGCCGGGTGAGCCACACGTCCATGCCGACCTGCTCGCTGCGGATGCGAATGCCCCCCGAAGAGTGGCCGATGCTGCACCGCACCGAGGCACCTTCCACGATCGCCTCGAGGGTGTCGTCGCCCAGCGTGATCCGCACCGACTTGATCTCGTCGGACTTGCGGAAGCGCCCGGCGCGCTCCACCGCGATCCGGTCGCCCAGCACGTCGGCGAGCTGGGCGACCAAGAGCTTGAGCATGATGCGCAGATCCGTGCTGTTCGACGCCAGCTGCGAGACCGCCATGCTCAGGTCGAAGGCGGCATCACCGGCGCGCTCGCCCGAGGCCGAGCTCAGCCCGGTCCCCGTGTCCTCAACTGGCGAGCCGGCTGGCTCCATCGACATTGGCCGCATCGTACCGCCACCTCCCCGGACCGGGTCGGGCGCCTCGGGGCCGGGGGTGCCCGATCGACCGGGCGTCACGCCGAGCGCGGCTCGCAGATCACGACGGGGATGTCCCGGCCGGACTTCTCCTGGTAGCTGGCGTAGTTCTTGTAGGTGGCCACGATGTCGGGCCACAGTGCCGCCTTCTCCTCGGGTGACGCCGTCCGGGCCCGCATCTTGCGGGTCTCGCCGTTCATGGTGACCTCCACGTCGGGGTTGGCGCTGAGGTTGAGGTACCACTGCGGGTCTCGCTCGTCGCCCCCCTTCGAGGCCACCAGGACGACCCGGTGCTCGTCGTGGATGGGCGAGGCCAGCATGCTCGAGCGCGGCTGACCGGACTTGCGCCCGGTGGTGTGCAATTCGACCCCGGGCATACCGAGCAGGTCGCGGGGCCACCGGCCCCCGGTCACCTTCAACACGGTCTTGTGCACGAGGTTCAAGGCCTTGAACCCGAGATCGACGGCGGGCTTGCGGAGCTCGGTCATGGTGGTCCCTTCGTCGATCCCTGCGGTTGCGTGGCAATGTCCGTGTCGCGCACTGTCCGGTCGAACCTATCGGGAACGGACACGGAACCCGATCCCCCTTGCTCGGGATGCCCCGATCCCCCTTGCTCGGGATGCGTCGCCAGGCGCTTTCAAGCCGCCGGCCGGCTTCGATAACATGTCGGCGGTTGGGGGCGCAACGTTGGCAAGCCAGATCCGACGACAAGCCAGATCCGACAAGGAGGACGTGTACCCCTCACCCCTCACCGCCCGGCGTAGCCGTACAGTCCGCAGCCCGACCATCCTGGCGCTGCTCGGCGCGCTGGTGGCCGTCCTGGGCACCGCATCCTTCGGCGTCGTCGCCGCGCCGGCGGCCAGCGCCGACAGCTGGGCTCCCGTGCACCCGGGCGACTTTCCCGACCCCAGCATCCTCTACTACCAGGGGGTGTACTACGGATTCGCCACGCAGAACTTTGCGCCGCCGAGCCAGACCATCAACATCCAGGTGTCGACGTCGACCGACGGCGTCAACTGGACCCAACTGAACGGTGTGGACGCGCTGCCGTCGGTCGGCTCGTGGGCCGTGCCGGGTGAGACGTGGGCGCCGAGCGTCGCCTACAACGGCAGCGAGTTCGTCATGTACTACACCGCTACCGAGGCGTCCACGGGCGATCAGTGCATCGGCGTGGCCACTGCTCCTGCATTCGATCCGGAAGGACCCTACATCGATGATTCCCCGGGCCCTGCTGTGTGCCAGAACGGGACGGACCTCGCGCAGACCGTCGACAACGGGAACTACGGCGGCAGCATCGACCCTGACATCTTTACCGACCAGTCGACCGGCGAGTCCTGGCTGATCTGGAAGAGCGACGGCAACCACATCGGTGTAGAGCCAACATCCATCTGGTCCGCGCCCCTCACCACGGACCTCATGCCCGAGTACAGCGCGACACCTCAGAGCCTGCTCACCGCGAACCAGACGTGGCAGAGCGGAATCGTCGAGGGTCCGGACATGTACGAAACGAAGACGGTGACCGGTAGCGGGAACACCGCCACCACGACTTACAACTACTACCTCTTCTACGCCGGGAGCGACGAGGGGACATCCACCTACGGCATCGGCTGGGCGACGTGCCCGAGCGGACCTTCGGCCGGGTGCCAGGACATGTCGGCATCCGGGCCCCTCCTCGGCTCGGACACCGGCATGTCCGGCCCCGGCGGCCCCGACATCTTCACCCTGCCCCCCACCCTCGATCAGCCAGACGGACAGCTGGTCATGGCCTTTGCCGCCTGGCAGGGCAGCACGATCGGCTATCTCACCTGCGGCATCCGGCCCATGTACCTGGCCGACCTGAACCTCGGCCCGGACAATGACGGCACGCCCACCCTCTCGCCGTACGATCCCGGCGCGGCTCCCGCCGACAGTCCGACCTGCCCCGTGCCGCCGCAGCCCCCGCCTGGATACTGGCAAGTCGCCGCCGACGGCGGCGTCTTCACGTTCGGATCCGCGGGCTTCTACGGCTCGACCGGGTCCATGAAGCTGAACAAGCCCGTCGTCGGGATGGCACCGACCCCTGACCACCGCGGGTACTGGCTGGTCGCGAGCGACGGCGGGGTCTTCGCCTACGGGGACGCCGGCTTCTTCGGCTCGACGGGGTCCATCAAGCTGAACAAGCCGATCGTGGCCATGATCCCGACTCTGAACGGTGGCGGCTACTGGCTCATTGCCAGCGACGGCGGTGTGTTCGCCTTTGGGGACGCGTCCTTCTACGGCTCGACGGGCGGTGCCCCGCCGCCCTACCCGATCACGGCGGCGACGCCGAGCTTCCTCGGGGACGGCTATTGGCTCGTCGACTCCAACGGCCAGGTCTTCAGCTACGGCGACGCGCCGTTCGAGGGCCAACCGGTCTTCGCCCCTGGCGGGTACCGCATCACGGGCATGGCCGGGACCCAAGACTCGAGCGGGTACTGGCTCGCCAGCGCGAACGGCAACGTGGCCGACTTCGGCAACGCGGCCCCGTACGGCTCCATGATGGGCACCAACCTGAACGCACCGGTCGTCGGCATGGCCGCTACGAGCAACGCGGCTGGATACTGGCTGCAGGGCGCCGATGGCGGCATCTTCACGTTCGGCAACGCGCCGTTCCTCGGATCGATGGGGGGCCACCCGCTCAATGCACCCATGGTCGGGATCGCGTCGGTCTGAGCCGGCCGGGCCCCCCGGTAGGGGCTCTCCGCGCAGTCGCGGAGAGAGCCCCGGCGTCGGTCGGGCCGCCAACCGCTCGACCCACCGCCGCCGGAGGCTCCTCCGCGTCCCGGCCACCCGGAGCATCGCGGCCACCATGCAACCTGCGGGCCTGCCCGCGGTCGCCGTGATGGCCATCCTTTCGACCTGTTCCGACCAGGCTTTCGACCCGGGGCCGACCCGGGGCCGACCCGGAGCCGTCGTCGGCTCGTCCCCGACGTGCCCGAGAGTCATACGGGACGGGGCCGAGACGAGATTGCGGCCTATCCTGTGCACGGCGCAGCCCCCGGCCACGAGGACGGGACCACGGGGTCAGCAAGATCCCCTGATGGGGAGGGTCGTCGCCGAGGGAGGGCAGTCTCATGACAGGCAGCACCGGCGGGTTCGAACTGCGGGGCATCAACCATCTCGCGCTCGTCTGCCACGACATGGAGCGGACGGTCGACTTCTACACCAACGTGCTCGGCATGCCGCTCGTCAAGACGATCGAGCTGCCGGCCGGCATGGGACAGCACTTCTTCTTCGACTGCGGCGGCGGGGACTGCCTCGCCTTCTTCTGGTTCCCCAACGCGCCCGACGGGGTCCCCGGCATCAGCGCGCCGGCAGCGCGCCCGGACCAGGGTGACCTGACGAGCGCCATCGGCTCCATGAACCACGTCGCCTTCGACGTGCCGCCCGAGAAGATCGAGGAATATCGCGAGCGTCTCCTCGCCGCCGGCATCGACTGCACCGAAATCGCCAACCACGACGATTCCGAGTGGGGCATCAGCGACGCCATCCACTCGGGCGTCTACGTCCGCAGCATCTACTTCCAGGACCCCGACGGGATCCTCCTGGAGTTCGCCTGCTGGATGCGCCAGTTCAACCTCACCGACGTCTCCCACACCCCCGCCCGCTCCATCGATGCCAACATGGCAGCGGAGCCCGAGCTCCCGAGCGAGCCCACCCGCGTCTGAGGCTCCCCCGCCCAGCGACCATCCGACACGACCATCACACCGACACGACCATCACACCGGTACAGACCCACTCTTCCCATGCCCCGACTCCGCCAGGTCCCCAAGGACGAAGCCACCGCGCCCATCGTCACCACCATGTACGAGTGGCTCTTCGAAGGACGAGACCCCGTCGCCGAACCGGGACGCTGGGACGGCACCACCGGCGACTGGTGGACCGTGTTCGCCCTCAGTCCCGACATCCTCGACCACTGCGTCAAGGGCTTCGGCCTCTACCAGTCGCCCACCCGGGTCCTCGACCCGAAGCTGCGTGAGCTCGGCCAGATCCGCTCCGGATGGGCGGCCGGCAGCCAGTTCGTCTTCAGCCAGCACGCCAAGTCGATGCGCGAGCTCGAGATGCCCGAGGAGAAGATCACCCACATCCCCGCCTGGAGCGTCGCCCCCGAGGGCACGTACGACGCCGCGGAGCGCGCCGTCCTCGCCTACACCGACGCCCTCGTCTACGACCACGGCCGCGTCCCCGACGAGCTCTTCGCCGCGCTGCAGCACCACCTCGACGAGGTCGCGATCCTCGAGCTCACCTACATCGCCACGCTCTACTTCCAGCACGCGGTGATGTCGAAGGCACTCCGCACGGAGTTCGACGACCGCGACGATCCCATCGTCGAGGTGCCCGGTCCTCCGGGTGCCTCCGCCATGCGTCCGGGAACGGCCCGGTGACGGCGGCCCACGTCGTTCCGCCGGACGACGAAGCACGGCACGCCCCCGACGCGGAGGACCTCTGGAACGAGTCGTACTACTGCGACTTCGTCAACGCCGACGGCTCGCTCGGCGGCTGGCTCCGGCTCGGCCTGTACCCCAACCGGGAGGTCGCATGGTGGACGACGTGGATCGTGCGCCCCGGCCGCCCCGGCATCGCCTCGGTCAACTACGAGATGCCGGTCCCCCCGGAGAACGGTCTCGTCAGCGAGAGCCGGGACGGCGAGCGCGTCGAGATCGACCTGTTGCGCCCGCTCGAGGAGTTCCGCCTGGCCGCCTCGCACCTCATGGGCAAGGAGTTCCCCAACCCCGAGGACGCCTACACCGACACCCACTGGCAACCCCTGCTCCTCGACCTCGACCTGACCTGGACGACCGACGGCGTCCCCTATCACTACGACCTCACGACCCGTTACGAGATCCCGTGCCTCGTCACCGGCAGAGTCACGGTCGACGGCGAGACCTTCACCGTCGACGGGCAGGGGCAGCGGGACCACTCCTGGGGCGTGCGGGACTGGTGGGCCTTTGGATGGTGCTGGTGCTCCATGCGCCTCGACGACGGCACCCGGGTCCAGCTGGCCGACATCCGGATGGGGATCCCGGGCGTGCCCGTCTTCTTCGGATACATCCAGACACCGGGCGAGGTCTACCCCGCCTCGGCCCTGTCGGTCACCGAGGACACGGGTGCGCACGGCTTCCCGTCCACGGCGCGCATAGAGATCGCCGCAGGACCCGACCACGACATCGGGCTCGATGTCACCCCCGTGGCCTTCGGGCCGGTGCTCCTGCGCAACGACGACGGCCGGACGAGCCGTTTCCCCCGGGCCATGGTGACCTGCCGGACCGACGACGGCCGATCCGGGTCCGGCTGGATCGAGTGGAACCAACCCGACCCCGCCCCGTAACTCAGCACCAGGTCATCCCCGGTGTGACCTTCGCTCCGATGGCGTCCGGCCGGCGTGGGGCGAAGAAGCCGGCGCCATCCCACTAGCCTTTTTGCCGTGGCTGGGAAGTCTGAATCACCCCCTGTCCTTGCGCGCCCCCGCGGATGGCGTCACCACCTGACCCGGGCGTTCTCCCGCCTCCCTGGCTCCGCCCCATTGGCTGCAATCACGCGCCTCACCACCCTCACCACCGGCGCCGCCGTCACTGCCGTCACCTTCTCCGCCTTCGCATTCAGCCCCTGGCCGGGTGCCACAGCGGCCAGCGCGGCGACGAAGTCCACCACGGCGACCACAGCACCGCGGGCCACGACGAGCGCCGCCCCCGGATCGACCACGACCACTCCGGTGAGCCCCGCCGACACCTGGCTCATCAAGGCCATGGGGATCTCTCAGGGCAAGAACGTGGTCCTGCTGGATCTGCTCGTCAACGCCGACGGCGAAGGCGGGGGCGCCTTCGTCCAGCAGGGCAGCCTCATCCGGATCGAGCGGGTCGGACCGCTGCTCTACTTCAACGCGCCCGAGAAGTTCTGGGCCAGCCATGCCACGGCGGCGCAGACGAAGATCTACGGGGGGAAGTGGCTCGAGTTCTCAGCGCTCGACAGCCGTTTCACCTCCTTCGACCAGTTCCTCGATGTGGCCGACCTCGTCGCCGCCGCCTTCGAGGGCCACACGACACCGCTCAGCGTCAGCCGTCAGACGACGTTCGACGGTCACAAGGTCGTCATCGTCAAGGACAGCGTCACGAACGACGGCAAGCGCAGCACCGGGCTGATGTTCATCGCCGCCACGGGGTACCCCTACGTCTACAAGATCGTCGACGACACACCGGGCGAGGTCGGTGCGCTCGTCTTCAGCCACTACGGCAAGGCGATCGCGCTGACGGTCCCGCCGAACGCCATCAACCTCTCCTGAGTCCGATCCGGATTACTTCAAGAGGTCGCCGAGGATCTTGGCCCCCCCGATGCCGGCGGCGGCGCCCTCCGCTCCGCGGTGGTCGTCGCGGTCGGGCATGTACTCGCCGATGACGCCGGCCAAGATCGGCAACGGCATCGACTGCAGCCAGATCCGGCCCGGCCCCGTCAGCAAGGCGAAGTGGTGCCCGTCGGCACCCATGTAGCGGTTGGCCATCCCGGGGACCTTCTGCACCGAGAACGTGACCGAGGCCTGGAAGAGGCCGGCGTGTCCGGGGTGCACCCGCATCGTCTGTCCGGCCGCCAGGTCGTAGACGATCACCTCGCCCGACAGGTCGATGAAGGCACGCCCGGTGCCGCCGACCTTTTGGAGGATGAAGCCCTCGCCGCCGAAGATCCCGCCGCGGAACGACTGCTGGAAGCCCATGGACAGCTCGATCCCCGGCGTCGCCGCCATGAACCCGTGTCGGTGGACCATGAATTCGTTCCCTGGCGCGACATCGATCGGCAGGATATGACCCGGGAACTTCGAGGCGAAGGCGATGGAGCCGGCGCCGCCCTGGGCGGTGTAGGTGGTCATCATGAAGCTGGCACCGGAGACGGCGCGCTTGACCGCGCCCATGATCCCCTTGCCGCCCATGCCACCGCCGGTGTTGGTGGCCATCTGGACGGCGTCGGACATCCAGCTGAACTCCCCGGCCTCGGACACGACCGACTCGCCGTCGGCGAGCGAGAGCTCGAGCACCGGCATCGTAGTTCCGTGGATCGTCTCTTCCATGGTGGACCTCCTCGATTCCTCGACTACTGCTCGAATCATTGTCTCTTCGGGTCCCGGATGTCCCGGATGTCCCGGATGTCCCGGGTGCTTACGTGGCGGCGGCCCCGCCCGGCAGTTCCGCGTCGTCCGAGCGTACGTCCTGGCCGGGTCCGTGCGCTCCCGTGACGAGTCGCTCGGCGAGCGACACCTCGACGAGGCCCAAGGCGACGCCGAAGACGAGGCCCATGGCGAAGTTGGTGAGGAAGACGAGGAAGACCCGCTCGTGCGGCACCAGGTCTCTGATCAAGACAACCACCTCGTGCTCCACTGCCAGCGGGATGGTGACCATGACGAACACGAGCCAGAAATGAGGCCACACGACGCTGACCGAACGCCGGAAGGCCTGGGGGACCGAGCAGTCGAGCAGGTTGATCAGCGGTCCCACCAGGGCGCACAGCGTCCCCACGATCAGCCCGGGGATGACGAGGAACAGCGCGGCCCCCGCCGTCACCACGAGGAGGATGGCCTCGGCGATCAGGAGGCGGAGCCAGGGCAGCGTCGCCAGCACCTGCCCGACGGGCTGCGGGTTCTGATTGCGCTCGACGGCGCCCACGAGGCGCTCGAGCATGCCGCTGTAGAAGGTGAGCCCGAGCGTCGACGCGCTGAAGATGACGGCGGTGGTCACCGACTCCAGGCCGAGGTGGTCGGTGGAGATCTCGGTGAACCACGTGCTCTGGAACGCGTCGAGGCCGAAGATCACGAGGGCGGGGACGAGCACCCGGGCGGGCTCGAGCCGGCCCGTCCGCTGCGCCATGGAGAGCAGCTCGATGGGGTGCAACGGGTGGCGGGTCAGCGGCGTCCGGCGGGGGTGGCGCCGGTACCGCAGGTGGCGGCGGCGCAGATAGGTCTGATCCCCGGAAGCGGCGGCGCCTTCGGGCCGGAGCGGCGGCTCCGGCAGCGGCTTCGGCAGATCCGCCGGCTCGTCGTCCCGCCCGCTCACGCCGGCAGCTCGCCGTCGCCGACGAAGTCGAAGAGCTTGAACGCCGGGTCGAAGGCGCCGGGCGGCGGCTCGACCTCGAGACGGTGCCGGCCCACCGACAGGACGTACCCGTCGGGCGCCTCGAAGGCGGCCTCCCCGAACCCGGCGGCGGCGAAGTCGGCTCGGATGGCGGGCGTGGCGTCTGGCGGGCGCCGGTGCCGGGTCCAGATCACCTGCGAGCCCCGCCGGCAGAACCCCGGGAGCGCCTGGATGGTGCGCGTGATGTCGCCCCGACTGATGTTCCCGAAGACGCCGCATACGAGCACGAGGTCGGCCGGCACCCCATCCCCGTACCACCGGCAGAGGGACGCGTCGCCCTCGACGATGCGGACCTGATCGGCCACCCCGGCCGCCGCCGCACGGTCACGGGCGAAGGACACCAGCGCGGGGTCGAGCTCGACCAGCAGCGCCGAGACGTCGGCACCCCTTGGATGGGTCGACACGACGTCGATCACGTCACGACCCTGCCCGGCGCACAGGCTCACCACCCGGATGGGCCCTGGATGGGGGCGCGCGGGCACGGCATCGAGGACGTCGCGCACCATGGATTGGACCAACCGCAACCGCAGGGACAACGGCGACGCGGGGTCCTCGTAGGACTCGTGCCAGCGCACCCAGTGCGAATCCGCGTCGGAACCGGACGCCCCCTCGGTGCCCGCCGCGTCCTCTGGATGGTCCCCGGGGGCCATGACGACCCATCGTAGGGTGGGCCACGTGACCGCCACGTGACCGCCCCATCCGGAGTCACCCCGTGATCAAGTACCTGGGATCCAAGCGCCGCCTCGTGCCGGTGCTGACCGAGATCTGCCGCGCCTCGGGCGCCCGCACCGCGCTCGACCTCTTCACCGGCACCACCCGCGTCGCCCAGGCCTTCAAGGCGCAGGGCACCCGCGTGACTGCCGTCGACAGCGCTCGATACGCCCACGCCTTCGCCCGCACCTACATCGAGACGGACGCCACCGCCACCGACATGGACGCCCTCAGCACGGCCGTCGCCCATCTGAACGGTCTCCCCGGCAAGGCGGGCTACGTCACCGAGGAGTTCAGCCGTCAGGCCCGCTTCTTCCAGCCGCACAACGCCGCTCGGATAGATGCCGTGCGGGATGCCATCGACTCGGAGTATGCGGGGTCACCCTTGTTCCCCCTCCTGTTGACGTCCCTGATCGAGGCGGCGGACCGGGTGGATTCCACGACCGGGGTGCAGATGGCGTACGTGAAGCAGTGGGCGCCGCGGTCGTTCAATCCCCTGGAGCTCCGGGTGCCGGAGTTGCTGGCGGGGTCGGGCTGCGCCATCCAGGGCGATGCGGTGGCGCTGGCCGGGTCGCCGGCGCTCGGGCACGTCGATTTGGCGTACCTGGATCCGCCGTACAACCAGCACCGGTATTTCACCAACTACCACGTGTGGGAGACGCTGGTGGCCTGGGATGCGCCCGAGGCCTACGGCGTGGCCCGCAAGCGGGTGGATTCCCGTGACCCATCCACGCACTCGGTGTTCAACTCCAAGCGCACGATGCCGGCCGCCCTGGCCTCGGTGGTCCAGTCCGTGGACTGCGACCTGCTGGTCCTGTCCTACAACAACGAGTCCTGGCTCGGGTTGGACGAGCTGGAGGCGATGTGCGCGGTCGTCCGGCCTCCATCCGGAGAACGTGGTGGAGGCGGCGGTGCTGCACGGGAGCGGGAGGTGGCGACGCTCGCCTTCGACTCGGCTCGATACGTCGGGGCCCGGATCGGCATCTTCAACCCATCCGGGGACAAGGTCGGCCGAGTCGGCCACCTCTCCAACCAGGAGTTGCTGGTCATCGCGGGAGAGACGGCCCTGGTGCGGTCCGTGGTCGAGGCGGTGGGCTCGCCTGCCGGGGCTGCGGCCGCGACTTCGGCCATGGTCGCCCCATCCATGGTGGATCGGCTACAACAGGCAACGTGAGCAAGCACGATCACGGTGGTCACGGCGGCCACCCTGATGAAGGCTCCGCCGGTCACGGCGGCCACGACAGCCACGACAGCCACGGCGCAAGCCGGACCGACGCCGGCGACAACGACGCCGGCGGCAACGACAGCGGCGGCAACGACAGCGGCGGCAACGACAGCGGCGGCAACGACAGCGGCGGCAACGAGGAGCGCGGCGGCGAGGAGCGCGGCGGCGAGGAGCGCGGCGGCGAGGAGCGCGGCGGCGAGATGCTCCGAGCGGACTTCCCGCGGCTCGACGACTCCGACCTCTCACGCAAGCTCTCCAAGGATGAGGAGAGCAAGCGTCTCGGCCGGGCGCAGCGCAGGCTGCTGCACCTTCGGCTCATCAACGGCGGACAGCTCAGGGAGGGGAAGCTCGGCCCTCCGGTGTGCGTCGTCTTCGAGGGTTGGGACGCCGCCGGCAAGGGCGGCGCGATCAAGAGGCTGGTCGAACCGCTCGACCCCCGCCACGTCCACGTGGCCCCGTTCGCCGCGCCGACACCGGACGAGCTGCGCCATCACTTCCTCTGGCGGTTCTGGCCGCCCCTGCCCGGATGGGGCGGCATGACGATCTTCGACCGCAGCTGGTACGGGCGGGTTCTCGTCGAGCGAGTCGAGAACCTGGCCACCGAGGTGCAGTGGCGCCGCGCCTATGAGGAGATCAACGACTTCGAGCACACCCTGGCCGAAGAGGGAATGATCGTGATCAAGCTCTGGATGCACATGTCGCACGAGGAGCAGCTCCGCCGTTTCGTCCGCCGCCGCGACGATGCGTTGAAGTCGTGGAAGCTCACGGACGAGGACTGGCGCAACCGCGAGAGGCGGGGGGAGTACGACGAGGCCGTGTCCGACATGTTGCGCCTCACGAACGGTCCGCTCGCTCCGTGGGACGTGGTCTCCTCGGAGAACAAGCGGAACGGTCGGGTTGAGGTGATCGAGACGGTGATCCGGCGCATGGAGGAGGGCATGGCGCGCTGGGGCGTCCCCGTGCCGCCCCACGACGCCGCCGAGGAGAAGACCGAGCTGGCGCTGGTGTTCGACGACGCGGAGTTCCAGCCCGATCCGGACTCGCTGCCCAATGGCACCGCCGGTGCGGGCACGGGCTCACACGCCGACACCGGATCAGACACCGACACCGGCTCACACGCCGACACCGGCTCACAGGCCGACACCGGCTCACAGGCCGAAGAGCGACTCAAGGCATGAGCCCCACAGCCGCAGGCGCAGCCGCCGCCAGGCCCGGGATCACGATCCCCTTCGACGGGATCCCGCTCCACGCCCACCGCGAATGGTTCGCCCGCCTCCGTGAGCTCGGTTACACGGACCTGTGGTCGGCCGAAGTCGACGGCGCCGACGGGTTCACTCCCCTCGCCCTGGCCGCCGCATGGGAGCCGGAGCTGAACCTCGGCGTGGCCATCACCCCGGCGTACACCCGCGGTCCCGCATTGCTGGCCCAGAGCCTGGCCTCCATGGCCGACGCCGCCCCCGGCCGCTTCGCCTGCGGGCTGGGTGCCTCCTCCGAGGTCATCGTCGCCAACTGGAACGGCATGGCCTTCGAGAACCAGTTCCGCCGCATGCGCGACACGCTGCACTTCCTCCGCATGGCCTTCAGCGGCGAGAAGGTCACCGAGGAGTTCGACACGTTCAGCGTCAAGCGGTTCCGCCTCGCCCGGATCCCCGAGCAGCTGCCCCCCATCTACCTGGCGGCGCTGCGCCCCGGCATGCTGCACCTGGCCGGCCGGGAGGCCGACGGGGCGATCCTCAACTGGCTCAGTGCCGAGGACGTGGCCACCTCGGTGGCGGAGGTCGACAAGGCGGCTGAGGGGGCGCCCCGCGAGATCGTGGCCCGCATCTTCGTCATCGTGACCGAGGACGCCGGCGTGGCACGGACGATCGGGCGACGGATGATCACCGCCTATCTGAACGTCAACGCCTACGCCGAGTTCCACCGCTGGCTCGGCCGGGGCCCTGCGCTCCAGCCGATGTGGGACGCCTGGGCCGCCGGCGACCGCAAGGGGGCGCTCGAGGCCATCCCCGACGAGCTGGTCGACGAGCTCGTGGTGCATGGCTCGGTCTCCGAGTGCCGCGCGCACGTGCAGCGATACGTGGACCACGGCGTCACCATCCCCGCGCCCATGGTGATTCCCGTCGGCATCGACCTGGCGGAGGCGGTCGCGGGACTGTCACCGTCGGCTGGATAGGACCAAGCCGCAACAGGCACCAATCCAGAAATCGGAACAGGACGGAACACGCGGACAGGGGGGAGGAGCGGCCATGACAGAGATCGACTTCCGCACCACCTCGCTCGCCGAGCTCGCCCGCTCGGTGCGTTCGAAGGAGGTCAGCGCACGGGAGCTGACCCAGGCCGCCCTGGATCGGATCCAGAGGCTCGACCCGCTGTACCACGCCTTTGTCGCCGTCGACGCGGACCGTGCTCTGGATGAGGCCGCCGCCATCGACACCCGGATCGCCGACGGCGGCGACCCGGGCCCCCTGGCCGGGATCCCGCTGGGCGTCAAGGACCTCCAGAGAGCGGTGGGCTATACGACCACCTATGGATCGGCGCTCCACGCCGACGACCCGCCGGCAACCGCCGACGACCCCTTCGTCGCCCGGATGCGGGCGGCCGGATGCGTCATCGTCGGCAAGACGAACACCCCCGAGTTCGGCTGGATGGGGAACACGACCAACTCCATCTTCGGCCCCTCGCTGAACCCGTTCGACATATCCAGGGGCCCAGGGGGGTCCTCGGGCGGCGCGGCGGCGGCGCTGGCCGCGGGCATGGTCCCCCTCGCCACCGGATCCGACGGCGGGGGCTCCATCCGGATCCCCTCGGCCTGCTGCGGCCTCTCGGGCATGAAGCCCAGCCTCGGCCGCGTCCCCGCCGGCGGACCGACCCCGCCCGGCTGGATGGACCTCTCGACCAACGGCCCCATGGCCCGGCGCATCGCCGACGTCGCCCGCGCTCTCGACGTGGCCGTGGGCCCCGACCCCACCGACCTGCGCGCCCTCCCCCGCCCCGAGGCCTCGTGGCTCGCGGCGCTCGACGATCCCCACGTGCCCGTCCGCATCGCCTACGCGCCGACGCTCGGCTACGCCACCGTGGACGCCGAGGTGGCGGCCGCCTGCGAGCGGGCCGTCGGCGTGCTCGAGTCGCTGGGCGCCGACGTCGTCGTGCTGGAGTCCGTCTTCGATGCCGACCCCGTCGGTGATTTCCTCACCTTGACGGGGGCCTGCACCTTGCGCACCCTGCGACCACTGATGGGGCACCCGCGGTGGGAGGAGGTCCACCCGGTCCTGCGCCACATGCTCGATGCCGCGCAGTCGACGACCGCCGAGCAGCTCCTCAAGGTCTTCGATCGCTTCCACCTCATGAACCTGCGCCTCGTCGAGATCTTGCACACGTCCCGCATCCTGGTGACGCCGACATGCTCGGCGGTGGCCCCGTTCGCCGACGAGATGACGAGCTCGGTCAACGGCGAGACGACCGCCAACTGGGTCCAGTTCACCTACCCGTTCAACATGACCCGCTCGCCGGCGGCCTCGGTGCCGGTCGCCATGAGCAGCGGCGGCCTGCCGATCGGCCTGCAGCTCGTGGGGCCCCAGCACGGCGACCTCGTGGTCCTGCGGACCGCCGCGGCCCTCGAAGCTGCCCTCGACCTCGATACGCTCGCGCCGTTGCCGATCTGAATCCGATCCACCGGCCCCAGATGACCAGCCTCAATAGACCCAGATGACCAGCCTCAATAGACCCAGATAGCCAGCCTCAATAGACCAGCCCCATCGAAAGGAACCCATCCGATGTCGATCACCACTCCCGCCAATCCGGCCGACGCCGTGCGCCTCGTCGGCGCCGACGACGCCCCGTGGGCCGACACCGGGATGGGGGTGCTGCTCAAGGTGGTGCGCTTCGACTCCCAGCACGGCACGTGGGTCATCCTCAACCGCTTCCAGCCCGGCGTGCAGCTACAGACCCATCGCCACACCGGATCGGTGGACGCCTTCACGTCGGCGGGGCGGTGGCATTACCTCGAGTACGACTTCTACGTGACCGCCGGCTCGTACCTGTACGAGCCGGCGAACTCGGTGCACACCCTCCACGTGCCCGAGGACAACGAGGCGGACACGGATGTGTGTTTCATCATCGAGGGCGCGCTGTTGAACCTGGCCGGAGACGGGTCCGTGGAGTCGGTCTCCGACGGGCCCGGGACGCTCGAGGCGTACTACGCACTGCTCGAGGCGCAGGGCGACCCCCGCCCGAACGGCATCATCGTCTGACCATGTCGGCCGCCACCCATCCGACAGCCGATGCAGGCCGCTTGACCGACCCGTCGCTGTACTCGGGCGGCGACCCCTTCGAGCTGTACGCCGAGCTCCGACGGAGCGCACCCGTGTGCTGGGTGGACCGGGAGGGCGGCGGCTTCTGGGCCGTCACCACGCACCTCGAGGTCTCCTCCATCGGGGCCGATCCGGTGGGGTTCTGCTCGTCGCGGGGGATCCTGATCGACGAGATCGGGACGACGTACGACACCCCGCCGACCATGATGCACACGGACCCGCCGCAGCACACCCGCTACCGGCGGCTGGTCCAGCCGGGGTTCAAGCCGTCGATGGTGCGGTTGATGGAGGCGGGCGTGACGGCAAAGGCGAGGGCGCTCATCGACCCCATCCAGGCGGGGGTGGCGATCGACGTCGTCCCGTCGCTCTCCGTCCCGCTGCCGATGCAAGTGATCTGCGAGCTCATGGGCGTCGACGGGGCGCAGTGGCCCCGCTTCTTGGAATGGTCGGAGGCCGCGATCCCCGGGGCGAGCGACCACACCGAGGAGCAGCGCGCCCTCCTGCAGATGGAGATGTGGGAGTACCTCATCGGGGTGGCGGCGGAACGGCGGTCGGCACCGGCGGACGACCTGGTCTCGGTGCTGGCCAACGTGGGCGCCGATGGGGGCGCCAACGGGGGCGCCGATGGGGGCGCCAACGTGGGCGCCGATGGGGGCGCCGATGGGGGGGCCAGTGGGGGCGACCAGCTGAGCGAGGCCGAACTGGCCATGTTCCTCATCCAGCTGCTCATCGCCGGGAACGAGACGACGAGGAACCTGATTTCGGGTGGCCTCGTCGCGCTCTCCGAGCGCCCGGACCAGTGGGCCGCCCTGCGGGCGGACCGGGCGCTGATCCCGAGCGCCGTCGAGGAGCTTCTCCGCTGGACGACGCCGGTGATCTCGTTCATGCGCACGGCGACCAGCGACACCACCATCCGAGGGCAAGAGGTGGCCGCCGGTGACCCGGTGCTGCTCGTCTACGCCTCCGCCAACCGCGACGAAGAGGTCTTCGGCGCCGATGCGGGCGAGTTCCGCGTCGACCGGCACCCCAATCCACACGTCAGCTTCGGCTTCGGTCCGCACTTCTGCCTCGGGGCGGCGCTGGCCCGCCTGGAGGCTCGCATCGTGCTGAACGAGCTTCTCGACCGTTTCGAGACGCTGGCCTCGGCCGGTCCGGTCGAGTTGTCGCCCAGCCCGGTCATCGCCGGGGTGCGGCACGCCCCGCTGGTCTTTGGATAAGGCGGGCTCAGGCCGGCGCCAGCGCCAGATCGCCAGGGCATCCCTCGACATCGTGGACCACCTCGACGTCCTGGGCCAGCTCGACCTCGGGCGCACCGCGCCCGGGCAACAGCCTGAACGCAGCCAGTGCGCCGAGCACGGCGACCCCGGCGCCCGAGATGCACGCCACCCGCAGTCCGCTGTGGAACGCCGTGAAGGCGATCGACTGCAAGGCGGGCTGTGCCGCGTGGGGTGCATGCGACGCGACGGCGAGCGCGGCGGCCATGGACTGATGGGCTTCGGCCTTCGGCCCCGCCGGGATGGGGAGCGAGCGGAAGGCGCTGATGATCCGGGGGGTGAAGGACGAGGCGAAGATGGAGCCGAAGACGGCCACGCCGAGGGTGCCACCGAGCTCCCTGGTCGTGTTGTTCACGCCTGCGGCGGCACCCCGCTGATCGTCGGCCACCGAGCCCATGACCGCTTCCGCCGTCGGGGCGGTGATGGACGACAATCCAAGGGCCAGGAGCACCATGGCCAGCATGATCGGTCCGAAGTAGGAGGTGTTCGCCTCCGAGTTGAACGCCGCCACCAGCAGGCCACCGCCCATCAGGACGAGCCCGGTCGTCACGACCAGGCGCGTGCCGACCTTCAGCGCGACGACCGCTGCGATCGGTGTGGCGATGCCGGCGACGATGGCGAACGGGAGCGTGTGCACGCCGGCCGAGAGCGTCGAGTACCCCTTGACGAACTGGAAGTACTGCGTGATCAGGAAGATGAAACCGAAGAGGCAGAAGAACGCGACCGAGATCGACAGCGCCCCGCCCGTGAAGCGCGGGATCTTGAAGACCCGCACGTCGAGCAGCGGGCCCTCGGTGCGCAGCTCGAGCACGGTGAACACGGTCAGCAGCACGGCGGCGGTCGTGAAGCAGGCCAGCGTGCCGGCGGAGGCCCATCCCCATTGGGGCCCTTCGATGATCGCCAGCACCAAGGCAGTGACACCGACCGTCGAGATCACCACGCCCCGGATGTCGAAGGGGTGCCTGGTCACCTTCGGGAGCCGAGGGATCAACAGGCCGCCGGCAATGAAGGTCACGATGACGATCGGCACGTTGACCAGGAAGATCGACCCATACCAGAAGTGCTCGAGCAGTGCCCCACCCGTGATCGGTCCGAACGCCACGGCAATACCCGATGTCGCACCCCAGATGCCGAGCGCCTTCTGCCGTTCGGAGGGGTCGGTGAACACACTGGTCAGGATGGCCAGGCTCGCCGGGAAGATGAACGCTGCCGCGATGCCCATGAGCGCCCGCGTCGTGATGAGGCCACCCGCCGTGTGCGACCACGCAGCCGCGGCCGAGAACAGACCGAAGAACACGAGGCCTGTCTGCATCGTGCCCTTGCGCCCGAGACGGTCACCGATGCCGCCGCCGGCGAGGAGCAACCCGGCGAACGCCAGGCTGTAGGCGTCGACGATCCACTGGAGCGACGTGATGGACGCTCCCAGCGTGCGGTTCAAGGTCGGGAGGGCGACGTTGACGATCGTGTTGTCGACCACGACCAGGAAGACGGAGAGGCACAGGACGGCCAGCACTATCCAGCGGCGATCCCTGGATTGGGAGTCGGCGGGGCCGCCGCCGCCCCGTGCCGCCGGAACCTTGGTGGCGGTGTCGGCCGTGACATCTGCGAGCTCGGGCAAAGGCAAGGGTCCAGGCATGGCGGATGGCTCCTTTGGATCGGCGGATGGCGAGACACCCAGCTGTAGAACACTGTACTAACGTTATAGCACGACGTTCTTCAGTACGCTAGAGGTGTGACGGAAAATCGCCGGACCAGGACTCCCAGCGCAGGCATGGAGGAGGCGCTGCTGGCCGCGGCCGCCGAGATCCTCGAGACCGAGGGCCCCGACGGCCTGTCGGTCCGCCGGATCGCCGCCGCCGCGCACGTGGCCCCTATGGGCGTGTACAACCACTTCGAGTCCAAGTTCGGGATCATCGAGGCGCTCTTCATCCAGGGCTTCGAGCGGCTGAGCGAGGCCTTGGCCACCCTGGCCGACATCCAGGATCCCTACGAGGCCCTCCGGGAAGCTGGCCGTCGCTACCGCGCCCTTGCCCTGGCCCATCCGATGGGGTACCAGTTGATGTTCCTGCGGGCCGTCCCCGGATTCGAGCCGAGCATCGATGCCCTCGAGATCGCGTCCCGGGCCTTCGACAGCCTTGTCGCCGCCGTCCAGCGTGCGATGGCCGCCGGCGTCATCGTCGACTCGTCCCCCACCGAGACCGCGCAGCTGATCTGGGCCTCCATCCACGGTTGGGTTTCTCTCGAGCTGCTCGGTATGGGATTCGTCGAGGACCAGGTCGCCGGCTTTGACCGCGTGTGTACGTCCCTGCTGCGAGGCCTCCGCCCGTAGTCAGTAGCCGCAGCCGGCAGCCAGCAGCCAGCAGCCGGCAGC
>JBKQUM010000147.1:0-15658 GCA_052140165.1 Acidimicrobiales bacterium
TGGTGCTGGCGGGCGGGCTCCAGTGCGTCGTGGCCGTCGTGTTCGCCCGCCCGCTCCTGAGGAGCACGCGCAACGAGGGTGCACCCGAAGAGCCCGGCGGAGGCGAAGGAAACCCCGTCGAGCTTCCGGTGAGGACCCAGAGCGCGCCCTCTGGTCTCGTCGACCCCGAATGACGCCCATCGCCATCGCCCACCGGGGCGATCCGAAGGGTGCACGTGAGAACACGCTGCCGGCCTTCGCCGCCGCGGTGGCGCTCGGCGCGGACATGCTCGAGCTGGACCTGCGCCGCACCAAGGACGACGAGATCGTCGTCCTGCACGACCAGACGCTCGACCGCGTGTGGGGCGTGCACGGTTCCGTGGGCGACCTGGACCTGGCCGAGATACAAGGCGTCGGCGACGGCGACATCCGGATCCCGACCCTCCGCGAGGTGCTCACGGCTGTGCAGCTGCCCCTCATGATCGACTTCACCCGACGGGAGGTCGTGGGCGGCGCCCTCGACGCTGTCCTCCAGGCCGGTGCCCTGACGCGCTCGCTGTTCGTCACGGGGAACGTCGAGGCGCTCCGGATCCTCCGCGACCACTCCCCCGGGGCCCGGATCGGCCTCACCTGGGTCGAGGGTCCCACGCCGCCGCTCGCCCTGCTCCAGGAGCTGGGAGCCGAGTACTGGAACCCGATGTTCGGGCTGGTGACGCCCGAGGGCGTCGAGGCCGTGCACGGCGCCGGTCTCAAGGTGTCGACGTGGACGGTCGACGAGCCTCAGGACATGGCCCGCGCGGTCGATGCCGGCGTCGACGCCGTCGTGAGCAACCGCATCGCGGAGCTGGTGGCGTTCCTCCGCCGGTGAGCGGCGAGGTTCCTGGGCGGTACCCGGGGCTCGGGTAGAGGACCGACGCATCCCGGGCGTGACGGACCGATAATGGTGAAGACGGCACGACGCGGGGAGGCGCCATGGGAGTCGAGCTCAACCACACGATCGTCCCGGTCCAGGACAAGGAGGTGTCGGCCACCTTCCTGGCCGAGATCCTCGGCCTCGACACCCCCAAGCCGTTCGGGCCGTTCCTCTGCGTCGAGACCGCCAACGGCGTCAGCCTCGACTACGACGACCGTTGGGCGCCGGAGCATCATCACTACGCCTTCCTGGTCACCGAGGAGGAATTCGACTCCATCTTCGCCCGGGTCACCGAACGTGGCATCACCTACTGGGCCGACCCCGGCCACCAGCAGGAGAACCGCATCAACAGCCACGGACGCGGCTTCTACTTCGAGGATCCCTCGGGGCACAACATGGAGGTCCTCACCCGGGCCTACGGCAGCTGACCGGACACCGTGCTCCTCGTCGACGCGGCCAACGTGATCGGGTCCCGGCCCACGGGCTGGTGGAAGGACCGGCCCGGAGCGGCCCGGGCGTTCGTGGACCGGGTGCGCACCGCGGTCAGGACCGGCCGGCTCGACGAGCCGGTCGTCGTGGTCCTCGAGGGAAAGGCGCGTGACGGCGTCGAGGCGGGCGTGGCCGACGGGGTCACGGTGATCCATGCACCCCGCAGCGGGGACGACAGGCTCGTGGAGCTGGTGGCCGGCGCCGACGACCACGTGACACTCGTCTCCGCGGATCGCGCCCTGTGCGAGAGGGTGGAGGATCTGGGGGCCGACGTGGTGCGCCCCGGATGGCTCCTCGAGCGGCTCGACGGGTGACATCCTGGCGCCCGCGCCTTCGCCGGTCGCCCGGGCCGGATCGACGGGTGCCTAGGGTGGTGTCAGCCGGACGGGCCCACCGCATCAGGAGGAACGACGCATGCTGCTCAAGGGTCTCAACCACGTGGCGGTCATCACCAACGACGCATCCCGCCTGAACGACTTCTACCGCGACATCTTCGACGCCGAGATCCTCCGGGACGGCTCGGAGTTCCCGGAGGGACAGGGACCCCGGCTCTCCATCATCAAGATCGGCGACTGGGCCGAGCTCAACGTGTTCCAGGTCGAGGGCAACACCGAAGCCGACCGCCAGACACCGATGTTCGGGCGAGGCCGCCTCGACCACCTCGCGCTCCAGGCAGCCTCGCTCGGCGCCTTCGAGGAGATCCGCGAGCGGCTCATGGCCCGCGGAGCGGCCGACGACTACGTGACCGATTTCGGCCCCATGCTGAGCCTCTTCTTCCGCGATCCCGACGGCCTCGAGTCAGAGGTCTGCGTGGAGAACCCCGATGCCGTCCCCGGCGTCCACAATCCGCCCGGGACCCGTGCCGCCCGCTACTCGTAGGAGACGGCTCAGACCATCAGCACGACGGGCACGATCATGGGACGGCGCCTCGTCCGGTCGCCCACGAACTTGCCCAGCGCCTTGCGGGTGTGGCGGCTCAGGACCTCGATGTCGTGCGCCCCGTCGTGCAGCGCCTTGGTCACGGCCGCGCCCACCACCTCGCTCGCCTCGCCCAGGAGCTCCTCGGCTTCCGGTGCGTGGACCCAACCCCGCGTCTCGATCACCGGCGGGCAGCTCAACGTGCCTTTCTGCCGGTCGACCGTGACGACGACCATCACCACGCCCTCCTCCGCCAGCTTCTTGCGGTCGCGGAGCACCCCGTGCTCAATGTCGCCCACCGTGCCGTCGACGTAGACGTAACCGGCGGGCACCTCTCCGTCGCGGCTGATGCCCTTGGCGTTGAGCTGAATCACGTCGCCGTCCTCGCACAGCAGCACCTTGGCCGGGTCGAGGCCCATGGAGAGCGCGAGACGGGCGTGATGGACCATGTGGCGGAACTCGCCGTGCACCGGGACGAAGCACTCCGGGCGGGTCACGTCGATGAGCGTCCGGAGCTCCCCCTGGCGTGCGTGCCCGCTGACGTGGACCGCCTCTGCTCCGGAGTGCACGACTTCGGCGCCGCGGCGGTGCAGGTCATCGATGACCCGACCCACCGACCACTCGTTGCCCGGGATCGGGTGGGCACTGATGACGACGACGTCGTCCTCCCCGATGCGGAGCCACTTGTTCTCGCCCGTGGCCATCAGCGAGAGAGCCGACATCGGCTCACCCTGGGATCCCGTCGAGATCACGCACATCTCGCCCGCCGGCACGGAGTCGATGTCCTCAATGTCCACCTGCGTCCCGTCGGGGATGCTGATGATGCCGAGCCGCGTGCCCAGCTCGACGTTCTTGCCCATGGAGCGCCCGAGCGTGGCCACCTTGCGCCCGTTGGCGACCGCGGCGTCGATGATCTGCTGTACCCGGTGCATGTGGCTCGCGAAGCAGGCGACCACGATGCGCTTGCCGGAATGGGCCGCGAAGACCCGCCGCAGCGTCACCCCCACCGTCGACTCCGACGCGGTGTAGCCGGGCTCCTCCGCGTTGGTCGAGTCCGACAGGAGCAGCCGGATCCCCTCGGTCTGGGCCAGCTCCCCCATGCGCGGCATGTCCGTCCGTCGTCCGTCGACCGGCTGCAGGTCGATCTTGAAGTCCCCCGAGTGCAGGATCACGCCCTGGGGCGTGTGGAAGGCGATCGCCATGGCCTCGGGCACCGAGTGCGTCACCGGGATGAACTCGACGTCACAGGCCCCGATCCGCACCCGTTCCCCGTCGGCCACCGACACGAAGCGGGTCTTGTCCGCCAACCCCGCCTCGTCGATCCGGTGCCGCGCCAGGCCGACGGTGAGCTCGGAGCCGTAAATGGGGGCGCTCAGCTCGCGCAGCAGGTAGGCCAACCCGCCCGTGTGGTCCTCGTGGCCGTGCGTGAGCACGATACCGTCCACCCGGTCCTTGCGGTCCTGCAGGTAGGTGAACTCCGGCAGCACCAGGTCGATGCCCGGCATGTCCGGCTCGGGGAACATGATCCCGCAGTCGAGGATGACGATGCGTCCCTCGACTTCGATGCAGGCGCAGTTGCGCCCTATCTCGCCGAGTCCGCCGAGGAAGACGACCCGGACGGGCTTCGGTTTTCCGCGCTCAGCCAAGCGGGGCGACCGTGACTGCCGGTGGCCCGACTGCGGCCAGGACCTTCGCCGCCTGGGCGTCGAGCTCGGGGGTGGACGACCCCATGGGCAGGCGGCATTGACCGACCCGCAGGCCCAGCGCCCGCAGAATGGCCTTGGTGGGCAACGGGTTCGGGAACTCCGTCGAGGACTCGAAGTCGAAGGAGTCGAGCAGCTCGGCGTTGCCGGCGATGGCGGCGGCCAGGTCACCCGCGAGGAAAAGGTCGATGACCTTGCGGAATTGCGGGCCCACCCAGTGCGCGGCGACGCTGATCACGCCGATGGCCCCGACCGACAGGAGGGGCAAGGTCATGATGTCGTCGCCGCTGTAGATCTCGAACCCCGCCGGTGCCTGGGCGGCCAGGTGCGCCGTCGTCGGCGGGTCACCGGCGGCGTCCTTCAGCGCCACGATGGCCCGCACGTCACGCGCCAGGCGCAGCATGGTCGCGGTCTCGATGCGCCGGCCCGATCGGACCGGGATGTCGTAGAGCACGACGGGCAGGTCGCCCGCCGCCTCGGCCACCACGCGGAAGTGCTCGTACAGCCCCGCCTGCGAGGGCCGGTTGTAGTACGGCGTGACGACCAGGACGCCGTCCACCCCGCTCTGGGCCGCCAGGCCCGTCATCCTGACGGAATGCTCCGTGTCGTTGGAGCCCGTCCCGGCCAGGACCGGGACCGTGACCGCCTCCGCCACGGCCCGCCACAGCTCGACCTTCTCGTCGTCGGTGAGCACCGAGCTCTCGCCCGTGGAGCCGCTCAGCACGAGCCCGTCGCTTCCGTGCGAGGCCAGCCAGCGGGCCAGCTCCACCGCTGCGGGCAGGTCGAGCGCTCCGGCGTCGTCGAAGGGCGTCACCATTGCGGTGATCACCCGCCCGAACCGAGGGGCGACCTGTAGGGGGCTCATTGCCCCTTCACGCTACCAGCGATGCGGTGCGCTCAGGCGACCTGGCGATCGGCGGGAGACCCGTCGGCGAAGGCGTCCTCGTCCTCGGTGGAGTCGGTCAGATGCTCGAATGCGATGGCACCCATTTCGGTGAACTTGGCGCGCAGCCAGCCGTCGGCCGCGTCGAGGAGCCCGAGCTTCTTGAGGTTGGGAACGATCTTGGAGAACAGGAGGATCTGGAAGTCGTCCCGCTCGGGCGCCATCCCCATGATCTTGACCACGTCCGACGTCGGGACCTCCATGCGCTCCCAGACTTCCTGCATCGCCATGCGGTCCTTCATCCGGATGGCTGCCTCGAACGCGAACTCCTGGCGCTCGCGCAGCTCTGCTGCACTGAGCTCCTTGTAGTACTCCTGCAGGCTCAGCACACCGAAGGCCACGTGCCGAGCCTCGTCCGCCATCACATAGCGCAACAGCTTCTTCAGCAGCGGCTCGGTCGTCATCATGTGGATGAACCCGAAGGCGGCCAGTGCCAGTCCCTCGACCATGATCTGCATGCCGAGATACGTCATGTCCCAACGAGAGTCGGACACGATGTCGTCGAGCAGCAGCCCGAGATGGGCGTTCATCGGGTAATGGCCCGAGAGCTTCTCGTCGAGGTACTTGGAGAAGACCTCGACGTGGCGGGCCTCGTCCATCACCTGGGTGGCGGCGTAGTACTTGGCATCGATCCACGGGACCGTCTCGACGATCTTGGCCGTGCAGAGCAGCGCACCCTGCTCACCGTGCATGAACTGCGACAGCAGCCAGTTCTGGTTCTCGATCCCGAACTGTATGAACCGCTTGTCGTCCCACTTCTCGAGCGCGGTGCCGACCAGGGCGGCCTCGTCCCACTGCATCTGGGCGGGGTTGGCCTCGGCGTTGGCGATCACGACCTGCTCCTGGTCGACCTCGATCGACCAGTCCAGGTCCGTCTGGGCGTTCCACTGCGCCTTCTTGGCCTTCTCGTAGAGCTTGTCGAGCTGCGGCTTGGCGCCCTTCTGGTAGTCCCACGTGAACTCCGCCGGGCAGTTGTCGGGCACGCGGTGGAAGCCCTCCACGTCGTACTGCCCGACGAGGCTCAGCACCGCCTCGAGATCGTTGATGTCGGTCCGGCCGATCAGCTCGAGGTTGGACCTCAGCTGCTCCTGATCGTCGTCGAGTGTGGTCATAGTCGTGCCGCCCCCTTGGTGAGTGGTCGCGTTGGTCGGTTGGAGTTGCCTGCTGGGTGGTGAGGACTGGGAGCCCCGCTGGCTGCGTCGACGCGCAGGGCGAGGATGCCGGGCAGGACGAAGGCCCGCACCAGCGCGCGGGCGTCGTCGGGGTTGCCGAGGTCGGTGCCGGCGGTAGGCCCGGAACAGTAGGCCAGGACGATGCGCACGGCCCACTCGGCCGCCCGGGACGCCTGCGCCGGCTCGAGCCAGCGGGCGAAGAAGGGGGCCGCCAGGTCACCCGCCACCAGCAGGACCCGGTCGAGTTCGGCGAAGGTGAGGTACGGCAGCACCGCCCCGGGCTCGTGCTCCAGGAGGTAGGTGAGGGCGCCGTGGGAGCGCATCCGGCGGGCCGACTCGACCATGCCTGCCACGAGCACGTCCTCGAGGTCGGTCGCCTCGCCCATCGCCACGGCCAGGGCCGAGAAGAGCCGGGCCACCTCGGTCTCGACGACGGCGGCGAGGATGCCCTCCCTGCCCCGCGGGAACGTCCGGTAGACGGTGGCCCTCGACAGGCCCGAGGCGCGGGCGATGTCGTCCACCGTCGTCTTTGCGATGCCCGAGCCGGCGAGGCAGCGCAGGGCCCCGTCGACGATGCGGACCCTGGTCGAGGAGCGGTCGTCGGCCCCCAGGTGGCGGACGACGGCGTCGCGCCCGCCCGTCAGTCCGTCAGAGCCCCCGTGCTCAGGTCTCGCCGCTGCTGCGCCCACCGATGAAACAGTATGGCGATTTTTGTCTCAGTGTCAACCAATGGGGGCTCAACTGAGGTTCACGTGCCCGGGGGCGACGCCCGTGATCAACAGCGCCAGGACGGCGAGGATCGCCACACTGCCCCCGATGGTGACGGCGAGCTCCCTGGTCCGGTTCCGCAGGTTGCCGGCGTAGTCGTACAACAAGGCCACGACGGCGCCCGTCACCACCCCCCCGAGATGGGCCCGCCAGTCGATGTTGCCCGTGAACCCGATCAGGAAGTTGAGCACCAGCAGCCCCACGACCGGCGCCATCGGCAGGTGCCGGCGCGCCGCCAGGACCACGTAGGCGCCCAGGATCCCCATGATGGCGCCCGACGCCCCGATGCCGGCCACGTTGGGCTGGCTCAGGAGGTACGAGGCGACGCTCCCCCCCAGCCCGGCGATCAGGTAGAGCGCGAGGAAGCGGGCCTTGCCCAGGAGCACCTCGACGGCCGGGCCGACGATGAGGAGGGCCAGCATGTTGAAGATGATGTGCAGGAAGTTGGCGTGGAGCCACATGGCGGTGAAGGCCCGGTAGTACTGGTTCTCCAGGTGCACGGCGGCGGGCCACATGGCGTAGCGGTCGATGAGCCTGGTGTCGGTGCCGAACCGCTCGAAGAAGAAGACGACCACGTTGACCGCGATGATGGCCAGGACCACGGGCGTCGGGTTCGTGGAGCCCACCACGCCCGTCCGCCCGGGGCTCGTGTGGGTGAAGGCGGGGACCTGGCGCGAGCGCTTCGCCCCCTCCGAGATGCACGGCGGGCACTGCCAGCCCACGGGCGCCTGCACCATGCAGTCGGTGCAGATCGGGCGGTCGCAGTGCGCGCACAGGACCGAGGCCGCCCGGCCGGGGTGTCGGTAGCACGAGGGCGTCGACGAGGGCTCCGGGAGTGAGCCGCTCACCGGATGCCGGCCAGCAGCTCGGAACGGACGAGGAGCGCCACCTGTTCGGGATCGTCGAGGTCCCAGCGCCCCGGTGAGCTGATGTAGGAGAGGATCATGCGGGCCAGGAAGTCGGCCGCGACCTCGAGATCGGCGCCCTCGGCCATCCCGTGGCGCACCAGGTAGGGCGACAGGAAGGCGGCCACCAGCGTGTGCGTCCCCTCCGCCTCGGTGGTCAGCCGCGGCAGCAGGATCTGCGGCTCGGTCACGAGGATGCGCTGCAGCACCTCGTGCTCCACGAGGGCATGGTGGGCGAACACGATGCCGCGCTCCATCACCTCCTCCAGTCCCTCCGCGTCGGAGACCTCCTCGTAGAGCCGGCGGAAGAAGCGGGCGAACTCCCACCCGACGACGGCAGAGATCAGCTCGTCGCGGCCCCCGGGGAAGTAGCGGTAGACGGTGGCCCGCGAGACGCCCGCCTCGCGGGCGGCGTCCTCGACCGTCGTCTTGGCCAGGCCCCAGCGGGCCACGCAGTCGTACGTGGCTTGGAGCAGGCGCTCCCGGACCTCGGGGTTCACAGGCCCAGCAACGCCTCGAGGCCGACGGTCACGCCGGGCCGCTCGGTCACCGAACGCACCGCGAGCAGGACGCCCGGCATGAAGGAGCGGCGGTCGTAGGAGTCGTGGCGCAGGCTCAGGCTCTGGCCCTGGGAACCGAAGATCACCTCTTCGTGCGCGACGAGGCCGGGCAGACGCACCGAGTGCACGTGGACGCCGTCGGAGGTCTCGGCCCCGCGCGCCCCGGCCAGCACCAGGTCGGTGGTCGGGTCGGCGGGGAGGGGTCCTGCTCCCGCCGCCCGCCGCGCCGCCCCGATCACGGCCGCGGTGTGCATCGCCGTCCCCGACGGCGCATCCCGCTTGGCGTCGTGATGCAGCTCAATCACCTCCACCCCCTCCATGAGCGGTGCCGCGATGCGGCAGAAGTGCATGAGCAGCACGGCCCCGATGGCGAAGTTCGCCGCCACGATGGCATTGGCACCGCTCCCCTCGAAGCGGGCCGTCACGGCAGCCAGGTCGTCGTCGGACAGCCCGCTCGTCCCGATGACGGCATGCACGCCCTGCTGCGCGTAGTGCGGCACGTTGTGGCGTACCGCCTCCGCGATGGTGAAGTCCACGACCACCTCGGCACCGAGGTCGGACAACGCGATGACCTCGCCCACGATCGACCGGCCGCAGGCGTCCTCCCCCTCGTGCGCCGGATCGATGGCGGCGACCAGCTCCATGTCCGCCGCCTCCGATACGGCGCGGCACACCTCCTGGCCCATGCGGCCGCCGGCGCCGACCACACCGACCCTCTGCATGGCCTGCAGGCTACCGGGCCGCCAGGGCGGGTAGGTGGGACTCGAAGTCGTGCTCGTCGAAGGGACCCACCGCGCTCATCGCGCGCGGTGCGGTGGCCAGTTCGGTCGCCACGTCGCGCACCTGCTCGGGATCGACCGCGTCGATGCGGGCCAGGACCTCATCGACCGGGAGGACCTCGCCGTGCAGCAGCAGGGAGGCGCCGATACGGCTCATCCGGGCGCCGGAGTCCTCGCCCGAGAGGAGCATCTCGGCGCGCAGGTTTCCCTTGGCCACGGCCAGCTCCCGATCGGTCACGCCCTCGGTGGCCAGCAGCTCGAGCTCCTCGCTGATGATGTGGAGCACCTTGTCGACGTGCTCGGGGGCCGTCCCGACCACCACGGCCAGGGAGCCGGCGTCCTCGTAGGCCGCCCGCTCCGACCACACCGAGTAGGCCAGCCCTCGCTGCTCGCGCACCTTTTGGAACAACCGGCTCGACAGGCCGCCCCCGAGGACGTGGTTCAGCACGGCCAGCGCCCAGCGCCGCTCGTCGAATCGCGAGACCGAGCGCATCCCGTACACGAGGTGCGCCTGCTCGGTCGGACGACGCACCACGTCGAGCGTGACCACGTCGGGCCCCGGCGCCGTACGGGAGGGCGCCGTTCCGCCCGCCGTCCCCCGGAAGCGGCGTTCGAGGTCGGCGGCCACCGCCTCGTGCGTGCAGTCCCCGGCCACCGAGACGACCATGTTGGCGGGCCGGTAGTGGCGCTGCTGGAAGGCGTGGATGTCCTCGCGGGTGATCCGCTGCACCGATGACGCCGTCCCCAGTGTGTCGCGCCCGAGCGCGTGGTCCGGGAAGACCCCCGACTGCCAGCGTTCCGACGCCAGGTCGGCGGGCTCGTCGGCGTGCATGAGGATTTCGTCGAGGATCACGGAGCGCTCGGCCTCGATGTCCTCGGAGCGGAGTGCCGGCACCCACATGATGTCGCTCAGGATGTCGAGCCCGAGCGCCAGGTTCTCGGAGAGGAGGCGGACGTAGAACGTCGTGTACTCCTTGGTGGTGAAGGCGTTGCAGTCGCCCCCCACCTCGTCGAGCGCCTCGGCGATGGCCGCGGCGGACCGCGCCTCCGTGCCCTTGAAGAGCAGGTGCTCGAGGAAGTGCGACGCCCCGGCGAGCTCGCCGGGCTCGTCACGCGACCCGGTGCCGACCCAGAAGGCGACCGCCACCGAGCGGACGTCCGCCATGGTCTCGGTGACCAGGCGGATGCCGCTCGGCAGGACGGACGTCTCGATCAACGACGGCGGGAACGACCGCGCGAGGGGCGGCGGTCGTTGCCGCGGTCACCACGGTCACCGCGGTCGCTCCGGCCGGCGTCGGCCTCGGAGGCGCCGGGGCCCAGATCGCCCAGGTCCGCCACCAGCTCGGCCTCGAACGCGTCCTCGAAGGACGGTGCCGACCGGACGGAGGAGCCGGAGGAACTGGTGGCCGCGGCGTCGCCGTTCCCGGCGCCACCGTTGCCGCTCGAGCTCGAGCCCGAGCCCGAGCCCTGCGACGCCTCGGGTGCGGAGGCCAGGGACAACGACACCTTGCCCTGCGGGTCGATGTCGTCGACCCGGACCTCGACCGCCTGGCCGAGCATGAGCACGTCCTCGACGTTGTTGATGCGCTTGCCGCCGGCGAGCGACGACAGCTTCGAGATGTGCAGCAGTCCGTCACGACCCGGGAGCACGTTGACGAACGCGCCGAACTTCGTGATGTTGACCACCTTGCCGGCGTACACGACCCCCACCTCGGCGGTCGGCGGGTCCAGGATCAACGAGATCCGCCGGCGCGCTTCCTCGACGGCGTGGCCGTCCTTGGCGCCGATGGTCACCGTCCCGACGACGCCGTCGTCGTCGACCGCGATGTCGGCTCCGGTCTCCTGCTGCAGCGTGTTGATGACCTTGCCCTTCGGGCCGATGACCTCGCCGATCTTGTCGATCGGGATCTCCATGGAGACGATCTTCGGCGCGCTGGTCGCGACGTGGTCGCGGGGCTCGGCGATGGTGGCCGCCATGACGCCCAGGATCACGAGGCGGGCCTCCTTGGCTTGGAGCAGTGCCTGGGCCAGCACGTCGGCCGGCAGGCCGTCGATCTTCGTGTCGAGCTGCAACGCGGTGACCGCGTCGGCCGTGCCCGCCACCTTGAAGTCCATGTCGCCGAACGCGTCCTCGGAGCCCAGGATGTCGGTCAGGGTGACGTAGCGTCCTTCGTCGTAGACGAGGCCCATGGCGATGCCCGCCACGGGGTCCTTGATCGGGACGCCGGCAGCCATCAGCGACAGCGTCGAACCGCAGACCGACGCCATGGAGGTGGACCCGTTGGAGGAAAGCACGTCGGAGACGACGCGCAGGGTGTAGGGGAACTCCTCCGCACTCGGGACGACGGGCAGCAGCGCCCGCTCCGCCAGCAGCCCGTGCCCGATCTCACGGCGCTTCGGGCCGCGCATGAAGCCGGTTTCACCGGTCGAGAAGGGCGGGAAGTTGTAGTGGTGCATGTAGCGCTTGGTCTCGACCGGGGTAATCGTGTCGAGCAGCTGGTTCATGCGCGGCATGCCGAGCGTCGTCACGTTGAGCACCTGGGTCTCGCCGCGCTGGAAGAGTGCCGATCCGTGCGCCGTCGGGAACAAGTCGATCTCCGCCGAGAGCGGCCGGATGTCGGAGGTGCCCCGGCCGTCGACCCGGACACCGTCCTCCACGATCCGCTTGCGCACCAGCTTCTTGGTCAGTGAGCGGATGGCCGCCTTGACCTCGCCGGGGCGGTCGGCGAACTCGTCGCCGAGGGCGGCGCGGATCTCCTCGCCGGCCGCGTCGAGAGCCGCGTTGCGCTCGGCCTTGCTGGTGACCAGGTTGGCCTTGGCGATCGGCTCGGTGCCGACGGCCTCCACCCGCGCCCATACGTCGTCCTGGTAGTCGGTGAAGGTGGAGAAGGGGATGGTCTCGATCGGCCCCCGTGCCGCCGTGAAGGCCTCCACGAGGCGGCGCTGCAGGTTGATGGACTCGCGGATCCACTGCTTGGAGGCCTCGAGCCCGGCCGCCAGCACCTCCTCGGTGACCTTCGGTGCGCCCGTCGCGTAGTAGGACCACGACTTCTCGGTCCCGCCCGCCTCGACCATCATGATGGCGATCTCGCTGTCGGCGTCGTCGCTCAGCGCGCGGCCGGCGACCACGAGCTCGAAGGTCGACTCCTCGCCTTCCTGGAAGGTCGGGTGCGGGATCCACACGCCCTCGGTCGTGTACGCGATCCGCACCGCCCCGATCGGGCCGTCGAAGGGGATGCCCGAGATCATCAGCGCCGCCGAGGCCGCGTTGATGGCCAGCACGTCGTGCGGGTTGACCTGGTCGGCGCCGACGATGGTGCCGACGACGTGCACCTCGTTGCGGAAGCCCTCGGGGAACGACGGCCGCAGTGGCCGGTCGATGAGCCGGTCGGTCAGGATGGCCTGGTCCGAGCTCTTGCCCTCCCGTCGGAAGAACGAGCCGGGGATCTTCCCCGCGGCGTAGGTCCGCTCCTCGATGTCGACGGTCAGGGGGAAGAAGTCGGTCCCCTCCCGAACCGAGCGGGCCGCCGTGACGGTGGCCAGCAGAATGGTGTCCCCGATGCGGGCCAGGACGGCGCCGTCCGCGAGTTGGGCCAGTTTCCCGGCCTCCAAGGACAGGGTGCGATCGGTCCCGCTGATCGGGACCGATACGGAAATGGCATCAGACATGATGCTCCTCGTTTGTCGGGGGCATCTCTTCGTCTGGTTCCCAGTGGTCGACCACCTCGCTGTCGAAGTGACCGGCGACTGGCAGCCAGCGGCTCGAGACGCCCGTTTCTGTGGTGCTCCGCTACCTTCGAATGCCGAGACGGCTGATGATGGTGCGGTAGCGCTCGACGTCGTTCTTGCGGACGTAGTCGAGCAGCCGGCGGCGCTGGCCGATGAGCTTCATCAGTCCCCGCCGGGTGTGGTGGTCCCCTTTGTGCTCCTTCAAGTGCTCCGTCAGATGGTTGATCCGTCCCGACAAGAGCGCGATCTGCACCTCGGGAGAGCCGGTGTCACTTTCGTGCAGCCGGTACTCGGCGATGGTGCTCTGCGTGTCGGGCATGAAGGAAGTACCTCGGAGATTCGTCGGAGTGCGCCGGGAACCTTCCCCGGCCGCCGAACATGGTAGCACCCGGCCGCTGATCAGGGAAGATCGGCCGAGGCGAGCACCCGCTCGGTGGCCTCCACGTCGGCCCGCATCTGGGCCACCAGGGCTTCGATGCTCTCGAAGCGCTGCTCGGCCCGGAGCCGGTGGGCGAAGGACACCCGGGCTGCCTCCCCGTAGAGGTCGCCGTCGAAGTGCAGGAGATACGCCTCCACCAGTACCGGCGCGGTGCCGGGCTCGTAGAACGTGGGCCGGCGCCCCACCGAGATCGCCGCCTGGTGCACCGTGCCGTCGGCCCGGCGGAAGTGGCCGGCGTAGACGGCGTCGGCGGGCAGCGCGATGTCGTCGGGGACGGCCAGGTTGGCGGTCGGGAACCCCAGTTCGGGGCCGCCCCGGCCGTCGCCGCGGACCACCGGGCCGCGCACCTCGTGCGGGCGCCCCAGCAGCCGGGCCGCCTCCTCCACGTCACCCGCCGCGAGCAACGCACGGATACGCGTGGAGGACACCGGCTCGCGCCCGTCGCCGGTGAGGCCGACGCCGACCACCTCGAACCCGTACTCGGTGCCGAGCCGGCGCAGGAGCTCGACGTTGCCGCGCCGGCCGTGCCCGAAGTGGAAGTCCTCGCCCACCACCACCAGCCGGGCCGACAGCTCGTCCACGAGGACCTCCTTGACGAAGTCCTCGGCCGACTCGTCCGCCCGGCCGGCGTCGAAGGGCACCACGAGCGTGCGGTCGATACCGCAGTCGGCCAACAACTCCAGCTTCTGCTCCAGGTTCGTGAGCTGCCGGGGGGCCGACGCCGGCCGCACGACGTAGGCGGGGTGGCGGTCGAAGGTGACGACCACGGTGGAGAGCCCCGCGGCCCGCGCCCGCTCGGAGAGGTCGTGCAGCAGGGCGCGGTGCCCGAGGTGGACCCCGTCGTAGGCCCCGATGGTGACGGCGGTTCCCGGTCCGGACATCGCGACCGAGGGTAGTCGGGCGCCCGTCACGCCCCGGCCAGCACGACGGCCGGCCGGATCCGGTCCGTGCCGGTCGCCTCGTAGACGGCCAGCAGGTCGCCGTGCTCGTCGAGCATCGCCCACGGCCCCTCGCCCGCCGCGCCCAGCGGGACCCTGTCGAGCGGGAGCCCGGTGCGGATGGAGGCCGCGACCGCCGGCTCGACCCGCACGACGTCGAGGTCGCGCATGGCCTGGGCCGGCGTGAGGACGGCGTCGGGGCCGATCAGCTCGAGCGGGCGCATGTCGTCCTCCCCGAAGGAGCCGATGCGGGTGCGCCGCAGGTCGGCCAGGTGCGCCCCACCGCCGAGGGCCAGACCGAGGTCATGGGCCAGGACCCGGACGTAGGTGCCCGACGAGCACTCCACCTCCGCCCGGTAGACGCCGGGCCGGGCCGGGTCGGGCTCGGTGTCGAAGCGGTACACGGTGACCGGCCGTGGCGGGCGCTCCACCTCGATCCCCTGGCGCGCCAGCTCGTGCAGGCGTCTGCCGCCGATCTTGACGGCCGAGACCATCGGCGGCACCTGCTCGATCTCCCCCGTCAGCCCCTCGGCCGCGGCCCGTACCAGCTCCGGGGTCACCTGTGACATGTCGTAGATGCCGACCACCTCGCCCGAGGCGTCGAGGGTGGAGGTGGC
Organism: Acidimicrobiales bacterium; assembly: GCA_052140165.1. Lineage (GTDB taxonomy): Bacteria > Actinomycetota > Acidimicrobiia > Acidimicrobiales > RAAP-2 > Bog-473. The sequence goes on from JBKQUM010000147.1 coordinate 14,853, forward strand.
CGTCCCGAGCACGATGTCGGTCGTGTAGGTCTTCGGAAGGGCGGTCAGGAAACGCATGAGCCTGGTGGCGCGGCCCAGCCCGACCAGCAGGACGCCCGTGGCGTCGGGGTCGAGTGTCCCGGCGTGCCCGACGCGGCGCTGGCCGAAGATGCGCCGGCAGCGGCCGACCACGTCGTGGGAGGTCCAGCCCGCCTCCTTGTCGACGACCACCAGGCCGTTGACGCTCACCGGCTCACGGCTCGTCGGCCTGGGACTCCCCCTGGTGCAGCCCGCGCAGGAGCTCCTCGACCCGGGAGCCGGCGGCGATGGCCGGGTCGGCGCGGAACGTCAGGCGCGGGGTGCGCTTCATCGTCATCTGCGAGCCCACGACGCGCTGCAGGTGCCCGCGGCGCTCCTCGAGCACCACCGACGTCTCCGCATCGAGGGTGGCCAGGTACACGACGGCGGTGCGCATGTCGGCCGCCGTGTCGACGGAGGTGACGGTGATCATCGGCAGCTCGTCGGCGTCGGCCAGCCGCTCGAGCTCCTCGGCCACCACCTGCCGCAACACCTGGTTCACCCGCAACGCACGCGGGTATGTCGCCGTGCGCCGTTTCACCGCGTCAGCTCCTCAGCTCGTGAAGTCCCTGAGCCTCTCAGCTCCTGGCGATCTCGCGCTCCTCGTACGTCTCGATCACGTCGCCTTCCTTGAGGTCCTGGAAGTCCGACAGCCCGATGCCGCACTCGAAGCCGGCGGCGACCTCACGTACATCATCCTTGAAGCGGCGGAGGGAATTGATGGATCCCTTCCAGATGACGGTGCCCTC
>JBKQUM010000148.1:0-37355 GCA_052140165.1 Acidimicrobiales bacterium
CGGGCCCCGGTCACCAACGACGGCCCCAACTACCCGCTCCCCTACCCCGGCGGCACCGGACTGGGCAAGCCGCTCAAGCCGATCGTGCACCCCCTGCGGGCCGACGTGCCGATCATCATGGGGGCCGAGGGGCCCAAGAACATCGCCCTGGCCGCCGAGATCGCCGACGGCTGGTTCCCCATCTTCTTCTCGCCCCGGGCGATGTCCTCGTTCGAGGCGTCGCTCGACGAGGGGCTCGCCCGCCCCGGGGCTCGCCGCAGCGCAGAGGACTTCGAGGTCCTCGCGTTCGCTCCCACCGTCATCACCGACGACACCGAGGCGGCGGCCGACGCGTTCCGGCCCTCGCTCGCCCTCTACATCGGCGGCATGGGGGCCAAGGAGATGAACTTCCACTTCGACGTCTTCGCCCGGATGGGCTACGAGGAGGCGGCCCACAAGATCCAGGACGCCTACCTCGACGGCCGCAAGGACGACGCGGCGGCCGCCGTCCCGACGGCCATGGTGGAGGACATCGCACTGGTGGGCCCGGTCGCAAAGATCCGCGACGACCTCGAGGCCTGGCGCGAGTCGCGCGCCACGACGATGCTCGTCAACGGCGACGTGGCCACTCTGCGCACCCTGGCCGAGCTGGTGCTCGGTTAGGCGCGACCGTCCCGATCAGACGGTCATCGCCCGCGGGCCGGCGGCGTACGGGCCTGCGTAGCTTGCGGGGCCGAACCCGAGGATCGGTATGAAGATGAAGGCCAGCAGGATCAGTCCGACCGCGAAGCCGGTGCTCTTCGCGAACGACTTGGACAGATCGATGGCCACGATGATCCAGACGATGATGTTGACCAAGGGGATGAAGTAGAGGATCAGCCACCAGCCGGGCCGCCCGACGATCTTCAGGAGCACGTAGTAGTTGTAGAAGGGGATGATGGCGGCCCAACCCGGGTGGCCTGCCTTCACGAACACCTGCCACAGCGCCGCGATCTCAAAGACGATCACCGCGATGTAAATGATCACGATGAGTCCCGCACCGGAAGAAGCAAGCAGCAGAGCCGTCATCTCGACCTCCCCGTTCCGCCCGCGACCGCTGTGGCGAGCGAACCGATCGTAGGGCCAGGCATTCCCCGCTGCAGGGATCGTGACCAGGCATTCACTGAACGGTCACACGGATCGGGCACAATGCCGTCCATGACCCTCTTCGACGTCTCCGATCTCCTCGGGTCCGAATCCGCGCCCAGCGAGCCGACGGGCATCGAGGTGCTCCCGCCACCGGCACCGGCACCGGCACCGCCGCCGCCGCCGCCACCGGCACCGGCTGCACCCGAGGTCGAGGTCCGCGTCAGCACGCGCCGCAAGAAGACCTCGGAGGCCAAGTGGGTCGGTGGGCGCATCGTGGTGTCCGTGCCCGCCCACCTCGACCGCGAGTCGCGTCAGAAGACCATCGACTGGTTGGTCGAGCGCCTGCTCACGCGCCACAGCCTGCAGTCACGCCTGGGCGACGACGAGCTCCTGGAGCGGGCGATCGAGTTGAGCGACCGCTATCTGGTGGGCGCCCGCCCCGCCTCCGTGCGCTGGGTCACCAACCAGACGGCGCGCTGGGGCTCGTGCTCCTACTACTCGGGTGACATCCGGGTGTCGCACCGCCTGCGCGCCGTGCCGGGGTGGGTCCTCGACTCGGTGCTGGTCCACGAGGTGGCCCACCTGACCCACCCCGACCACTCCCCCGCCTTCCACCGACTGGCCGGCGCGTACCCGCGCCACCAGGAGGCGGGCGTGTTCCTGGCCGGCTACGGCCTCGGCCTGTCGAACGCCGCTCCGTAGGCCGGCGGCAGGTTCAGGCGGGGTCGTCGGCCAGCATCCGCCCGAGGCGGCGCAGGCTCTCGTTCGCCCCGCCCAGTGTCAGCTCGATCTGGCGGGTGAGGAGGAAGTAACGGTGCAGCGGGTAGTCGCGATCGACGCCCACCCCGCCGTGGAGGTGGGAGGCCGCATGGACCACGCGCTGCCCGCCCTCGGCCGCCCAGTACTTGGCCACGGCCACCTCTGACGCCGCCGGCAGCCCCGACGCCAGGCGCGACGCCGCCTGCCACGCCGTGAGCCGGATCGCCTCGGTGTCGACGTAGGCATCCGCGGCGCGCTGCCCCACGGCCTGGAAGGTCGCGATGGGCTTGTCGAACTGCACGCGCGTCTTGGTGTACTCGGCGGTGAGCTCCAGGGCCGACGCACACACGCCGGCCTCCTGCACGCACAGTGCGGTCGTGGCGAACTCGGTGATGGCGGTGACCACCTCGGCGCCGTCGACGCCCTCGCCGAGGAGCCGGTCGGCGCCGACGCAGACGCCGGCGAGCTCCGCGATGGCCTCGGGCCGCCCGGTCGTCGTCGTCTGGCGCGTCAGGGTCAGCCCCTCGGCCCCGGAGTCGACGATGAACACGCCGACCCCGGAAACGGCGCCGTCCGGTGCCTGGCACGTCGCCGGCACCAGCATGGCGTCGGCGACGAGGGCGGCGGGGACGCAGGCCTTGGTACCCGTGAGCAGCCACGAGCCGTCCGGCTGCGCGGTGGCCGTGGTTGCCGGCTCGGTCCCGCCCGGCAGGATGACCTCGCCGACGAGCTCCGCCATGGCGGCCGTGAGGATGGTGTCACCGTTCGCCACGCCGGTGAGCCAGGTCTTGCGCTGCGCATCGGTGCCGAAGCGCGCGATGGGCACCGCGCCGTAGACCATCGTCTCGACCACGGGGACGTAGGCGGCGGTCCGGCCGACCGCCTCGATCACCAGGCAGGCCGCCACGAAGTCGAGTCCGGCACCACCGAACTCCTCGCCGAGGTGGATGCCGAGCAGTCCCGCGCCGGCGAGCTCCCGCCACAGGTCGCGGTCGATCGGCCCCTCGTCGCCGGCCTCCGCCTCCACCTGCTTCAGCCGCTCGTGGGTCGACCGCTCGCCGCAGATCTGCGCCGCCAGCTGGCGGACGGCGTCTTGCTCTTCGCTGTAGTTGAAGTCCATTGGCTCTCCTGGGTCGATCGGGGCTCAGCGCAGCGAACGCGGCATGCCGAGGCCGAAGATGGCGATGAGGTCCCGCTGGATCTCGTTGGTCCCACCCCCGAAGGTGAGGATGATCATGGAGCGGGCGTACATCTCGAGCCTGCCGGCGACCACGGCTGCCGGCGAGCCGCGCGTCAGGTACCCCGCCTGCCCGAGGATCTCCAACAGCAACCGGAAGGCACGGAGGTAGAACTCGGTGCCGAAGACCTTGATGCTCGAGGCATCGGCCACGTCGAGGTGCCCCTGCGTCGCCTGCCAGGCCACCTTCCAGTTCACGAGGCGGAGGAATTCGAGCTCGGCGTGCACGCGGGCGAAGTGCTCCTGCACCCACTCCTGGTCGATGACCCGCCGGCCGTCCGGGAGCTTGGTCGCCTGCGCCCAGGCCCGCACGTCGGTCAGCACGCGCTCGATGATGCCGGGCGAGCACAAGGTGACGCGCTCGTGGTTCAGCTGGTTCGTGATGAGGCTCCACCCCTGGTTCTCGCCACCGACGAGGCTGGTGGCCGGCACGCGCACGTCCTCGTAGAACGTGTAGTTGATGTTGTGGTCCCCGAGGAGCTTCATCGGGACCACGCGGATGCCGGGGGTGTCCATCGGCACCACGAACATGGAGATGCCCTTGTGCTTGGCCACGTTGGGATCGGTCCGTGTCGCCAGCCAGACGTAGTCGGCGTCGCCGGCCAGGCTGGTGAAGATCTTCGAGCCGTTGATCACGTATTCCTCGCCGTCGCGCACCGCCCGCGTGGTCAGTGACGCCAGGTCCGTGCCGGAGTTGGGCTCGGTGTACCCGATGCAGAAGGAGATCTCGCCGGCCAGGATCTGCGGGAGGAAGAACTCCTTCTGCTCCTGCGTGCCGAAGTTCATGATCGTGGGCCCGACCGTGTTGACGGTCAGCATGGGGACCGGCGCCCCGCTGCGCATCGACTCGTCGAAGAAGATGAACTGCTCAATGGCAGAGCGGCCCTGCCCGCCCCACTCGGTCGGCCAGCCGATGCCGAGCCACCCGTCGCTGCCCATCTGCCTGACCACCCGGCGGACCGCGGGGCCGACGCCGCCGGCGAGGGACAGCTCCTGCTCGACCTCGGGGGTCAGCAGGTTCTCGTAGTAGGCGCGCAGCTCGCTCTTCAGCGCCTGCTGCTCCTCGGTCAAGGCAATCTCCATCGTGTCCCTCCCGGGTGGCGGGGCCGCATCGGCCCACGTCAACGCCACGTCGTCGCCGTCCCGGCCCTGCGGGCCCGGCGCGCTAGAACACGTTACAGTCCGTCCCGCCACAGCGGCCAATGACGGCCCGGAGGACCCCTCCCTACCGCCAAGTAACCTGCAATCCGCCCTGGGGCGGGGTCCCCGGGCACAGGATCGAACCGAGGAGCCGTCACCATGCCAGAAGCCGTCATCGTCGCCACCGGTCGCACCCCGATCGGGCGGGCCAACAAGGGCTCGCTCGTCGAGTGCCGGCCCGACGACCTGAGCGCCCTCGTGCTCCGGGCGGTGCTCGACAAGGTGCCCCAGCTCGACCCCGCCCAGGTGGAGGACGTGCTCCTCGGCTGCGGGCAGCCGGCCGGCGAGGCGGGCTACAACGTGGCGCGCGTCGCCGCGATTCTGGCCGGGATGGACAGCGTCCCCGGCGTGACGGTCAACCGCTACTGCTCGTCCTCCCTGCAGACGATCCGGATGGCGGCGCACGCCATCCGCGCCGGCGAGGGCGACATCTTCATCGCCGCCGGGGTCGAGACGGTGAGCCGGTACATGCACGGCGCATCCGACACGGGGCCGCACAACTCGGAGTTCGCCGAGGCCGAGGAGCGGACCAAGATCCGCGCCCCTGCCGTGACCGAGCCGTGGAGCCCTGCAGCCGGACTGCCGGACGTCTACATCGCCATGGGCCAGACGGCGGAGAACGTGGCCGAGTACGAGAACGTCGGCCGCCTCGAGATGGACGAGTTCGCGCTGTTGTCGCAGACGAGGGCGGTGGCGTCGCAGCAGAACGGGTTCTTCGAGCGGGAGATCATCCCGGTGACCCTGTCCGACGGCACCGTGGTGACCAAGGACGACGGCCCCCGCCCGAACACGACGCTCGAGGGCCTGTCCAACCTGCAGCCCGTCTTCCGCGAGGGTGGCACGGTGACGGCCGGGAACGCGTGCCCCCTCAACGACGGGGCCGCCGCCGTCATCGTCATGAGCGACACCAAGGCCAAGGCGCTCGGCATCACCCCGCTGGCGCGCATCGTGGCCAGCGGCGTGTCGGGGCTCAACCCCGAGATCATGGGGCTCGGCCCGGTGGACGCCTGCCGCCAGACCCTGGCGCGCGCCAACATGACGATCGACGACATCGACCTGGTCGAGATCAACGAGGCCTTCGCGGCCCAGGTGATCCCCTCGGCCAAGCACCTCGGGATCAGCTGGGACAAGCTGAACGTCAACGGCGGGGCGATCGCACTCGGCCACCCGTTCGGCCAGACCGGCGCGCGCATCATGACCACGCTGCTGAACGGCCTGGAGGACTCGGGCAAGACGTTCGGCCTCGAGTCGATGTGCGTCGGTGGCGGCCAGGGCATGGCGATGATCGTGGAGCGCCTCAACTGACACAGCAGCGCTGACGCGGGAGCGCTCACACGACAGCGCTGACACGGGAGAGCTGGCGAGGGACCTACGCGGGCCGCTCGTCGACCGCAGGGACCGGGCCGGGGTCGACGCCCTCGCGCCCGGCCAGATGCAGCGACACGAGTTCGCCGAGCAACGCCAGGTCGAAGAAGCGCGCCAGCTCGTCGCCCCCCTCGGCCCGCACCTCGAAGACGTCGGCCATGACCTCGTCGGTGGCGGCGCGCACCGCATCGAAGAGACCAGCCGTTCGCGGGCTCTCCCCCTGCTGGCGCAGCAGCACGAGCGACATCGCCTGGCGCGTCACGTCGCCGCCCTGGCCCCAGCCGGCCAGCTCGTCGTAGGCGAGCTCCGGGAGGGACGCCGCGAACGCCGGCGCCTTCGCGTTGAGGTTGACCCGGGCCTTCCACCAGCGGGCCGCGACGGCGCCCACACCGACGGCGCCGTACACGAGGGGGATGGTGCGCCCGAGGTGACGGGCCAGCTCCTCGGGAGGGGCAGCAGGCCCGAGCCAGGCGTCGCGCCGGCGCGCCAACGCGTCGGCGGCCGCGGTCACCGACGCCGTGGCGTCGGGCACGAGGCCGGCGGCCGACAGAGCGACGAGCAGCGGGACCGTGGCCGCGCCCAGCGCACCGCGTGCCCCCGGGCCCGTCGCCGGCAGTGGGCACCACGGGAGCCCCGCTGCGGCCAGGCGCGCCAGGCGGTCTCCGCCCCCGACCGCCACGACGTACGCGCCGCGTTCCACGCACCTCTCCGCCGGCACGGTCACCTCCGTGCCGTCGGTGCCGGACACGGCGAGGACCAGCGTGTGATCGTCCACGAACGCCGGCACGTCGGAGCCGTGACCCACCCAGAACGGCACCCCGATGCGGGGCGCGGCGAGCGCGGCCACGGCGTCGCAGGCCGTCCCCCCGGTCCCGAGCCCGAACGCGGCGACGGCGCGCACGGAAGCACCGGAGGGGAACGCGCAGCCGGCGAAGGCCCGGCCCGCCGTGTCGAGTGCGGCGCGCAGCTGCTCGGGCAGGGCCGCGGCGGCCTCCCACATCCCGAGCGTGTCCAGGTACTGCCCGGCGCTCACCCCGCGGACGGCCCGGTGGCCCGCACCTTGTCCTTCTCGGCCTTCGCCATCAGCCGCTCGTGCTCTGCCTCGCCGACGTCGACCGCCTCGTTCACCAGCAGCACGGGCACGCCGTCGACGACGGCGTAGCTCTTCTTCAGCCGCGGGTTGTAGAGCACGTCCTCGTCCTCGAACCACAGCAGTGGGCCCTTGTCGACCGGGCAGGCGAGGACGTCGAGCAGGAGTGGGTCAAGGCTCATGAGGGCTCCTCAGGTCGGGCCGGCACTGTGGCACGTCTGGCCGGCGGTGTGTCACTTCTCGTCTGCGCCGGCGCCGGCGTTGGCGGCAATCAGCTTCTCCACCTCCGCCACGTGGGCCGCGCAGAGCTCGGGGGTTCTCGCCTCGACGTTCAGGCGGAGCAGCGGCTCGGTGTTGGAGGGCCGGACGTTGTACCACCAGTCGCGGTGCTCGACGGTCAACCCGTCCAGCGTGTCGATCGACGCCCCGGCGGCACGCTCGGCCTCGGCGATGGCGGCCACCGTCGCAGCGGGGCTCACCACCTCGGTGTTGATCTCGCCCGAGTCGGCATAGCGCTTGAACGGCTGGAGCAGGGCGGAGAGCGGCTGGTCGCTCTGGCTGAGCAGCTCGAGCACGAGCAGTGCCGTGATGATCCCCGAGTCCGCCCGGAAGTTGTCGCGGTAGTAGTAGTGGCCCGAGTGCTCGCCGCCGAAGATGGCGCCCGTCTCGGCCATCACCTTCTTGATGATGGAGTGGCCGACCTGGGTCCGCAGCGCGGTGCCGCCCATTTCGGCCACGACCTCGGGCACGACGTGGGAGCAGATCAGGTTGTAGAGGATCGTCTCGCCCGGGTGCTTGGTCAGCATGGAGGCGGCCACCAGCGCGGTGGTCAGCGAGCCCGAGACCGGCTCCGCCTTCTCGTCGACGAGGAAGACGCGGTCGGCGTCGCCGTCGAAGGCGAGCCCGATGTCGGCGCCCTGCTCGAGGACGGCCCGTTTGAGGAAGACGAGGTTCTCGGGCTGAATGGGGTCGGCGGGATGGTTCGGGAAGCTGCCGTCGAGCTCGGGGAAGAGGATGTCGACCGAGAACGGGAGGCGGTCGAAGACGACGGGCACCACGAGCCCGCCCATGCCGTTGGCGGTGTCGGCCACCACCTTGAGCGGCCGCAGCGTCGCGACGTCGACGAACGACACGACGTGGTCGGCCCAGGCCTCCATCAGGTCGAGCTCGCGCCACGAGCCCCGCAGCGGCGGGGTGGGCTCGCCCAGCAGCGCCTCCGCCTCGGCCGCAATGTCGGCCAGGCCGGTGTCGCGCCCGATCGGGCGCGCCCCCGACAGGCACATCTTCAGGCCGTTGTACTGCGCCGGATTGTGCGACGCCGTGAACATGGCACCCGGTGCGTCGAGGTATCCCGTGGCGAAGTAGAGGAAGTCCGTGGAGGCCATGCCGAGGTCGGTCACGTCGACCCCCTCGGAGCGCACACCGTCGGAGAAGGCTCCCGCGAGCTCCACGCCGGACTCGCGCATGTCCCGGGCCACCAGGACCTCGGGGGCGCCGGCGAAGCGGGCCATGGCGCGGCCGATGGCGCGGCACATGTCCGCGTCGAGCTGGTCGGGCACCGTCCCACGCACGTCGTAGGCCTTGAAGACCCTGTCCATCCGGCTCACGGGCACCAACCATAGGGGGCGCGCCCGGCGCTGCGGCACGGCGGGCGGTTGCAGCCCGCCGTGGGCGGCGTGCCCGTGCGGACGGGCGCTCAGTGGATCAGGCCGGTCCCGTTGGCGGCGATGGCCACGATGGCGACCAGGTTGAAGGTGGCGTGGGCGACCATGTTCATGCCGAGGCGCCCGGTGCGGTACGAGACGGCGGCCAGGATCATGCCGAAGGCGGCCAGGCCGGCGAGCTGGACCCACTCGCCGTGGGCCAGGCCGAAGAGGAGGCCGTCGAGGATCACGGCCAGGACGACTCCGGCGGCACGCGCGCCGCCGGCCGCCCGCAGCGGGGTGAACAGCCGGACGAGCGCCTTGAGCAGCAGCCCGCGGAAGAACAGCTCCTCCATGGCGGGAGCGAAGACGACGGTGGCGATCGCGATGATGACGAAGCCGGTGCCGTGCGAGCCGCCGGTCAGCTTCTGCGAGGGCCCGTTGAAGTCGTGGATGTCGTGCTGGAAGGGGGCGTACATGAGGGCGACGAGGATCTGCCCGCCGATGCCGATGGCGATCCCGACGAGATCGATCAACCGGAAGCGCAGCCCGAGGTCGCGCACGAAGTTGCGCGTGCCCTGGGTCCGGCTGGCCAGCCACGGCGCGCCGATGAACCCGATCCACAGGCCGAGCAGGGTGGAGACGACGTACCACTCGGGGGGGACGGCGGCCGAGGCGATGGCCTGCATCTGGGCGCCGGTCTTGCCGGCGACGGCGCCGGCCACCTGCCCGAAGATGAGGGCGCCGATCTGTCCGGCCAGGAACCCCGCGAAGGCGTAGACGAGCCAGATCCAGGCCTGGCGCTTGGTCTGCGGAGGGACCCAGGGCGTATCGAGGAAGGGGACGTCGCCCGCCGCGGCGGCCTCGGCGGTAGGCACATACGCGAGAGCGTCCCTGCGACCCAAGTAGCCCCGAGGCGGTGGTGGCGGGGGCGGGGGCGGGGCCCGCCGGACCCACTCCCGGGGCACGTACCCTGCCGGAACGGGCCCGGGCGGCCGTGCAGGCGGGCCGGGGGCCGGCGCGCCTGGCTCGGAATCGGTCATCGGGCAAACGTTACCGGCGCCCCACGGGCCCGCGACCTGCGGGGAAGGCCGCCCTGGTCGGGCAGGCGGGGCGGTCACCGTTGCGCAGGGGCGGCGCCTAGCATGGATGCCGTGAGCCCGCAGCGCACGGAGAAGCCTCCGAACAGAGCGAACGCGCCCCAGGACGGGGACGGCAACCCCCAGCCGGGGGCGCCGAGCGGTCAGAGCTGGCGCTGGCTCTGGGGCGTGCTCGCCATCGGGATCGTGGCGATCCTGCTGGCCGTGGGCACGATCAAGACGACCAACTCCAAGAGCATCACGTACACCAAGTTCATGCAGGACGTGACCGCCAAGCAGGTCGGCACGGCCCAGATCTCCAACTCCAGCGGGCAGATCACCGGCAAGCTCAAGGACGGCACCAGCTACACCGTGCAGGGCCCGAGCCCGTCGCTGCCCAACGACGTCGAGACCATGCGCAACGACGGCGTCCAGGTGAGCTTCCCGACCCCCTCCTCGAGCCTGCTCGCCGACCTGCTGCCCTACATCTTCATCATCGCGATCGGGGCCGCCTTCATCTACTTCATCGGCCGCCAGACCCGGGGGCAGATGTCGGGGATCATGTCGATCGGCCGCTCCAAGGCGAAGACCTTCAGCAGCGACCGGCCCTCGACCACCTTCGACGACGTCGCCGGCTACACGGGCGTCAAGCAGGAGATCAGCGAGGTCGTCGACTTCCTCAAGACCCCGGCCCGCTTCAAGGAGATCGGGGCGAAGATCCCCAAGGGCGTCCTGCTCGTGGGCCCGCCCGGGACCGGCAAGACGCTCATCGCCCGCGCCGTCGCCGGCGAGGCCGGCGTGCCGTTCATGTCGGTGAGCGGCTCGGACTTCATGGAGATGTTCGTGGGCGTCGGCGCCAGCCGGGTCCGTGACCTCTTCCAGACCGCCCGCAAGCAGGCCCCCGCCATCGTCTTCGTCGACGAGATCGACTCCATCGGCCGCAAGCGCGGCGCGGGCCTGGGCGGCGGCCACGACGAGCGCGAGCAGACCCTCAACCAGATGCTCTCGGAGATGGACGGCTTCGACACCTCCGAGGGCGTGGTGATGATCGCCGCCACCAACCGGCCCGACATCCTCGACCCCGCCCTGCTGCGGCCCGGGCGCTTCGACCGCCAGATCGTGGTCCCGCTGCCCGACCTCGAGGAGCGGCTGCCCATCTTGCAGGTCCACTGCAAGGGCAAGCGGATGGCGTCCGACGTCGACCTCGGCGTCGTGTCGCGCGGCACGCCGGGCATGAGCGGTGCCGACCTGGCCAACCTGGTCAACGAGGCGGCGCTCCACGCCGTGCGCCGCGGCAGCGCGGAGATCGCCATGGCCGACTTCGAGACGGCACGCGACCGGGTGCTGCTCGGGCAGCGCCGCGAGTCCATGGTGCTCTCGGAAGCCGAGAAGGAGCGCATCGCCTACCACGAGGGCGGCCATGCGGTGCTGGCCTACGTGCTCGAGCACGCGGACCCGGTGCACAAGGTCACCATCCTCCCCACGGGCATGGCGCTCGGTGTCACCCACCAGCTCCCGATGGAGGAGCGGCACATCCACCCCCGCCAGTACATCGAGGACTCGCTCTGCGTGCGCATGGGCGGCCGCTGCGCCGAGCTCCTCGTGTACGGCGACCTGTCGACCGGCGCCGCCAACGACCTCGTCGGCAACACGGAGCTGGCGCGCAAGATGGTGCGCGAGTGGGGCATGAGCGAGGCCATCGGCCCCATGGCCTGGGGCTCCCAGGGCCAGGTCTTCCTGGGCGAGGATCTCATGCACACCCGCGACTACTCCGAGGACACGTCCAAGGTCATCGACGAGGAGGTCGAGCGGATCCTGCGCTCCGAGGAGACGCGGGCCATGGAGACGCTGAGCAAGCACCGGGGCGGGCTCAACGCCATCGCCCGGGCGCTGCTCGACAACGAGATCATCGACGGCGCCGAGGTGGCCCGCCTGGTCGACGAGGCGCACGGGTCGCCCGTGCACACCGAGGGGGCCAAGTCGGTCCCGCACTTCCACGAGGCGGCGATCAACGCGCCGGCGGCCACTGCCAACGGCGGCAACGGGGCCAACGGCCACGGGTCGCACGCGGAGCCCGGGGCCGACGCCACCGGCGGTCCGGTCGCGGTGCCGGCCGCACCCGGCGGCGAGGCGACCCAGCGCCCCGAGGGCGAGTCGTGGCCGCCACCGGCGTGGCCCCCGCCCGCCGATCCCGCCGGCGGCGCACCGGAGGGACCCGCAGCCCGCTAGGCACGGCGAAGACCCGGAACGAACCGAACCGGGTTGCGCTGCGTCATGAAGGGGGATGGTGGAGCAACAGCTCGCAGAGTGGCTGGAGGACGGCTACGTCGCCTCCTTCCGCACCGCCTGCCTCATCCTGGGCAACCGCGCCGACGCCGAGGAGGCGGTCCAGGACGCCTACCTGCGGGCCTGGCGCTTCCGCGACTCCCTCACGACGGTGCCGAGCATCCGGCCGTGGCTCTACCGGGTCGTCGTCAACTCGTGCTACTCCAAGCTGCGCCGGGAGATCCCCCACCGCGACCGCCGCGCCGGTGACGAGCCCCTGGCGCACGTACCCGCGGCGGGCGGCGGCCCCGAGGCCGGCGCGGAGCAGTCCGAGATCGCCGGGACCGTGCTCGCCGCGTTGGGGCAGCTGCCGCTGTCGCTGCGCGTGCCCGTCGTCCTGCGCTACTACGCCGACCTGAGCGAGCGGGACATCGCGCTCGCCATCGGCCGGCGCCAGGGCACCGTGAAGTCCCGCCTGCACGAGGCCCGCCGCCGCCTGGCGGCCGACCCCGCCCTGTGCGCCCTGGCCGGGGCCGGGGACGCACCCCGCACCGAGGAGACCGGCCCGTGACCATGCTCGACGACGACCGCCTCGCCTTCCTCTTCGCCCGCGCCGGTGCCGCCTTCGAGGCTCCCGCCTCGGGCGTCGAGGACATTTTGGCGCGGGCGGCCGGCACCGAGCGTGGTGCCGGCGGCGACGTGGCGGGCCCCGGGGCCGGTGACGGCGGCGACACCGGCGCGGACGGCGCCGCACCCGACGGGGCCTCGCCCATCCGCGACGGCCGGGTGCGGCGGCTCTCGGCCGCCGCCGGCCGGCACCGCATCCTCTCGGCGGCCGCCTGCGTCGTCGTGGCCCTCGTCGTCGCCGGCACCGTGGGTGCCCTGGTGCGCTCGCCGTCGGGGCCCACCCTCACCTCGGGCCTGTCTCGGACGGGGGTCCTCGCGCCTCCCGGGCCCGCCACGACGACCGTGCCGCAGGGCGCGGCGTCGTCGCCCGGCGCCGCGTCGCCGTTGCCCTCCACCGGGTCGCAACACGCCGGGGTGTCGACGCCTGCGGTCACGACGCCCTCGACGGTGCCCCCACTGCCCGGCGGCGCCGTCGGGCAGCCCTCGAAGATCGAGCAGACCGGGACCCTCGGGCTCTCGGTCGGACAAGGTGACCTCGGCCGGACCATGACGCGGCTGACGTCGTTGGCGGGAGCCTACGGGGGCTTCGTGGCGACCTCGCAGACGCAGTCCGGCGCCGGCACGGGCGGCGCGCCCTACGGCAGCATCACGCTGCAGGTGCCGGTCGACGACTTCACGACGGTGCTCAAGGCGGCCCAGGCACTCGGCAGGACAACGGACCTCACGACGAAGGCCACCGACGTCACGGGCCAGTACGTCGACCTGCAGTCGCGCCTCACCGCGCTCGAGGACAGCAGGCAGCAGTACCTGACGATCCTGGCCAAGGCCACGACGGTCGGCGACGTGCTGGCCGTGCAGGAGCAGCTCGACGGCATCCAGTCCCAGATCGAGCAACTCCAGGGCCAGTTGAACCTCCTCGACAGCCAGACGTCGTACTCGACGTTGACCGTCGGCGTCAGCGAGGGGGCACCGGCCCGCCCGGGGCCGGTGCCCGAGTCAGGCGTGGTCCGGGCCTGGCACGACAGCGTGGGCGGGTTCGTCGCCGGCGTGGAGGCTGTGATCCGCTTCGCCGGTCCGGCGCTCTTCGCTCTGCTCTGCCTCGGTGTCCTCCTTGTCGGAGGGCGCGCGCTGTGGCGCCGCTATCAGCGGCACAACCTGTAGCGACGACGCTCAGAGGCCGATGGCGGCAGCGAGCGGGATGCCGGGCATGGTCACCACGCCGACGCCGCCGGAGGGGCCGAGGTCCTCGCTCACCGCCATCGGGCCGCTCGCGCGCACCACGATCGGGTCGTAGCCGGCACCCCGGAGGGCCGCGCTCGAGAACGAGCCGGTCGCGCCGGCCGGCAGCGTCCCCGCACCGATGCTCCGGTCACCCGACGGGGTCACGTCGTCGACGGTGTAGCGCACGGTCGCACCCGAGGTGTTGGTGAGCGCCAGGGAGTTGAGCGACACGCCGTCCACGGCGGGGCTCGCAGCCGTGCCGGGTCCGGGCACCAACCATGCACCCGTCGGCGACGCCGTGCTCAGGCCGTCCACGGCCAGCGCCATGCCGGCCTGGGGCGCACTCGACGACGCCGGCAGGACGACCGTCCGCCCCACGACCACGCCCGGGCCGCCGGTGGCGTCGACCTCGGCGGAGTAGGTGGCGCCGTGGGGAATCCGCGTCTGCGCGCCCGTGTCCAGGGCCCAGGTCGTGCCCGGGGCGACCTTGTCGCTCAGCGGGGCCAGCGGGCCCGAGGCGAGGCGCAGGTGCACCGTCACCGACTCGGGCGCCGTCCCCGGGTTGAAGACGTCGATCTCCGAGGAGCCGCCCGTCACGTCCTGGCTCTGGGGGAACGTCCATTGCGACTCGGGATGTGCCGCCCCCGGGACGAGGGCCAGTCCGGCCGACGACCCCGAGAACCCCTGCACCTCCGATGCGACGACCCGCCCGGTCCTGGTGGCGACGACGGTGCTCACGGTCGACGCGTTCTGCACCTCGGACGCCACGTTCTCCACCTGGACCTGGCCCGACTGGAGCACGATCCCCTGGTAGTTGATGGGATGGACCGCGCCCGTCGGCGTGATGAAGGTGAGGTCGACCACGACGGGCGTCGACGTCGGGTTGAGCAACGAGACGTAGAGCGGGTCCGAATTGGCGGTCGTGCCGCCGGGGAAGTACCAGTCGGCTGCGGTCGTGCTCTGGCACGGCGACTGGGACCAGCCCGAGGAGCCGTGCACGACCTGGGTCACCGCCACCCCGCCACCGGAGACCGTCACGGTCTCGCCCTCCCACGACCCCGAGGAGAGCGCCGGGATGGACGGGACGGCCGCGCTGCGGGCCGGGACCGACACCGCCGTGTGCACGGCCGCGCCGGCGTCGCTCACCGCCGTGACGGTGCCGTCGACGGCGCTGCCCGCGCTGTTGGTGAGGACGACGAAGCCGGGCGAGATCCCCGACGCCGTCGACTGCCCGGTGCAGTACCAGGCCGACGACTCGGCATCGGGCGCACTGACGAGGGAAACGGGCGGCCCCGGCGCGCCGACCGGCGACGGCGTGCCGCGGGCGCCGGCGGCGATGCCCACCCCCATGACCACCAGCACCACGAGGACCAGGACCAGCCACCGGCGCTCGGGCCTGCGATGGGCGGGGCTCACGGCTCCCCCTCGGCGAGCGGCGACGGCGTCACGCCCTCCCCCGCGGTCGCGGCCGAACGTCGTGGCCGGCCGACGAGCGCGGCAGCCAGGACGAGCCAGGCCGCCAGCTCGAGCGCGACCGCCAGGGGGACATAGGGAAACTGTGACAGCGAGAGCGACGCCTGACCCGTGGCGGTGGCGTACTGCGCCGCCCAGCCGAACGCGGGGCGCTGCGGCACGGCGCGGCCGCCGATGCTCAGGGTGAAGCTCCCGGCCGGTGCGTACCCGGCGTAGAGGGTGCCGGCCGTCACACGGCCGATGGCAGGGCCGCCGCTCGAGAGCGCGCCCAACACGGGCTGCCAGCCCGCCACGTCCGCCGCGCCCGGGTACGACCACGTGCGCACCGGTGGCAGCGCGGCCGCCCGGACCCCGGTCACCGGCATGTCCTCCCCGTTCTCGAACACCTGGACGCCGAGCTCGCCGGGCACGACCTGCAGGTCGTCCTGTTCGAGGAGGTCGGTGTCGAGCCCGGCGGGCGGCGGGGCGCTGACCGAGGCCGGCACCGTGCCCACCATGGAGGGCGCCACGGCGTCGAGGACCACGACATAGCGCACGCCGGCGGACGCCAACAGCCGGCCGAGGTGCACGGTCCCGCCCGACACCGCGAGCTGGACGGCGTCGGCCACGAGCCGGGCGGGCCCGGCGCCGGCGGGGGTGAACACCTGCGCCGAGTCGGGCAGCCCCGCGGGCGTCAGCGCGAAGGCCAGGCCCGGCTGCACCGTCCAGCCGCCGGCGGGCAGTGCCCTCGGGTCGCCCAGCCACAGGACCCGTGTCACGCCGGTCGTGCTCGGACGGCTCAGGAAGGCGAGCGGCTGCTCCACCCCCTGGGACGGGAGGTCCCAGCGGCCGCCGACGGCACCCCCCACCACCGGGAGCAGGCCGAGCGCCACGAAGACGAGCGCCGCGACGCTCACCACCTGGCGCCAGCCGAATTCGCGGCCGGTGAGGTCGTTCTCGAAGGTGGAGATCCCGAGGCCGACGCAGGCGGCGACGGCAAGGGCGGCCGGCGCCAGGACGACGGACTCGGACGGCGTGAAGGATCCCATGTCACCCCGCGTCGCGGCGAAGGCGAGGCCCCACGACGCGCAGGCCATGACCCACAGGCGCGCCGCCCAGAGCAACCGGGTCCCCCGCCCGAGGACCAGGGGCAGCGCCGCCGCCACCACGAGGAGCCAGACGATGGGCGAGCGGGCGGCCGGGCCGATGGCGAATCGGATGACCTCGCCCCAGCCCGGGGCGTTCGCCGCGGCGATGGGCAGGCCGAAGATCGCCACCGACGCCTTCCCCGCCAGCACCGTCCCGATGACCCAGGGCGCGGCCAGCACCAGGGCCACGCCGATCCCCTCCGCGGCCACCACCAGGAGCCGCCAGCCGACGTCGCGCGATCCGACGAGCACCGAGCCCACCGCCCACGCCAGCGCCGTGACGATGACGAGCGGGACGACCGCCGGCGCGAAGCCCGCCGCCGCCGCGATGACGGCGCCGAGGATGGCGACCTGGCCCGCCGGGCGGGTGCGCCACTTCGGGCCGGGCTCCACCCCGTACGGCGCGACGCGTGCGGCCCGGGCCAGCCGCAGCGCGATGAACGGGAAGGCCGCGTACGCGATCAGGCCGTCCCAGCGTCCCGTGCCCAGCGCGCCGTAGGGCAGCGGGAGACCGAGGTAGCAGATGACGGCGATCACGCGCGCCCGGGGCGAGACGAGGGGTCGCATGAAACGCGAGACACCCCACGCGCCGAGGGGGATGCAGGCCAGCAGCAGGACCCTCTGCGCGGTGCCCATGGCGCCGAAGAGGACGGTGCCGGTGATGCCGGCGACGCCGAAGGCGGGTGAGGCCGGCGCAGTGGTGCCGACGCCGGCCGACTGCCACCCCGAGAAGAAGTGGTGCCAGCTCGCCGACCACGACGGGAGGGGGGCCAGCTGACCCACGAGGGGCAGGGTCCCGAAGAAGAGGTCGCGCGTGCCCACGGCGATCACCGCCAGCGCGATGACCATGGCCACGGCGCGCTGGCGCCCGGTGCTGAGCGGGACCGAACGGACCTTGCGTCCGAAGCGGTCCCGGCCGGCGCGCCGGCCCAGGTCGTCGAGCTCGTCGAAGTCGGTGTCCTCGCTGAAGGCCGACCCGACGCTGCCCGTGAGGACCGCCACCTCGGCGCGCTCGTCGTGCTGCTCCGCCCGCTCCCTCGAGACGGCGACGGCATTGGCGGCCTCGAGGCCCTGGTGCGTGAGACGGCTGAAGTAGCGCGACAGGCGCGCGCTGCCGCGCACCTGCAGCCGGCGCACCTCGGCGTCGGGGAACAGGCGGTGCTCGGCCAATTCCCCCCGGAGCAGGGAGATCTCGGTCAGGCGGCGGGCGTTCCACCTCCACGCACCGACGACGGCGCGCACCCGGTCGCGATCGCGCGCCAGCAGAGCGACGATCACCTCGCCGAGGGCCAGCAGGGCGGCCTGCGGCAACACACGCACCAGGCTGAGACGGGTGTAGCACTTGAGCACGGCGCGCAGCTCGTGGCGTCGCTGGAGCATCTGCATGGTGATCGTGTGGCGTCCCTCGTCCACGCCGAGGACGGCCAGGGGCTCCAGGCCACCCGCGACGGCCTCGCGGTGCCGCACGCGCGCCTCGGGTGCGACGACCACACGCGACCCCGCCACCTGGCTGCGCCACGAAAGGTCGAGGTCCTCGCCCATGGCCACGATCCCGGCGTCGAGGCCCTTCAACTCGGCGAACAGGTCAGCCCGCGCCAGAATGCACCCGCCCGGGGCGACGAACACGTCGCGGACGGCGTCGTGCTGGCCATGGTCGACCTCGCCCTCGACGATGCGGTCGACGACGGCGCCGGTCTTGTCGCAGCTCATCCCGACGTGCAGGAGGATGCTCGGGTCGTCCCAGTTGACGAACTTCGGGGACACCACGCCGGCGTTGGAGCGGAACGACTCCTCGACCATGTTGTGGACGGCGTCGGGGTCGAGCGCGACGTCGTCATGGCACAGCAGGTAGAAGGCCGCGCCCTCCACCATGCCGAGCACCTCGTTGGAGGCCGCGGCGTAGCCGGGCCGCCCGGGCAGGTGCCGCACGAACGCGTCCGGGAGGATGCGCCCCACCCGCTCGGTGACCTCCGCGCCGTCGTCACCCGTGGAGAGGACCAGGACCGAGAGCTCGCCGTAATCCTGGGCGGCCAGGGATGCGAGGGCCTCTTCGAACCAGGGCCCGGGATCGGTCGTGACCACGACGGCGACCACGGCCGGCACTTGGGCGTCCATCAGGTGCCAGAGGCTATCCGGTTCACCATCGGCCCCTCAGGCACGGAATTCACCCCCCACTGCTTGCTACTGTTTAACAAAGGTGATACTCTTGCACGTGAACGCAGAGGTCTGGCCGGCGGGCCGCTGCGAGCGGCTCTTCGGAGTGAACCGACCAGACAGGAGGCTCCCATGCCTGACGTAACCACCAACATCACCACCCTCTCGAAGGGTGTCACAGACCTGGCCCGGGACGCGGCGTACGTCGCCGTCGGCCTCGGCGTGCTGGGCTACCAGCGCGCCCAGGTGCAGCGAATCGAGCTGCAGAACCGCCTCTCCGGGGACGTCGCGCTGGACCAGCGCATCGGCGAGGTGCGCGACAGCGTCGCCAAGGGGATGCGCCACGTGGACGACCTCGCCGAGTCCGCCGTGCAGTTCGTCGAGACCACCCTTCAGCCACTCGAGGACAAGTTGCCCCCGACGGTCACGCAACTGACCAGCAAGGCACGGGAGCAGGCTCGCGAGGTGCGGACCCAGATCCGCCAGCTCGTCAACTCCTGAGCATCCGCGTCTCACACGCCGACGACGCTCGCCCTCAGTCCGCCTCCCAGGAGGCCAGGACGTCGGCGAGCGTCGTCGCGAGCGGGATCACCGGCTCCCATCCGGTGGCGTCGTGCAGCTTCGCGGCGGTGCCGCGGAGCACGGGCACATCGACCGGGCGTACCAGTTCGGGGTCGGTCTGGAGCGTGAGGTCCGCGCCGGCCAGCTCAAGGAGCTGCGCAGCGACCTCCGACATGGCGACGTCGCGACCCGAGCACACGTTGTAGACCTCCCCGGGAGCGCCCCGCTCCATCAGCAGGCGGTAGCCCACCACGACGTCACGCACGTCGGTGAAGTCCCGCCGGGTCGTCAGCGTGCCCACCCGCAGCGCCGTGGCGCCCGAACGGCGCGCGTCGACGATCCGCTTCGCCAGGGCGGGCACGAAGAAGTTCGGGGACTGACCGGGGCCGATGTGGTTGAAGGGCCGCACCACGATGACGGATTGCCCGTACCCCCGCCACGCCTGCAGGGCGACGTCCTCCGCTGCGAGCTTGCTCGCCGCGTAGGGGCTGGCGGGCGCCGTCGGCGTGTCCTCCCCCAGCGGGAGCCGGCCCGGGTCGACGACGCCGTACACCTCGGCCGAGCTCACGATCAGCACGCGCGGGCGCGCCGTCAACGTCCGCGCGGCCGCCAGGATCTCGGCCGTACCCAGCACGTTGACCCGCAGCACCCGGCTGGGGTCGTCCCAGCTGTCGCCCACGTGTGTCATGGCGGCCAGGTGGTAGATCGCATCGGGCACGACGTCGGCCACGACCCGGCGCACCGCCGCGCCGTCGGCGACGTCGGTCTCGATGTCGATGACGGCGACCTCGTCCCCTCGATCCTTCAGGTGCGCAGCGAGCCAGTTGCCCACGAAGCCCTTGCCGCCGGTGATGAGCGCGCGCACCCGCCGAACCCTACTGCCGGCCCGCCAGCGCCAGCGCATACGCGTCCATGTGCCGCGCCACGCTCGCCTCCCACGTGTGCTCCCCCGCCACCGTGATGCCCAGCGCCCGGCGCTCCGTGGCGCGACCCTCCCGGAGCCCCGCCTCGAGTGCCCCGGTCAGCGCGGCGACGTCCCCCGGTGGCACCAGCAGTGCCGCCCCCCTCGCCACCTCGGCCATTGCCGTCCCCTCCGTCGTCACGAGCGGGGCACCGCAGGCCAGGGCCTCGAGGGCGGGCAACCCGAACCCCTCCTCGAGCGCCGGATACGCCACGACCGCCGCCTGCCGCAGCAAGGCCGGCACCGCCGGGTCAGGCAGGTACCCGGTGCGCACCATCCGCTCGGGGTGGCGGGCGGCCGAAAGGGCCCGCTCGGTCTCGGCCATCCCCCACCCGGGTTGCCCCCCGAGCACCAGCACGGGGTCCGGCTGGGAGTCGGCGAGCAGGTCGAACGCGGCCACCAGCGTCGCCACGCCCTTGCGCGGCTCGAGCGTGCCGACGAAGGCCACCAGCGGCCGGTCCAGGGGCACGCCGAGGGCGGCCAGGTCGTCGCGGTCCGCACCCTGCGCGGGCTCGGTGGCCGAGAACCGGCGGTGGTCCACCCCGTGCGGTGCGACGACGATCGGCGCCCGCACCTCACAGCACTCCTGCAGGCGGTCGGCCGTGACGTGGCTGACGCAGATCAGCACGCCGGCGTGGCGGGCGGCGCGGCGGATGGCGCGGCGGAAGAACACGGCCTTCGAACGGAGGTGCCACTCGGGATGGTCGAAGAACGTGCAGTCGTGGACCGTGACCGCACACGGCACCGGTGACCGTGCCGGCATCGTGTAGTGGGGCCCGTGATGGACCTGCACGTCGAGGGAGCGCAGCACGGAGGAGACACCGATCTGCTCGAACGCGAGCCGGCCCGGCCGCGAGCGGGGCACCGTGCCGCGTACCCCGGCGCCGGCGGCCAGGGTGCTCCAGCGGTCCTCGTCGCCGCGACGGGCAATCAGGGTGAGGTCCACGTCGTCGCGCTGCGACAGGCCGTTCGCCAGGGCCATGGTGTAGTAGCCCGCACCACCGGGATGCAGCGGGACGGCCGAGACATCGAGTGCGAGACCCAAGGCGGACGTCACCGCAGCGATCTCCAGAGCGCGACGTGCTCACGGGCCACCGTCGCCCAGGTGCGCGAGCGCGCGTGCGCGGCACCGCGCGCCGCGAGGTCGGACCGGAGCGCGTCGTCGGTGAGGACCGCCGCGAGCCCGGCCGCGATGTCCTCGACGTCGAACGGGTCGACGATGCGGGCCGGCGCCGGCCCCACCTCGCCCAGGTCGTGCACGCTCGGCACCTCGTCGGACACCACCGACGGCGTCCCGACCCGCATGGACTCGAGCGGCGGCAACCCGTAGCCCTCGGTCAGCGGCACGTACGCGAAGGCGCGCGCCCGCCGGTAGAGCCCGGCGAGGACGGGCCCGGACACCGACCCCGTGAACACGATGCCGTCGGTGTCGTGGCGCGTGGACGGCTCCCGACCCCAGCCGGCCGGGCCCACGATGACGAGGGGCCACGGGCCGGGCAGCGAGGGGCGCACAGTGTGGAAGGCGCGCACGAGGCGGTCCACGTTCTTGCGCGGCTCGAGCGTGCCGACGGTGAGGAGGAACTCGCCGGGCACCCCCAGGCGGCCGAGCAGCGCCTCGGTCGCCGCCGGGTCGGGTTCGGGAAGGTGGTCGGCACCACCCCGGACGACGGTGATGCGCCCCGGGTCGACGCCGAAGGCCGCCACATCCGCGGCGACCAGCCGGGACGGGACGACGAGCGCCGCCCCGCCCTCGCGGGCCCGGACCAGTGCGGACTGGTGCCACCGCCTCCCACGCGGCGTCGTGGCCTCTGGATGCCGCTGCCAGGCCACGTCGTGGACGGTCACCACCGCGCGGCTCCCGCTCGACGGCCGCGCCGTCGGTGTCGCCAGCGAGACCGAGTGCACGACGTCGAAACCGGAGGGGGCATGGCGCAACCCGTGGTCCCACGCCCGTGTCAGGAGCGGTCCCGGGAGCCGCGAGGCGATGACCGGCCTGCCGAACGCGGCGAGCGGGTCGTCGGCCCGACGGCCGGGCGGCCGACTGGCGAGGAGCGTGACGTCGACCGGGTCACCCTCCCGGGACCGCTCCGCCAGGCCGCCGAGGAGGCCGCGGGCGTACGCCCCGATGCCGCCCGGCACCTGGCGCCGGAGCTGCTCGACGGCGAGGAGCACCGATGGCGGCGCGCCCTCAGCCATGCCGCCCCGCCGCGTCGCGGTAGAGCTCCTCGAGGCCGGCCCCGCACCGCTCCCACGAGAACCGGGCGGACCAGGCGGCGCCCGCCGCGACGAGCCCGGCCCGCAGCGCCTCGTCGGACAGGCACGAGTCGAGCGCCTCGACGAGCCCGCCGTGGTCGCCGGGGTCCACCATGAGGGCGCCGTCCCCGAGCACCTCGGGCAGCGAGCCGGCGCGACTGGCCACCACCGGCACACCGGCCCGCATGGCCTGCAGGGGTGGGAAGCCGAACCCCTCGTAGAGCGACGGGTAGGCGAGGACGGTGGCCCGCGTGAGCAGGGCGGCCAGGTCGGGCTCCTCGACCCACCCCGTCCGGACGATCCTGGCCCGGGCCGGCGATGCGGCCACCGCCGCCGCCAGTGCCTCCTCGCCCCATCCGGGCGGGCCGGCGAGCACGAGGGCGACGTCGTCGTGACGGGCGGCCACCTCCCCGAAGGCGCGCACCAGTCCCGGCAGGTCCTTGCGCGGCTCGGCGGTCCCGACGGCGAGGCAGTACCGCCCGCACGCCGCGGGCAGCAGCCGGCCGAGCGTGCCGGCGATCTCGGCGCCCGTGACCGGTGGGAGATCCGGGATGCCGGGCGCCACGACCCGCACGCGGGCGGGATCGGCCCCGAACGCCTCGACGACCTCGCCGGCGACGAACGCCGAGTCGGCGTGGACCCACGCGCCGCGCCCGAGGGCGCGGCGGATCAGCCCGGGATAGGCCAGGGTCGCCGCGTTGCACAGCTCGGGATGATGGAGCGGGGTGAGGTCGTGCACCGAGACGACGGCCGCGGCGTGGCCGGTGGGCGGAACCACGAAGTTCGTGCCGTGCACCACGTCGGCGCCGCCGATGAACCACTCCACCGGCGGGACGTCGGCGCGCCCCCACAGCGCGTGCAGCGGCCGGGCCGGCATGGGCCGCTGGTGCACGGCGACACCCGCCGGAAGAAGGGCCTCGATCAGGTGGCGCCGGCGCCAGCTCACGGCGTATGCCCTGACGTCGATGCCCGGGCGCTCCGCCAGCGCCGCGAGCGCGCCCCGGCAGAAGGCTCCGATGCCGGTGGGCAGACCGAGCAGCGGCGTCGCATCGAGCGCGACGCGCAGGCGCGTCGGCTCTGCGCCCCGGGACGGGTCGAGGCGGCTCAGGTCGTGATCGCCCCGTCGATGGAGAGGATCGCGCCCGTCACGTAGTCCGCCTCGTGCGACCCGAGGTAGGCGAAGGCACCGGCGATCTCGTGGGGGTAGGCGAAGCCGATCGGGGTCATCAGCCGCTCTATCAGCTTGAAGTCGGCATCGGCGGGGGGGCCGAAATTATGGATGATCGGGGTGTCCACGCCGCCGGGAGCCACCCCGTTCACGCGGACGCCGCGCGCCATGTACTCGACGGCCAGCGCCATGGTGAGCAGCCGCACGCCGCCCTTCGACGCGCAGTAGGCCGCGGAGTAGGGCTGGCCCTTCATGCCCGCCGTCGACACGGCGTTCACGATGGCGCCGCCGTGCTCGATCATGCCGGGCAACACGGCGCGGCACATGAGGAACGTCCCCGTGAGGTTGACGGCGATGATCTTGTCCCAGCCGCTCAGCGACTGCTCGGGCGTGTGGGAGAACCCGCCGATGCCCGCGATGTTGCAGAGGTTGGTGATGTGCCCGAGCTCCTCGCGCGCCTGCGACACCACGGCGGCCACCGCATCCTCGTCGGTGACGTCACAGCGCGCCGCGATGGCGCGCCCGCCCGCGGCGGCGGCCTCCCGGTTGATCTCCGCTGCCACCGTCTCAACGGCATCCTCGGCCACGTCGAGGCAGGCCACCGCGGCGCCTTCGGCGGCGAGGCGCCGGGCGGTGGCGCGCCCGATGCCGGACCCGGCACCGGTCACCACTGCCACGTGCCCGGCGTAGCGGCCGGGCGTGATCGACTCGGGGGCGGTCCCCCGGTTGGGGTCGGACTCGCCGACTCTGGTGGTGGGGCTCATGCGGGCTCCTTCTCGTCGGCCTCTCCGATGGAGCCACTGCCTAGCACCCCCGAGGCCGGGCGACGATTCCGGACCAGGCGGGTGCGCCGCTCCTCGGCCCCCGGCGCGGCCAGGGCGGCGAGGCGGCCGGGGTCGACCTTCATCATCGGGGTCAGCGGCAGCTCGTCGACGACCACGAGTGCGTCCGGGGCCTTGTAGTCCGACAGCGTGCGGGCGCAGTGCGCCCGCAAGGCGTCGAGCTCCGGCTCGGCACCGGCCTCCGGCACCACCACGGCGACGCCGATCTCTCCGAGGACCTCGTCGGGGACGCCGACCACCGCGACGCGGACGACCGCGGGATGCGACGAGAGGGCCTCCTCCACCTCGGCCGGGTAGACGTTGTAGCCGCCCCGGATGTAGCGCTCGTGGGCCCGGCCCGACAGCTGGAGGTTCCCCTCGGAGGTGAGCCGCCCGAAGTCCCCCGTCGTCAGCCAGCCGTCGGGTGCGAGGACGGTGGCCGTGGCCTCGGCGTCGAGCAGGTCGTCGACGGCGCGCCCCCGGCCCGGCCCGCGCCCCCAGTACCCGCGCATGGCCGCAGCGGACCGCAGCAGGACCCGGCCGACCGACCCGGTGGGGACGGGGCGGCCCTCGTCGTCGACGATCGCGAGCTCGACCCCGGCGACCGGCCGCCCGACGGTGGTCGCCACCTCCTCGTCGGACGACGTCAGCGTCGTCCCGGTCCCGAGTGACGACTCGGTCGAGGTGTAGCGCACCACGACGGGCACGCCGAAACGGCGGCGCACCTCGGCGATCAAGGACGCCGATGTGCGCGCCGCGCCCGTGCCCGCGACGCGCAACGCACTGAGGTCGGCGCGCCCGAGGGCCGGGCTGTCCAGCATCAGCGCCCACTGGGTGGGCACGCCCTGGGCCACGGTGACCCGCTCGTGCGCCATGATGCGGACCGCATCGTCGGCCCGCCACGGGGTCGGCGTGATGATCGTCGTCACGGCGTTCGCGATCTCGTCCCACTGCCGCGTCATGTAGCCGACGTGCGCGAACGGCAGTGGCGACAGGCGGCGGTCGCCGGGCTGGCTCAACACGTCGGTGCCGCGGGCGACGGCGGCCAGGTTGGCATGGTCGAAGACGGCCCCCTTGGGGTGGCCCGTGGTCCCGCTGGTCCAGACCACCGCCACCGGGTCGTCGGGGGCCAGCTCGGGCCACGCCTGGGGCGGCTCGCCCTCCCACGAGGCCCGGACCTCGGCACGCTCGACCACCTCCACCGGCAGGGTGTCCGGCGGCCGCGCCACTTCGCGGTCCACCACCAGGAGCACCGGTGCCGCCCGCTCCACGATGGAGGCCATTTCGCCGGCACCCATGCGGGGGTTGATCCCCGAGGTGATGGCGCCCAGCCGCAGCAGGGCGGCGTAGAGCACGGCGTACTCGATGCACGACGGCAGGAGCAGGCACACGACGTCGCCCTTGGCCACACCGCGCCGGGCGAGGTCGCCGGCCACGCCGTCGGCGGCACTGTCCCACTCGGCGAAGGTGAGGGAACGGCGCCCCGTGCTCCCCGCGGGCTCCACATAGGCCTCGACCGGGCCATTGACCCTGGCCGCCTCCCGCAGGACGGACACGACGGTCTCGTGCTGATCCGATGGGATGCGCTCTGTCATAGCGGGCGGCGATGGTACCAGGAGCTGCCGGAAGGACCTCCGTCCCGGCGCTCCTATGCTCGCAACGTGCTGGTGGCCCTGTGCGGCGGCGTCGGGGCCGCCCGGATGCTCTCGGGGCTCGTCCGCGCCGTGCCGCCGGACCGCATCACGGCGATCGTCAACGTCGGCGACGACATGGTCCTGCACGGCCTCCACATCAGCCCCGACCTCGACACCGTGACCTACACCCTGGCCGGCATGGACAACCGCGAGACCGGTTGGGGCGTCGCCGGCGAGAGCTGGGCTGTCATGGACGAACTGGGCCGGCTGGGGGGCGAGGACTGGTTCCGCCTCGGTGACCGGGACCTGGCGACACACCTGTTCCGGACGGGCAGGCTGCGCGGGGGCGAGCGGCTCAGCTCGGTGACCGCGGAGCTGGGCCGCCGGCGTGGCATCGCGGTACGGCTGCTGCCGGTGACCGACGACCCGCTGCGCACCCGGGTCACCCTCGCCGAGGCGAGCGCGCTGGGCCCGGCCGGGACGGAGGTCGGCTTCCAGGACTACTTCGTCCGCCTCCACCACGACGTGCCGGTCAGCGGCGTACGGTTCGAGGGGGCGGCCGCCGCCCGACCCTCCCCCGGCGTCATGGAATCGCTGGCGCAGGCCGACACCATCGTCGTCTGCCCTTCCAACCCCGTCGTCTCCATCGGTCCGGTGCTCGCCGTTCCCGGCGTGCGCGAGGCCCTGACCGCCCGGCGGGAACGGGTCGTGGCCGTCTCACCGATCATCGCCGGCGCCGCCCTCAAGGGCCCGGCCGACCGCCTCATGGCCGAACTCGGGACCGAGTCGTCCGTCGTGGGTGTGGCGCGTCTGTACGCGCCGTGGGCCGGCACGCTCGTCGTGGACACGCAGGATGCCGACCGCTCCCCGGACGTGGAGGCCGAGGGTGTGCGCTGCATCGTGACGCCCACCGTGATGAGCTCGCCCGAGCGGGCGGCCGACCTGGCGCGCGTGGTGGTCGATGCCGTCGTCTGACGGCGTGCTGGTGCTCCCGGTGGCGGGCCTCGGCGAAGTCGTGCCCGGCACCGACCTGGTCGGGCTCATCGTGGGCGCGGTGGCGCCGGCGCGGCCGGAAGGACCGGCACTCCTCGCCGGCGACGTCGTCGTCGTCACGCAGAAGATCGTGTCGAAGACCGAGGGGAAGCTGGTCCCGGTCGATCACGCCGACGCCGGCGCCAAGCTGGCCCTGGTGGAGCGGGAGTCGGTACGGGTCCTGCGGCGCCGGGGCGACCTCGTCATCACCGAGACCAGGCACGGATTCGTGTGCGCCAATGCAGGGGTCGACCTCTCCAACGTCTCGGACGGAACAGCGGCGCTCCTCCCGGACGACCCCGATCGCTCGGCGCGGGGCATCCGGGCCGGCCTGCGCAACGCGCTGGGCGTCGACGTGGGGGTCATCGTCTCCGACACGTTCGGACGGGCCTGGCGCCGCGGCGTCACCGACGTGGCCATCGGCTGCGCGGGCGTGGCCGCCGTGCTCGACCTCAAGGGCACCCGCGACGCGGGCGGCCGCGAGCTCGTCGCCACCGAGATCTGTGTCGCCGACGAGCTCGCCTCCGCCGCCGAGCTCGTCATGGGCAAGGACCGCGGCATCCCGGTGGCCATCGTGCGCGGCGTGCCGCCCGAGTGGTTCCGCCCTTCCTCCGTCCGGGCCGAGATCATCCGCCCGCCGGAGGAGGACCTCTTCCGCTGAGCCCGCTCAGCCGAGACCGGTGGCCACGAACTCGAGCACGGCGCGCGTCCCGTCGGCGAGGTCGGTCCACGGCCGCCACCCGAGCTGGATGCCGGCTCGCTCGATGTCGAGGCTCGAGCGCAGCAGCTCGCCCGGCCGCGGCGGCGCCGTCTCCCGCACCACGGTCACCCCGGACTGGCGCGTCATGGTGTCGAGCACCTCGTTGACCGACGTCTCGCGTCCCGTCCCGATGTTGCAGACGAGCCCGCCCCCCCGGGTGGCGGCCCGCACGAACGCATCGACGACGTCGTCGACGAAGACGAAGTCCCTCGTCTGTTCGCCGTCGCCGAACACCGTCACGGCGTCGCCCCGCAGGATGTGGTCGGCGAAGATCGCGACCACGCCGGCCTCACCGTGCGGGTTCTGGCGGGGTCCGTAGACATTGCCGAGCGCAAGGGCACAGAACTCGAGTGCGTGCAGCTCCCGGTAGGCCGCCAGGTAGTCGATGACGGCCTTCTTCGACACGCCATAGGGCGACAGGGGTTGCTGGGGGTGCGCTTCGCGCACGGGGAGATCCTCGGGGGTGGGATCGCCGTACAGCGTGCCGCCGCTGGCCGCGAAGACGACGCGCTCGGTCTCCGCCTCGCGAGCCCCCTCCAGGATGTTGAGCGAGCCGATGATGTTGACCGTGGCGTCGAAGACCGGCCGGGCGACCGAGACGCGGACGTCGGCCTGCGCGGCCAGGTGGAACACCAGTTCCGGCCGCCGGCGGGCCATGAGCTCGACGACACCCGGCGCCGTGATGTCGAGGTGGTGGATGGTCAGAGCGCGGCCCGCACTGGCGCGCGCCTCGGCGAGGTTCGACAGGGAGCCGGTCGAGAAGTCGTCGACGACGTCGACCTCGTGACCCTCGACGAGCAGGCGGTCGACCAGGTTGGAGCCGATGAACCCGGCACCTCCCGTCACCAGCGCGCGCATGCGACTTCTTATCCCGCGATCCGCTCGCCGTCGACCAGGGTCCCCGACGACACAACTGCGTCGGCGCCGAGCACGGAGACCGGACGCACGTCGCCCCGTTGGCCGACGATGGACCGGGGGCCCATCACGGAGCCGACCACCTTGGCGTCCGCGGCGACGTGGCAGCCCTCCATGAGCACCGAGTCGGCGACAAGCGCCCCCGACGAGACGACCGAGCCCGCTCCGAGGATGCTGCGCTCGACACGGGCACCGGACTCGACGACGCATCCGGCGAAGACGACCGACGGGCCCACGACCTCCCCACTCAGATCGCTCGCGCCCTCGACGAGGACTCCCCGGCCGCCGTCGACGAGCCCGGGGGCCACCACGGCGCCGCGCCTGCCGTTGACGTAGTCGAAATTGGCCTGCAGATACGCCGAAGGGGTGCCCGTGTCGAGCCAGTAGCCGTCGTCGGAGCGGGCGTAGAGCCCCCCGTCGCGCACCATGGCGGGGAAGGTCTCCCGCTCAATCGACACCCGGCCGCCCTCGGGGATCCTGTCGAGGACCGTTGCCTCCAGCACGTAGGTCCCGGCGTTGATTTCGTTGGTGGGTGCCTCGTCGCGCGGCGGCTTCTCCACGAAGGCGATCACCCGGCCCTCGCCGTCGGTGGGCACGACGCCGAACGCGGAGGGGTCGGCGACGGGGTGCAGGGCGATCGTGCCCTCGGCCCCCCGCTCGCGGTGGAACGCCACCAGGCTCGTCAGGTCCAGGTCGGTCAGCACGTCGCCGTTGACCACGACGAAGGTCTCGCCGATACCGGCGAATTTCGCGGCGAAGCGGACGGCCCCCGCCGTGTCGAGCGGCTCGGGCTCGACGGCGTAGGTCAGTCGCACCCCGGAGGCGCGCCCGTCGGGATACGCCTCCATGAAGGCGTCGGGCAGGTAGCCCAGGGACAGGACCGCCTCGTCGACGCCGTGCGAGGAGAGCTGCGCGAGCACGCGCTCGATCATCGGGATCCCGACGATGGGGAGCATCTGCTTGGGCGAGGAGAGCGTCAGGGGACGCAACCTCGTCCCCTCGCCGCCAACGAGGACGACCGCCTTCATTACTTCGTCGTCGTGGTCGACGAGGGTTTCGTCGTCGTTGTCGCCGGTGCGCTCGTCGTTGTCGCCGGTGCGCTCGTCGTGGTCGCCGTGGGCTTGGTCGTGGTGGTCGCCGCCGGGACGGTGGTCGTGGTGACGCCCGGCGTCGTGGTGGTCGTGGCGACGGGAGCCGTGGTCGTCGTGGCGGCGGGCTGACTCCCGGAGAGGACCTGGAGCAGCGGGGCGATGGCCGACGTCGGCTTGGGCAGCGAGGTGTTGGCCGGCACGAAACCCGCCGTGATGAGTTGGCGGTCCACGAACTTGAGGTCCGCCGGCTTCACGGTCGTCAGGCCTCCGGCCTCTTCCAGCTGGCCGTTCTTGCCGGTCTTGGTCGTCAGCACCCACCAACGGGCCTGCACCTCACCGACTTTGCCGGCGTCGGGGGTCCCGGCGGCACACTTCTGACCGTTCGTGTACAGCGGCACCTTGGCGGAGGGGTACTTGACGGAGGTGTTGGTAAGCGTCAGGCCCTTGTACCCCTGCGCGAACTTGCCCAGGGTCGCGTTGTTGCCCGCCTCGCTCGCGGTCTTGGGTGCGATCTGCAGGACACCGTTCCCCGAGCTCGTCAGTCCCGTCGTCGCGCTGGTCGGCGAGGCGGCGAGGGCCGGCTCCATCGTCCCGCAGATGTCGAAGGCCAGGCCGGCGTGCCACGTCGTGGTCGTCGTCGGCTCGACCACCGCAGCCGTCTTGTTGTAGTTGTACTTGGCGATGGCGATGGATCCCAGCCCGACCAGGACGATCACCACCAGCGCGGCATACCAGTTCACCGGCATCTGCCCGCGATAGGTCGTGCCACCACCTGTCGCGGCGGCGCGGGCGACCGATTTTCCTGAGGAGCTTCTCGCCATGGCGGGACGCAACCCTACAGCCTGGCGGGCAGCCCCTCGGCGACAGGCAGCCCGTCCAGCAGGCCACGGTAGAGGTCGGTCGTCTCGGGATGGAGGCACCCGAGGCGGGCCTCGTCCGGTCGTCCCACCTGGGGTGATTCGGCGTGGCCGGTGCCCGGCTCCCCCGCCAGGGTGAGCAGTTCGGCCATCGTGGAGCGCAACCCGACCCGGTTGCCCTGGGCCGCGGTGGCGCGCAACAACGCGCGGTACAGGCGCTCGTCGTAGGGGCTCACCCTGAGCGCCCGGCGCACCATGGATGCCGCCTCGCCACCGAGCCCGCGGGCCATGCACGCGTCAGCGGCTCGCAACGCCGTGCGCACCACCAGCGTTTCGATGCACGACTGGGTGCCGTCGAACACGGCCCAGTCGGCGCGGCGCAAGCCGCCGAAGAGTGGGCCCCGGATCATTTGCATGGCCTCGCAGAGCCGGTCCGGACGCTCCGAGCTCGACAGCGAGGCGAAGCGCTCGACGTCGGTGGTGACCGAGTCGCGCAGCCGCAGGGTGCACCCACGGGGAAGGTGCGGGGAGCCGTCCGGGGCCCGGCCCAGCGCACGCCGGGCGTCGGACGAGGTCGAGTGCACGGTGGGCGGGGCGACGGGACGCTCGGGCCAGATCGCCAGCGACCACTCCGCGTGGCGGACTCCACCCCGGTGGAAGGCCAGGTACACCACGAGCTCGAGGGCGGCCGAGCGGTGGAAGGGCTCCGCCGCGCCGCGGACCACGACCGGGCCCAACACCTCGACCTCCGGACCCCTGATCGTCATGGCAATGAATGGTCGCGGTCGTTGCGGCCGGGGTTCAGTGCTTCGTCAATGTGAACGAGAATCCCGCCGGGGTCTCTATGAAGGTGTAGGAGGTTCCAGCGGGCACGTGGGTAAAGGCGTTCGATTCCAGAGCCCAATCGGGGCGGGGGGTCAGCGCCTGGTACTCGAAACCGTTTCGGACGCCGAACACGACGATGCACGCCAGGCAGGCGAACGACACGACGGCGAGGAGACGGTTGCGGGGGGTCAGATGGCTGCCGGCCCAGATCACGTCAACCACGAGGGCGCAGGTCGGCAGAAACCAGTATCTGGCGCCGGGGTCCACGGTCAGGTTCTGCCACTGGAAGCCCACGGCGGACACGACAGGGCTGGCGAGCGCTGACAGGAGAATCGCACCAGCGAACACGTTGAGAAGGCGCAATTCCAAGGGTCCGCGCCACAGGGCGAACAACACGAAGGCAGCGCCAGCCAACAACAGCAGGAAGCTGAGCACCGGACTACTCGGCAGATGCCCCACATATGTCGCAGGGGGTCCAACCGCCGTCCCACCCACCACCTGGCCACCCAATATCTCGAACAGCCGAGGACCTGTGACTCCCAATGGCGCAAAATGGCTGCGGGAAGTCCCACTCGTCGCGAATTCGATCAGCTGAAGGATCGCCACCGTGAAGAGCAGGGCGGTCAGAACCCCGCTCCATCGCCTTCGTCGCACGAGGTACACGACAAGACTGATCGGCGCGAGTACGACGACGAACGGCCCGGTGAGGGCACTCAACGCGACAACGAGCAGATCGAAGACCCGCCATGGCCATCCACCGTCTGCCGCAATGACGACGAGGAAGGCCAGGAGAGCCAGGTGCCATTGCGCGTTCGTGAGGTTCGCGTTGACCTCCTGCGAGTTCGGAAGGAGGAAATAGAGCAGGGCGAGCACACAGCGCACGGAGAGCGAGGGGATGACGTTCTCGAGCCGTCGCGTGACGAGGAAGCAGGCGGGAAGAACCTGTACCGCGACTGCGACCACCAGGAAGAAGAGCGGGAGCCGCCGGATGGGGACGAGGAGGCCGAGATCGGCGACCAGCCTCGGAAAGGTTTGGAGGTACCCGGTGTGGGCCCACAGGAGGGGTCTCCACGGACCGTGGTTGTACGCGTCGGAGAACCAAACCAGTCCGTCTTCCGCGTACAGCTCGGGGTGGCGAATGGTAGAAGGACACCTCGCGACGGCAATGGCGACTCCGACCATCGCCGTCAGCGCGACCAGAACCGGCGTCGGTACCGACGTGAGCCGGGTCGTCCGACGTCCGGGAGCCACCGAAGGGGACGCCGTCTGCGCCGGGAGAGTATCGTGCGTGATTCCCACCGCGCCGGTCAATCTCTGTCGCGGCGGAGCAAACACGTAGAGGAGCCCACCTCCCACACTGTACGACACCGTCCCAGCGCCCGAAGGCTCGCGGCGCGACCCGAGTCCCGTTCGGCGGTGCCGCGCAAACCGGGAAGAGGGCGCCGATTCGATCCGGTTCATTCGCCTGCGCGGCGGATTCGCTGATCGGTCGCAAGATACATTCTCGGCGTGCCTGCTGCCGACACCACGTCAATCAGCCAGGCAAGGCTGCGTCGATTTGGTCCCCCGGCGGTATGCATCTCGCTCTACTGCGTCATCGCGTACCTCGCCTACGCTCCCGCCCCCCTGTTCGGTGGCAACCGCATTCCCAGCTGTGCGTGTGGCGATCCTGTTCAGCAAGCCTGGTACTTGGCCTGGACCCCCTACGCCTTGTTGCACGGTCACAACCTCTTCTACACCACCCGGATGAATTTCCCTTTCGGGGTCGACCTCGGTTCGAACACGCTCATGCCGCTGCTCGGCTTGCTCGCCGCTCCCTTCACGCTCACGATCGGACCGGCCGGGGCGTTGGTCCTCATGATGCGGCTGGGGTTCGCGCTGTCGGCCGTCTCGATGTGCCTGGTGCTGCGCCGATGGACCTCGTGGTGGCCGGCAGCGTTCGTCGGGGGGCTGATGTACGGGTTTTCTCCGTACATGTTGGGCCACGGGCATGTGCACCTGAACCTCCTTTTTGTCCCGCTCCCGCCCCTGTTCCTTGCCCTCGGCGACGAGCTCTTGATCCGCCGGCGCTGGAGTGTCGGCAAGACCGGGCTGTGCATCGGACTCGTGGCTGGGCTCCAGTACCTCATCTCAGCAGAGGTCCTGGCTACCTGCGCCCTCATGGCCGTGATCGGTCTCGCGTTCTTGGCGCTCTGTCATCCTGGTGAGGCCCGAGCAGGCGCCGTTCGCCTGTTCGGAGCGGCGGCTTGGGGCGCCGTTCCCTTCCTCGTCCTGACCGCCTACCCGATCTACACGGACTTTGCGGGCCCGGGCCATATCACCGGCCCGACCCAGCCCACGAGCATCCTTTCGTCCTATCACAGCGATCTCATCGCTCCGTTCGTGCCCACCGTCGACCAGCGCTTCGCACCAGCCAGCTGGTTCGCGCTTGGTGACTCCTTCGGCGCAGGGAACTATCCGGAGAACGGAAGTTACCTCGGCATTCCCTTGGTAGTGGCGCTGATCGGTATCGCCTATTGGGGACGTCGAGTGGCACTGGTGCAGTTCGCCAGCTTCATGGCGCTGCTTGCATTTGTTCTCTCGCTCGGACCACGGCTCGAAATCGATGATCACCTGACCCGTGTACCACTCCCGTATGTGTTGCTCTTGCACACGCCGCTCTTCGCGGGCGGTGTACCCGACCGCTACTCGCTCTACCTCCAAATGTTCTCCGCCGTATTGGTCGGGGTCGGTGTCGATCGGCTGAGGCAACGGGCACTCAGCGGTTGGGGGATTCGAGCGAAGCATGCACTGATCACGCACGCTGGGCCGAGCGCTCTCCGACGCCGAGAAGCGGTGGTCATTGCCGCAGTGGCCATCGCATTCGTCCCCCTGATCCCCCGCTTCCCGGACCTCACCGTGGCGACGAACGTGCCGTCGTACGTCTCCGACGGCAGATTGGCGTCCGATGCGGCCGGCTCCACCGTGCTGACGTACCCGTACACCGAGGATCTTTGGGACACTCCCATGCTGTGGCAGGCGGACGCCGGGATGACGTTCTCCCTCTTGGGCGAGTACGCGATCATCACCCAACCGAACGGGCAGGTGTCGCCGACGCCGCCGGTGCTCTCCCCAGCGGCAATGCAGACCTTGTTCGCCGCGGCCCTAGGCGATGCGGAACCACAGGGCACGGGAGCTGCCACGGCGACGGTTCAGCCTCCACCGTTGACACCGGCTCTCGTGACCCAGCTGCGCGCGTTCCTGGCTCGCTACGGAGTCGGCACGATCCTCGTGCAACATGTTGGCTACGACCCGGACCTGGTGCTCACCGATCTCACCCGTGCCCTCGGCGTTGCCCCCTCACGCGTGTCCGGCTTGTACGTGTGGTCAGGGGTTCAGCGGGACCTCGAGAGACACTGAGAACGGCGAATGGAGAACAAGCCCTCCGAGGGGCGCCCACCAGACCGAGACCTGCAAGCGGCCGGAGTGGGGGCGGAGGGATTCGAACCCTCACTGGGGACGGTTTAAGCGCCCTGCCTCTGCCAGTTGGGCTACGCCCCCCGGAGGACCAATCTTGACCCACGTGGGCAGCACGGGAGAGATGCGCGGCAGGGGTCTGGCCCCACCGGCACGTACCGCCGCCTTCTCGCTCCCGTGGTCGGCGCTCAGCCGGGCACGGCGGAGACGAGCGGACGATGCCGCTCCAGGATCTCCAATTCGGCGTCGCGCGGCGCGTCGACCAGCTTCGTGCGTGCTCCGAAGATCATCGTGGCACGACCGGCGGGGTCCCAGGGACGCCACTCACCGATGCCCCCGTGCGAGGGGTTCCCGCTCCCGGCAAAGGCGAGCCATGCCCGCTGCATCTGCTCGGAGAGCGACTCGACGGCCGGGCCTCCACCCGAGAACATCTGCACCACCGGGAGCTGGACGGCCCCGAAGACGAAGGGCAGCTCCAGGGCGTGACATGCTCCGAGCACCCCGCCGAAGGCCGGCGACTCCCAGTCGAAGAGGTAGACGAAGGTGCGGGCACCCTGTGCCGACCGGGTCGCGGCGAGCTGGAGGCTCGGCCAGCGGAAGACGACGTCGGTCCCGACGGCCACCCAGATGTCCCTGGCCTCCGCCGGCTCGGAGCGGGCGATCCGGGCCGCCCTGTACGCGTCGATCACCTCGCCGGCGGGCATGTCGGGAACGGCATTGGCGACCCAGCGCTGCACCCCTTCCTCGTCCAGCGCCATGAGCGCCGGATTCCCGAGGCCGAACAGGGTCAATTCATCCCGGTTGGTGCCGATCAGCAGGTCGACTCCCGAGGACCCGCCGTTCGACACGGCGACCATCGGATGATCGGGCAGAAGGACGCCGTCGACGACGGGCAGGAACGGCAGCGGGATCATGCCCGGATCAGGACGGCGGCGTCCGATCTCCTCCGTGGCCGCGACGAGCTCGGCGGCCGGGATCCGCTCCAGTGAGGACCTGTCGCACGAGGCGATCCCCAGGACTGCGGCGAGGCGCTCCGCCGAGCGCTCCGACTCCTCCACGGAGTGCACGTGCACGCCCCCGCTCTGCACCACGGCTCGGCGGAACAGGCCCGCCGCGGCCGGTGTCCCGAGCAGCGTGGCAACGCTGAACCCACCGGCCGACTCGCCGAAGACGGTGACGTTGTCGGCATCGCCGCCGAAGGCTCCGATGTTGTCGCGCACCCACGCCAGCGCGGCCAGTTGGTCGTGGATGCCCCAATTGCCGACCAGACCATCCGGGTCGGCCAGGTCGCGGTGTCCGAGAAAGCCGAGTGCGCCGAGCCGGTAATTGATGGTCACCACCACGGCGTTGCCGTTGCGCACGAGGTTGCCACCGCGGTAGAGGAACACGGACCCGCTGCCCGATGTGAAGCCGCCCCCGTGAATGAACACCATGACGGGCCTGCCCTCACCTGACGTGTGCGTGGGCGTCTCCGGCAGGTCGGGCGTCCAGACGTTGAGCGAGAGGCAGTCTTCGCTGTGCGGCTCGGACGCCTCGGGGTCCGAAGGGCTCGTGATGCCCGGTACGGAGGCCGATTGCGGCGCGATCGGCCCGAAGGTCGACGCATCGCGGACCTCGTCCCACGCCTCGGGGGGCTGTGGTGGTCGCCAGCGCAGCTCGCCAACCGGTGCCTGCGCATAGGGAATGCCGGAGAACGACCACAGGTCGCCGCGCCACACACCTCTCAGCCGCCCCTGAGCGATGGACACGACTCCCTCCACGTACGGCACCCTAGGGACGGTGGCTCACAGGGTCAATCGTGGCGAAGGTGAACCGCACGCGAACACGGGCCGCAACCCGACCGAAACGGCAAGGTGCCGAGTCTGCAACCACGCAGCCGTTACGCTTTGCGACGTGGGTTCAGTGAATTGTCGGGGCACTGTCCGCAGGCGGACCCGTGTCGTCCGAGCGGCCGTCATCGCCGGGCTCCTTGGCGCCTGGTTCTCGGCCGCCGCCACGACCGGCGCCGGCGCCACCGGCACGTCAACCTCAACCACCCTTCCCGGGCCGGCACCGAACCAGTCGCAGATCAACGCGACGCAGTCGCAGGTCGCCCAGATTGAGGGGACGCTGACTCAGGAGGAACAGCAGACGTCGATCCTCGACGACAAGTACAACACCGCCGTCCAGAACCTCCAGAATGCACAGAGTGCACTCCAGACGATCGGCACCAGCCTCGTCCACGCGCGATCGGCCGTCGACGTGGACAAGCGGCTCGTCACGACCGACGCGGTCTCGGCGTACGTCTACGGGACACCCGAGACGGGCTTCGCCTCCTACTTCTCGTCGTCCGCGACGGATAATGAGGCCCGCAACCAGTACACCGACCAGATCGTCGGCAACCTCACTAGGGACGAGGCCGCGCTGCAGCGCTCCGAGGCGCGCCTGCAGGCCGAAGAGGTGCAGCAACAGACCGTCGCGGCCCAGGCCCAGCAGGAAGCGGCGCAGGCGAAGTCGTTGGCGCAGGCCAACGAGCAGGAAGCTGCAGCAACGAAGTCGACCCTGAGCCAGGTGCAGGGGCAGCTGGCTCAGGAGGTCGCGCAGGCCGCAATTCAAGAGGCCCAGCAGGAGGCCGCGGCAGCGGCCAAGGCCGCCAGCCAGGCGCAGCAACAGCAGGCCGCCGCGGCGGCGGAGG
>JBKQUM010000149.1:0-7769 GCA_052140165.1 Acidimicrobiales bacterium
AGACTGATGACCGAGGGGCTACCCATGGTATCGAGCGATCAAGTGGTCATGTCCGCCGAGGCCCGGACTGCTGCGGGCAAGCGTTTGCGGCGCGTCGTACCCCGAGCAGCACACGGAGAGTGGAAACCGGGACCGGATAGGGCGGATCCGCTCGCGTTGCTGGAGGAGCAGAACCTCGCCCGGATCCCCCAACTCGTACCGGTCCGCATGGGCCGCATGGCCGCCTCGCCTTTTGCGTTCTACCGGGGTGCGGCCGCTGTCATGGCGGCCGACCTGGCCTCCACCCCGGTGACGGGAATCGAGGTCGTTGCTTGCGGCGACGCCCATCTCTCGAATTTCGGACTCTTCGCCTCACCCGAGCGGCGGCTTCTCTTCGACGTCAACGACTTCGACGAGGCACTACCCGCGCCCTGGGAATGGGATGTCAAACGGCTGGCAGCGAGCGGAATGATCGCCGCCCGGGAACACGGCTTCGACCAAGCACAAAGCGAGGAGGCAGCCCGGGGAGCGGTGCGAAGCTACCGCGAGCGCATGATGATCTTCGCCCAATGCGCAGCGCTCGACGTCTTCTACAGCCGAGTCGACGCCGACTCCATCGTCAAGGTCATGGCCGCCGTACCGCGCAAACAGATCGACAAAGCCCTCGCGACAGCCCGGCGCAATTCCGCGGCCCGGGCGATGGGCAAACTGACCGTCACCAGCGACGGCCCACCTCGAATAGTGGACCAACCACCCCTGGTCGTCCATCCACCCGAGCTTCAATCCGACCGGCCTCTCATCGACGCGGCAGTGGATGCCTACATGGCATCCCTCCGTGACGACGTCGCCCTGCTGCTGTCGAGGTTCAGCCCCGTCGACGCGGCCCACAAGGTAGTCGGGGTGGGGAGCGTCGGCACCGCATGCTTCATCGTCCTGCTCCTCGACGACAAGGGTGCTGCCCTGTTCCTGCAGGTCAAAGAAGCCCAGCAGTCCGTTCTGGAACGGCACTGGCGGCCGAGCCCGATCGAGCACCCGGGCCAGCGCGTCGTCTCCGGTCAACGCATCATGCAATCGTCCAGTGACATCTTCCTGGGATCGAGCAGCGCCCAGGGGCATCACTTTTACGTCCGACAACTTCGTGACATGAAAGGGTCGGCACCGATCGAGTCACTTCCACCACCAGCGCTCACCGAGTATCTCGAATTGTGCGGATGGGCACTGGCCCGAGCACATGCCCAGAGCGGACGGGCAGCCGAGATCGGTGGATACCTCGGCTCCAGCAGCGCCTTCGACCAGGCCATCGTCCGGTTCGCCGCGGCCTATGCCGATCAAAATGAGATCGACCATCAGGCCCTCCTCGCTGCGATCAAGGCCGGCCAGATCTCAGTCCAAGCCGGAGCCTGAACCGAGCCCACCCAGGCCCGCGTGGCACAAGCAGGCTTGTCAAAGCCCGACGCATGAACGCGTTGGTGTTCGCGATGCTCCCCCAGGGAGCGGATCACCAACGCCCACGGAGGGTGTCCCGGCCCCCTCCGCCCGGTCGGGACTGCCGGGAGGAGTGGTCAAATTATATGTTGCAACGAGTATTGTGGCAACATATACTCTCCCGGGACCGAGTCGAGGAGAAGGCTGTGGCAGATCTCGAGGTGCCTGTCCTGATCGTGGGCGGCGGAGGGGCCGGACTGACGGCGTCGATGCTCTTGGCCGACCTGGGGGTGGACTCCCTCCTCGTCAGCGCCTTGCCGACGACGTCGATCCTCCCCAAGGCCCACGTGCTTAACCAACGCACGATGGAGATCCTCAATGACGTCGGCGTCGCCGCCGAGATCTACCGCCGGGGCACCCCCCGGGAGCACATGCGGGCGTCGGCGTGGTACGCGGGATTCGCCGGTCACCCTGATGCGGGTCGCCGGATCGGGTGGATCGAGGCATGGGGAGCCGGTGGAGCCGACCCGGATTGGGCGTCGGCCAGCCCGTGCGCCACGACGAACTTGCCGCAGATCCGATTGGAGCCGGTGCTGCGGGAACGAGCCGAGAAGCTGGCGCCCGGCCGGGTCCAGTTCAACAACGAACTCGTCGGCCTCCACCAGGACGATGACGGGGTCACAGCGTCGGTGCGGGACCTCGACTCCGGCGAGGAGTACTCGGTACGGGCCCGCTACGTGCTGGCCTGTGATGCCGGGCGGACCGTGGGCCCCGCCCTCGGCGTCGAGATGGTCGGCGTGCGGGACGTTGCCCGAGAGATCTCGATCCACGTGACCGCCGACCTCTCCGCATGGGCCGCCGATCCCGAGGTGCTCATCCGCTGGATCTGGGTGCCGCACACGGGAACGATTGCCGTGCTCGTGCCCATGGGCCCGAACCGCTGGGGACCCCAATCCGAAGAGTGGGTCTTCCACCTCAACTATCCCTTCAACGACCCACGCGCCCTCGACGATGCCAAGGTCGAGGCCGACATGCGCGTCGCCTTGGGCATCGGGGACCTCCCGATCGAGATCCACAAGATCACCCGTTGGTCACTCGAAGGTGTCGTCGCGTCGAGCCTGAGAGTGGGACGCGTGTTCTTCGTCGGTGACGCCGCCCACCGGCATCCGCCGACAGGGGGTCTGGGCCTGACGAGCGCCGTCCAGGACGCGCACAATCTGTGCTGGAAGCTTGCGGCCGTCCTCG
Source organism: Acidimicrobiales bacterium (assembly GCA_052140165.1). GTDB lineage: Bacteria > Actinomycetota > Acidimicrobiia > Acidimicrobiales > RAAP-2 > Bog-473. The sequence goes on from JBKQUM010000149.1 coordinate 2,650, forward strand.
ACGGCGTGGCCTCGGACGCGCTGCTGGACAGCTACGAACCCGAGCGCAGGTCGTCGGTCCAACGCAACGTCGACCGATCGGTCGAGAACGCGCTGAACCACATGGCGACCGGAGAGGCGCTCGGGCTCCTCGACCCCGAACTCACCCCAGAAGAAGGGTGGGCGCGCATGGCGGGACTCTGGAGCGATCGCCCTGAGGACGCGGACTTCCGACGGCGGATCACTCGACTGTTCGCCAGCCAGTCCATGGAGTTCCGCGAGCACAATGTCGAGTACGGCTACACGTACGACTCGACCGCCGTCGTCGATGACGGGAGCCCGTTGCCGGCGCCGGTCGACCCGATCCGGGTCTACGAACCCTCGACCCGCCCGGGCAGTCCACTTCCGCACGCGTGGCTGGATACTGACACGGGCCAACGGATCTCAACGCTGGACCTGGTGCACCCGGGACGCTTTCTGCTGATCGCCGGAGAGGACGGTGACCGCTGGTGTGAGGCGGCTGCCAAACTCGCGGTCGGCGGTGGGATCCCCCTCGACTCCGCCCGCATCGGCCACCTCGAAGGTGACTACCTCGACCCCCGGTGCCGGTGGGCGCGCCTCCGCCAGATCGGCACCGATGGCGCCATCTTGGTGCGGCCCGACCGGTTCGTCGCGTGGCGCAGCATCGGATCGTCCCCCGACCCCGATGCCCAGCTCGCTGCCGCCCTTGCCCGGCTGCTTGGTCGTGATCTTGCCTCGATCACTGGCGTGGTCCACCTGACCGACACGCGAAGCTGACCCATGACGAAGAGCACGGACCGCGAAGAACTGATCGACCGGCTGGGACGCGACGCGTTCATCACCACGTTCGTGGTGAGCAACCGTTTCACCGAGGAGATCGAGCAGTGCTGCCGGGCCGAGGGCATGTCCCACGCCCTGTACGTGGCCTTGTGGGTTCTGTGCCTGGCCGACGCCCCCGACGGGCTGCCCATGGGTGCACTGGCGGACGGCCTGCTCACTCGCGCGGCGGACACGACCCGACTCGTCGACCGCCTCGTCAAGCTGCGACTCGCCACCCGCAGACCTTCGCTGGCTGACCGGCGGGTGGTGCTCGTCAGCGCCACGTCGCGGGGCAGACAACTCTTCGAGCGGGTCACCGCCGAGATCAAGGCGCTGCACCGCCGGCAGTGGGCCGCGCTCACCACCGAAGAGCTGCGGGCACTCACCAGGCTGCTCAACAAGGCGTTATGGACGGATGCTCCTGCTCCTGTCGAGACGGCAGCGATGTCGGTCCCCAAGCACTGACGCTCTATGCCTCGCCGACCAGACGAGAAGAAGATGAACGCCGAACCCTTGGAGGTCTTCCTATGACAGTCACCTTGTGGATCGCGGCAGGCCTACTCGCCGCCGTGAACCTCATTTTCGGTGGGTTGAAGCTCGTCGTGCCTCGGCCAAGGCTGACTGAGACCATGGCGTGGGCCGAGGACTTTTCCGACACGTCCGTCCACGCCATCGGCGCGCTCGAGGTGCTCGCAGCGGTGGGCCTCGTCGTACCCGGCCTGCTTCACATTGCGCCGGTTCTGGTGCCGTTGGCGGCCACCGGGGTCGCCGCCCTGCAGGTCGGCGCCGCAATCACCAACGCTCGCTACGGCGAGGCCAACCGCATCCCCATCAACATGATCCTCATCGCGCTCGCCGTGTTCGTAGCCTGGGGCCGATTCGGCCCCTACCCCCTATGACGCGTCGACCTGAGGGACGGAGGAGAGCATGTACCGACTGCTGAACGTCAATGGGCGAGCTGCCCTCGAGCGCGACGGCCATTGGCATGACCTGGCAACGGTCAGTGGCGACAAATCCCTGGCCGACCCAATGATCGCCGTCGGACGCTCCGGCGAGCTCCATGCTCTCTCCGAACGATGCTCGCCATCTACCGCCGGCGGGCTCATGGCCGAGGCCGAGTTGGGCGCTCCGGTGCCTGAGCCCCGCCAGGTCTTCGGCATCGGGCTCAACTACCGGGACCACGCCGGGGAGAGCGGGATGGAGTTGCCCCCGGCCCCTCTGACGTTTACGAAGTTCCCGAGTTGCATTGTGGGGCCGACAGCGACGGTCCCTCTCTCGGGCGGCACGGTGGATTGGGAGGCCGAGATCGTGGTCGCCATTGGCGCAAAGTGCTCCTCGGTTGCACCCTCCGACGTCTGGGGTGTCGTTGCCGGCCTCATGCTCGGGCAGGACATCTCAGATCGGGAGGTCCAACTCACCGGCACGCCACCCCAGTTCTGCCTGGGCAAGAGCTTCCCGTGCTTCGGTCCCACCGGACCTGCCCTCGTCTCGGTCGACGCGTTCGACGACCCGAACGACATCGGGCTGTGGTGTGACGTCAACGGCGAGCGCATGCAGGAGTCGCGCTCCCGGCACCTTATCTTTCCGATCCCCGCGCTGATCGGGTATCTCACGTCGATCTGTTCGCTGTATCCGGGCGACCTGATCTTCACCGGGACGCCGTCGGGGGTCGGGATGGCCCGTGGGCGCTTCCTGGCGCCCGGCGAGGTCATCGTCACCGGGGCCGAGGTCATCGGCGAGCTCAACAATCCCTGCACCACCGGCAAAGGAGCCTTGGAACTATGAGCCTGCATCGACTTCTCGGATTCCGCGCCGCGGTCGCCGACCCCGCCGCACTGGCCGCTTACTACGGCGAGATGGGCCTGGTGGGTGATGCGGCTTCGGGCTACACCGGCTCCGGCGGCGGGGCGGCGGTGGTGCTCGACGAAGCGCCCGTCCGGCGCCTGGTCTCGGTCGACCTCGGGTGCGCGGACGAAGGTGATCTGGAGGACGTCCGGCGGAGGTTGGAGGCGGGCGGGGCGTCGCCGACGAGCGGCGGTGATTCGGTGTCAGCCGTCGACCCGGCCTCGCGCGTCGTGTTCACGGTCCGGGTGGCCGAACCCGAAATAAGGGGTGCCCCGAGCGCGTTGGTCACACCCAACGCGCCGGGAGCCACAGTCCGTGTGAACACACGCGCATCAGCGGTGTTCGATGGCCCGCGTCCGCCGCGGCGCCTCGGCCACCTGGTGATCGGTACCCCTGACCTTGCCGCGACCCGCGACTTTCTGGTCGGCGGCATCGGCTGCAGGGTCAGCGACGAATTCGGGGGCATCATCGCCTTCCTTCGTTGCTCGACGGACCACCACAACATCGCACTCGTTGGCTCTCTCGTGCCGCTGCTCCAGCACTACTCGTGGGAATGCGACGACATCGACCACGTCGGCCACGCGGCGACCGCCCTCTACCGGGTTGACCCGAACCGACACGCGTGGGGCATCGGCCGCCACTTCGCGGGCTCCAACTTCTACTGGTATCTCCGGGACCCCGCCGGCTCGTTCGTGGAGTTCTATTCGGACATGGACCGGATCGACGATGACCAGGCCTGGGAAACGCGGGGAAGGACCCCGTTCGACCTCGAGCACGTGGCCAATGCCTGGGGGCCGAATCTTCCACTGGAGTTCATCGAGCCCCCTGATCTTCCTGAACTCCAAGCGGCCTGGTCCGTCTAGGTCCAAACGGCGACTGCTCGACCCAGATGGCCGTGACCTACCCGACCGGGCCCAACGGTGCCCGGACGATCGATGTCGCCGTGGTCGGCGGCGGACCCGTCGGCGCTGTGCTCGCGCTGCTCCTCGCCGACCGCGGGCGACAGGTGGTCGTGATCGAACGGTGGGCATCGCCCTATCCGCTTCCACGGGCCGTCCACTTCGACGACGAGACGGCCCGCATCCTTCAAGCGTGCGGAATCGGCCCAGTTCTCCCAGTGCTCTCGGAGGAGGCTGACACCTACGAGTGGCGAAATGGGGAAAGCGTTCCGCTGCTTCGCCTGAGGACCACCGGCATGGGCCGTTCCGGGTGGCCGGCCGCAAACATGTTCAATCAGCCCGACCTCGAGGCCGAGCTCAACGCGAAGCTGGACGAGCATCCACTGATCGAGATCCATCGCGGCCACGAGGTGAGCGACGTCACCCAAGGGGCGGACGAGGTCCGACTCACCGTGCGACCGACGCCCGGGAAACCGGCGGCCAGAGAGTCAGACGAGAGCGCACGTCCGGCATCGCTCCAGGCCCGGTTCGCTGTGGGATGCGACGGGGCCAACAGCACCGTGCGGGATATCTTGAATCCTCCGATCGAGGACCACGGCTTCTTCTTCGACTGGCTGATCGTCGATGTGGCCCTCAACACGCCCCGGGTGTTCGACCCTCCGAACCTGCAGGTCTGTGATCCCGCCCGGCCTACCACTGTCGTTTCGGGAGGACCGGGACGGAGGCGGTGGGAATTCATGTGCTTGCCCGGCGAGTCTCTCGATGCGCTGGACGAGGAGGCGAGAGCGTGGGAGCTGCTCGAACCGTGGGATGTCGGGCCCGAGAACGCGACGATGATCCGCCACGCTGGGTACCGGTTCCACGCGCGCTGGGCCACAAACTGGCACTCAGATCGCGTCTTTCTGGCCGGTGACGCCGCGCACCAGACACCACCGTTCGCTGGGCAGGGCATGTGCGCGGGACTCCGGGACGCGGCGAACCTGGCCTGGAAGCTCGACCACGTCCTCGAGCACCCGGAGGCCAGTCATCTTCTGGACACCTATGACCTCGAACGCATACCGCACGCCGCTGCGGTGGTTGGTGTCGCCATGGAGCTCGGCAAGATCATCTGCGTCGCAGACCCCGGAGAGGCCGCGGCTCGTGACGCAGCGATGGCGCCGTTGGTCGTCGATGGCGAGAGCACGCCGGTGCCACCGATGCCGTCACTGGTCGATGGCCTCCTCGCTGCGGGCTCGTCTTGTGCCGGGGAGCTGTTCGTCCAGGGGCGGGTCACCATCGACGGGATGACAGGCCTCTTCGACGACCTTTTCGGCGTGGGCTGGCGATTGGTGGCAGCTCCTGATGTGACGTCCGCAATCCCGATCGACATCGCAACGTGGTTCTCGTCGATCGGTGGGCGCGTCGTGACCATCGGCCCCAGTCGGGACGTCCACGATGTCGACGGTACGTACGCCGAGTGGTTCGCCGATCGTGGCGTTCAGGCCGCACTTCAGCGACCCGACTTCTACCTCTTTGGGACGACATCGAACGCCGATGGAGTCGCTGCCCTCATCTCGGA
>JBKQUM010000150.1:0-21825 GCA_052140165.1 Acidimicrobiales bacterium
AAATCCAAACGATCAAGAAGATGGCCTACGGATTCCGCAACCGTGAGCACTTCAAGACGGCCATCTTCTTCCACTGCGGAGGGCTGCAGCTTTACCCAGCTACCCACGGGGAAGCCAGATGACCCCCAAGGATAAAGGGGGGCCCCGGATTCCTGGGCGCCTACTTCGTAGCCGTCGACCACTCGCACGGGGTCTCGATCGAGGTCTTCGAGACCGAAGAGCAGGCCCGCGGTTTCGCGCCTCCCGAAGGTGCCGAGGCACCTGGCGTGACGGTGGGCACCATCCAGTTCGGCGCGGTCATCGGTTCGGCCTGATCTTCCTGCGGGCCGGGAAGGGCCCGTGGCACACAACCGCACACTGACTCCGAAGTGCCCCACCGTTCCGGCAACGTACGGGGCCACCCCACGGCGCCGTTGGCGGATGTAGCGTTTACCGATGGGAGTGCTCAGTGCTATCTCATCTACGCCAATGCGCGCTCTGGCTCCACTCTCTTATCCCGCGCGCTTTCGGATACTGGAATAGCCGGCCATCCAGGCGAATATTTCCTCACTGGACCCCCAGAGGCCTTCCCGCCGGGGACGACCCATTGGGAAGACAGCCCCTTGGCACGTCGGCACGGAGTAATCGAGCGCGAGCAGTTCCTCCGGCTTGTGTATCAGGTCGGCTCGACGCCCAATGGCGTCTTCGGGGCGAAGATCATGTGGAACTATGTCGGGTGGGCGATGGAGAACCTTCGAGAGCTGCCTCGATTCTCTCGAATGACCATCGAACAGATCTTCGAAGCCATGTTCCCCGGATTGAGAGTTGTGCATCTGATTCGTCGTGATCGACTGCGCCAAGCCATCTCATGGCTTCGAGCAGCTGAAGATGGCGTATGGGTCGGTTCGGAGACCGAGCCAGCGCGTCCAGTCCGTAAGCCGCGCTTCCAGTACGGCGTGATTGTCAGGATGATGGGTTTGATAGCCGAGGGCGAGAAGGCGTGGCTGGACCTGTATGAGAAACTGGGCGTGGAACCTCTTGAGGTCGCCTACGAGGACTTCACGACCTCAGATGGCTATGAGCAAACCGTTCGTCGCGTGCTCCGGCATCTCGACCTTGACGACGCGTTCGAGATTCCCTGCCCGAGGACGGATCGGCAGTCGGACAGCAAAAATGACGAGTGGGTGGATCGGTTCCTCAATGAACGGAGCCTGCGCGGTCATGAGCAGATCACGTAGTGGCACCCCCTCCCGGCCGTACGGGGATACGTCACTCCGGCAGAATACGTATGTGGGACTGGTTGAACTCTCCAGTCCGATGAATCACGTTTTCATCGGTGAGGCGGACCTCGTCGGAGACGATCCGAGGCATTCCAAGAGTCGTTGTGGGACGACTCATTGCTATGTAGCTGCGGATCCGTTCCGCCAGTGCAAAGAGGCGTGCTGCATCCTCTGAGCTCTCACATGAACCAGCTGTCATGTCGAGCTCATTGGCAGATTCGATGAGAAGGTCCATACCCGTGTCGTATGTCTCAGTCATAACTCTGCCTGTTGGCGATGAAAGGTCGGACCTGCACACACCACCTTGCTTCGATACCCATTCGGACTCGCGATCTTGTCACGTCAGCGGGGATGCTGCTGCTCTCAATGAGCCGTTACGAAGATACACCCGCAAGGGTCGCTCGCTGACGCCGGGTCACGTGCCCGACGGTATGGCCGATGCGCTGACCGCCGCTCCCCGACCCGGCGATTTGCGCTACCTCGTCGTCGCTGGGTTGGCGCCGACTCGGCGCGTCCGGAAGTGGCCGGAACCACTGGTGGATACCCGGAGCGACGCAAACAAGTGTTGACGACCGAGCGCTTGGGTCCGCCGATTCAGCGCCGGCGATGGGAGTGGATGAGGGGAGCGCCAAAGGGCAGAAACGCAACGATGGCGGCGGCCAGCGCGAGATAGGCGCCCCACGACCAGCTGAATCCGTCCGGCTTGAGCAGGAAGCCCAACATCACGAGAGCAACATTGACTCCAGTCATCAGGACGAGGAGGTGATCCTTGGACATTCGGCCCATCCCCGCGAGGTCGCCGACGTCGAACGCGATAACCAGGACATAGAGCACCAACACAACCGAGTTCAGCACAGCTATAAAGAGCCATCCGTGGACGCTGAGTCCATCGACGGAGAAAGGGCCGATGTTGTACCAGGGCAGCCAGAAAGCCACGAGGAGGGTCAAGGTGGCGGGTCCGGCGAGGCGATCCTTCGCGTTCAGGGCGTTGAGGTGTTGGCGCGCCTTCCGGGCTCGCTTGGGCGCCGGTCGCGCAATGACCTGCGGCCTGATGGCGGCGCCGCATCGGGGGCAGAGTTTGGTACCCGGAAACACCTCAACGAGGCAGCGGGAGCACGCCGGCATCCAACCTCCTTCCGGCCGTCAGGGCCACGTCCGATCAGGCTACAAGCTGGCGATAGGTGGCACCCTCGTCTGGCGAATAGCCTTTCTTGGCGAGGAGAGAGGTGATGGAGGAGCAAGACGTAACGGCACTGATCGCAGAGTTGGTGGAGTACGCACGGGTGCTTACCGCCAGCGTCGAGGACCGCGATTCTCCGCTCGTTCAGTCCTCGGCGACTTGTCTCAGAGAGAACGTCACCCCCCTTTACGAGTTCCTGAGCAAACAACGGCCCGTTTCATTTTGGGGAAGCGCAAGCGCCTCCGCCTGGCTGACCATGGTCTCCGCCCAAAGTGTCCAAGAGCATTCGGAGGTTTCGGACGTCGATTGGGACCAAGTCGGGGCCGCCGTCTCGTTCGCTGAGAGCGGCGTTGATCAATTCGTCGCCCATTGGAACGAGGTGCTACAGGCCCGGCCATAGGTTGGCGCCCCCCGCCCCCAGGCACGGCCGACGTCCCGGCGGACTGGGGCACTCTCGGACCCTCTCTGTATCGGCGGGCCTTGAGCGGATAGAGCGACCCAGGAATTACGCCTCCACGCTGATTTCGATCCGGGGTGGTCCGCTCACACCTGCTCTAGCCATCGCGTCTTTAAGATCGGGATCGTCGGCGAAGGCGTGAGCTTCATCGACGGATGAGAACCAGTGCAGCCCCGTAATCTCATTCGGATCATCGGCATTCCGAAAGACGGTGGCGTCTGTGACCCCGTGCTTGTCACGTATCGGTTGCGCCTTGTCATATTCGATCCGCCAAGCGTCAAAATCCTTCACAGGATGCTGGACAACCATCAATACCCTTGCCATCTGATGCTCCTCAATGTGCTGTCTGATCAGTCGAGGTCTCCGCTTCCAAGGGTAATCCTCAAGTTTGCAGAAGTGACGATCACCGAGGTCTACTAAGCAACGGCCCCAGGACCACCCATAGTTTTAGGGCACACATAACCGGCGGCGAACGGGGGCACCCCCGGTGAAGACCAGACCGTGTGGAAATCTTAGGAGTCAATTCGACGAGAGTGTCTCAATCTGGACCTCGTCGCGCTCAGACTAGGAGCACACCATGGGCCAACTCATCGTGACCGAATTCATGACACTCGACGGAGTGGCACAGGCACCCGGAGGGCCCGACGAGGACCGCGACGGCGGCTTCGCGCACGGCGGATGGCAGGCTCCAGTGGCGGACACGGAGTCGGGCGAGGTCATCTTCGAGCAAGCCAGCAGCATGGACGCCTTACTGCTTGGGCGAAGGACCTACGAGATCTTTGCCGACTTCTGGCCAAGTGCTGCGGAGGAGATCCCGTTCACACGCCTTCTCAACGATGTCCCCAAATACATTGCAAGTAGGACGCTTGCAACACCTCTGGCCTGGCAGGAGTCGACGCTGGTCGCCGATGATCTCGCCCAGGACATCAACTCCCTCAAAGGGCGCTATGACGAAGTCCACGTCATCGGCAGCCTCGACCTTTTGCAGTCTCTGTTGCGCTTCGGACTCGTCGATCGAATGAGCCTGTGGGTGTACCCGCTTCTGCTCGGCAGCGGCAAGCGGGTGTTTGCCGACGGGACCGTACCCGCGGCTCTACGCCTCATCGAATCGGTCACTTACCCGAGCGGCACGCTCCACCTCACCTACGAGGCCGCCGGCACGCCGACCTACGGCACCATTGGCAGCGAGGACTAGGCCTCAAAACTCCTTTCAAGAGCTTGACGACCCTCCTTCCCGGGCAGCGCACCTGCCTGCCAACTGACAACCGTCACACCCAGCGCCCCGAGGTGCCGAAACTGTCCCACTGTCCCGGCATGAAGACGGAGACAGTTCAGGTAATCGTGACAGACGGAGCGCCTGACTCACTACGCCACTCGCACTCCGTGGATCGCCCGCCATCTCTCCGCCAGTTCGCGACCACCTCTCGGAACCCCGCGCAGTCTCGTGGCCACGGGACGTTCGCCCCTACCGGGCTCGGCGGATCTAGCGCAATGATTGCAAGGAAGCGGCTCTGGCGAGGCGGTCGATGGATCGGAGATGACACGATGATGGCTAGTCCACAGAAGGCCACCAACACCCACGAGGTCATGGGTCGCCCCCGACATCGGCTTTTTGGCGTCTTCGACGACCCGACAGTGGGGCGTGATGCGGTCGAGAAGCTAGGCCCTGACCTCCATGCTGGCGGAGACGACATCTGGGTCCTCTACGGCGAGGAGGGTCTCCAAAGGATCGACGTCTCGGGCGGGATGGAGGGCCTCAGGGGAAGGATCGTACGCATGGTGGAGCTCGCCATGAGCAGCGATATCGGATACCTCCGGACACTGGAGGGTGCCCTCGAATCCGGTGGCTTGGTAGTCTCGATTCCGGTCGCCAACGCCGACGCCGCAGAGAGCCTGGCGAACCTTCTCAGTACGAGCTCCTGCCACTCGTTCGCCTACTTCTCCAATTGGGAGTTTCAGCCGGTGAGAGGCGCTCTCGCTAACTGAGCCGAATGCCGCCTGGCAGTTCCCCGGCCCGGCGACGCCCGGGGAACTGGGGCACCTCTGAGCAAGACATGCAAGGATCGGGCCGTGGCCAGATCGAGCCGAGAATGCCGACCTCAGTCCGTTCGAAGACGGACAGTCTTGATGCAGGGTCTCGCCGTGATGGGAACCTTCTTCGTCCTCGACTTCGACGGGGAGGCCGCCGCAATAACGGATGGCTCAAGGGAGCTGGATCAACTGACCGACGTCTCTGTGGACCTTCTGATCAACCCTCTTGGCGCGGCAATGGCCACCGGAACCGTTGGCGGACGGAGCGCCTCGCTAAGGACTACACATTCGGCGAAAGGTGTCCAAGGGGTGATACTCGGGTTCACGTTGAAGGCCGCTGTGCGTCAGGACGATCAAGTTCCTCAAGGTGAGAATTACGTGACAACGACGAACCTGACGGGATCGGCAGGCAAGGCAAGCACCGATCTCGATGGAACGTTTACTCTCGGATCGGAATATCTCTTCAAGTACGGCGCCGTCTCCGGGGTGACCAACGGAGCTCCAGTGAAGGTTCTGGTGGTTCCCAACAACAGCTTCAACTCAACATCAGCAGTGACCCTCGATGGTCAATTTGGCACCTCCCGGATCTCGATAGTCGCCGATGTGCCTACAGGAGCCGACGGCTCGGTGTCCGGGAGAGTTGGATCGAAACCGTTTGATTTGCGCATAAAGACTTTGGCTGCGCCCGGGAAGGCGCGCCTCACGGGTCGCTACAGCGGGCCCGCTGATTTGCTGGCCCTAATCGCTGGAACGGTCGCCTACTTCACCGGCTGACTCGGCCCTCAGACGACAGGCCGGAATGCCCCACCGTCCCGGCGAACCGGGAACACCCCCTCAATTCGGGGAAAAACTGCGCCGAAGCGACTGACGGCCGGCGCTCTACCGTCCCCCGGGGGGTGGGAAAACGGGAACGCTCGGCCGCGTCGCTGAAGACGACCCTATGAGGCTCGTCCCGGACTTCATGCAGTGCCCGCGAACGGGTGACGGGCGCCGAGACCCGCTTCTCAGCGTCGTTGAAGGTGAACGAGGTCACCATGTTGGCGGCGGCGGACGAGCTGGGGGCGGCCACCAGGGATGCGACGGCGTGGGTCGCGGCGAACGCCTGTCCACATTCTGAGCTCGGGTTGCGGGTTGCCTTGATGTTGACCACATGCTCCGAGGTCGCTCTCACCGCCCAGCGGGTGATCACCGATCCCTCCGGCGACACCGAGGCGGTCATCGGGCGCCTGAGAGACCTGCTGGCCATCATCGACTTCCACTCGCGGACGCTGGACGACTGGTAGTTCCTGGCCAGCGTTTGGGCCGGGCTCACCGCGAAGCGAGCGGCGGGAGCGGGCGGCAAAGGCGCCCCACTGCCGGCAGCGTACGGGGGCAGTTCGCCACCCGTTCAGTCGAACGAGGAAGCAAGGGCATCGGTCATCAGGTTCGATTACCAGTACGATTTTTGGCATGCGCACATCGAATGATTTTGGCATCCACACATGGCACATGGCGTGTCCCAACTGTGGTCTTCTCTTCACTTTCGAACACGATTACTCGCCATTTGATATGCAGATCGAGACCGACATTGAGAATCGAGAGCGATACACGGTTATTGTTGCTGGCGACTTGGTGCACTCCTGTCCCGAGTAGTCGGGCATACGAAGGAACCACTGCGACGCAATTCTGCTTCCGCATGCTGGAGGGCGAGACCCTGGCCGGATTGCTGGCTCAGTACGAAGAGGTGGCGTTCCGCACCGATGAGTCGGTGGCGACCATTCCTCTTGACCTCTCCCACCCGTTGCCAGAGGCTCCCTGGTTCCCGCCCAACTCACGTAGGTCAGCCCGGCGGGTGTTCCTGCACATCATCGCTGAGACGGCGCAACACGCCGGCCACGCCGACATCCTCCGCGAGACGCTGGACGGTCAGAAGACGATGGGTTGAGGCCCATATGTGTCACACCTAGCCCGGCAGCGAACTGGGCTGCCCCATCGCTGGATTAGGGCACAGGCGCTCTGGGGCGCCGAGGAGGCAGCCTTAGGTGCACGGATCGGGAGCTCAGGTGGTCGGGAAGGCTCGTCCGTGACCTTGGACTCTGTTCGCGGCCGCCCCGGTGGGTCACGATCGGCTCATGAAGAAAGTGCTGGTAGCCGTGGCACTGCTCGTCGGGCTGGGCGTCCTTGCCAAGCGCTTCGGCCAGAAGATGTTGACCATCGACTGGGAGGAGCGATTCGATCGGATGCCGGACAATGCTCCTCCGAAGTGGATGTTCCGCAACATCACCAACATCCGTGAGAACACTGACCGGATTCTCGAACTTCTCGATACTGACCGTTCCCCCTCAGAACCTCCTGCAGGCCTATGAACTGGGTCGTGACTTCGACAGACCCGCGGTGGTTCCCGAGCAATCGACTCCTATGGCCTGACCCACGATGCGACCGAGATGCTCCCCGCTTCGGCGGCTGCGAAACAGAACTGAGAGGCTGAAATGGCCACGCAAGGTGCAGAGGAGGTCCGAACGGCGGTGCGTGAGCGCTATGCCGAGGCAGCGCGAGCCGTTGACGCATCGTGCTGCGGTCCGACCGGCACAACCACTGGGATCATCGGCCGCACGCTGTACGGGAAGGAAGACGCCGAGGTCCTGCCAGACACCGCGCTCGCAGCTTCTCTCGGATGCGGGAACCCCACGCTGCTCGCAGACCTGCATCCCGGCGAAGTTGTCCTCGATCTTGGCTCCGGCGGAGGGATAGACGTGCTCCTATCGGCTCGACGGGTTGCTCCGAGAGGTAAGGCATATGGCTTGGACATGACGCCCGAGATGTTGGCTCTTGCTCGGAGAAACCAGGTCGAGGCCGGTGTGGCCAACGCTGAGTTCCTTCTGGGCACTATCGAGTCTGTCCCATTGCCCGACGAGTCGGTGGACGTGATTATCTCCAATTGCGTCGTGAACCTGTCCCCCGACAAGCCTGCCGTCTTCCGTGAGGCCTTCCGGGTGCTGAAGCCCGGGGGACGTCTGGCCATCTCCGACATCGTCCTGCGCCGAAGCCTTCCTGGACCTCTTCAGCAAGCAATGGGGCTCTGGACGGGCTGCGTCGCCGGAGCGTTGCTCGAGACCGATTACCGAGAGAATCTGGAGGAAGCCGGTCTCGAGGAGGTCGATATCGAACCGACTCACGTCTACGACCGTTCTGACCTTGCTCGCATCGCTGGTGACCTGATCGTGTCAGTGAAGATTCCAGAGACAATCGACGTGGAGGCGTCCGTCGCCGAGTTGGATGGGGCCGTGATGAGTGCCTTTGTCCGCGCAAGCAAACCGAAGCATTAGCGCCGCTTGGAACAGGAGCGCCGGTTCGGGTCGAGGCGCGCCTCTAGGAGATCCCACCGTCGTCGTCGCAACCATGTTGGTAGGCGATGTCGGGTGTTGAGATCGGGGACGATGCACTCTGATTCAGCATCTGGTTCTGCCTGAGGTCGCCCCATAACACGCGCCGGCCAACTCTTCGATGGGTAGCCCCGAGTGCCGGTCGAGGGCAGTTAGCCCCAGCAAGCGGGCCCAGTGCGATAAAGCCCCCCGAGCCGGCGTCACTGATAGGTGGCACCCAGCCGACTGCTATCTGCCAGTGCGCTAGGTGCTTGCACCCTGGCCACCAGGTAGGTGCCTCGGGAGCAGCGACGGGGCATGCACGTGCGCCGCGGGTGCCACGTCAGGCGATCGGCACCGCTTGCCAGGTCGCCCCGCCGTCATAGGTCATGAGCAGCTGGCTGGCGTAGTCGTCGGGCGGGCCCGGCTGGCCGTGGATCACCACCCCCTGCGTCGAGGTGGTGAACCCGAGGTCGTTGAAGCCGATGCCCCCGTCGGCGAACGTCACCGCCGTCGTCCAGGTAACGCCGCCGTCGGTCGACCGGTACAGCTCGCTGGCGCCCGAGGCGGCCGAGACGACCAGCGTGCCCAAGGAGGTGGCGGCCAATCCCTCGGGGTCGCCACCGGGCGGGGGCTGCCCCACCACGGTGCTCCGCCCGCTCTGAGTCTTGACGACCTCCTTCATCACGCTGCCGGCCGCACCCTGACCGCTGCAGAGCGAGTAGAGGCTGGTGACGTCGGGGGCCACGAAGGCGTCGAGGGAGTACTCGGCAGATACGGCACAGGGGTCAGGGAAGGGGTTCCACCCGCTGGGGTTCGCCAGGCTCCGCGTGGCCCACAGCCCGTGCTGCGGGCTGCCCACCCCGCTCACGTTCACGAATCCCACTGGGGCGTGCAGTGACAGGGCAAATATCCCTTCGCTGGCGCTTTGCACGGTCGGCCCGGTCAGCACCGTCGTGAACGAACCGCCCGTGGCGGAAGCCTGCTCGAGGCGGAGGGAGCCGGTGCACGTCTCCTGCGTGCTGCAGGGCGAGACCACGGCGTCGACGAAGCGCCCTGACGTCTCGAGGGCCACCACCGACCCCCCGAGGTCGAGCTGCTGCCAGGTGGCCCCGCCGTCGTGGGTGGCGAAGAGGGACGGCCCGTAGATCCACCCGTCCAGGGCGTCCGCAAAGCGGACCTCGCTCACGGCGGGCGCGTTGGCGCTGTTCCCGAACCGGTTCACGTAGCCGGCGGGCGGGGTCGGCAGGGACACCCAGGTCGAGCCCGCGTCGCTCGTCCGGGCCAGGGCGACGCAGGACCCGGCCGCGCACGTCGAGTCGATGCCGATGACGAAGCCAGTGGTCGCCGAGACGAAGGTGACGGATCCCGGCTCGAAGCCGCTGGGCACGGGCGACCCGGCAGGCACGGTGGGGCTCGGCGCCGTGGTCGTCGACGGTGCCACGGAGGTCGTCGTGGTGCTCGTGGTCCTGCGCGTGCTCGTGGTCGTCGTACGACGCGAGGCCTTGGGGGGCGAAGAGCTGCACGACGAGGCACAGACAGCCAGGACGAGCACGGCCCCAAATGTTGGCAAGCGTCGTCCATCCGGCACCAGCTTCATGCAGAGCATCGTCACACGCTGGGTGCCACACGAACAGGGACCCAAGTCCTTGTTGCATCGTCCCCTCCCTGGGTTCGACATGATGGAAGACGTAACCCGTTTGACTCGTCTCGTGTCTGGGCCTCCATCAAAGGTCCAGCACCATGCCCTGGGCCGGCGTTATGGTGGGGGTGGTCGGGCCCTCACATCGGGATCAACGTAGGCAAAGAAGGGGACCACCTTTGTGAGATTGGAATCGAGATCACGTTCAGCCAGTTTGATCTGGGCTGGTGTCGTTGCGCTCTTCACAGCCATCCTGAACCGACTGTCAGCGGACACGACCCAGTTGAAAGAGGTCCTCACGTTGGCAGGTGCAGATCGCAGCTGAACCTTCAAAGCACCGAGGCCTTCAACAGCACGTTCACCGGAACCAACGAACTACGATAGAACGACGTGGAGTTGAGCGGTGGTTCGACCGCCGGTGAGCACCGGCACGTGGATGACGGTCGGACGTTCGACCATTGTCTCCATAGTGGCGTCAGCGTCTTTCGCTTGGAACTCCAGAGCAACTCGCCAGCTACGGGACACACCCTCGAGGTCCTATTCACCTCGGTCCTCGAATTCGAGACCTGATCCGGCCACAAGCATGGGGACGGCACCTGATACCCACACTTCCCCCGGTTCGGCTTCGGCAAGCACGCGGGCAGCGATGTGCGCGCCTATGCCGGCGATGTCGGCGCCCCGGACCTCGACCTCTCCAGTATGGAGACCGGCCCGAATGCCGAGTCCCAATGGTCGTAGAGCGTCGCCCAGCGCACTTGCGCACTGAATCGCCCGACCGGGACCGTCGAAGGTGGCGAGCAGCCCATCGCCGATCATTCTGACGATAGTTGGTCTAAGGCGTAACTGTTAGCTCGAAGCTCTGAGTGGTGGTGCCAGCCTTGCTCGTAGCCGTGATCGTGACCGGGTAATTCCGTGTCGCAGTCGCTTTGGGAGTCCCTTCGATGGTCCCCGCGTCGATCCTTACCCCGGACGGTAGCCCCGACGCCTTAAGCGTTGGAACCGGGTAGCCGGTGTCGGTCACGGTAAATGGCGCCATGACTACTCCCGCAGCAACCGTGTCGCTGGCAACACTTGTGATCACCGGTGCCTGGTACACGGTCAGGACGAGCGTCTGGTTGACGGGTGACCCCACCCCGTTGGTGGCCGTGATCGTGATCGGGTAGACGCCCCCGGCAGTCGGTCCTGGGGTCCCAGTCAGACTGGCCGTGCCGTCGTGGTTGTCAGTCAGGGTCACCCCGCCAGGCAGGGCGGAGCTCGTGGTGATCGTGGGCACCGGGTAGCCGTAGGCGGTGGTGACCGGGTACGCGAAGGTGACCCCGGCCGTCGCCAAGTACTTTGTGTTGGACTTGAATATCGGGGCTTGATCGAGGGTGAAGACGAATACCTGATTGGCCTTCGTCTGGCCCTTGACGATTGCCCTGATGGTCGCCGATTGCTGGGAGAGGTTTTTGACCCAAGGCGTTCCCGAAATCGTCGCCGTTCCGTTGTGGTTGTTGACCAGTCGGAGACCCTGCGGTAGGTCGAATGCCCTGATTCTTGGAACGGCAGTGCTGCAGGTCGTCACCGTGAAGTGGAATGGGCTCCCCACCACCGCCGTGGCCGAATGTGCGCTGGTGATGGCCGGGGGATCGCAATCTGCGGCCGCAACCGTCACCGAGGACGGTGCCGAGGTGACCACGATGCTCTGCGGGTTGGTCCCCGAGGCAGTTGCGACGTCGGTCACCGACCCGGCGTCCACGTCACCCTGGGTCACCGTGTAGGTTCCGGTGCAGGTCTCGGAGGCCCCGGGGGCCAGGGTGCCCGAGGGGCAGCTCACGGTGGGCACCAGGTCGTCGCTGACGCCAACGCCGGTCAGCGTGGTGGTCCCGGTGTTGGTCACCAGGTAGCTGTAGGGGATGGTCTGACCCGCTGCCCCGTAGCCGGTCGAGGCGGTCGACTCGGTCAGGATGATCGACGAGTTCGCCGCGTTGGCCGCAACCGTCACCGAGGACGGTGCCGAGGTGACGAGCCCCTCGGAGTCCGACGCCGTTGCTGTAGCGGTGTTGGTCACCGATCCGGCGTCCACGTCAACCTGGGTCACCGTGTAGCTACCGGTGCAGGTCTCGGAGGCCCCGGGGGCCAGGGTGCCCGAGGGGCAGCTCACGGTGGGCACCAGGTCGTCGGTCACGGCGACTCCGGTCATGGTCAGGCTCCCAGGGTTGGTCACCAGGTAGCTGTAGGGGATGGTCTGACCGGCGACGGCGTAGCCGGTCGAGGTGGTCGACATCGACAGCAAGAGCGGCGAGAAGAAACCGTGCCCCAGGCAGGTGCCGCCGTCGTAGTTGCTGTTCGTGCCGTCCGGGCAGGTCGTGTC
This sequence comes from Acidimicrobiales bacterium, assembly GCA_052140165.1. Lineage (GTDB taxonomy): Bacteria > Actinomycetota > Acidimicrobiia > Acidimicrobiales > RAAP-2 > Bog-473. The sequence continues at coordinate 12,264 of JBKQUM010000150.1, forward strand.
GAGCCAGGTGACGCCGGTCACATCAGTGGTGGCGTCACCGGTGGTGCCGAGTAACGTCGCGTTCTCCAGGTTGGCGTCGACGAACTCGGTCCCAGAAAGGTCGGCGCCGGTGAGGTTGGAGCCGTCGAGATTGTCGCCGGAGAAGTCGGCGTCGGTCAGGTTGGCATCCTCGAAGCCTGTGTCGAAGACGGTGGCGCCGGTGAAGATGGCACCGGTGAGGTCGTCACCGGTGAACTTCGCTTCGCTCACGTTGGCGCCCGAGAGATTGATCCCCGGCATGTTGTCACCGGACAGCGCCGCCCCCCGCAGGTCCGCTCCGGCTCCGATGAGGTACCCGTTGAAGAACGTCCAGCCGACCGGGAGCGACGCCGGGGTTCCGGTCACCAGACCGCTGCTCACGCCGGCCAGGTCGGCCCCCGACAGCTGCGCTCCCGCCAGATCCGCAGCCCGGAGGATGGTGCCCGAGAACGTCGCACCCGAGAAGGTGGCCCCGGAGAAGATGGCCTTGGTGAAGGTGTCGCCATTGAGGTCGGCGTCGGTGAAGATGGCGTTGGTGAAATCGGCCCTCGCGCCGTAGGAACTGGCGAGGTCTGCACCGGTGAAGTCGGAACCGGTAAATGTGGCGCCGGTGAGGATGGTGTCGGTGAGGGTCGCATCCTGCAGGTCTGCCCCCGTCACCGTGGCGCCTTGAAAGTCAGCCCCCGAAAGGTCAGCGCCGGAGAAATTCGCACCGGCGAGATCGCAGTGGTAGTAGTCGACGCCTGGCTGCGGAGACGCACTGCACGTAATCGCCGCCTCGGCGGGCGCCACCATCGCGAAGGTGACAGAACCGAAGACCACAGTCGCTCCTAGAACCGCAGCGACGCCGACCGCGCGAGCCTTTACGAAGATATTCATTGAGGGTCCCCCACAGGATCCGACAGTGCTCCTATCTTCTCAGGTGTAGACGTGCGCGAGGGGGATGCCGACAATCCGGTCGTGACGCTTTCCCACCCCGTGGTCACCCTCCGGCCGTGGTCGAGAGATCACGCCGGGTTCGTGTCGGAGGCAGGCACCGACCATGCGCTCACACGGCGTGTGGCAGGGCCGGCGGTGCGACGTGATGTGGTTCGCTTGCCATGCCGCTCGAGTGGGCGATGCGCGAGCCGGATGAACAAACGTGATGCGAGGGGCCAACGTGCCGACCCGAAATGTCAACCGACGGCTGGTCCCGAGCAACGGAGTAGTGCCCCTGACGATCACTCGATAAGCCCGTGGCCTGCCCGACAGCGGCACTAGGTGCACTCCGGGCCGGCGAGTGTACGGGTGCATCCGTCGAGTCGACCAAATAGTATTGCGGACTGTGTCTTCGCGGCTCGATAAGTCGTGGTTGGTGCTCGTCAGTCATCAGACGTATGAAAGCAACCGCTGCGTGGACATCTTTTCGCGCCTCGATGGAACATATGGCTTCGAGGAGTTCCGCCGAGATCCAGAGGACATGGGTGCCGTGTCCCGGCTTGGTCCACTCCTGGATCGATAAGTTCGACCCAGCCCGGCGTTCTGGGCTACGTGAGGATTGATCAATCAGCGAGCAGGTCCGTGAACGGGGCGAGCGGCACGATGCCCGTCGCTTTGGCCGCCATCTCGGGATTGACGGTGATGAGCGCGTCGGCCTGGAGCTTCGCCACGGCGAGGTACTCGGCCTCGGTGAGTGTGCTCCAGTCGCGGTCTCGGGCAATCTGCCACGCCGTGCGCCGCGACACCCGGTCGCCGAGCAACCGCATCTTCACCCCCGTTATCCGTTCGTGAAGTTCCAGGGCTGTCTGTTCGGTGAGCGTGCCGCCGCGAACACGCTGCAGAAGCAGATCGAGGGCCTCGGAACGGATCGAGTTCGGAGCCACCAGCCGATGACTCGGATGGACGCTGTGGCTGCCGTCTGCAAGTTGCACCAGTGTCGGTGGGTCAATCACAAATCGTGTCACGACGTCACGGTAGCCCCGCCGTCAGGAATCTCCACCGGGACCGGTCCCGACCCGTCCCACCATCCCACCATCCCGGCGTACCGGGATAGCCCTAGCGATGGCTATCGACCCGTCTGTCCGTCGATTTGCCCTCGAAGAATGTCGGCGTGTCCGGCGTGTCGTACAGCTCGGCTCTCCAAGCCACGACGACAGTCTCTCAGTTTACCGACACAGAATGACGGCGCATCTGGTTCTGGCGCTGCTGGACGGACCGCGCCCGAGTCGGCGATCCCGAACGCCCGGCTCGGTCGCCCTGGACTGTGACGAGGCGAGCAGAACTCTCACGGCCCAGCCGGGACACGATCTGGCCGCTCGTTCTGGCCTCCCCTGCCCCGGTGAGCTCGAAGCCGGCGGGCGCCGCACCGCCGTTCGGGGCGCATCTCCTGATCACGCTGCGAGTTCGCCACCCCTGTATCACGCCGACCCCGAGCATCTCTGAGTATTCGGCGGGGAGGGAGCATGCCCCAACGCTTGGGAGGTTCAGGAAGGGTAATGGGTCTCCTGAGGTCGAGCGCGGTCTTCCAAAGGCTCAAGCAGGATCAAGATCCGATCGCCTGGCACCTCTATTGGCGGGCCCGCGGAGTCGAGAACTACATGAGGCGTGGACACGTCGTCCGGTCCAAGGCGATCGCCCAGTATCTCGCCGACGAAGACAGCCCCCGCCTCAATCTCGGCTGCGGGTTTAACCCAATTTCGGGATGGCTCAACTGCGACCTGATATCGGGCGACGTGTACGTCGATCTCAACCGGCCCCTTCCCTTCGCCCCCGGCTCTTTCGAGTACGTGTTCTCCGAGCACCTAATAGAGCACTTCCGCGAGAAGGAGAGCCTGCGCCTTCTGTTTGAGATGAGAAGAGTTCTGCGGACAGGAGGAGTAGTCCGAATGGCGACCCCCGATCTATCCGATCTTGTGGAGATCTACCTCGACCAGAGTCCCACGACCAGCCTTGAAGAGTACGCGAGGTACATGGACACGCTGCGTCCAGGCCCTCACGAACGGCCCGCGCAGGTCCTCAACGGCACGCTGCGGAGTTGGGGTCATGCGTACGTCTACGACGAGGCCGATCTGACGACCAAGTTGCAGGAGGCAGGGTTCGGCGCGATCGTGCGGGTTCAGCCGGGCGTCAGCGAGCACCCGCAGCTTAAGGACATCGAGCAACGAACGTCGTACGAGAACACGGCAGGAGTGATGATCCTCGAGGCTACTGCGGTCTGAGCGGCGCAGGCGGCGGCTCGTCGCTCCTGCCCTGCTTCATTCCCTCGTGGGCACCCATCGCTGCGGAGACATTGCAGTCCTACCGCGTGGTCGCAAAACGCACCAACGCATTAGGCGAACTGAAGCGGGACTTCGAGGTTGAGCCAGGGGTTCTTGCTGTCACGAGCAGCAGCACGTTGCCTCTCTTGCTCGCGAAGCCGGGCTCACAGCCGCCAGGGAGAGATTCGCCACGCCGCGAGGGGCCGATCGTATTCGACAACTTGTTTGAATCCATCTCGGGAGACAGATGGCAACGTGATTCACTCTCACCCGAGATGCGCTCGGGCCTGCCCCCATGGTGCGTACGGGGCACCCGTTGAATTGCGATGCATCACCCGCGACTCGCCCCTGCTCGGTTCGGGATGGCCGCTGGCTCAGCCGCCCGACACCGAGAGCACCCGCCCCGGGTTGGCACCGGCCACCCATACTGCCCCGCCCACCGGGAGCAAAGCCCGCGGCGTGGTCCCGACGCCCAGCGCCTTCGATGCCGGTGCCGGGTATGGCGAACGAAGCGTCTGCGCCTGCCCGTCCCCGACGTACACGTGACCACCGGCCACGGCCAGGCTCAGCGGATCCCCACCGACGCGGAGGGTCCGCAGGACCCGCAGCGAGTGCGGGTCCACCTGCGAGAGGGTGCCGCCCTGCGCGTTGGCCACCCACACCGAGCCCGCGCCCGTCGCGACCCCGATCGGACCGTTGCCGACCGTGATGCCTTCCAACCTCGGCGCCCGGACCTGGGCCGACGCGGGCACGAAGAAGGTCAACATGTCAGAAGTACCGCTGATCCACAGCGCACCGAAACCTGCGGCGACCCGCACCGCCCCGCCCGGCACCTCCACCGGGGTCCCGACCGCCCCCGACCGCACGTCGATGGATGTGATCTCGTTGGCGATCACCGACGTGACCCAGACGTTGGCACCGAGCACCGCCAGGCTCGACGGGCCCGTCGGTACCGTGACGCTGCGCACGACGTGCAGCGTGCGCGGGTCCACCTCGACCACCTGGTTGTCGACCATGTCGGCCACCCACAGGCGGCCGGCGTCGAGCACCATCGCCGTCGGCCGGCCCGCCAGGTGGACCGACCCCTGTACCCGCCCGGTGGCGGGGTCGAAGCGGAGAAGCAGGTCGCGCAGGTCGTCGGTGACGTAGGCGACCCCGCCGCCCTGGGCCACGGCGGAGGCGGCCGGGAGGCGCAGGAGCGTGCGCTTCACCAACACCGGGGCGCTGCCCTGCGGCGTCCCGCCCGAGGTCGAGAACAAGAGCGGCGCCGCCGCCGCTCCCGCCAGCACGACCGTGAGCCCGATCGCTGCGACCCAGGTGATCGCCCGTCGACGCCGCTCCCGCCGACTGTGCGGGCGCCGGCGCCCGCGCGTTGGCGCATGGGAGGAGCGACGCGCCCGGTCCGCCTTGCTCTGTGCCGCCCGCCGCTGCCGGCGGTCCCGCTGGGCCACGAGCTAGTGGAGGAGTCCTTCCAAGAGCTCGAGCACTCTCGAGACCTGCTCGGCGAGTGACCCCGAGCCCGGCCCGAGCCGCAGGTCGGGAGACAGGGGGACCTCGTAGGTGGAGTCGATGCCCGTGAACCCGGGCAACTGGCCCGAGCGCGCCCGGGCGTAGAGGCCCTTGGGGTCGCGGCGCTCGCACTCCTCCAGCGAGGTGTCGACGAAGACCTCCGCGTAGCTCAGCCCCGCCTCGGTGTGGAGCGTGCGGATGAGGCGACGGTCCTCCTCGAAGGGGCAGATCAGCGCGATGAGCGCCAGCACCCCCGACTCGGCGAACATGCGGGCCACCTCACCGGCCCGGCGCACGTTCTCGGTGCGGTCCCGGTCCGAGAAGCCGAGGTCGCCGTTGAGCCCGTGGCGCAGGTTGTCGCCGTCGAGCAGGAAGGCGGGCCGGCCGCTGTTGACGAACGCCTCTTCCACCGCGGCGGCCAGGGTCGACTTGCCGGCCCCCGACAGACCGGTGAACAGCACCGTACCGCCCGCCGCGCCCAAGGCGGCGAAGCGTTCGCCCCGGGAGAGCCGGCCGCCGTGGCGCACCACGTTCGGGCTGGCGTGCGTGGTGGCGATCACCCGGATGACACCGGCGCCGACCGTGCCGTTGGTCGAGGGATCGATGATGATGAAGCTGCCGGTCGTACGGTTCGTCGTGTAGTCGTCCACCAGGAGCGGCTCGGTGGAGCGGAACGTGACACGGCCGATCTCGTTGAGGTCGAGGGTCTCGGCGTCCTCGTCGCGGTGCAGCCCGTTGATGTCGAGTCGGTACTGCAAGGAATGGGCGGAGACGCGCACCGTCCGCGTACCCTGCTTGACGAGGTAGGTGCGGCCGACGGCGAGCGGGGACCGCTCGTCCATCCAGCAGACCGTCGCCTCGATGTCAGAGGCCAGCGTCGGCCGGTTGTTGGGACGGCACAGCACGTCGCCCCGTGACACCGCGATGTCGTCCGTCAGCGTGATCACGACCGCCATGGGCGGGAACGCCTCCGCCACCTCGCCGTCGGCGGTCATGATGGACGCGATCCGCGACGTGGTCCCCGACGGCAGCACGAGCAGTTCGTCCCCCGGGCGGAGCACCCCGCTGGCCACGGTGCCGGCGTAGCCGCGGAAGTCCGGGTTCTCGGGCGTCTGGCTTCGGATGACGTACTGCACCGGGAAGCGGGGGTCGATGAAGTTCTCGTCGCTGCCGATGTAGACCGACTCGAGGTGGTTGAGCAGGGGTGACCCGTCGTACCACCACATGTGCTCGGAGCGTTGGACGACGTTGTCACCCTTGAGCGCCGAAATGGGGATGAACGTGATGTCGTGCACGTTCAGCCGGGCGGCGAACTCCATGTAGTCGGACTTGATCCGCTCGTAGCGCTCCTGGTCCCAGTCGACCAGGTCCATCTTGTTCACGCACACCACCATGTGGGGGACGCCCAGCATGGAGGACAGGAAGGCATGCCGGCGTGTCTGCTCGATCACGCCCTTGCGGGCGTCGATCAGGATCAGCGACACGTGCGCATTGGACGCCCCCGTGACCATGTTGCGCGTGTACTCGGTGTGGCCGGGTGTGTCGGCGATGATGAACTTGCGCTTCGGCGTGGCGAAGTACCGGTAGGCCACGTTGATCGTGATGCCCTGCTCACGCTCGGCGCGCAGCCCGTCGGTGAGGAGCGCCAGGTCGGTCTCGGTGTTGCCCCGTTGCTCGCTGGTGCGGCGGATCGCCTCGAGCTGGTCCTCGAAGATGCCCTTGGCGTCGTACAGGAGCCGGCCGATCAGCGTCGACTTGCCGTCGTCCACCGAGCCGGCGGTGGCCAGGCGCAGGAGCTCGGCCACTAGAAGTACCCCTCGCGCTTGCGGTCCTCCATGCCGGCTTCCGAGATCCTGTCGTCGGCCCGAGTGGCGCCCCGCTCCGTCAGGCGGGTACCCGCCACCTCGGCGATGACCAGGTCGATCGTCCCGGCCATGGACTCGACGCAGCCGGTGCAGTCAGCGTCGCCCACCGTGCGGAAGCGAACCATCGTCTCGAACGCCGGCTCGCCGACGTCGGGGGCGAGGTGCTCGGTGACGGCCATGAGCATGCCGTCGCGCTGGAAGACCTCCCGCCGGTGCGCGAAGTAGATGGAGGGCACGTCGATGCCCTCGTCGCGGATGTAGTTCCACACGTCGAGCTCGGTCCAGTTGGAGAGCGGGAAGACCCGGATGTGCTCACCCTTGTTGTGCCGGGCGTTGTAGAGGTTCCACAGTTCCGGGCGCTGGCTCTTGGGGTCCCACTGCCCGAACTCGTCGCGGAAGCTGAAGATCCGTTCCTTGGCCCGGGCCTTCTCCTCGTCCCGGCGGGCGCCGCCGAAGACGGCGTCGTGGCGGCCCTCGGCGATGGCGCGCAGCAGCGTCGGCGTCTGCAGCCGGTTGCGGGTCGCGCCCGGCGAGGTGTCCTCCACCGTCCGACCGGCATCGATGTCGTCCTGCACCTTGGCCACCACGACCCGGACCCCCACGTCGGAGGCGTGCCGATCCCGGAATTTGAGCACCTCCGCGAAATTGCGCCCGGTGTCGATGTGCAGCACCGGGAAGGGCACCGGCGCCGGCCAGAAGGCCTTCTTCGCCACGTGCAGCATGACGATGGAGTCCTTGCCGCCCGAGAACATGAGCGTGGGACGCTCGAACTCGGCCGCCACCTCACGGAAGATGTGAATGGCCTGCGCCTCGAGGGCGCGCAGATGCGACAGGCGGTAATTGCCCGATCCGACGTGCGCCGACCCGTCCTGACCTCCCGGGTCGGCAACCATGCGCGGTGTCGCCAACAGGCCCCTCCCTCTGCCTTCCCCCATGTGAACGGGAGAAGTTTAGGCCCCCGCCTCCGCCGCGCCGGTGCCGGGCTCCTCGGAGCCCGACGCAGCGTCGACGATCGGGTTCCCGTAGGCGTCCTCGGCCGTCGGGGTCGCACCCAGCCAGCTGGCGTCGATGGAGGAGTCGAAGGGGTCTTCGCTGATCCCCTCGCCCATGTCCCGCAGCCAGTTGGCCAGGTCCTCGGTGTCCGACTCGCCGGCGCCCACGGCCCAGAAGGGCATCGCCTCGGCGTCGGGCATCTCGAGCCGGATGTCCCGGTAGTGCTCCATGCCCGAACCGGCCGGGATGAGCTTGCCGATGATGATGTTCTCCTTGAGCCCGAAGAGTTGGTCGCTCCGGCCCTCGATGGCGGCCTCGGTCAGCACCCGGGTCGTCTCCTGGAAGGAGGCGGCCGAGAGCCAGCTCTCGGTGGCCAGCGACGCCTTCGTGATGCCCATGAGCTCGGGGCGCCCCTCGGCCGGCGTCTTGCCGTCCTCGACGAGCGTCCGGTTGACCTCGGCGTAAATCTGGTTGTCGACGCGCTCACCGGGCAGGAACGGCGCATCGCCCGGCTCCGCCACGAGCACGCGGCGCAGCATCTGGCGCACGATCAGCTCGATGTGCTTGTCGTGGATCGACACACCCTGGTCGCGGTAGACCTTCTGCACCTCTTCGACGAGATACTGCTGGGTCTCGCGGATGCCCTTGACCTCGAGCAGCTCCTTGGGGTCCTTGGGACCCTCGACCAGCGCGTCACCCGCGCCGACCTCCTGGCCGTCGGTGACCTCGAGGTGGGCGCGCGACGCCACCAGCGTGGAGTCCTCCGTGCCGTCGTCGGCCACCACCGTGATGCGCCGGCCCGTCTCGTCGTCCTCGACCCGGACGACGCCCGAGTGGTGGGCGAGAACGGCGGCACCCTTGGGGGTGCGGGCCTCGAAGAGCTCGACGACACGGGGCAGGCCGTGGGTGATGTCCTCACCGACGACACCGCCGGTGTGGAAGGTCCGCATGGTGAGCTGCGTGCCGGGCTCGCCGATCGACTGGGCGGCAATGACCCCGACGGCCTCGCCGAGCTCGATCATCGAGCCGGTGGCGAGCGACAGCCCGTAGCAGGCTGCGCACACGCCCTGGGGCGACTCGCAGGTCAACACGGAGCGGGTTCGGATGCGCTCGACGGAGTCGTCGTCGCGCATGGCGGCGATGTTGTCGTCGTCGAGCACGGTGCCGACCGGGTACACGGTGCCGTCCGAGAGCTTGACGTCCTCGGTGAGCAGGCGGCCGAAGGCCCGGGTCTCGAGGTAGCTGCGGTGGCCCGGCCCGTCGGGGGCCACGCCCTCGATCCAGATGCCACGGGTGGAGCCGCAGTCGTCGATCCGCACGATGAGCTCCTGGGCCACGTCGACGAGGCGGCGCGTCAGGTAGCCCGAGTCGGCCGTGCGAAGGGCGGTGTCGGCCAGGCCCTTGCGGGCGCCGTGGGTGGAGATGAAGTACTCCAGGACCGACAGGCCCTCACGGAAGGAGGACTTGATCGGGCGGGGGATCATCTCACCGCGCGGGTTCGACACGAGGCCCTTCATGCCCGCGATCTGGCGGATCTGCTGCGAGTTCCCTCGGGCCCCCGAGTCGACCATCATGTCGAGCGGGTTGAAGGCGATCGTCGCGAGGGTCTTCTCCATCGCGCGCCCGACCTCGGAGTTCGCCGAGGTCCAGATCTCGATCTCCTTCTGGCGACGCTCGTCGTCGGTGATGATGCCGCGGCGGAACTGGTTCTCGGCCTTCTCGGCCTCTTTCTCGTAGCGGTCCAGGATCTGCAGCTTGTCCGGCGGCGTCTTCACGTCGTCGATCGAGATGGTGAGCCCGGACCGGGTCGCGAACCGGAAACCGAGGTCCTTGATCCGGTCGAGGCTGGCCGCGACCTCCCGCTTCGGGTAGCCGGCCGCGACCTCCTCCACGATGGTGCCGATGGCGGTGTTCCGCTTGCCGACGATGTCGTTGATGTAG
>JBKQUM010000151.1:0-11713 GCA_052140165.1 Acidimicrobiales bacterium
ACTCGAGGCGGCCAAGGTGGTCCCGGCCGTCGCCCAGTACCTCTCGATCGTCAAGAAGTACGGCGGCCTCACCTCGCAGCTCGGGGAGCAGGCCACGTCCTCGTTCCTCCTGTGGGCAACGCAGGCCAAGGCGTGCGGATCGACCCTCACCCGCCAGTGCATGATCAACCACCTTGCCAAGGTGACGAACTGGACCGGCGGAGGGCTCAACGCTTCAGGGAACCCGGCCAAGAACATCCCGCCCAACTGCGGCCTCCTGATGAAGCTCGACAACACCAAGTGGGTGCAGGCCTACCCGAAGAAGCTCGGGACGTTCGACTGCTCGTCGAAGTACGTGGTGCCGAACTCGGGGTCTGTCGTCGGCACGACGCTCAACGCCCAGGGTTACGCGACCCAGTACGCGACCTCCTCAGTCATCAAACCCCAGGGGTGAGCGCCCAGCGCATCAGCTCTTTGACCTGAGCGACGGGAGCTCCGGCCATGCACCTGTTCCTCACGTACACCATCCTCGGATTGGTGACCGGCGCGGTCTACGGCATCGCGGCGTCGGGACTCGTCCTCACCTACACGACCTCCGGCATCTTCAACTTCGCCCAGGGCGCCATGGCCATGCTGGCCGCGTTCACCTACTGGCAGCTCCGCTACGGGTGGAACTGGCCCGCCCCGCTGGCGCTGTTCGCGGTGATCGTCGTGCTGGCGCCCCTGCTCGGCGCGGTGCTCTACGCGGGCATCATGCGGGGGCTGCGCGAGACGGCCGACGTCACCAAGATCGTGGTCACCATCGGAATCATGCTCGGGCTCATCGCGCTGGCCCAGTGGATCTGGAACCCCGGAGTACCCCGGACCGACGATCTCTTCTTCGGGAATGCGGCGAAGTTCAAGGTGCTCGGCGTCTACGTCACCGACCACGAGGCCATCGCGCTCGGCTGCGCGGTGATCATCGCGGTGGGCATCCGCCTGCTCTTCACGAGCACCCGCACCGGCGTCGCCATGCGGGCCGTGGTCGACAATCCGGCCCTGCTCCAGCTCAACGGAGGACGCCCGGCTCGCCTGGCCGCCTTCTCGTGGGCACTCGGCGGCGCGCTGGCCGCCGTGGCCGGCATCCTCATCACCCCGATCAGCGGCGGCACCCTCGACGTCCACGTGCTGACCCTGCTCGTGCTCGACTCCATCGCCGCCGCCATGTTCGGGCGCCTGCGGAGCATCTGGCGCACCTTCGGCGGTGCGCTCGTCCTGGGCCTGGCGGGAACCTACGTCCTGGGCTACTTCCCCTCGAGCTGGTCCTGGGCCTCGAATTTCCGCATCGCACTCCCCATGATCGTGCTCTTCGTCGTCCTGGTGGTGTTGCCTCAGGACCGCCTGCGCGGCGCCACCCTGCTGCGCACCAGGGAGCGCTTCGCGGTCCCCTCCATGCGGTCGGCCGTCACGTGGGGTGTGATCCTCCTGCTCGTCGTCCTGGCCCTGGAACAGATCATGGGGACCAACGACATGGGGGCCCTCACCGTCGGCATCACCTACGGCATCATCGCCCTGTCCCTCACGCTGCTCACCGGCTACGCCGGAGAGATCAACCTGGCCCCCGTCTCCTTCGGGGCCATCGCGACCATCATCGTGTTCCATCTGGGACTCTCCGGCACGGGCCTGGCGCAGCGGATCACACCGTGGGGATTGCTCATCGGATTGGCGGTGACGGCTCTCGTGGGCGGGCTCATCGCATTGCCCGCGCTCCGCCTACGCGGCCTCTACCTGGCGCTGGCGACCCTTGCCTTCGGCGTCTTCGTCTCCGACATGATCCTCGCCGATATCGCCCCGCACGTCCTGCCCATCTTCCACCTGCACTTCTCGATCTTCGACGACGGGACCCTCCAGATTCCGCCGTTGAAGCTCGGCCCGATCGACCTCAGCTCGACCAAGACGTTCCTCACCACCTCGGTCTGTGTCTTCATCCTGGTCGGGATCGGCCTCATCGCCCTCCGTCGCAGCAACTACGGGCGCCGCTTGACGGCCATGAAGGACAGTCCGGCCGCTGCCGCCACCCTGGGTCAGAACCTGGTCAAGCTCAAGCTGTCGGTCTTCATGCTGTCGGCGGCCATTGCCGGCCTCGGGGGCGTGCTGTTGTCGGCCGCCTCGGGCAGCGTCACTTCCAACACCTACATCATCTTCATCAGTCTCGCCCTCGTCATGTTGACCGTGGTGGGGGGCATCGGCAGCGTCGCCGGCGCACTAATGGGCGGGATCCTGGCCGGCACCGCCTTCACCGCGCTCACCAGTACGTTCACGAACCTGAGCACGGACCACGGGGGCGGGGGCTTCTGGAACGTCCTGGCCAACTTGTCCCTGGTGGCCCCGGCTCTCGTCGGCGTCAGCCTGGGCCGCAACCCCAGCGGAGCCGTGCCACAGATCGTGGCCAGCTACCGGCCGCTGTGGAACGTCAAGGGTGTCCTCGCCCTCGGGGTGGCGGCGGAGGTCGGTGCCTACCTCCTCGTCCTCACGAAGGTCATGGGCAACTGGTGGTTCGTGCTGGCCACGGCGATCATCGCGCTCGCCGTCCCGGCGCTGGGAAGAGTGGTGCGGCCCGATGCCTTCCGGACCGAGGCCATCAGCGCTCCGCCGGCACCCGCGCTGCCGGCGGCGGTACCGGTGGCCGTGGCGAGTGCGGCGGCGGGGGACGTGGCTGATGCCCGCTCTTGAAGTCTCCGACGTGTCCATGGCCTTCGGCGGGGCCCAAGTGCTGAGCGACGTCTCGCTCTCGGTGGCCGCCGGAGGGGTGACCGGTCTCATCGGACCCAACGGAGCCGGCAAGACCACGCTGTTCAACATCGTCAGCGGGCTACTCGAGCCGAAGTCCGGACGGGTGAGGATCGAGGGGCACGACGTGACCAAGGCCGGGCCGGCGTCCCGGGCCCGCCGCGGGCTGGCCCGCACTTACCAGCGGCTCGAGCTCTTCACCTCTCTCAGCGTGCGCGACAACATCCGCGTGGCGGGCGAGATCCGGAATTCCTGGAGCCGGCGGGGAAGGATCGACGTCAACGCGGAGACCGAGCGGACGATTGCGCTCGTCGGCCTGGGCGACGTGGCCGAGCGCGAGGTGAGCGAGCTGCCGACGGGACGGGCACGGGTGGTGGAGGTCGCCCGCGCCCTCATGACCCAGCCCAAGGTCCTCCTGCTCGACGAACCTGCCTCGGGGCAGACCGAGCAGGAGACGGAGGCCTTCGGCCAGCTCCTGGGACAGCTCGTCGACGAGCGCGACCTGGCCATCTGCCTGGTCGAGCACGATGTCGGGCTCGTCATGGGCACTTGCGCGCTGATTCACGTCCTCGACTACGGGGAGATCATCGCCAGCGGGACGCCCGACGAGGTCCGGAACGATCCGGCCGTCGTCAACGCCTACCTGGGGACCCCGTGAGCGAGCCGGCAACCGGTTCCGCAACGCCTCCGCCGATCCTCGAGCTGCGCGATGTCCGGGCCGGCTACGGCACGATCGAGGTCGTGCACGGGGTGAGTCTCGAGGTGCCGGCCGGATCGGTGGTCGCCCTGCTCGGGCCCAACGGCGGAGGCAAGACCACGCTGCTCAACGTCTGCGCGGGCACGCTGGCGCCGAGCGGCGGAGAGCTGCGCTTCGAAGGGACACCGGTGACCACCCTCTCCGCGGACGCCCGAGCCCGGCGCGGAATCTGCACCGTTCCCGAGGGCCGGGGCGTGTTCCCCAACCTGAGCGTGCGGGAGAACCTCCTCATGGCCACGCAGGTCGGGGTTCCGATGGACCGGATAGAGGAGGTGGCCTTCGCCCAATTCCCTCAGCTGGGCGTCCGGCGCAAGCAGCTGGCCGGCACACTGTCGGGCGGCGAGCAACAGATGCTCGCCCTGGCGCGGGCCTTCGCCACCGACCCGAAGCTCCTCTTGCTCGACGAGCTCTCCATGGGCCTGGCTCCGATCGTGGTCACCCAGCTCTACGAGAAGGTCCGTGAGCTGGCGGCCGGAGGCCTGTCGATCCTGCTGGTGGAGCAGTTCGCCCGCACCGCGCTGCCCATTGCCGACTACGCAGCCGTCGTGCTGCAGGGCGTCATCGCCCACCGGGGATCGCCGGCGGAGATGGAGGAGGCGGTGTCGGCCAGCTATCTCGGCGCATGAGGAGTGGGACGGGCTGCGCGTCGCGAGGTTGAGGCGGAGCGGGTCAGCGGGGCGGGCGGGGTGACGAGCATGCTCGAGCCTGAACGCCGCCCCGTCATGGGTCAGAAGCCCCGCCCCCGACCGTCGCGCCGGGGGCGATGGGTCGTCGGCATTCTGGCGGGCGCCCTCTTCGCTGCCGCGCTGGGTTCTCTCATAGACGACCAGGTGCAGGCGCACGACCGGTTCGACCAGGCTCGGACGTCGCTCGGCGTGACGCGGCACGAGACGGGCGCCGTGTCCGCCCAGCTGACGGAGCTGCGGCGCAACTTCGAACTCGTCACGACGCAGGCGGGGAGCGACTCGACGGCCTTGAGCCAGGATGTCTCGCAGCTGAAGGGGGCGCAGGCGGCACTGGCGGCGGACGAGGCACACGTCTCAGCGCAGTCGACCCAGATCACCTCCCTGCACGCCTGTCTCGGCGGCGTCGAGCGTGCTCTCAACGCCCTCTCCGTCGGCAAGCAATCCCGCGCCATCACAGCGTTGAACTCCGTCTCCTCGAGCTGCTCCGCCGCAGCGTCGTCCAGTGGCTGATTTCCGCCGACGCCCGCGCCGGAAGTGGGCCGTCGCCGTGACCATCGTGCTCGGTGCCGCCCTGCTGGTGGCGGCCGTATGGACCGACGTCCAGGAACGGACACGAGCACGGCACGAGGAGGCGGCGCTCGCTGCGGCCGGCGCGCACCTGGCCTCGTTGCGCCATGACGTCGCCGTCACCCGCTTCGCGACGGCGGTCACCACCGGCAAGCGCAATGCCCTGCAGGCATCGATTGCCGTCACGCTGAGCCAGCTGGCCTCCACCAACGAGGTGCTCGCCGCCACCAATGTGCACGCCTTCCTGCAAGGCGCCAGCATCGACACGTTGCAGACGTGTCTCGGAGGCGTCCAGAACGCCCTGGGACAGATCTCGGCCCACGACACCACCCAGGCCGCCAAGGACATCTCCTCTGTCTCGGGGCCCTGCAGCGCGCTCGACGGCGGCACGAGCGCGGGGCTGGTCTATCCGTTCGACTTCCCCGACCCCGATGTCATCCTCGTGGGTCAGACCTACTTCGCCTACGCCACCAACTCTGTGGCGGGGAACATCCAGATCATCGAATCCACCGACCTCACGCACTGGACAGCCGTCGGCAACGCCCTCCCGAGCCTGCCCACCTGGGCCCAGGCTCAGTACACGTGGGCTCCCGCGGTGGCCTTCATCGGCGGGACCTTCGTGCTCTACTACGCGGCGAACGTGGCCGGCAGTGGCAGGGAGTGCATCTCGGTGGCGACCGCGAGCCAGCCCCAGGGCCCGTTCGTGGACCGGTCGACGGCACCGCTCGAATGCCAGCCGGCGCTCGGAGGCTCCATCGACCCGGCCTCGTTCATCGACGCCAACGGCAACCTGTACCTGCTGTGGAAGTCGGGGGGGCCGGGCACATCCAAGATCTGGTCCGAGCAGCTCAGTCCGGGCGGGACGGCGTTCGCCGCCGGCGCCACCCCCACCACCCTGCTCGTGCCCACGCAGGAATGGGAGGCCGGCACGGTCGAGGCTCCCGACATGGTGACGGTCGCCGGGCGCTACTTCCTCTTCTTCTCGGGCAACGATTGGGAGACCGCCGATTACGGCGTGGGCGTCGCCACGTGCAGCGGGCCGCTCGGACCGTGCAACGACTCGTCGCCGACCCCCATCCTCTCGAGTGGCCGGGGGGTGGCAGGACCCGGGGGGGAGTCGGTGTTCGCGGACACGACAGGGGCGTACTGGATCGCCTTCCACGCGTGGGTCCCGGGGGCCGTCGGCTTCCCGAACAGCCGCGATCTCTATCTGCGCCGGCTGACCGTGTCCGGACCGACGCCGGTCGTGGCGGCGACCGGTTAGCCGACGGCAGGCCTGCGCCCGGGCGTCAGAGCCGGGCGAACGTGGCGGCCTCGTCGTCGAATGCCGCGGCCGCTGCCTTGTTGACGGACGGCTTGGTGCGGGACACGGCATGGAGGCAATCGGCCGAGGTGACGGTCGCGTCGCCTCCATCGAGAGCCCGCTCGAAGGCAAGTTGTGCGGCGCGCTGTTCCGCCAGTGCGAAGTCGGCCGGAGTGAAGCCCTCGGTGCGTTCCGCCAGATCGTCGGGGTCGCACGATCCCAGGAACTCTCCCGCCAGCTCCCTTCGCCCCTCGCGGTCGGGTGCACCCACCGGGATGATGAGATCGAACCGTCCGGGGCGGAGCAGAGCAGGGTCGATGGCCGCGATGGAATTCGTCGCCATGACCATCAGGCGGCCTGGTCGCGACTTGAAGATCGGGATGGCCTTGAGCAGTTCGTTGACGATGGGTTGGCTCTCCGGCCGCGTGTCCCGAGCCGACGCGATTTCGTCCGCCTCGTCAATGAAGCAGAGCAACCGGTCGACGTGACCAAGGTCGGCCAGCGCGCCGCGCAGTGACGCGGCGGCCTCGGTCCCGTGGCCCAGGAGGGAGGGATGCAGTTCCACGAAGGCCCAGGAGAGCCTCGAGGCGATCGCACGGGCGAAGGACGTCTTCCCCGTCCCCGGAGGACCGAACAGCATGACGGCGGCCGGGGCGCGCAACCCGATGCGTTCCGCCAACTCCGAGTGGGACAGCGGCGAGACGATACGTCGGTTCAAGAGCACCTTCGTCGACGAGAAGCCTTTCATGTCCTCCCACAACCCCGACGCCGGGAAGTGACCGCCATAACGCTCCACGATGGCCAGTTCCTCGGGGACCATGGAGGCGGCGCGGACGAAGAGGTGCAGGCCGTCGACGCGATCGAACCCCTGGTGCGAAAAGGCGACCTCGCCCACCTGTCCCGGCTCGACGAGGGCCAGCACGCGGTGTGCGCCGTGATGGATGACCTCCTGGTCGAGCTCACGCAGCAGGGCGGATCCGATACCGCGGTTCCTCCACTGCGGGTGGAGCGCCAACGCCAGCAGGTGTGCATCGCGGCCGGCCACGCGGGCGACGGCCACGCCGACCAGCTGGCCCGAGGCGAGTGCCACCGCGGCAGGCTGCTGCTCGTTGAGCGCCTCGACGACATCGCTACGGCTGTACGCGGCCGCCATCGAGGTCCCGGCGAGATCGATCAGACGAACGATCTCCTCCATCGGTGCGAGAGGATCGCGGTGGTCCAGCGGGAGGACGCGCCAACCCGTGGTCAGCAAGTGACCCCCGGCCTGCAGCCAGGTGTGCTCAAGAGCAGTTCCATGTGCCCTTGACGTGGACGAGGCCGTGACCCGACGAGCCGATCTGGGGCTTGATGCACGTGCCGCTGTGCGGTGCGGTGAAGAAGAGGGGCCACTCCGTCCCCGAGTGCCCGCGGAGCGAGTGGTGGAAGTCGATCTCTCCCGACGTGGCGGTGACACCACCGCAGTCCGCTGCGGGCGTCGTGAGCGTGCCCTTCAGCGCCCCGCTGACGGAGGCCGTGGCACCGCTCGGCGAGGCACCTGCGTCAGTGACGCCGAGCCCGCAGGCGACCTCTGTCACCAGTCCCCCGGCCACTACCGCAGTAAAGCGGATGACGACACGACGACGATGGGCCTCCGCGGCCAACGCGATCACCGGTTGCCGAGTCTACGCCCACGTGCGGTCGGACGCGAGGGGCCCATCGGAGCTCAGCGCGTCGCCGCCAGCGCGTCGGCCCGGCGGCTGAGGCCGGAACCGTCGAGATCGGCGCACACCCGGGCGAAATCGTGGGTCGGCCCGCGCCAGCGGAGGTCCTCGACCTGACGCAGCAGCGAACGATCGACCCGCAGCGTGGCCAACTCCTTGAAGAGCACCGCGTCGCCGTGGTGCTCCTGCAGCGTCGTGGCGAGCTTGGCCGCTCCCCGCACGGCGACCTTCCAGTCGGCCGGGTCCGAAGGAATGGCCTCAAGGTGCTGCCAGCGGGCCAGGACGGTGGCCGCGGACTTGGCGCCCCAGCCGGGCAACCCCGGGAACCCGTCGGCGCTGTCCCCGACGAGGGCGAGGTAGTCGGGGATCGAGGCGGGCGCGACGCCGAACTTGGCCACGATGCCTTCCTCGTCGATCAGCAGGTTCTTGCGCCGGTCGAGTTGGACGACGCGTGTGCCGTCGACACACTGTCCCAGGTCCTTGTCGGGCGTGCAGATGATGACCTGCTCGACCAAGGGATCTCCGGTCGCGACGGCCGCCGCGCTGGCCAGCGCGTCGTCGGCCTCGACGTCGACCATCGGCCACACGAACACCCCCAGCGCCGCCAGCGACTCCTCCAGGGGCCAGGCCTGGGACCACAGCTCGGGATCGACCCCCTCGCCGGTCTTGTAGCCGGGCCACAGCTCGTTGCGAAACGACTCGATGACATGGTCGGTGGCGACACCCACGTGGGTGGCACCCTCGCTCAGCAGTTGGAGCACCGAGCTGACCACCCCCCTCACGGCCGCCACCTCCTGTCCGGTGGCGTTGCGATGGGGCGGGGCGCCGTAGAAGTGGCGGAACAACTCGTAGGTCCCGTCGACGAGGTGCACCTTCATGACAGCCCGAGTCTGTCATCGACCCGGCGGGCCGGCTGCACCGTCACGGGACCGTTCCAGAAAGGCCTGCTCGGCCTCGTTGGCCGTCAACGCGCGGGCAGCGTCGTACTCGGCAGCGGCTTCGGTGCGCCGCCCCAGCCGGCGCAGGAGGTCGGCCCGGACCGCGTGGAGGAGGTAGTACGACTCGAGGGGCAGGCCTTCGAGGGCGGCCAGCCCGGCCTCGGCTCCCTCGACTTCGGCGACGGCGACAGCGCGATTGAGGGCGACGACCGGCGACCGGTCGAGAACGAGCAGCTGGTCGTAGAGGGCGAGGATCTGGCGCCAATCCGTCTCTGCCGCGCTCGGCGCGTCGCTGTGGACGGCGTTGATGGCGGCCTGCAGCTGGTAGGGGCCCGGGGTCTCCCGCCGCAGGCAGGTCTGCACGAGCTCTTGACCCTCGACGATCTGTACGGGATCCCACAGGGCGCGATCCTGCTCAGCGAGCGGGACCAACGTGCCATCGGAGCCGACGCGCGCGGACCGACGCGCGGCGATCAGCAGCATGAGTGCCAACAGCCCCATGACCTCGGGCTCGTCCGGCATCTGCGCCGCGAGGACCCGCCCCAGACGGATCGCCTCGCCGCAGAGATCCTCGCGCCCGAACCGGTCGCCCGACGTGGCGGCGTAGCCCTCGTTGAACACGAGGTAGATCACCGCCAGCACCGGGCGGAGCCTGTCCGGCAGTTCGGCGCTGCTCGGGACCCGGTAGGGGATCCCGGCATCCCGGATCTTTGCCTTGGCCCGCACGATGCGCTGGGCCATGGTCGTCTCCGGGACCATGAAGGCCCGAGCGATCTCGGGCGTGGAGAGGCCTCCGAGCAAGCGGAGCGTGAGCGCGACCTGGGCCGCCGGCGCCAGAGCCGGATGACAACAGGTGCACATCAGCCGAAGGCGGTCGTCCTGCATGGCCAACTCCTCGTCGGGGTCATCACGCTGATGGAGCAGGGCGGCCTGGGCCTGCCGGTCCTTCCGGGAGGCTTCGCGCCGCAGGCGGTCGAGGATCCGGTTGCGTGCCGTGGTGATGATCCACCCGGCCGGGCTGGGCGGGAGTCCGGCTGCAGGCCACCGCGCCGCCGCGACGGTGAATGCAGACTGCACGCCATCCTCGGCCAGGTCGATGTCACCGAACGCCCGGACCAGGACGGAGATGGCTCGTCCGTACTCCTCGCGGAAGACCCGCTCCACAGCAGCGCGCGCCTCACCGCGCGTTGCTTGCATCAGCCTTCCGGTCTCTCCTGGAACGGGCGCACCTCAACCGGCTCCATGCACGCCCGGGCGGCCTTGGTGGCCCAGGCGAGGGCAGCATCGAGATCGGGCGCATCAATGACCCAGAAGCCACCGATGTGCTCCTTGGACTCGGTGAATGGACCGTCCGTCACCAAGATCTGGTCTCCCTCGGCCCGGACGACCGTCGCCGACGACGCCGGAGCGAGCCCACCGGCGAAGACCCAGGTGGAGCCCGCCGACTGGAGCTCGGCATTGAGGCGGCCGACCTGTTCGTACGCCGTCTGCATCTCCTCCGGGGACCGCTGTGGTGCGCCGTCGATCGTCGCCACGCTGAGCAGGTACTGCGTCATGGAATGTCTCCTTTTGTTCGTCTTCTCTTGTTCTTCTTCGTCCTGTTGTGTGGTTCCCGATTTGCCCGCCGGGCGGGATCGCTAGGCAGCAACCACCTCGTCGGTGGACCCCGCCAGGCGATAGGTCAGTAGGACGATCCCGTGCCCCACGGTCTTGGCCTCATTGAGATTCAGCGTGAGCGAGTCGGACACGTCGCCGAACAGCCGCTTCCCACTGCCCAGGACGATCGGAAAGACCATCAGTCGCAGCTCGTCGACGAGACGGTGCTCGACGAGCGTCTGCACGAGCGTCGCGCTCCCTGCGACAAGGAGGTCGCCCCTGAGGCGCTGCTTCAGCGCCCGGATCTCGCTCACGACGTCGCCCCTGAGGACCATGGAGTTGTTCCAGGTGGCGTCCTCGTCACCTAACGTCGAGGACACCACGTACTCGGGCATCGCGTTCATCCGGTCGGCGAACCCATGGGGGTCCTCCACTGTCGGCCACGCCCGGGCGAAACCCTCGTAGGTCACCCGCCCGAGCAGCTGCGCCTCGGCGTCGCGCAACTCGTCCAGCTTGAACCGGTCGCCCTCTGGACCCCGGTCGAAGCGGAAGGTCCAGCCTGCGTGCCTGGAGCCCTCGGACCCGCCGGGGTCCTCCATCACCCCGTCCAGCGACACGAACTCGGTGACCACGATCCTGCCCATCACTCTGCCTCCGTCACTCGGTGACCCCGGTCCAGCGCCCGGCGGTCACCTCCTATACGAACGGCACCCGACCGATTCGACACACCGGCGGGCATTTCTCGGCTCAACCGGCCAGCGCGGCGATGGCCTCCACCTCGACCAGCTGGTCGGGGTTCCCGAGCGCCGTGACCCCGAGCAGGGTGGAGGGGGGATCGTGCGCCCCGAAGTGCCGCCGCACGACGCCCCAGGCGGCGACGAGCTCCGCCCGTTCACCGCTGGCCACGTACACGGTGAGCTTGACGACGTCGTCGAGCCGAGCCGTGGCCGCGCGCAGGGCCTCGCCGAGGTTCACCATCGCCTGTTCGGCCTGGGCCTCCACGTCACCCGGCGCTACCGTGGCTCCCGACCCGTCGAGCGGGCATGCCCCGGCGGTGAAGACCAGGAATGGGCGACCCCTCGCCGTGGCGGCATACCCATAAGGAACGCCGGCTGCAAGGGCGGCCGGCCTGTGCAACTCCACGGATGGCTCCGTCATTGCGCCCGAGCCTGTCACATCGGCCCCCTAGACCGGGTCTTCCTAGTCGAGAGATTCAGGTCCGATATCCGCCGGAGACCGCGCGGCCCCACCCTCAGGGTGGGAATAGCGCTCACCCGCCCAACGTTGCTTGCCTGGGCGGGGAATCGACGGAACCGACCGCAACTGCACAAGGAGACCCATGCGCGGAGACGCCGCCATCGAAATTGCGCCAGGTCGCTACGTCGCACCGTGGCTCGTCCTCGGCATCGTCTGCATCG
>JBKQUM010000152.1:0-18014 GCA_052140165.1 Acidimicrobiales bacterium
CGGCCTCGGCCTCGGTCGAGGTGATCCCCGCGGCGGATCTCTCCATCAGCGTCACCGACGGGGTCGACTCCATCGCGCCCGGATCCTCGGATACGTACACGATCACACTCACCAACAACGGGCCGTCGTCCGTCCCGAATGCGACCGTGGCGGACACGCTCAATGGTGGGTTCACTGCACTGTTCGCTGTCAGCTCCATTGGAGGCACCACGTTCGTCGATCTCGGGACGGACCAGTTCGAATGGACCGGCGTTGACCTGGCGAGTGGTGGCACGGCGACCTTCAACCTGATGGGGACCGTGTCGTCCAGCCTGGCGGCGGGCAACGCGTTCATGAACCTGGCCTCGGTCTCAGCGGCCCCCGGGGAGGTCGATACTGTTGCGTCCTCGAGCGCGGTCGACTCGGATTCCGTGATCCTTGCTCCCCAGGCGATCAGCTTTACACCGCCCGTCCTGGGCGTGGCGGGCCAGTCGGCAACGCTGTCGGGGACCGGTGGCGGAACCGGCAACCCGGTCGTCTTCTCCGTGGATCCCTCGAGTGGCACGGGGGTCTGCAGCGTGACGGGTACTGACGGGACGACGCTCGACTACCAAGAGCCGGGTACGTGCGTCGTCGACGCCAACCAGGCCGGGAACGCCGGCTACTCCGCCGCCCCGACGGTGACGGCGGCCATTGCCGTCGAGCAGGTGCCAGCGTTCTCCGTGGAGTCGCCTCCTCCGACGGCGGTTGTGGGGCAGGACTACATGTACACGTTCGGTGCGAGTGGTGTCCCCACGCCTGCCTATTCGCTCGCTCCCGGAGCGCCGTCATGGCTCACGATCGATCCGACCTCCGGTGTCCTGGCCGGGACGCCCCCGACCGGCACGACGGCATTCGCATACTCGGTGATCGCCACCAACAGTGTCGGGGAGGCCACCGCGGGTCCATTCGCCGTGTCCGTCTCGACCACCACGAACTCCGGACTCGCGGACGTCTCTGCAGCCCTGTCGTGCCCCGCCACGGTGCAGGTGCGAGCAGAGGGGAGCTGCACGCTCACGGTCGCCAATCCCGGCCCGGCCACGGCGAGGTTCGTGACGGCCGGCATCACCCTCCCGTTCCGGCTCTGGCGGGTCTCCCCCACTCGCGGCGGCCTTCGGTTCGGCAACGCCCGGATCTGGTTCCTGCGTTCGCTGCCACCTGGAGCGTCAGTCGCCTTCACGGTCAGCTTCCGGGCGTGGAGGGCGGGCCCGGGCCGGGTGGTGGGGTTCGGCGCGTCCCGGACTCCGGACCCCGACCACGCCAACAACGTGGCCGTCGCCACCGTCTCCGTGACCGGGGTGACGGAGCCGTACCGGAGACCGGGCTCCCACGCTCCGTTCTGACCCCGCCCGTTACGCGAACGCTCGTGCCACTGCCTCGGCCCGGGCGACATAGCCGCCGCCGAACAGGATGGAATGGACGAGCAGGGGGTAGAGCTGGAACAAGGCGACGCGCTCCTGCCATCCGGCCTCCAACGGCCGGACCTCCAGGTACGAGGTGAACACTCGGTCCGGCACGGTACCGAACAGGGCGAGCATGGCGAGATCCTCCTCGGGGTGACCACCGTGTACGGACGGGTCGATGAGCCACGCCTGGCCGTCTGACCCGAAGAGGACGTTGCCCCACCACAGATCCCCGTGCAGCAGCGCGGGGCCACCCGGCGGAAGCAGCTCACCGAGCCTGGCGACGAGGGG
Organism: Acidimicrobiales bacterium; assembly: GCA_052140165.1. Classification (GTDB taxonomy): domain Bacteria; phylum Actinomycetota; class Acidimicrobiia; order Acidimicrobiales; family RAAP-2; genus Bog-473. Next base: position 1,713 of record JBKQUM010000152.1, read on the forward strand.
AGCCACTGCCCCCTCGAGACCGCAGCGGGCAGCGAGCTCGCGGAGGCGGGCCCCGTAGAAGCCCGGGGCGTCTTGCCATGGCGACGAATCGACACGGCAGGCTCCGATCCACGACGAGCCGGCACCCCAGTTGGGCAGGGCGACGCTGTGCAGCACCGCCAACCCGCCACCGAGCGACTCGTCGTGCTCCGGTGCCCGTGGTGCCTGGTCGACTGCGGCGGTCACGAGAAGGTCGTCCTCCACCATCACGATCTCGGGGACCGGTGGAGCTCCGGGCACCTCGTTGAGGCGCCTGAGCCCGTCGGCTTCGTCGAGGGACCCCGGACCGAACTTGGCGACCAACGTGCGTCCTCCCGCCTCGACCGTCCACGCGCCGCCGCCCAGCTGCTTCGGCCGCGACGTGGGACCGAGCACGCGCCCCAGGCGGCTGAGGCGGTGCACCGATGGGGACGGCGACCCGGGCATTCGTGCATGATGGCACCGTGTCCAGATCGGGACCCGTTGGCCTCGTGCTCACACCAGGTGCCAGCGCGGGGCGAGACCAGCCCGCCCTCGTTGCGATCGACCAGGCAGCGTCGCAGCTCGGCATCGCGGTCGAGAGAATCGAGTTCCCGGGCCGGACGGCGGGGAAGCGCCGTCCCGACCCACCCGACGTGTGCATCCAAACGGTCCGCGACGCCACGTCGACGCTTGCGGGCCGGCTGCATGCTCGGACGAGCAACGTGGCAATAGGCGGACGCTCCATGGGTGGGCGGATGTGCTCCTTGGCGGTAGCCGAGGGCCTGGAGGTGGCCGCCCTCGTGTTGGTCAGCTATCCACTTCACCCTCCGGGAAGGCCAGACCGACTTCGGACCGCTCACTTCCCGGTGCTGGACGTGCCCTGCCTCTTCGTCTCCGGTCGGCGGGACGCATTCGCGAGTCCTACCGAGCTCGCAGCGGCGACGGAGGCGATACCGGGAGCCGTGACGCTCGACTTCGTGGACGGGGACCACTCGTTGCGGAAGCGTGACGCCGAAGTCGCCGACATCGTAGTGTCCTGGCTGGCCGGACCGACCTGACGGCGCCGGCGCCTCGTTCGTCCGACAACCGGGGGTGGTCGCCGGGCTGGCGGCCGAATCACTTGAGTAGCGTGAGCCGTCGTGGCTCTCACGTCCCATGCGATTCAGGTGGATGGCGTCGCGCGTCGGTTCCTGCTGGCCGCGGGGTCGACGGCGCCTTCGACCATCGTGTTCAGCCTGCACGGGAGCCGGTCGGGGCCCGCGAATCAAGCCCGACTGAGCGGGATGGAGGCGCTCACCGAACAGGGCGCCGTGATCTGCTTTCCGCAGGGCAGCGTCCCGTCGGGATCCGGATTCGAGTGGGATCTCGACGTCGACGAGGAGTTCCTCCGAGCGACGGTGGCCGCCCTGCGTGACCAATTCCCGAGTGCGCAGAAGCGCGTCTGCATGACGGGCATGTCCGGAGGGGCGCGAATGTCCAGTCGGTTCGCGGCGCGGCACCCCGACACGGTCATGGTGCTGGGAGCGGTCGCAGGATTGCGTGCCGAGAATGCCGGCACCCTCGAGCGGCCCGTCCGCGTCGTGGCATTCCATGGAACGGCTGACCGGATCAACCCCTTCGGCGGCAGCGGGACGGTTCGCTGGGACGAGAGTGTGACCGACGCGGCCAAAGCCTGGGCCAGGGCCAACGGCCATGTCACGGAGGCGGTGCAGGAGCAGGTCACTCCCAAGGTGACGCGCCTGGACTTCGGTGCCGAGGACGAACCCGGTGCGGTCACCCTGTGGGTCTGCAGGGGCGCGGGCCACACCTGGCCCGGATCCCGGTTGCCCATCCTCCTGAGGCTCTTCCTCGGGCAGACCACGCACGAAGTGGACGCCACCGCCGAGATCTGGCGAGCTGCTCAGGTCGGTGCAGCCTGAACCCGCCTCGTCGGTGGCGATGGTCGACTGCCTACCACTGGCCCCGGTATTCGGCGTCCGTCACGTGGGCACCCCAGTGCGGCTCGCCTTCAGTGATGGAGATGTGGGTCATGAAGTGCTCGGCGGTGGCCCCGTGCCAGTGCTCTTCCCCATCGGGAGTGTAGATAATGTCGCCGGGTCGGATCTCGACTTGACGGTCGCCCCGTGACTGCACCAGGCCGTGGCCCTCAATGACATACAGGGTCTGACCGCCGTCGTGCGAGTGCCAGGCGGTGCGCGCTCCCGGGCTGAAGTGCACGGCACCGACATTGAGGCGGGATGGCTCCCGCCCCCTGGCGACGACATCGATCCAGACATCACCGGCGAACCAGTCGGCTGGACCCTTCACGGTGGGTTGCTTGGGCGGTAGCTCCATCGCCTCTCCTCTCGTCGTTATCGGCTTGTGACTCCGTACTGAGTCTCGCGGACGCTCCCGCCCGGTTCAGAGCAGCTCGGGGGAGCGGATTTTACTCGAGCCGGTAGACGCGCTCGGCTGTCCCTGCGAACAACTTCTCCACGGCTGCGGCATCCAGGCCGGCGGTGATGGCAGTGAACACACCGTAAAGCTCGTTGAACGTGCCTTGCATCGCGTCGACCGGAAAGTTGCTGGCGAACATGCACCGGTCCGGGCCGAATGCTTCGATGGCGAACTCGATCCACGGCGCAAAGGCATCCACGGTCATGCTCTCGAGCGGCATAGCCAAGCCCGAGAGTTTGCACACCACGTTGTCGCCGAGGGCAGCCAGTGCGTCCATACCCGTCTTCCAGAGGGCGCGCTCCTCATCGGAGTCCGTGCGGGGCCACCCGGTGTGCTCGACGATAACGGTGAGATCGGAGAAGCCACGGAGCTGCAGAGCGGCCGCTTCGAGTTGGTCTGGGTGCGCCATCAGCTCGAAGACCAGGTTCCGCTCGTCCAGGGCACGCAGCACCTCGGGGTCCGGGACAGGCGGCTGGTGCGCACCCATGGGTCGGACCCCGCGGAAGCGGGGCGCAGCCATCTGCCTGTCGAGGAGAGCAATCGCCTCCGTCGTCGTATCGGTGGGCGGCAGGCCCCCGACGATCGCATCGGGTCCACCCAACGCGTGCGCGTGGGCGTCGAGTTCGATCGCCTCGTCAATGGAGTGGCCTCCCGTGGCGGCCGCGACGTTCACGAAGCCCTCGACGTTCCAGTCGGACACCTCGGCCCTGTACGTGTCGATGTCGAAACGGCGGTACATCTTCGAGACGTCGCCGGCGACCCCCTTCGGCGGATGAGCGAGATACGGGTACCAATCGGTGCGAGCCGGGTCCCACAGATGCACGTGAGCATCGACGATGCGGGTGGGTGGGGTTCTCATCCGGCCTCCCTCGGGACGGGCGCGTGGCTGCCGATGCCAACCATCTCGCGGAGCGTGGCATCGAGCCACGGCGGGACGGCGGGGCCACCGTAGGTGACGGTTCCCGTCGGCCGGGGGTGGCGCCGGAGTCCGATCCAGCCCTTCCCGACCGCCAGCTCGGCGCCGGCGAGGGCAGAGGCCTCGGGGTGAGTGAGGAGGTGGGTGACGAGCGCACCGACGGAGTCCCCGGTGTCCCTCGCGGGCGCCTCGACTCCCGCGGCGAAAGCTGTGACGCGCTTCCCCGATCCCGCCGCGGCGGCCCGCGCCAGCTGGGCCGAGGCCTGGGCGCGACTGCGACCGGAGGAGGTGGTGGCGTCGGTGAGCATCACGAGTTGCACGGCACGGTCGGACGCGGCGGCGTAATCGGCGGCGGCTCGCGCCCAGGCCGCGTCGGTGTGCAGCTCTTCGATGAGTCCACGGTGGTCCGCCAGCACAAGCTGCCACGGTTCAATGGGGGAGGTCACGGCATCACGGCCGGCGAGCGCGGTGACGATCGCATCGATCGGTCCGACAGCGTCGACGACGCCCTTCAGCGCGGCCGCCGCACCACCGAAGTCGCGCCCCACCTCGACACGATGGCATGCGATGGATCGAGCCTCGAGCGCGCCGGCAAGCGACGCTGCCATTCCCTCACGGTCACTCACGACGGCGCACGACCTGACATTCTCCGACGGAGTACTGGGAGCCCCGACCTCCTCGAAGATTGGCCCGAACCTCGGGTTGCTGGCCCCGTTGGTCGCCTGAGCGGACTCGGCCGTGGCGAAGGCGCGGGGAATGACGGACTGCAGCACCCGGCTGAGTGACGTCACCTCGTCGGTGCGGACCACTTCGAGGAGGCGGGGCTGGTCGATGATCGCCACCTCCGAGCCGCCCACGAAGAGGACCTGGCCGGTGCACCAGCCGAATTCGTCAGCGACCAGATGTGCCCCGAGCGGGCCCAGGTCTTCCGGTCCCGGCATGGAGTTGAGCGAAAGTCCTCCACCTCCGCCGGCCCGGCCCGCCTGACGAGCGCGCTCCAGCGCCGCCGCGACCATCCGGGTGTTCGCGATGGGCGACATCGCGTTGACGGTGACACCCGGCGGGGCCACTGCTCCCAGCTGCCAGGTCAGTGCGGCCACGGCCCGTTTGGCACAGCTGTATCCGCCAGCATCAGCGGCCCGCCACCCGGATCCGGAGGTGACGCCGAGGATGCGACCGTATCCGGCTGCTTCCATCAGGGGCAGGGCGGCCTCGAGCACGTTGAGATAGCCGCCGAGATGCACTGAGAGCAAGGCCAGCCAGTCCTCCTCGGTGCCCTCTGCGAAATAGGACTGCCTCGTGATCCCGGCGACGTTGACCACTGCGTCCAGGCCGCCGTGCTGGTCGACCAGATCTCGGAACAAGGCGTGGACTGCGTCGCCGTCGGTGACGGATGTCGGGGACGCCTGCGCCGAACCCCCGGCGCCGACGATGCGGCCTGCGGTGGTGTCTCCGGAGTCCGGTAGCTGCGCAGATCCGTCGAGAGTCACGAGTGGGTCGACCGTCACCACGTACCAGCCACCACGGCCGAGTTCCTCGGCAATGGCCCCGCCGATTCCACCCCCGCCGCCGGTGACGACCGCGACTCGCTGGCGCGTGATCACGTCGCTGTTGTACGCAGGTGGAGCTCCAGGCCCTCGAGACTTCGCGCCTCGAGCCACCCCTCGAGCAGCTCACGGTAGCGGAACCAGTCGCCCATGCCACCACCGAAGTTTCCGTCGCGGGGTTTGATCGTCTCGGGATGCCCTTCGTTGTTGATGCGTGAGGGCGTGCATGCGGACATGAAGGCACTCATGTCCGCGAAGGAGTCGACGATGGCCCGAACCCACGTCTCCTCGGCTTCGGCGCTCACGTCGAACACCTCTACACCGCGCTCTAGCAGTTGGGCTATGACGCCACCGATGAACTCCGCACCGAGCACCGCCAGCTGTGTGTAGTTGGTGGTCACCACGGATTGCTGGGTGGGCGCGGGCATGATGAACATGTTCGGGAAGCCACGGCTGGTCATGCCGAACATGGTGGACGCACCGCCGGACCACTTCTCGGCCAGAGTGACTCCGCGACCGATGATCTCGTGGCCGGCACGGCGAACCAGGGGAGTGCGCTCGGGCTCGAATCCGGTGCCGTAGATGATGCAATCGACTTCGTACTCCTGTCCGTCCACGACCAGCCCGTGCTCGGTGATCCTTTCGACCCCAGCGGGACAATCGATCAGCGTGACGCGGGGGTTGTTGAAGGCGGGCAGGTACTCGTCGTGAAAACACGGTCGTTTGCAGAAGTAGCGGTAATAGGGCTTCAGTATCTCGGCGGTGGCCGGATCGGCGACCAGCTTCTCCACGCGAAGGCGATGCATTTCCATGATCTCGTAGTCGAACTCTTCGGCGCTTCGTGCGTATTCGGACGACGTCATGCCCTTGCGGCGCGGCACGTGTTGCACTGCTGCGTAGTCGTGCGTCCACCCGTCGTCCACCTGGTCGACCTCGACATCGAGACCCATCATGACGGATTGGAAGTTGTCCATGCGAGACTTTTGCCAGCCCGGCGCGAGCTCGTCGGCGAACCTGGCATCGGTAGGCCCGTTGTTGCGTTCGCCGATGGCGGACGGCGTGCGCTGCAACACATAGAGATGTTTCGCCGACTCCGCCAACGGCGGCACGCACTGAATTCCCGATGCGCCTGTACCCACGAGGGCAACGACCTTGTCTTCGAGGTTGCTCAGGGGTGCGTCCGGCCCGCCACCGGTGTACTCGTAATCCCAGCGTGCCGTGTGGAACGAGCGGCCAGCGAACTGATCCATGCCCGGAATTGCGGGCAGCTTCAGGAGATTGAGGATGCCGGCCGCCAAGATGTACCACTGGCAGTTGATCTGATCACCGCGATCGGTGTGGATGCGCCAGCGACCGCTGTCTTCGTGCCACTCGGCCTTCGTCACACCGGTATGGAAGAGGGCGTCGTCTACCAGGTCGAACTGGTCGGCGATCGCCTCGAGGTGGTGGCGGATTTCCGCACCGGAGGCGTAACGTCGAGTGGGGACGTAGCCCAGTTCCTCGAGCATCGGGATGTAGATATACGACTCGATGTCGCACATCACACCCGGGTAGCGGTTCCAGTACCACGTGCCGCCCATACCGCCCGCCTGGTCGATGATCCGGATCCGCGTCACTCCTGCCTTTCGGAGTTGGACGCCGGCGAGAATCCCGGCGATTCCTCCGCCGACGATGACGGCATCGGCGTCCTCGAGGAGCGGGTCGCGTTGGACGGGTGGGGTGAAAGGGTCTTCGCGGTAGCGGGCGAATCGTTGGTCGGTTGCCAGGTCACGGATATCGGTCCGCCCGGGGACGAGCCGCCGATCGCGCTCGGCGAGGTACTTCGCGCGAACTGCGTCTAGGTCGAAGCCCGCGGAGTCTTCGCTCATGGTCTCGGGACGAGCACGACGTCGGTCGGACTCTTTGCTCGTGTGGAAATCGTCAGGGCCATCACAGCGAGGGAAGCTTAACGACCCGGGTGGAGTCGATGTTAATGACCCGGGGCACCCCGATGAGGACGCAGGGCTCACCCCACCTGGTTCCCTCGAGGACCTTCCGGGTGATCACGTCCATTCGAGCTCCTTTGGTGCAGTTCGCCATGACGTCGGCTCATACCCACGGTGCAAGACCAGCCTTAGGAGGAGCCAGAAGGTCCAGGTCGTACGCGACGATCCGGCGAACCGGGCCCTTCTGTCGCCGACGCTCCAAATGTCCCCGTTCACCGAGTCGGCACCTACATTGCAGCCATGGCTGTCACGTGCTCGTGCTGCTCAATGTCGGTCGATTGGTGGGTCAGACTGCGCTCGCATCCCGACCTGCCAATCTGCCACAACTGCCTCGCCGGGCTGAATGGACAGCGAGACGGCCAACTGCAACTCATGGCGGGAACTTGGCTGGTCACGGGGTTCGAGCCGATATTCAAGGTGGCGAATGTGCGTCGCTCGGCCGCCTGGCTCGAACGAGCGGGCTTCGAGGTGTCGTTCCACGATGACACCTATGCCTTTGCTCACCGAGATCAGGACCTCACGATCCACCTTGCCCAAGCTGGACGGGACGAACTTCCGGGTCACGGTGCTCTCTACATCCACTGTCAGGACGCCGACCGGGTGGCCGAGGAGTGGGCACAGGCGGGGATCGAAGTGGACGGCCCGCGGGACCAGGACTATGGCAAGCGAGAGGGCTACATCACCGATCCCGACGGAAACGTGATTCGCTTCGGCAGCCCCATTGGCTGAGGTGCCCCGACGGCACTACGTGGCTCGGACCCGGAGGTTCTCGCAGACTCGCACGTGGTCGCTTGCCGAAACGTCCGCTTCTCCAGATCGACGAGCTCGAGTTCGGGGAGCGGGTCGAACATCTCGTTGACCGGACAGATCAGCGTCTGGAGGCACAGTTCCTGGCGCCGTTGACCGGCCGGCCCAACGATCGCCGGTCATGCTCGGCAATTGCGTGTCGATAGACGTCGACGTACTCATCGACCATGCGGTCGCTGCTGAACCGCTGGACGGCCATGTCGCGAACCGTCCGTCGGTGAAGCTGACCCACTTGGGTGATCGCCGCAGCGGCAGAAGGGATGTCGGACACCAAAGAACCCGTCACGCCGTCGATGATGAGTTCCGGCATGGAGCCTCGGTCGAAGGCAATCACCGGCGTGCCACACGCCATGGCCTCCACGACCGAGAATCCGAACGGCTCGTCGAAGTCGATCAGGTGGAGGAGAGCCACTGCCTCTCCCAAGAACGGTGAGCGATCCTCCGCCGCCACAGGTCCGATGTATTGGACTTGGTCGTCGTCAAGGCGCGGCATGACCTCGCGCTCGAAATACGCCTCGTCTTGAATGATTCCGGCAATCCGAAGTGGGATTCCCGTCGCATTGGCGGCATCAATGGCGGCGACCACCCCCTTGTCCGGATGGATGCGTCCGAAGAAGGCCAGGTAGGAGCCAGGATCCGGAGCGAACGCGAAGGCCCCGGTGTCGATCCCGTGGTGAATCGTGGCCGCGTAGTCCAGAGCGGGATGCCTGTCGGCATCGCTGATCGCGACGTAGAACGTTCCGTCGTTGTACTTGGCGTACACAGGCACGATCTGGGGCGAAGAGAACCCGTGGATCGTCGTGACAACCGGAGTCGGAATTAGCCCCGAGTAGGTGAGCGGAAGGAAGTCGAAGCTGTTGTGGATGATGTCGAACTCGGATGCCCGCTCGAAGACCTCCGAGATGTGCAGGCACTCGGCGACCTTCGGGTCGATCGTCGAGTCCTCCGACCAACCTCGGGGGACCACGCTGCACAGACGAGCCGACGTCTCCGAATCACCGGTGGCGAAGAGCGTGACCTCGTGGCCGCGTGCCACGAGCCCCTCGGTCAGAAGAGAGGCAAAGAGCTCCCAGGGGCCGTAGTGGTGTGGCGGGACACGCCAGGCGATCGGCGCGAGTACCGCGATGCGCATGGGTGCTTCAACGCCCCAGTCCCAGGCGGTGGTCAGCCTTCTTGTCTCGCTCTTCCCGCTTCCCCTTCTTTGCCACCCGCTTCTCCTTGATGGACCTGCCGGGCTTCTTTCCCGAAGGCTTCTGAGGCGATCTGTCAGGCACGTGGTTCTCCGGTCATTCGTAGTGATGGGTCATTTGAACAGGGGCGGGCTGAAGGACGCGAGGAGTTCATCCAGAGGCACGGTCGCCACGCCGATGGCGGCGTCGCCGATTCCGTAGGGCAGGACCAGGGTGCCCGCATGGAGGAGGGCCCCGCACGAGTAGACGACGTTGGGCACGTACCCGTCCTGCTCGTCGTGAGCTGGGCTCAGGAGGGGCTCGCGGAGCTGGCCGACGACCCGGGTGGGATCCTCGAGGTCGAGCAGGATGGCTCCGATGTTGTAGGTGCGCATGGGGCCGACGCCGTGGGTGAGCACGAGCCAGCCTGCGTCGGTCTCAATCGGTGGCCCGCAGTTGCCGAGTTGCACGACCTCCCAGGACGTCGTCGGCGCCTGGCACGGCAGCGCCTCTTCCCAGCGTCGGGGACTCTCGGAATACGCGACGGTGTTCGACTCTCGATCACATCTGCAGAGGGCGGCATAACGGCCATCGATCCGGCGCGGGAACAGAGCAAGACCCTTGTTTGCCGCGGCGGCCCCAACGATCGGTGAGGAGGTGAAGTCCAAGAAGTCCGTTGTCTCGAGCAGCTGTTGGCTTACGTCCTTGCCGTCGTAGGCGGCGTAGGAGGCGTAATAGGTAACGACGGCATCGTCCTCGGTGAAGCGTACAAAGCGGGCGTCCTCCATCCCTTGGAGCTCGGTCGTCGTCGCCGGCAGTAGCACACGCTCGCTCAGGGGCGTACGACTCTCGAACCGGATGCCGTAACTCCGCTCAGCAATTCCGCGTAGCAAGCGAACGGTCCTGCTCACCTGCATCCGAGTGGCGATGTGCTCTTCGAGGAGTCTGAGCCGGGTCTCCAGGTCTTCTGCGGTGAACCGTTGCCCGAGGTGATGCAGGACGTGGTTGGCGTCATCACCTTCTCCGCCGAGCCGACTGAGCTCCACCTTGAATGTGTCGGCCTCGAGGATCACTGTGTCCTGTTGTCCGGTCGTCGCAAAGGTCGGTGCAGGGTCGAAGTAAATGTCGCCCGCGCCCGTGATCGTCCCCTCCCGGAACCCGATGGATGAGCTGTGTCCTTCACCGATCGCCCGCACACTCATGAGGAATCGCACACTGCCCGGGCTGACCATTGTCTGGTCAGGGTGCAGCACCATGCTCGGATTGCACAGCGCCGCGCCCTCGAGGGCGTACTCACTCGTGAAGGTCGCACCCAGCAGCAGCCGGCGAGCCGGCGAGAGCCGACATTCCGAGTCGAGCCGATCGGCGAGTTCGTCGGCGTGCCGGAGGAACGTGTCCGTCAGGTCGTGGTGGCGCCCGCTGAACCGTGCCAGCACATCATCAAGGCTTCGCCGCACCTCGTCGTCTTCGAGTGCCAACACGCGCTGCAGCACCGCTGAGGCACGAGAGGCCTGGTGGTCGAATCCCTCCTGCCCGGGGACGAACAGACGGGTCACCACTCGCGATTTGTCGGCGGCAATATGCACCGGGCTGCGACGGGCCAGGAGCGACGAGTCCGCGTTCATCCCGGGACACCCACGAAAGACCGCGCCTGCTGCAGTGTCGAGAGGAGGGCAAGTGTCGACTCCGTGCCCTGGTTGAGGTTGGCCCCGTCTCGCTCGAGCCCGTCAAAGGCTCCGCCAGTCTCGGGGTCCCACATCACCACCCCCGCGTCATTGTCACCGAGAAACCAGTTGGTTGCAGCGGTCACGCCGTCCACCCATCGCCCGTCGCCTACGACACTGTGGGCACGGGCACAGGCGTCAGCGAGGGCCGCCACCTCAATTGGTTGTTGGTCGAAACCGGGACCATGGTCGTCGGCGCCACTGCCCCCGACGGGGGTGACGGAGAGATGGCCATGTTGGGTCTCGCGCTCGAGCAGCCACTCCAGGAGGAGCAGACCCTGCCGAACAAGGTTCGGTCGTTCGAGCGCTGCGCCGGCCGCGATCATGGCCTCGGGGACGGTGGCATTGGCGTAGGTCAGGCGTGGCTCGGGCCAGGGCCACCCAGGCTGACGTCGGGGGAGGGTCATCGCATCAGCGGCATCGGCCAGAAGGGCGCGGGCAGGCATGTTGTCCGGATCGACGCTGAGCACCTCGGCTGTCCCCAGCGCCGCGAATGCCATGGCCCTCGGCCACGGTGAGCGCCGTTGCATCGCTCGTTCGAGGCCCTTCGTGGCCAGGTGGCGGAGCAGGTGGTCGTCGCTGTGCGAAGCGGCGGTGCCCAGTCCCCAGATGCTCCGTCCCCAGCAGTCGTCGACCCCCGGGCGATCCTCCCAGTCACCGCTCCGGTTCATCCGGTTCCGGCACCTGCCCTGCGAGTCCAGTGCGTCCTGCAGGAATCTGAGGCTCAGCATCGCGAGCCCGCGCGTCTCCGCGGAGCGGCCATGTTCGCGGGTGGCGACCACGAGCACCCGGGCCATGTCGTCACTGCAATAGCCGTGCTCGGGTCTGGGCTCGCGGAACAGGGCGTGCTCGAAGGTGCCGCGGTCATCGGTCATGTGGTTGAGGTGGCCGAAGTCTGGCTGGGGAGCCCCCGGTGGTGGGTTCATACCAGCGCGAGTCGTTCCGCCAGGAGGCACTCCGCCACGCGCAGGTACTCACCCGCCACGACCGACCATCCGAGGCTTGGCGCGAGCCGGGACGCTTCTGCAGCCATCTTGGCGGCGAGCTCAGGCCTCGTCAGCACCCTGCGCAGGGCACGTGCCATGGCGTCGGGGTCATCGTGGTCGACAACGATTCCGGCGCCGCTCGAGAGCAGCTCGACTGCGTGCGGGAACGCCGTCGCCACCACAGGGCGTCCGGCCGCGACGGCGTCGACGAGCACGCCGGACGTCACCTGGTCCTTGGAGTCATAGGGAAGGACGACCACCGTGCTGGACTGGATCAATGCCGTGAGCGACGACACGTCGCGATAGTCGGCGTCGAAGACGACGGACGCCGAGATCCCGAGGCGCTCGGCATGCGCCCTCAGGCCTCGACGGTAGGACTCTCCGTGGGCAGCGAGGACCTTTGGATGGGTCTGGCCGGCCACCAGATAGCGCGGCTCCCCAGGGAGATCGTGCAACGTGGGCATGGCGTCGATGACGCGTTCGATTCCCTTGCCCGGCCCGATGAGCCCCCACGTCAAAATGAGGGGCGGGCCGCTCCGGTCCGGTACGACACGCCCGGTTGGGACCGCTGCCCCATGGGCGATGGTGGTCACCTTGGAGGGGTCCACATCGAAGCCCTGGCACAGGCGGACGCGGGCTGCATCCGTCATGACCACGACCCGGCCGGCCAGCGCCGCGACCTCGTTCAGCACCGACCGCTGATGCCGGGTCGGGTTCGTCAGGACCGTGTGCGCGATCACGATGGAGGGCACGTGGAGGCCGCCGAGGATCTCGAGTACCTCGTCACCGTCGGCACCTCCGTAGAGCCCGTACTCATGCTGCACAACTGCCACATCGCACTGATCCAGCAGATCCGAACCGGCGACCATCGAGCTCGAAGATCCGTTCACCAGCTCGCCGACGACCAGGTCGCTCCGCGACGGTGGCCCGCCGGCGTCCACGACCCGCACGACGCCGACATGGGTGTCGTGCGCGGCCAGTCCGGCCGCCAGCGCGGCGGTGAAGGTAGCCAGACCGCATGCAGTCGGGGGGAAGGAGCTGAGCATCCCGAAGGAGCGGTCGAGACGGTCAAGGCCTTCGATGGGCTGAATCGGGACGCGCAAAAACACTCCTCAATGAGGCTCGGTCGAGGCGTCGAACCTGCACGGGGCGGCGTCGGCCAACATGGCCGTCCTGCCCAAGCGAAGCGACTCTCCCAAGGGGACGAGGTCTCCAGCCTACCGCGCTTACCCGTTGTTCGCTCCCCGGCGCAACATAAATCGTGGTCCCACGGCCCAGAGCGTCATGAACCCAAGACCTCGGTCATCTGCGGGAAGTGCCAGTTGGGGATGGGACCTGCGACCCTACCGCGGAGCGCCCACCTCACATACGCTCTCGTTGCAACCTCGGATGTTTGATGGACGCTTTTCGCCGGCTTTGGAATGCTGCGAGTGTCCGTCGGGCGGGCCGAGTGCCGGGACAAAGGACCCATTGAGGCCATGCCGACTAACTCGACAGAGAAGTTCGCAATCGAATACATCCCAATCCACGGCCACCAGATCGGTTACCGGCGTTGTGGTCAGGGCCCTGTGCTGTTGCTGCTCCACGGCATCGCCGGCAGCTCTCTCACCTGGGTTCCCGCCATGAGGCTGTTGGAGGGCGACTACACAGTGCTGGCCCCGGACTTCCTCGGGCACGGGGCGTCGGAGAAACCTCTGGGCGACTACTCGCTCGGCAACCTGGCCACCGTGATGCGGGACTTCCTCAGCCTCCTCGGTATCGACCGGGCCACCGTGGTCGGGCAATCCTTCGGTGGTGGAGTGGCCATGCAGTTCGCCTATCAGTTCCCCGAACGTTGCGAGCGCCTAGTACTGGTCGATGCCGGGGGCTTGGGCCGTGAGGTGAATTGGATCCTCCGTCTCGCCACCCTGCCAGGGGCCGAATACGTGATGCCGGCTCTTTTCCCGGCCTTCGTGGGGAACTGGGGGGACTCGGTCGTCAGGTTCTTCGGCGGCCGAGGCTTCCGCCACGCCGAGGCGGTGGAGATGTGGCGTTCCTACAGGTCGTTGACGGAAGGTGAGAGCCGCCGCGCCTTCGTCCGCACCATACGGTCCGTGATCGACCCGGGCGGGCAGTCGGTGAGCGCCGCAGACCGCCTCTACCTGAGCGCACACATGCCTACGCTCATCGTTTGGGGCGACCACGACAGGATCATTCCGCTCAACCACGCCCACCTGGCCCATGAGGCCATCCCCAACAGCCGGCTGGAGGTGATGAAGGGAGTCGGTCACTACCCCCAGGTGGAGGAGCCCGCCCGCTTCGTTGAGATCCTGAGGGACTTCCTGCGTACAACGGAGCCCAGCACATTCGACCCCGAGGAGCTGCTCGGCTTGCTCCGACAAGGCCCACATGACCGGGTGTCCGGGTCGGAGGCGACCCAGTCGGCCTCATAGCCACTGAACGTGCTTCAGAGGGTTACGCCTACCCAGGCGCGATCAGGCAGCTCGCCCCGGATTTAGCTCGAAGGGAATTGCACCTGGTTGGCCTGTGCCAGCAGCTCCTCCCGCTCAGCTGGAAGAAGGTACCGACCAGCGATGGCCTTGTCGAGGTCTGCGGTGTACTTCGAGATGTAGTTGGCTTTCGAGCCGTAGAGGCTCGTCAGCTCCGCTGAGCTGAAGGGCGTCGTGGTCCCGAAGAGGGAACAGATGACTGATGTACCGGCAGGAGCCGATCCGGTGAGCGTGGAGACCGGCACATCGACGGCCGGTGTTCGCACTCCCCCGATCACGTTGCCATGCGAGTCGAGTGCCAGCGTCGCTGGACTCGTGCTCGCCAACTTGAAGCGTGATGGCTCGGGCGGTGGCGTCCCGGCTGTGACCCAACGGCTGAAGTCAGCGAAGGCCGCCTGTACCACCACGTGCTGTGGACCGGTGTTGATAGGGGTCGTACACCCGAGGACACTGGCGTTTCCCCCCACCTCGTAGATGTCGGCGTGGGACGTCCCCGCGTTCTCCCAGGTTCGGATTCGATCGGTGTTCGGTTGTTGAGCAGCCGCATAGCCCAGCATGATCATGTCAGTCTGCGTCTCCGACATGAAGACTGGAACCCGCAGGTCGGTTCGAATCAAGAGCGGTGTCTGTGTCGTGCCGGTGTTGATCGTTGCGCCACTGAGCGGTGCTCCGGAGACGCCTCTGCTGTGGATGAAGATGCCGTCGTAGGGGTAGTCGTGCGGCTCGAGAGCGTCAGCGAACGTCGTCAGGTAGATGGCCGACTGTGACTCCCCCACAGCAAGGATGTGTCGAGGATGAAGTGGCCCCAGGGCCTTGGATGCCGAGTCACGCAGACCGAAGGCGACTTGGTCATAGATGTCGAAGGAGTACTGATCGCCGGGTTGATGCAGGCCGCCGTAACGCTCTGGCTCCTGCTGCACCAGACCCTGCACGGAGCCAGTGACTTCGCCCCCGGTCAGCAGTGATTTGCCGCCGTCGACACCGAGCGACTGTGCCGATACTCCGACCCAGGCGTCTCCAGCATTCATGATTTCCGGGTTGAGGTAGTCCCAATCGGGAGCCGATTCTCCGGCGGACTCGTTCATCCACTCCACCACGACCGTACCGCTGAAGTTCTTGGGATTGGCTGGTCGACGCACCAGAATGCGGGTGCGATAGGGAGCGGACGAAGTCGGAGTGATGCTCCATTTCCCATCCGACGGTGCCGACGTGGCGCGAAATGCGTGGGCCGTGCCGGCGGCGACGAATTCCTGTTCGACGTAGTCGTACGACGCCAGATTGGTGGGCAGTGCCGTCAGCGGCTCTATCACGTGTCCGACAGTCAGGCCACTGAAGGCGGCGGCTGCTTCGTAGATCGATCCTGTGCCAGATGCTCCCGCCGGATCTGGGAGTGGGCTGGCTGCCGACGTGATCATGACCATGACGCCACCTGCCACCATCAATAACCAGTTCACGCTGCCCGGCTTCCGCTCACCTCGCATGTTCCGACCCCCGGCTCGTTCGATCTCGAGCGCCGCCGCCCGCGCCCTCCTCGAATCTGAATCCAACGTTGATCGCAGAGTCTGCCACGGCGCGGGCGGGCAAGCCGGCGGCTTCAGCGTATTGCTGCAGGTGTAGGAGCCGATGTCGATGAGGTCAGTGACACGGCGCGGTCGGTGTCGGAGTAGCCGAAGAACAGCTCAGTGTCGGAGGCAGCGCCGCGGGGTTGATGACGGTCATGGTGTGGGCAGCCATTGAGCAGCCCGCGACAAGAGCTATCCCCGCGGCCCGCGAATCGACACCGCCGGCTACCGGGTGCGCAACGACAAGGTCAACAAGAACGGGACGGTGACGCTGCGCTAGCGGGGACGACTGCACCACATCGGGGTGGGACGGCCCTATGCGGGCTGGCGGGTTGTGCTCTTGGTCGCCGGGCTCGAGGTCCGCATCTTCGGTGCCGACGGCTCACTGCTGCGCCAACTGGTCCTCGACCCCCAGCACGATTACGAGCCCATGCCGTGACTTGGGCGTCTGTGAGGTCGCGCGACAAAGTCGCTTATGTCCCGCGACATCACAGAGTGCCCCGGCAGGACTCGAACCTCGCCACCGGCTCCGGAGGCCGGGTCCGGATTATCCAGACCGTCCTACCCGTTTGCGCCAGTCGCGGTCACGGGCGGGCTGCGGTCGACTGATCGGCTACGGGCAGTCCAAGACTGCGAATGTCCTCATGGCCGTGGAGACGGGGCGCCGCTGGACTGACGACG
>JBKQUM010000153.1:0-2681 GCA_052140165.1 Acidimicrobiales bacterium
ATCAGGTCCGATTCAAGGAGCGCAGGATGAGCAAGCCCTTCAAGGGAACGATCAGCATCGATATCCGGGACTCGGTGCCCGACTGGGAGCCGTTCGAGCCGCCCACCGCGCCGGACGGGGCGCCGAACGTCCTCTACATCGTGCTGGACGATGTCGGGTTCTCGGCCATGTCGTGTTACGGCGGCCCGATCGAGACGCCGAACATCGACCGGATCGCGAACAGCGGGATCCGCTACACGCAGTGGCACACGACGGCGCTGTGCTCGCCGACCCGGTCCTGCCTGCTCACCGGGCGCAACCACACGCGCAACTCGATGGCCTGCATCACCGAGGCCGCGATCGGGTTCCCGAACGCGAGCGGGACGATCCCGCCGGAGAACGGCATGATCTCCGAGATCCTCGGCGAGCGGGGCTGGAACACCTACATGACGGGCAAGTGGCACCTGTGCCCGACCGTGGAGATGAACGTCGCCTCGACGCGGCGGAACTGGCCGAGCGGCCGGGGGTTCGAGCGCTGGTACGGGTTCCTGGGCGCCGAGACCAACCAGTGGTACCCGGACCTGGTCTACGACAACCACCCGGTGGACCAGCCGAAGTCTCCGGAGGAGGGTTACCACCTCACCGAGGACCTCACCGACAAGGCGATGGAGTTCATCAAGGACGCGAAGTCGGTCGCACCCGACAAGCCGTTCTTCCTGTACTACGCGCCAGGGGCGGCACATGCGCCGCACCACGTCCCGAAGGAATGGGCCGATAAGTTCAAGGGCCGCTTCGACATGGGCTATGAGGCGATGCGGGAGCAGACGCTGGCCCGGCAGAAGCAGATGGGCATCGTCCCGGCCGACACCGAGCTGCCACCTGTCAACCCGATCGGCACCCCGGAGACCCGCAAGGGACCCAAGGGCCAGCCGTTCCCGCCGCTCGACGTCACCCGGCCGTGGGATTCGCTCTCCGCCGACGAGAAGCGGCTGTTCGCGCGGATGGCCGAGGTCTACGCGGGTTTCCTGGCGCACGCCGACCATCACATCGGACGGCTGCTGGACTACCTGGGGGAGTTCGGACTACGCGAGAACACGATGGTGATCGTGGTGTCGGACAACGGGGCCAGCGGCGAGGGCGGCCCCGACGGGTCGGTCAACGAGATGTTGTTCGCAAACGGCATCCCCGACAATATCCAGTCGAACCTGGCCATGATCGACGAGCTCGGCGGGACCAAGACCTACAACCACTACCCGAACGGCTGGGCGATGGCGTTCAACACGCCATTCAAGATGTGGAAGCGGTACGAGTTCAACGGTGGCACCGCCGACCCGTGCATCATCTCCTGGCCCTCGACCACAACCGGCAATGGCGAGATCAGGCACCAGTATCACCACGCGATCGACATCGTGCCCACCATCCTCGACGTTCTCGGCGTCGAGGCGCCGGAAACGATCAAGGGGCACGTGCAGAGCCACTTTGACGGTGTCAGCATGCGCTACAGCGTCGCCGACCCGTCCGCGCCGTCAGCCCGCAGGACGCAGTTCTACTCCATGCTCGGCTCACGCGGGATCTGGCATGACGGCTGGAAGGCGGTCACCACCCACCCGACGCTCAGCGGCTGGAGCGACTTCAACGACGACACCTGGGAGCTGTACCACACCGATGTCGACCGGGCCGAGCTGCACGACCTGGCGGCCGAGCATCCGGAGAAGGTGCGGGAGCTGGTCAACCTGTGGTTCGCCCAGGCCGGCGAGAATGACGCCTTCCCGCTGGATGACCGGTCTCCCCTAGAGATCATTATCACGCCGCGCCCACAGCTGGCCGCGCCGCGTAACCGCTACACCTACTTCCCCGACACCGCGGAGGTACCGGAGGCGCAGGCGGTGAACGTCCGCAACCGGTCTTTCGCGATCGGGGCGCTGGTGGACATCCCTGCCCCGGGAGCGGAAGGCGTGCTGTTCGCACACGGGTCGCGGTTCGGCGGCCATGCCCTGTACGTGAAGGACAACCGGCTGCACTACGTCAACAACTTCGTCGGCATGGCGGAGCAGAAGATCGACAGCACCCAGGACCTGCCCACCGGGGAGAACCTGATCCTGTCGGCCTCTTTCGACAAGGACGGTGAGGACCCGCCCCACGTGTCCACCGGAATCTTGTCCCTGTACCACGGGGACAAGAAGGTCGGCGAGGGCCGGATCAGGACCCAGCCGGGCATGTTCATGCTCGCGGGCGAGGGCCTGTGCGTGGGCCGTGACAGCGGTGAGGCCGTCACCAGCGACTACCCGAACGGATCGCCGCACCGTTTCACCGGCGGCACGATCAAGCGGGTCGCTGTCGACGTCAGCGGTGATCCGTACGTCGACCTCGAACGCGAGGCTCAGGCCATGCTGGCCCGCGAATAGGCACGCGGCGCCGGATGAACCATCCCACCGAGACCCCCGGCCCACTCCTACGTGAACGCCCAGAAGCTCGCCGAGGAACGTTCCATCTCGTGGTCCGAGTCCTCGTCGCTCGACAGCCCCGAGTTCGTGAGCCTGCTCACGGTCCGCTCGAAGTCCCACGCAGTGTCCGGAACGCTCGCCGCGGTGGGCACGAGGACCGAGGCCAAGATCGTCTCGGTCGACGGCCACGCCGTCGAGGTCCCCCCGGCCCCCTACATGCTCGTCGTGCGCAACGACGACCGCCCGGGCATGATCGGG
>JBKQUM010000154.1:0-4624 GCA_052140165.1 Acidimicrobiales bacterium
GCCACCCCGCCCGGTGGGGAATTGGCCCGGTGGTAAGGTCATTCGCTGACGGGGCCGTTGGCGCAGTTGGTAGCGCACTTGCATGACGCGCAAGGGGTCAGAGGTTCGAGTCCTCTACGGCCCACCAGCTCAGAGCATACTTTTGAGGCTCTGACACGGTGAGAATCCGGGCAACTGAGTAGCTCACTGAGTAGCGATTCAGGTGGATACCGGGACATTATGTAATGCCCGGCGGCGACTGAGTAGCGCTCTATCTGCGGACGCGTGCACGGCACCTCGGTTCAGGGACGTCGGCTAGTGCCTAGTGTCCCGGAAAGTTGAAGCGCCGAGAAATCTGGCTCTCCTGACTGATCCGTGGGTCGGTTCGGCCAGCTGAGACAGTCAAACTCCCGCGAGGCCACCCGCGGGCGAAGATGGGGCGATGGCACGAAGGACCCCCGACTGGTCACCGGAGAGCGAAGAGGACTACGAGGTAGCTCGTCGAGAGCTGAAGAAGCGCTTCGCGAAATGGCGTTCGGCCGTCGGCGCGGCGCCGGAAAAGGACGCCGGAGAGGCGCCCATCCATTACAAGTGGGCCTTTCTCGACGGCCATCTGACCAGCTGGACCTGCTCGGACCTCGACGAGGTCTATCTCGAGCTGCACCCGGCCAAGGTGATGGTCGATGACGACGATCTCGACGACGTGCTCGAAGAAGCGAAGGCCTTCGTGAGGTTCTTGGACGAGACGGGGCTGCTCGCCCCCGGCAGCGAGCCGGCCGACGTGCTCGTCGACCATCTGAGCGCCATCGAGGACCAGTTCCGCCACAACATGGCCGACGTCTCGCGTTATAGCTTCGGCAAACGACTGTGGACGAGCGCGCGGGCCGAGGGGGTCCGCCTCGACGACCCGGCCTCGGTCGAGTCCTTCATGGCTGAGTTCAACGCTCGGCCGAGAGCCGAACGCGAGGCCATCTTGGGCCGGGGCCCGGGCCATCCCCCGCGGCCGCCATCGACAGGGCGCATCACCGCGCCCGGGACGCGCCCCAAGACCGCCTCAGCCAAGCGCCGCAAGCGCCGGCGCTGAGGGATGGCCCCGTCCGGGCAACGGCGGACAGTAGCCACCGCGGTCGAGGAGCGCCAGGGCGATGAGGTGCTCGGGCTGGCGGAAGCCGAAGGCCATGCGGTGCAGGACACGCAGCTTCGTGTTCGTGCTCTCGATCAACGCGTTGGAGAGATTGTTGAGCATGGCCGCCTCGATGCCGGCGATGTTCTTCTTGATCTTTCGACCGAGCTCGACGAAGGCGTCAATGCGGCAACGCTGGGCCCAGGCCAGCCACTCGTCGAGCATGGTGAGGGCGAGCACTCCTTTGGTGCGGATCGCTACGCGGAGCTGCTCCTTCATCAAGTAGGCCCGGTAGAGCTTGGTGTTGACCTGAGCGATCCAGGCCAGCTTGCGCTCCTGACGCGGCGTGAGGTCCTCGGGGTTGCGCCACAGGGCATAGCGGCATCCTTTGAGTTCTTTGGCGTGGCTGGTCATGCCACCCTGGCGGGCCTCGTTCCAGACCTCGCGGCGCACCTCGTCGAGGGCGTCGCCGGCCCACTGGACCACGTGGAAGCTGTCGGTGCAGATCGTGGCGTTCGCACAGCGTTCGTGCACGACCTCGGCAATCCACTCGGCCGCGTCGGCTGAGACCAAGGTGACCAGCTCGCAGCGTTCGTCGCCCAAGAGGTCGAAGAAGCGGCCGAGGGTCTTCTTGTCCCGACCGACGGCGGCCCAGACGAGGCGCCCCGAGGCGTGGTCGACCACGATGGTCAGGTAGCGGTGCCCCTTCTTGTAGGAGATCTCGTCGATGCCGATGCGGGTCAGGCCCTCGAAGGGGTCGTGGGCGGCCCGGCCGTCGGCGACGACGCGCTCGATGATGGCGCCGACTGACTTCCAGGCGATGCGCAGCAGCTCGCTCACCGTGGATTTCGGGGTGTGGGTGACCAGCCAGGCCACGGTGTCATCGAAGTCACGCGTATGGCCGGCACCGTGGCGGGCCCAGGGCACCTGGGCCACCGTCGGTCCGTGCTCGGGGCAGTTGACCCGCGGCGAATCGGCCTGGAGGAAACACCGCAGCGTCCCGAGGTCGAGCGCCCGCCAGTTGCGCCGGCCTTCGCCCTGGTCATAGCCCGGTGCGCGCACCCCGCAACGGCCGCACCTGCGCTTGGTAGCCCGTCTTGGACGCACATGGACGACCACGGTGTCCGATTCCTCATCGAAGTCCACATCCTCGATCACCGTCGCCCGGTCGACACCGAGCACACGACGCCATACGTTGGCTCCGAACAACGCCATCCTCCTCGTCTCGTTCTTGGACCTTCAAGCAGCCCAGAAACGTAGAGGGAGATGGCGTTGTTCGCGTCAGGACGAGGTCAGGGCACCCACGGATCTCGCTTTCCGCACGTCTGGGGAGCGATTTCTCTCGGCGGGGTCGACGGGGCTCCTTCAGCGGACGTAGGCACTCGGAGGAACTCCGAGCAGGCCGAGGACCTGGCCCTGAAGTGGATCGAGGCTGGGTTGGAATACCTGGACGATCTTGTCGTCGCGCATGAGTTGGTGTCTGGCGATTCCGGTAAAGATCTCGAGCACACGTGACGAGCTGGGAGCTATGCAGGCTCGCTCTTCTGGGTAGAGGGGGATAGCAGGCGCTCCGTTGGTGACCATGGCCGTTCGGACCTGCCGCTCGATGAGCGCTTGGACGAGCAGGGCAATGAAGTGACAGCACAGCAGACCCTCGATGCGGGCAGGATCCTTCAAGAACACGGGCGCCACGAGTTGGGTGCCCTTGAGCTGAGCATGGCGACGTTCGAGGTTGGGCTGATACTTGTAGGCGGCGAGGACCTCGCCATCGGTGAGATTGGTGTCGTTGGTGATCAATGGGAAGCATCCGTCACTGGCAGCGTCGTAGGCGACAAGGGTGGTGTCGATCTGCCAGGTGAGCGTGAACCGTGTCCTGGTGGTCTTGCGGTAAGAAGTCTCCTCACCGGGCCGACCACGGCGTTCCTGGTTGAAGTTCTCCTCGGTGACCTCGTTGACCTCGGGAGTCACCCAGCGGCCGGCATTCGAGGATGCGAGGGCGATGTCTGCTGCCTTCTCCACCGCTGCTCGGGTGTGCCAGCGCGATCGTGGACCGGCAACGCGAACGGCGAGATTGTCGAGGGCAGCGACCGCTCTTTGGATGCGTGCCTGACGGGAGTCGGCGTCTCGGGCAGCTTCGAGGCTGGAGTGGACCCACGCGATCCGATACCCCTCGGCGGAGGGAACCGGTGACGGTGTCGTCTGCCACACGTTGTCGGCTTCGCCCGGATGACGGGACGGTCGCCGCATGCCTTCGGTCCAGGTCGGGACGTGGGTCTGGACCCACTCCCGGAAGAAGCCGTCCTCCTTGCGGGTGCGGGGCAGGACGGTCACGAACCGGCCACCGCGACTGCTGATGTGGTCCATCGCCTCGCGACTGGCGAGCTTGGTGTCGGCAACGTAGAGGAAGTCGGATCGTCCGAGAAGCGCCACCAACCCATCCCAGGTGGTGACATGGGTGGTGTCGTCGCTGACGTTTCCGTCTTCCACCCGGTAGGCGACAGGGACGGCTCCGTCGGCGCTGACGGTGAGGATCCACACCAGCTGCTTCAAGTCGGATCGATGGTCCTTGTTGTGGCCAAAGGTGATCGCCGGCGTGCCCTTGCCGCTCCTCGTTGCCCCAGTGGCATTGCGGTAGGCGCCCGAGAAGGTCACTGACGTCGAGTCGTTGTGAAGCTGGGAACAGTCGATCCCGAAGCGATCGACTGTCCGCAGGACCAGCTCGGTGAGCAGGCTGGCTCGGTCGGCATCGAACAACCGGAGTAGAACTCGCCCGACCCGATCGTCGTTGAGCATCCCGACCTCTCCCGGTGCCAACCCGAGGAGCGACGAATCGAACGGTGCCGCCCACTCACCGAGCGCATAGACCGGCTCGCGGTGCAGGACCAGATTCCGAATGACGACGCCGATGACTGCTGCCGGTGCCATTCGGAGCCGCCGGTCGTCGTGGGGAACGTGTCGCTCCAGGAGATCTGCCACTCCCAGGCGGTCCAAGAAGTGGTTCACCACCGGCAGGGGACCGAGCACTTCCGACCGCAGCTCGAACTCGTCCGTCGGGGCTGTCATCAGAAGAAGCCTTGTCGCCCCACACTTGAAGCCTATATACTTCAAGACTACGAGAGGTGGATGTTCGATGGCGACGGCGAGACAACAAGCACGAGCGCAACGCCGCAGGGCTGCTCTCACCGACGAGATCGCCCGGATCGGCTGGGTGCTACCCGGCAGCATCACCGACCGCTTCACCAGATGCGGCAATCCGGCCTGTCGATGCCGGACCCAGCCGCCCCAACTCCACGGCCCCTATCCGACCTGGACCCGCAAGGTCGACAACAAGACCGTCACTCGCACACTGACGCCTGAACAGGCGGAACGCTACCGACCCTGGTTCGACAACAACCGGCGCCTCCATCGGCTTCTCACCGAACTCGAGGCCCTATCTCTGCAAGCCATAGAGGACACCGAGAGTTGGGGGGAGGAATAGGGCTCGCGACGTGCGGAAAGCGAGACGGATCAGTCAGGAGAGCC
>JBKQUM010000155.1:0-36714 GCA_052140165.1 Acidimicrobiales bacterium
CCACGCCGAGGGCGATCGCCTCCAGCTCGTCGGCTCGCGCCCGCAGTGACGGCGTCGGGTCACCCGTCGCCGTCCGGTGGTTCAACGTCCGCGACGTCGAGAAGCCGATGGCCCCCGCCGACAGGGCCTCGGTGGCCAGCCGGCGCATGGCCGCCGTGTCCTCCTCTGTCGCGTCCTCCAGGCGGGCGGCCCGCTCGCCCATGACGTAGAGCCGCAGCGCGCCATGGGGGAGCTGCGCGCACAGGTCGATGTCGTGGGGCCGGCGCTCGACCGCATCGAGGTATTCGCCGAAGCTCTCCCACGACCAGTCGATCCCCTCCTCGAGCACGGCACCGGGGATGTCCTCGACGCCTTCCATGAGGGAGATGAGCCGATCGTGCGCGTCGGGCCGCACGGGTGCGAAGCCCACGCCGCAGTTGCCCATCACCGCCGTCGTGACGCCGTGCCAGCTACTCGGTGTGACACGCGAGTCCCACGTCGCCTGCCCGTCGTAGTGGGTGTGGATGTCGACGAAGCCGGGCGTGACGAGCAGGCCGTCGGCGTCGATCTCCTCGCTCCCCCGTCCGGGCACCACCCCGACGGCGGCGATCGTCGCCCCGTCGACCGCCACGTCCGCCACCACCGGCTCGCCGCCCAGGCCGTCGGCCACCCGGCCGCCGCGGATCACGAGGTCGTGCGCCATCTGTGCCATTGCCTGCCCTGCCCCTCAGCCTTCCCCGGGCCCCCGGGGGAGTTAGTTAGATTGATCTAACTATATCCGGTGGGGGTCGCGGCCGCAAGGGCGCCTGTCCGACCCCCCCGACCCGCCCGGACCGTCACGGTCACAGGCCGGTCCCGAACACGTTGCCGAGGCGCTCCTCCCGCGTCTCGGCCTGGGCCTCGTAGAGCTCGCGCAGGAAGCCCCGCATTGCGGTGCGGTCGACGCCGGGGACCAGCTGCTCCATCCGTTCGGCCAGCTCCTCCTCGAAGCGGGCCAGCCTGGCCCGTCCGGCCGCCGTCAGCTCGATCCAGGTCACCCGCCCGTCGCCCGTCTCGTCCACGGCGTCGGTGACCCAGCCCTGCTGCCGCAGCCCGTTGATCATCGTGGACACCGTCGGCTTGGTCACAGCGTTGGCCGCCGCCAGCTCGCCCGCCCGCCGGGAACCGCCCAGGAGGTAGAGCAGGGTCCGGTACTGCGCCATGCTCAGGTCGCCTCGGCGGGCGACCTGCTCGAACTCCCGGTAGAGGGACACCACGAGGCGCACCCCGGGCACCCGATCGTCCGGTACAGCGGCCATCACCGCACCATAGGTTCGCCGCGCCGGGTCGGTCGCGCCCTACCCGTCGAGCGACACCGCTCCACCGGCGGCGAGGGAGCCCGTGCGTCCGATGCCCTCTTCCGTGCAGAGGAGCGCCAACGTGTCGGGGTCGGTGACGTTGCCCCAGGCACGGCTGCCGTCCTCGGTCCGGCAGGCGAGGATGCCGCGCTCGGCCGCGCCGTCGCGATCGAAGGTCACGGTGTAGGTCTCGACGCGCACCGGCCCGCTTGCCTGCGCGTCGACACTGCACTGGGGCAGGGCGTCGACCTCGGGCTGGACGTCGCGCCAGGAGAAGGGGCGGGAGCCGCCGTCTGCCGGAGGGCGTGACGCGTAAATCCCGATGGAGTGCTTCGTGGCGTACCACCCGAGGCCCGTCACGAGCCCCGCCGCTCCGGGATCGGCGCGCAGCGCGCCGACGGCGCGCGCGATGCCGTGCGAGGTGTAGTTGTTCCCAGGGCCGCCGCCGAAGGTGAGCCCGCCGGTCAGCGTCAACGGGCGGGCCGGGTCGTCGACGGACAGCCCCAGCTCGGCCGCCGCCATCTGCACCACGACGGGGAAGCACGAGTACAGGTCGATCGCCGTCACGTCGTCGATGCCGAGGCCGGCGAGCTTGAGCGCCGCCGCCCCGGCCAGCCGGATGGCGGGGGAGCGGTGCAGTTCGGCCCGGTGCGAAATGAACCAGTGGTCGTTGGCGTCCGCGCCAGCCAGCGGAAAGACCCAGCGCTCCTCGGGCACTCCGGCGGCGCGGGCCGCCTCCACCGAGCACACGATGTAGCCGGCACCCTGGTCCACCTGCATGTTGGCCGTGCATAGCTTGGGGTAGGGGAACGAGACCATCCGGTTGTCCGTCGCCGGGGTGACGATCTCGGAGGCGGGCCGGGGGGTGCGGATCCACGCGTGGGGGTTGGTGGCCGCCACCTCGCTGAAGCGGGACCACAGGGACCCGATGCGGGAGGCGTGCTCGTCGAGGGTCCACCCCCGGGCGGCGCGCAGGGCGTTCTCGAACAGCGGGTAGGCGTGCACGGGCAGGACCACGCCGCGTTGCACCTCGAGGTCGGTGGCGCCCGGCTTGTCCACGCCGAAGGCGACGGGCGCCGGCGTCCCCTCGGCCGGCTGGCCGGCCCACGCGAGCGGGGCGTGGGAGGGATCGCGTCTCGCCAGGGCGCGGGCGTACAAGGCCTCGGCGCCGGTCACCAACACGACGTCGAGGTCGCCGGTGCTGATGGCCCGGCAGGCGTCGTGCATGAGGGCCTGCGGCGCATTGCCGCCGATGACCGAGAGCATCAGCTGCGCCGGCTCCGCCCCCGCTTCGAAGCCCAGGCGCGATGCCACCAGCAGCGCCGGGTTCACCGTGCGCCATCCGAGCGGCGCCACGACCCGGATGCTGTCCGCCCGCCGGATGAGCGTGTTCCCCGCCGGGGCGGCACCTCCCGCTTCGGCGCCGTCACAATCCTCCGCCGCCGCCCGCAGCGCCCGCACCATGAGCTCCAGCGGCTCGGGACGATCTGCGGGGTCCAGCCCGGCGTCGGGAGGGGTGACGACCTGGCCGACGCCGACCACGACGGGGGTGCGCGGGTCGACGGCCATGGACCGAGGAGCGTACTGGTTGACGCCCCGGGGGCTCCCCGGCGCCCCGGTACACTCGGTGGCCATGCGCGTCGCCGTCGGCTCGGATCACGCCGGGTTCGACCTCAAGGAGATCCTGAAGGCCGAATTGGCCGCGTGGGGTCACGATGTCGCCGACCACGGCACGCGGGAACCCGGCATGGCCGTCGACTACCCCGATTTCGGGGAGGCGGTGGGCCGGGCGGTGGCCGGCGGGCTGGCCGAGCTCGGCGTCTGCGTGTGCGGGACCGGCAACGGCATCGCGATGGCGGCCAACAAGGTCCCCGGCGTGCGCGCCGCGGTGGTCCACGACGTCACCACGGCGACGCTGGCCCGGCGCCACAACCACGCCAACGTGGTGTGCGTCGGTGCCCGCACGACGGGCACCGCGGTCGTCGTCGACGCGCTGGCCGCCTTCCTGGGG
Source organism: Acidimicrobiales bacterium (assembly GCA_052140165.1). Lineage (GTDB taxonomy): Bacteria > Actinomycetota > Acidimicrobiia > Acidimicrobiales > RAAP-2 > Bog-473. The sequence goes on from JBKQUM010000155.1 coordinate 3,328, forward strand.
GCCCCCGAGGAGCACGGGCGCCACGACGTCCGCATCGAGAAGCTGGCGGGCCTCGACCGCGAGCTGGTCCACACGCACGTCGAAGGGACTCCATGAGCAGCTACGAGACCGCGCTGGGTGCCGACCCCGAGGTGGCGGGCCTCGTCGGCCAGGAGCTCAACCGCCAGCAGACAACACTGCAGCTGATCGCCTCGGAGAACTTCACCTCGCCCGCGGTGCTGGCCGCCACGGGCTCGGTGCTCACCAACAAGTACAGCGAGGGCTATCCCGGCCGTCGGTACTACGGAGGCAACCAGATCATCGACGAGGTGGAGGACCTGGCGCGCGCCCGCGCCACCTCCCTCTTCGGCGCCGAGCACGCCAACGTGCAACCGCACGCCGGGGCCAACGCGAACCTGGCGGCCTACCAGGCGCTGCTCGAGCCGGGTGCCACCATCCTCGCCATGCGGCTCGACCACGGCGGGCACCTCACCCACGGGTCGCCCGCCTCCATCGTGTCGAAGTTCTGGCGCTTCGTCTCCTACGGCGTGACGCCCGAGTCGCACGACGGGGCGAACCCGGGCGAGGTCATCGACTTCGACCAGGTGGCTCACCTGGCGAAGACGGAGAAGCCCGCGCTGATCGTCGCCGGCTCGACCGCGTACGCGCGGGTCATCGACCCGCGACCGTTCCGCGAGATCGCCGACTCGGTCGGAGCGTTCTTCCTGTTCGACGCCGCCCACCCGGCCGGGTTGATCGCCGGGGGTGTGCACCCGAGCCCGGTCGGTGTCGCCGACGTCGTCACCCTGACCACCCACAAGACGCTGCGCGGCCCGCGGGGTGGCGCCATCCTGTGTGGCGAGGAGCTGGCGAAGAAGATCGACAGCGCCGTGTTCCCGGGCCTCCAGGGCGGGCCGCTCGAGCACGTCATCGCCGCCAAGGCGGTGGCCTTCGCCGAGGCGGCGACGCCGGAGTTCCGCCAGTACGCCACGCAGGTCGTCGCCAACGCCGACGCCCTGGCCCGGGCGCTGGCCGGCCACGGCTTCCGCCTCGTGTCGGGTGGCACCGACAACCACATGCTGCTCGTCGACCTGCGGCCCTTCGAGGAGGAGCTGACCGGCAAGGAGGCCCAGGAGGTCCTGGACCGGGCCGGCATCACGTGCAACCGCAACACCATCCCCGACGACCCGCGCTCACCCTTCCTCACGTCGGGCCTCCGCCTCGGGACCGCCGCCGAGACGACGGCCGGCATGGGCACCGCCGAGATGCAGGTGGTCGCCGACCTGATCGTGCGCACGCTCAAGGCGCGTACCGACGAGGGCGAGATCGCCACGGTCCGGTCGGAGGTCGCCGCGCTGTGCGCCGCCTTCCCGCCGTACCCCGACCTCGTGGCCTAGTGCGTGCCTGACATCGGCTGGTACGGCCTGGTCCTTGTGGTCGCCGCAGCGGCGACGGCAGCACTGACCGTGCCGGCCAAGCGCATCGCACTGCGGGTGGGCTACGTCGCCCATCCGGGCGAGCGCACGGTGCACACCAGGCCGATCCCCTACGGCGGCGGCGCGGCCATGTTCATGGGCTTCCTGGTCGCGGTGCTCGCGTCCGCCGTGGTGCCGCAACTGCGGCCTATCTTCGTCGACTCGCCGGAGATGACCGGCGTCGTGCTGGCCGCCGGCGCGATGTTCGCCGTGGGTCTCATCGACGACGTCCGGGACATGTCGGCACCGGCCAAGATGGCCGGGCAGGTCCTGGCGGCCAGCATCCTGTACTTCAGCGGCGTCACGATGTACGAGCTCAAGATCCCGCTCGCAGGGTTCTTCGTGCTGACGCCCGGCATCATCCCGCTGATCACCGCGGCGTGGGTCATCGCCCTGACCAACGCCGTGAACCTCATCGACGGCCTCGACGGCCTCGCCGCCGGGGTGGTCGCGATCGGCGGTGGCGCCCTCGCGCTCTACGGGATCCGCCTCATGGGCCTCGGTCTCCTCCCCAGCGACAACGTCGGGCCACTCGTCGCGGTCATCGCGTGCGGGATCTGCCTCGGTTTCCTCCCGTTCAACTTCAACCCGGCGCGCATCTTCATGGGTGACGCGGGCGCGCATTTCCTCGGGCTCCTCATGGCGGCGTCGACGATGGTGATCGGCGGCCGGGTCCCCACCGCCGTGCCCATCAGCGGCGTGACCTATTTCTTCTTCGCCCCCCTCTTCATCCCCCTCCTGATCCTGGGGGTGCCGCTCGTCGACATGGCCTTTGCCTTCGTCCGGCGGACGGCCCGCGGCCAGGGGTTCGACACCCCCGACAAGGAGCACATCCATCACCGCCTGCTCCGCCTGGGCCACGGCCCCCGCCGCAGCGTCATCATCCTGTGGGCCTGGACGGCCGTCCTGTCCAGCTTCCTGCTCTTCCCCCTGTTCGTACACCAGGTCAACGCCTTCATCCCGATCGGGGCCGCGGCCCTGGGTGTGGGCCTGTACACCTTCTTCCACCCCGGCCTGCGCCGGGGTGACGGGGAGGAGGAGGACGCCCCGCCCGACGCGGGCGACGGGCCCCCTCCCGAGGAGCCCCGACGGGTCAGCGAGGTGGTCAGGTTCCCGTCGTGACCGTTTGGACGCCATCTGGGCCGGGATGCGAAGATGAGGCCTGTGTACCCCGTCCACCTCGCCTCGTCCGGTGCCGTCGCGGCACCGAGGACGACGGACTCCGGCGCGCCACGCACCGCATAAGGGGCCAGAAGTCGCATGTGTCAACCGATGAGCCTCGTCCCGCGCGTGCGAGGCCAGAAAGCTGCCCGTGACGCCTGCGCCGTCGGAGGCCGAGCCGCCACCCGAGACGCCGGGTGGGGCCCACCCCGAGCCGCCGGAGAACCCGTCGATTGGGGACTTTTTCTTCGTAGGGACGGCCTGTGCCGTGAGTGTCGTGGGCGCCGGCGCCGTCGGGTACTTGCTGGACTCGTGGCTGGGCACGACGCCGTGGATCACGTTCGCCGGTCTGGTCTTCGGCATCACGTGTGCGGTGCTCCTGGCGTACGCCAACTTTCGAAAGTTCGTCTGACTCGCGGCGACGGCATCACGCGGGGGGTGCGCTGATGTTCGAGATGTTCTCGGCGCAGGATCTCGTTCGGGTGTCGCGGCACACCATGGTGACGGGGCTGATCGTGGGTTTGGTCGGACTCGTCGGCGCCATCGCCCTCGGTGCCCCGTGGGTCGGACTCGGGATCGCCCTCGGTGTCGGGATCGGGATCGGGAACTTCCGGCTGATCGTGAAGTCCGTGGCGAAGGTGGGCGAGCAGGAAGGGTCGAACCACCGCCGCCCGCTGGCAGCCAACACCCTGACGCGCCTGGGCGTGATCACTGTGATTGCGCTCGGACTGTGCTTCCTCCTCCTTCCGCTGGGTCTCGGCGTCCTGGTCGGACTGGGCATCTTCCAGTTCATCCTGCTCGCGAACATGGCCCACTCCATGTTCAAGTCGGGGAGCGGCGGCATCGGCGGCATGCTCGATGCCGCCAGCGCATCCGTCAGGCTGGGCGACGACGGAGACGACGACTGATGGGCCTTTCCACTCTCACCCCGCTGGCGACGATCTCGCGCCTCGCGACCGACATCTCGGTCGGCGACCACGTCCAGAAGGCCGTGGGCGGCATCACCTTCGACTGGGACACGATCTGGGCGACCGGCGTGGCCGCCCTCATCGTCATCGGCCTCGGCATCAGGCTGCGCCGGCAGGTCACCAGCGGCGTCCCGGGCCGCCTGCAGGCGGCGTGGGAGATCCTCGTGGGGGCGATCACCCAGCAGGTCGAGGGGACCATCGGCGAGGCCGGCCTGAAGGTCATCCCACTGGCGACGACGCTCTTCGTCTTCATCCTCGTGTGCAACCTGTTCACGCTGGTCGACCTCGGGAGCAAGTACGCGTTCCTCATCGTGCCCAACGCGGACATCAACCTGCCGCTCGCGATGGCGCTGTACGTGATCGTGCTGGTGCACGCCTCGTCGCTGCGCGCCCGGGGCGTGAAGGGCTACTTCGCCCATTACGCCACCCAGCCGTTCCCGATGTATCTCCTGCCGTTCAACGTCTTCATCAACCTCGTGGAGGAGATCGCGAAGCCCCTCACGCTCGCCCTCCGGCTCTTCGGAAACCTGCTGTCGGGCACGCTGATGCTGACCCTCATCGCGGCGCTGGGCGCCTGGAAGCTCGGCGCGATCCCGATCGGGAACATCCTGGTCCTCCCGATCAACGTCATCTGGAAGCTCTTCGACGGGCTCCTCATCGGGACCATCCAGGCCTTCATCTTCACGCTGCTGACCATCCTCTATTTCGACGTCGCCATGGCGACGGACCACGGAGGCCACGAGGAAGAGCTGATCCGCCCGGTGCACCCTGCCGCGCCCGTGGAGCAGCAGGCCCTGGCCGCGTAGCAAAGCCCAAGATCTCGTACTGAGAGAAAAAGGAGAAGAACCACCAATGGGAGACTCAGCAACACAGGCCACCCAGCTGGCCGGAGCCATGATCGGAGGCGGTCTGTTGCTCGGTGGTGGCGCCATCGGTGCCGCCGTCGGCGACGGTCTGGCCGGGAGCGCGACCATCAACGGAGTCGCCCGTCAGCCAGAGGCCCAGAGCCGCCTCTTCACGATCATGTTCCTCACCGTCGGTCTGGTGGAGGCCATGTACTTCATCAACCTGGCCTTCACGGCGCTCTTCATCTTCTCGCTGTACAAGAAGTAGTCCGGCGGCAGGAGGCAGCCCCGGCCGCCGGCTGCGGGAGCTCCATCATTTCAGCACAGACAGAGACGAATATGCTCATTGCAGACAGCAACTTCCTGATCCCGAATGCGACGCTGATCGTCGAACTGATCGCGTTCCTCATCGTCCTTGGCGTCATCCGCAAGTATGTGCTGCCGATCCTGAAGAACGCGCTCGATGCGCGGGCGGCACAGATCAAGTCAGAGCTGGAGGCGGCCGACGCGGCCAAGTCCGACGCGGCGAAGTCCGACGAGGATCGCCGTTCCGAGCTCGAGGCTGCACGCCAGCAGGCCCGCGAGATCGTGGCCCAGGCCAACCGCACCGCCGAACAGGTCCGCGCCGACTCCCAGTCGACCGCTCAGGCCGAGTACGAGCGGATCGTCAACAGCGCCGCCGCCGAGGTGGCCCTGTCCCGTCAGCGCGCCATCGACGAGGCGGCGGAGCGGATGGGCGAGATCGTGCTCGACGTGGTCGAGCGCATCATCGGGCGCGAGGTCAACTACGAGGCCCACCGCGACCTGATCGACGAAGCCGTGGCCGCGCTGCGCGCCGACGCCGAGGCGACAGCGAGTGGCTCCGGGGCGCGCCCGTGAACCCCACGCTCCAGGGATACGCCGCCGAAGTGGTCGAGGAGGTCGATCCCGAGCAACTCCCGGTGATGGCAGCGGAGTTCGCCGCGATCGAGCGCCTCGTGCTGGCCACACCGCTCCTGCACGCCGCCCTCACGGACACCGCCGTGACCGGTTCGGCCCGGGCGGCGATCATGCGTGACCTGCTCGAGGGGAGGGTGTCCGAGCCGGCCCGGCGGGCGGCCGCCTTCGCCACGTCGGCGGTGCATGCCCCCGAATCGGTGGCGGCGCTGAACTGGCTCGCCCTGAAGACCCACCGCGCCGCCGAGGGCCAGCACGAAGCCGAGCCGCCCCTGGGCCTGCTGCAGGCCCGCCGGCGCGTCGGTGGGTACGCCCGGGCGATCTTCGAGACACTGTCGACCGCTCAGCTCGAAGGCATGGAGGACGAGTTGTTCCGATTCGCCCAGATCGTCGGCTCGACGCCGCCGCTGCGAAGCGCCCTCGTGGACCGCGACCTGGCGATCGAGGCCAGGCAGGGCCTGGTCACCCAGCTCCTCGAGGGCAAGGTGCAGCCGGGCACCCTGGCCTTGGTGCGCTACGCCATCGCCGGAGGCCGCGCCCGCGACATCGTCGGCACGCTGAACTGGCTGGTGGAGCAGACTGCCGCCGCCCGAGGGTGGCGGATCGCCCGGGTGCGGGCGGCCGCGCCGGTCGACGATGCCCAGCAGTCCGACCTCTCGGCGTCGCTGGCCGATTTGGCGGGATCCCCGGTGGAGTTGCAGGTGGTCATCGAGCCGTCGCTCCTCAGCGGAGCGGTGATCCAGATCGGTGACCTCCAGGTGGACGCGACCGCACGGGGGCGGCTCGATGCCCTGCGCGAGCACCTGGTGCCGGGCGGTTGGGACGACAGGCTGACCGGAAAAGGGCGGGGCCCGACCCATGGGAAGACGACAGAGGGAGCAGTGTGATGACGGAGCTGACGATCGACGCCAGTGAGATCACGGCGGCGCTGGAGCGCCACGTGGTGGAGTACACCTCGGAGGTCCACACGGAGCAGATCGGCCGGATCGTCGAGGTCGGTGACGGGATCGCACGGGTGTCGGGCCTGCCCGGCGCAGCGGTCAACGAGCTGCTCGAGTTCGAGGACGGCACGTTGGGCCTGGCCCTCAACCTCGACGAGGAGACGATCGGTGCCGTCGTCCTGGGCGACGTCGACAACCTCGAAGAGGAGCAGACGGTCAAGGCAACCGGCCGGATCCAGACGGTGCCGGTCGGCGATGCCCTCCTGGGGCGGGTGGTCAACGCGCTCGGCGAGCCGATCGACGGCAAGGGCCCCATCAATACCTCCGAGACGCGGCGGATGGAGGTGCAGGCGCCGGGCATCGTCGGCCGCCAGCCGGTCAGCGAGCCGATGCAGACGGGCATCAAGGCGATCGACGCCATGACCCCGATCGGGCGTGGTCAACGCGAGCTGATCATCGGCGACCGCAAGACCGGCAAGACGACGGTCGCCGTCGACACGATCATCAACCAGGCCGGCCAGGGTGTGAAGTGCATCTACGTCGCCATCGGCCAGAAGAACTCGTCGGTGGCCCAGACGGTGGCCACCCTCGAGGAGCACCGTGCACTCGAGTACACGGTGGTCGTGGTGGCCTCGGCCGGTGAGCCCGCCCCGTTCAAGTACCTGGCTCCCTACGCCGGGTGTGCCATGGGCCAGCACTGGATGGAGCACGGCGAGCACGCCCTCATCGTCTACGACGACCTCTCGAAGCAGGCCGAGGCCTACCGCTCCGTGTCCCTCCTCCTGCGTCGGCCACCGGGGCGCGAGGCCTATCCGGGCGACGTGTTCTATCTGCACTCGCGGCTGCTCGAGCGCGCCGCGAAGCTCTCCGACGATCTCGGTGCCGGGTCGCTGACCGCGCTTCCGATCATCGAGACCAAGGCCGGCGACATCTCGGCCTACATCCCGACGAACGTCATCTCCATCACCGACGGGCAGGTCTTCTTGGAGTCGGACCTGTTCAACTCGGGTATCCGCCCCGCCATCAACGTGGGGAACTCGGTGAGCCGGGTAGGAAGCGCGGCCCAGGTCAAGGCCATGAAGACCGTGTCGGGAACGCTCAAGCTCGACCTGGCCCAGTTCCGCGAGCTCGAGGCGTTCGCGACCTTCGGCTCCGAGCTCGACAAGGTGTCCCAGGCGCAGCTGGACCGGGGCTACCGGCTGACGGAGCTCCTCAAGCAGCCACAGAACCAGCCGGTCCCGGTCGAGGAGCAGGTCCTCGTCATTTACGCGGGGACCAAGGGCTGGACGGACACGGTGCCGGTGGGCGACGTGCAGCGCTTCGCCACGGAACTGGTCGAGTACTTCAAGGGGAACCACCCGGACGTGCTCGAGCACATCCGCACCACGGGAGGGATGCCCGACACCGACACGCTCGACAAGGGCCTCACGACGTTCCTCCAGGGCTTCGACACGGGGAAGGTCGACTGACCCATGGCCGGAGGCCAAGAGCGCGTCCTGCGCCGACGCATACGGTCGGTGGAGTCGACGAGGAAGATCACCAAGGCGATGGAGCTCATCGCTGCCTCGCGCATCGTGCGGGCCACGAGCCGGATCGCAGCCAACCGGCCCTACCGGGACGGCATGCAGCGCATTCTGCGAGCGGTCGTCGAGGACGATCCGAACGTGGCGGCGAAGATGCTCGGCACCCCCGAGTCGCCCGAGCGGGTGGGGATCGTGGCCATCGTCGGTGACCGCGGCCTGGCGGGTTCGTACAACTCGGGCGTCCTGCGGGCGACCGAGCGATTGGTTGCCGAGTACCAGCGGGCCAACGTCGCGGTCGTGGTGTGGAGCGTCGGCAAGAAGGCCCCGCCCTACTTCAGGTACCGTGGCATCGAGGTGGCACGGTCGTTCACCGGCATGGCCGATCGTCCGGAATTCGTGGACGCCCGCGAGGTCGCCGCGGTCGTGACGGCGCCGTTCCTGGCCGGTGAGATCGATCTGCTCCAGCTCATCTCGACCCGCTACATGTCAGCCGGGACGCAGCGCGTCGAGACCCAGCAGCTGCTGCCCATGCCGCTCCCGTCCGACGCCACACACGCCGACGGGGGGGTCGACGACCTGCCGGGCACGGGCGGCACCGGCGGGTCGGGTGCGGGCGGCTACACGGAATTCGAGCCCGACGGCGAGACGCTGCTCGCCGAACTGGCGCCCCGCGCCGCAGAGTCCGAGATCTTCGCGGCACTGCTCGAGGGCTCTGCCGCCTTCTTCACCGCCCAGCAGCGAGCCATGGCGGCGGCAACTGAAAATGCGGACGAACTGGTCCGCACCCTCACCCGAGTGATGAACCGCGCCCGCCAGGACGCCATCACCACAGAGATCATGGAAATCGTCGGTGGTGCCGAGGCGCTCCGCCAGTCGAAGGGAGCTTGAGCATCATGACCACTACTTCAGTCACGCAGGACACCGCCCCGGAAGGCTCGCTCGAGAACGGCCGGGTCGTCGCGATCGCGGGCCCCGTCATCGACGTCGAATTCCCGCCCCACGCGTTGCCCGAGATCAACCACGCCATCGAGTTCAACATCGAGCTGGAGGGCGAGACGACCGTCGTGTCAGCCGAGGTGGCCCAGCAGATCGGTGACGGCAGGGTGCGCTGCATCTGCATGCAGCAGACCGACGGGCTCGTCCGTGGCACCCCGGTGCGCAACCTGGGGCGTGGCATCACGGTTCCCGTGGGCAACGCGGTGCTGGGCCACGTCTTCAACGTCCTGGGCAAGCCGCTCGACACCGACTCGATCGAGGGCGTCTCGGACTACTGGGAGATCCACCGCAATGCGCCGGCCTTCGACCAGCTCGAGCCCAGGGCGCTGATGTTCGAGACGGGGATCAAGGTGATCGACCTCCTGGAGCCCTATGTGCAGGGTGGCAAGATCGGCCTCTTCGGCGGTGCCGGAGTGGGGAAGACCGTGATCATCCAGGAGATGATCCACCGCGTGGCCCAGGAGCACGGTGGCGTGTCGGTCTTCGCCGGCGTGGGCGAGCGCACCCGCGAGGGCACCGACATGTGGCTCGAGATGCAGGAGTCGGGCGTCATCGACAAGGCGGCACTCGTCTACGGCCAGATGGACGAGCCCCCAGGGGTACGCCTCCGGGTCGCACTGGCGGCGTTGACCATGGCCGAGTACTTCCGCGACGTGCAGAACCAGGACGTGCTGCTCTTCATCGACAACATCTTCCGCTTCGTCCAGGCGGGCTCAGAGGTCTCCACGCTCCTCGGCCGCATGCCCTCGGCCGTGGGCTACCAGCCGACGCTCGCCGACGAGATGGGCGAGCTCCAGGAGCGCATCACCTCGACCAAGGGGAAGTCCATCACGTCGCTCCAGGCGGTCTACGTGCCCGCCGACGACTACACCGACCCGGCCCCCTTCACCACGTTCACACACCTCGACGCCACGACGGAGCTCTCCCGTCAGATCGCGGCACTCGGCATCTACCCGGCGGTGGACCCGCTGGCATCGACGTCGAACATCCTGGCGCCCGAGGTGGTCGGGGACCGGCACTACGCGGTGGCCCGGCGGGTGCAGGAGGTCCTGCAGCGGTACAAGGAGCTGCAAGACATCATCGCCATCCTCGGCATGGACGAGCTGTCCGAGGAGGACCGGGTGACCGTGACCCGGGCCCGCAAGATCCAGCGCTTCCTGTCCCAGCCCTTCTTCGTGGCCGAGGTGTTCACGGGTGTGCCCGGGATCAACGTGCCCATCGACGAGACCGTCGAGTCGTTCGAGGCGCTCGTCAACGGGGATCTCGACAACATCCCCGAGCAGGCCTTTCTCAACGTCGGCGGTGTCGAGTCCGTCCTGGCCAAGGCCAAGACGCTCGAGGAGGGCGCCGGCTGATGCCCGACGGCGTCTTCGGGGTCGAGGTGGTCACGCCGGAGGAGGCTTTGGTGGCCGGCGGCGCCACCGCCGTCGTCCTGCGGACGACGGTCGGCGACATGACGGTGCTCGACGGCCACACCGCGCTCGTGGCCGATGTCGCGCCCTGCGTGGTCAAGGTGGAGCAGGCCGATGGCGGCACGCAACTCCTCGCCGTCCACGGTGGTTTCCTGCAGGTCGACACCAGTCCCGGCGCCGCCGAGGGACTGGCCGAGGGGAACGGTCCGCTGCCCGGCCTGTCGACGCGCGTCACGGTGTTGGCCGGTGTCGCGGAGCTCGCCCAGGACATCGACGTGCCGCGGGCCGAGGCGGCCAAGGAGGCGGCGGCCCAGCGGGTCGGTGAGCTCTCCTCGGGACGATCTTCGGCAGCCGACGCCGACGCGCCGGCGTCGGAGGCCGATTTGGCCCTGGCGCAGGCCCAGGGCGCCCTCGCCCGCGCCGAGCTGCGGCTCGAGGTGGCGTCGGCGGGGGCGTAGCCCTCTCTGCGGCCCCGTCGCACGACAGTCCGCGCGCAGATCGATCCGGGAGTTGGCCATGGCAGTCGAATTCGATCCCTCGGCGATCCGGGCGGTGCTGAAGACGGAGGGCGACCACTGGGTGGTCGAGCTCGAGCTGGCCGGCGGCGGAAGCTGGGGGCACGCGGACACCACCTGGAAGTCGGACGTCATCTCGCAGGATGAGGTCCGCGACCATGTGGGCGACGACCGTATCTCGGATATGGAGGACGTGATCGGGTACGTCGAGGAGAGTCTGTGCCGAGCCGGGTGGCGTGCCGCAAGGAGCGGTCACCCCGTCGCGCCGCCGACGCTCGAGGTCTGGGATCTCAGCCCGGCATCCGAGTACGGAAGGCCCAGGAACCTGTTCAGGTAGACGGCGTCGTCTCCCGGGCGGCGCGGTCAGCCGAACGAGATGGAGCTGAACTCGGCCAGCTTCGCCAGGGCGTGGCTGGCGTCGATCTTGCGCAGTGTTCCCGACTTCGAGCGCATGACCAACGACTGCGTCGTCGCCCCGAACTCGTGGTACTGGACGCCCCTGAGGAGCTCGCCGTCGGTGATCCCGGTGGCCGCGAAGAAGCAGTTGTTCCCCTGGACGAGGTCGTCGGTCGTCAGCACCGCATCGAGCGTGTAGCCGGCGGCGATCGCGGCGGCGCGCTCCTCCGCGCTGCGGGGGTAGAGGCGGCCCTGGATCTCGGCGCCCATGCACTTGAGCGCGGCGGCGGCGAGCACGCCCTCGGGCGTGCCCCCGATGCCGAAGAGAATGTCCGTCCCCGCCCCGGGCCATCCGGTGGCGATCGCCCCGGCCACGTCCCCGTCGGTGATGAGGCGGATCCGGGCCCCGGTCGCCCTGACCTCGGCGATCAGGGCATCGTGACGCGGTCGGTCCAGGATGACCGCGGTCAGGTCGCGCACCGGGCGACCGAGGGCCTCGGACAACGCGTGCAGGTTCTCGGTCGGGGTGCGCCTGATGTCGCAGGCCCCCTTGGCCCGCGGCCCGACGGCGAGCTTCTCCATGTAGACGCACGGGCCGGGGTCGAACATGGCGCCCCGCTCGGCCACCGCGATCACGGCCAGGGCGCCGCCACGACCCTGGGCGGTCAGGGTCGTCCCGTCGATGGGATCGACCGCGATGTCGGTGAGCGGAGGTGTGCCGTCGCCGATCTTCTCCCCGTTGAACAGCATCGGCGCGTTGTCCTTCTCGCCCTCGCCGATGACGACGATCCCGTCCATCGGGACGGTGGCCAGGACGGTCCGCATGGCCTCCACGGCCGCCGCGTCGGCTCCGAGCTTGTCTCCCCGGCCCATCCAACGGCTGGCCGCCATGGCAGCGGCCTCGGTGGTCCGCACGAGGTCCATGGCAAGGTTCCGGTCGGGGGCCTGGCGGGGCGTCACCACGGGTGTGACCATAGTTGGTGGCCGGACGCCACTTGCCGTTCGGGCCGGTTCCCAGCGGCGATACTTGTGGACGTGGATCAGATCGTGGTCGAGCCCAACGGACCGCTCGAGGGCACCGTCAGCGCTGGTGGAGCGAAGAATTCGGCGCTCAAGCTGATGGTGGCCTGCCTGCTCGCCGAGGGTTGCACGGTGCTGTCCAACGTCCCTCGCATCGCCGACGTGGACACCATGGCCGAGGTGCTCCGTGCCGTGGGCGCCCGGACCGAGCGCCTCGACAACGGGGACCTGGCCGTGACCACACCGCCGGCCGGCGAGCTCGTCCCCGCCGGGTCCTACGAGCTCTTCGAGCGCATGCGGGCCTCGGTGGTCGTCCTCGGGCTGCTCCTGGCCCGCTGCGGCTCCGTGCGCATGCCACTGCCCGGCGGGGACGACTTCGGCGACCGCCCGATCGACTTCCACATCAACGGCCTGAGCGCCATGGGCGCCCGGTTCGAGTCCTCCCACGGGGAGATCCGCGGCACCGTCCCGGGTGGACGCCTGGTGGGGACCCGGGTCGTCCTCGAGTACCCCAGCCACACGGCGACCGACAACCTGCTCATGGCGGCGGTGCTGGCCAAGGGCACGACCGTGATAGAGAACGCCGCCAAGGAGCCCGAGGTGGCCGACCTCGCCGCCATGCTGTGCGACATGGGTGCGGTCGTGCGCGGTGCGGGTACCTCGCGCATCGAGGTCGAGGGGGTCGACGAGCTCAGGCCCACGCGCCACACGGTCGTGCCGGACCGGGTGGTGGCCGCGACGTTCCTGGCGGCCGTCGGTATGGCCGGCGGCGAGGTGACGATCACCGACGCGCGTCCCGAGCACATGGAGATGCTCCTGCGCAAGGTCGCTCAGATGGGCGTCGTGGCCGACATGGGCCCGCACGGGCTGCGGGCCAGCGCCCACGGGCGGCTGGTGTCGGCGGACGTCGCGACGCTCCCGTACCCCGGGGTGGCGACCGACTACAGCCCATTGCTGGTGGCCATGCTCACGGTGGCCGACGGGGTGGGGATCCTGACCGAGAACCTGTTCTCCGGGCGGTTCCGCTACGTCGCGGAGCTGCGACGGATGGGGGCGGACATACGGACCGAGGGGCACCACGCCATCGTCCGGGGCGTGCCCCGCCTCTCCGGCGCGCCGGTACGCTCCCCCGACATCCGCGCCGGCGTGGCACTCGTCCTGGCCGGTCTCGTCGCCGAGGGCGAGACGGTGGTGAGCGGGGCGCACCACATCGGCCGCGGGTACGAGGACCTGGTGGGCGCGCTGCGCTCGCTGGGGGCGAAGGTGACGTGCCGGTGAGCCGCAGCCCTGCTGCCGCTCCGACCGTGCTGCTGGCGCAGGCCCGGGACGGGGACCGGGTCGCCCTGGCACGGTTGCTGTCCTACATCGAGCGCGGCGGTGAGACGGCCATGTCGGTCGCGCGGCTGGCCTACCGCGCCGAGGTGCCGTTCACCCTCGGCCTGACCGGCGCGCCGGGGGCCGGCAAATCCACGCTGACCGACCGCCTCATCTCCCTGGCCCGTTCCGGGTGGCCCGAGCCCGACGCCGGGGCTGTGCCCCAGGTGGGTGTCCTGGCCGTCGACCCCACGTCCCCCTTCAGCGGGGGAGCCATCCTGGGCGACAGGGTGCGGATGGGCCAGCACACGCTCGACCCGACCGTGTTCATCCGGTCCATGGCGACGAGGGGTCATCTCGGTGGCCTGTCCCTGGCGGTACCCGACGCCGTCCGCCTCCTGGGCGCGGCGGGCATCGGCGTGGTCATCGTCGAGACCGTGGGCGTCGGCCAGATGGAGGTCGAGATCGCGTCGGCCGCCGACACCACGGTCGTGGTGGTGACGCCCGGCTGGGGCGACTCCATGCAGGCCAGCAAGGCGGGCCTCCTCGAAGTGGCCGACGTGTTCGTGATCAACAAGGCGGACCGGCCCGGGGCGCGGGAGGCCCGCCGCGACCTCGAGCAGATGCTCGACCTCGACCGGCCCGGCGCCTGGCGTCCCGAGATCGTCGACACCACGGCGACATCGGGGGAAGGAGTGGCGGACCTGTGGGGCGCCGTCGCCCGGCACCGCCGCCACCTCCGGAGCACGGGCCAACTCGCGGCGCGGCGCTCGCACCGCCTGGCCCAGGTGCTCCGGGGGGTGTTGCGAGCACGCACGGAGGCGAAGATCGACGAGCTGGCGGCGGGGGAGGAGTTCACCACCGCCGTCAAGGCGCTGGTGGCCGGCGAGCTGGACCCCTACCAGGCGGCGGACCACCTGCTGGGCCCATGAGCCGCTCCGCACGGGTTCCGGTACGGTGCGGCGATGGATGAAGCCTTCGTCACCCTGGAGCGGCGTCCCGACGGCGTGGCGTTGATCCGGCTGGACCGGCCCAAGGCGAACGCGCTCTCCGCCCCGGTGCTCGGCCAGCTGCACGCGGTCGCCACGGAGCTGCACGACGACCCGCCCGGAGCGGTGGTGCTGTGGGGCGGGAGGCGGATCTTCGCGGCCGGAGCCGACATCGTCGAGCTGGACGGCACCGGCGCGGACGCGGTGGGCGCCAACTTCGCGGCCGCGCTCGGCGCGCTGGCCTCGGTGCCGCGGGCCACCATTGCCGCCGTCAACGGCGTCGCCCTCGGCGGCGGGCTGGAGCTCGCGCTGGCCTTCGACTTCCGTGTCTGCGGCGAGAACGCCCGCTTCGGTCTGCCCGAGGTCCTGCTGGGGGTGATCCCGGGAGGAGGCGGCACGCAGCGCCTGCCGCGGCTCATCGGTGTCTCGCGCGCCAAGGAGCTGATCTTCACCGGCCGTCCGGTGGGAGCCGAGGAGGCACTGGCGATCGGACTGGTGAACCGCGTGGTGGCATCCGACTTCGTGCTCGAGACCGCCCTGGGCTGGGCCGCGGAGCTGGCCGGCGGCCCACTGGTGGCCCACGGCCTCGCCAAGGCCGCGGTCGACAGGGGGCTCGACGGCCCGCTGGCCGACGGGTTGGCCATTGAGCAGGTGGCGTTCGCTGCCGCGGCACGCACCGAGGACGCAGCCCGTGGGATCGCGTCGTTCGCCGAGAACGGCCCCGGCAAGGCGACCTTCGTCGGGCGCTGACACGGTGAGCTCACCTCCCATCCCGGTCAGCACGGGCGAGGCTGCCTTCGACCCGTCGGTGCGCTGGTTCCAGCACGCCGTGTTCTACGAGGTGCTCATCAGGGGCTTCTTCGACGCCAACGACGACGGCACCGGGGACCTGCGGGGCCTGCGCGAGAAGCTCGACTACATCGAGTGGCTCGGCATCGACTGCATCTGGATGCTGCCGTTCTACCCCTCGCCGTTCCGCGACGGCGGCTACGACATCAGCGACTTCTTCAACGTCCACCCCGACTACGGGAGCATCGGCGACCTCGTCGCGTTCTTGGAGGACGCCCACCGCCGCGGCATCCGGGTCGTGGCGGACCTCGTGATGAACCACACCAGCGACGAGCACCCCTGGTTCATGGAGTCGCGCTCTTCGAGGGACAACGCCAAGGCCGACTGGTACGTCTGGAACGACGACGACCAGAAGTGGCCCGACGCCCGCGTCGTCTTCACCGACGTGGAGCGGTCCAACTGGACCTGGGACGACACCCGCCAGCAGTACTACTGGCACCGCTTCTACCACCACCAGCCCGACCTCAACTACGAGAACCCCGAAGTGGCCGACACCATGATCGACCTCGTCCGGTTCTGGCTCGATCTCGGCTTCGACGGCTTCCGGCTCGACGCCGTGCCGTACCTGTACCAGCGCGACGGCACGTCAGGCGAGCACCTTCCCGAGACGCACGCGTTCATCAAGCGCATCCGCAAGCAGCTCGAGGCGGACTATCCGGGGCGCATCCTCCTCGCCGAGGCGAACGGCTGGCCGAGCGACGTTGCGGACTACTTCGGAGACGGCGACGAATGCCACCTGTGCTTCCACTTCCCGCTGATGCCGCGCCTGTTCACGGCGGTCCGGCGCGAGCAGCGGTATCCCATCACCGAGATCCTGGCTCAGACGCCCGAGATCGACGACGCCTGCCAGTGGGCGATCTTCCTGCGCAACCACGACGAGCTCACGTTGGAGCAGGTGAGCGAAGAGGAGCGGGACTACCTCATGGCGGAGTACGCCAAGGACCCGCGGATGAAGCGGCACATGGGCATCGGGCGCCGGCTGGCCCCGTTGCTGGACAACGACCGCCGGACGGCCGAGCTCCTCTACGCCCTGATCCTCTCCCTGCCCGGCAGCCCGGTCATCTACTACGGCGACGAACTGCTGATGGGTGACAACATCTACCTCGGTGACCGGGACTCCGTGCGCACGCCGATGCAGTGGTCACCCGACCGCAACGGAGGCTTCTCGAAGGCCGACTTCGCCCAGCTGTACCTGCCGCCGCTCATGGACCCCGTGTACGGCTTCAGTGCGCTCAACGTCGAGGCCCAGCTGCGGAACCAGGGATCGTTCCTACACTGGTTGCGCCGCATGCTGACCGAGCGGCGTGCGCTGCCCGTGATGGGCGTGGGCGCCATGGAGGTGCTTCCCTGCGCCAATCCCTCGGTGCTGGCCTACATGCGATCGGGGGAGGTGGCCGACATCCTCACGGGGTCTGCCTCGACCGGGCCCTCGGTGAACCCGACGGTCGACGGCTCGCTCGACTGGGGCCGCTCCACCGTGCTCGCCCGGACGGTCCCGGCCGGGAACGAGAGCGAGGGCGACGAAGTGGTGCGCCGGCACCAGGCGGTGCTGTGCGTGCACAACCTGAGCCGCTTCGCCCAGCCAGCCGAGCTCTCGCTGGCCAAGTGGGCCGGTTCGACGCCCTACGAGGTGCTGGGGCGGGTCCCCTTCCCGGTCATCGCCGACGAGCCGCACACGATCACGCTGCCTCCGTACGGGTTCCTGTGGTTCGACCTGGTACCCGAGGAGAGGCCGGTCCAGGAATGACGGGCGAGCACGAGCAGGCACTGCGCACGCTGACCGAGGCGTGGCTGGGGCAACGCCGGGTGACGCGGGCGGGCGAGATCGCGCTGCTCCGTTCGGAGGTGCTGCGGGCGGGACGCCCCGGCCTCGTCGACGTCGTCGCCCAGGTCGGCGGGCGACGGGCCCACTTCGTTGCGGGCCTGCGGGGGGTCACCGACGAGCCGCACTTCCTGTGCTCCGGGGAGGAGGCGACGCTCGGACTGCTCGACGACGACCACGGCCTGGCCGTCTGCACCGACGCGCTGCGCGACGCACAGCTGGCGCCCCTGCTGCTCGCCACGGTCCGCGGGGTCGAGACGCGGCCCGGCCCGGTCGCCGTCCTGCGTGACGACGACGACGCCACCGTGCTCGACTGCGGCGATCGCGGCGACCTCATGGTCTTCCCGTGGCTGGCCCCCGGGGGGCGGCCCGACGTCGACCTCATGGTTGCGCTGGACGAGGCGGGCTTCAACCATGTGGCCGCTCCGCTGGTGCGCTGGGCCTGGGAGGGACAGGACCTCGGTGTCGTCCAGGAACCGCTCGAGGACCGCTCCGGCGGATGGGCCCTGGCCCTGACGTCACTGCGCGACTTCTACGCGTGCGGTGGTGCGCCCGAGGCCGCCGGCGGCGACTTCGGCACCGAGGCGCGTGCGCTGGGCACCATGACGGCCCGGATGCACCTGGCCCTGGACCGCGCCTTCCTGCGCCATCACGAGGCCGTGGTGGAGTGGGTGGAAGAGGCGGAGGCCGCCATCGAGTCGGCGGACGCCTCGCTGCTCGATGCGCCCGGCGTGGCCGACCTCGTGAAGTGGATCCGCGAGTCCGGCGGGCGGCTCCCGGTCATCCGCACCCACGGTGACTTCCACCTCGGGCGAACGGCGAGGACCGACCAGGGATGGGTGGTCTCGGACTGCGCGCCGGGCGGCGTCCTGGCCGGCGCGTCCGCGCCGGGGCGCCGGACCCCCCTGGGGGACGTGGCGGACCTCCTCTGGTCCATGCACCAGGCCAGCACGGTGGCCGCGGCGGAGCGGGATCCCGCAGGCAGGCTCGGGCTCGCCGCGCTCGGCCAGGCCTGGGAGGCCCGCAACCGGCGTGCCTTCGTGAGCGGCTACCTGAGCACGCCCGGGATCGGTGGCCTGGTCGGGCCCGACCGCGACCTCGTCCGGCGCCTCGTGTCGTTCCTCGAGCTGGCCCGCTCCGTCCGGGAGGCGTAGGCCTCAGACAGCCAGGGCCGAGACCCTGAGGGTCTCGGCGGCCTCCTCGGGCGAGATCACGTTGATCGCCACGCCGGTGCCGAGCTCGAAGCCCGCTGTCGTGGTCGCCTTGGGCCAGATGTGCGCGTGCCAGTGGTAGGGCTCGCCCACCCGGTAGGGGGCGGAGTGGAACACGATGTTGTAGGCCACGTCGCCCACGGCCTCGGCCAGCTGCTGGAGCGTGCGCCGGATCGCCTCGCCGACGGCGATGAGGTCCTCGGTCGGGCTCCGGTGCAGGTGGGGGTTGTGCTCCCGGGGCATCACCAGCATCTCGTAGGGGACGGCGCTCCAGAACGGGCAGACGACGACGACGCGGTCGTTCGCGTAGATGACCCGCTCCGTGGAGTCCTCCTCCGCCTCGATGGTCGTGCACAAGAGGCATGACCCGACGAAGCGGGCGAAGCGGGCCTGCTCCTCGGCCAGCTCACGCGGGATGAAGGACATGCCGAGCAGCTGGCCGTGCGGGTGCTCGAGCGAGGCGCCGGCCTCACGTCCCGAGTTCACGATGGCCTGGGTGTAACGGAGGTTGGGCTGTGAGGCGTGCTCTTCCAGGCGGTCACGCAGCGCGGCCATCACCAGCTCGACCTGCTCCTGGCTCAGCATGCCCAGGGTGGCGTCGTGCTCGGGGGAGAAGATGAGGATCTCGTGGATGCCGCCTGCGGAGGCCTGCGTGAACACAGGGCCACGGTTGGCGACCACGAAGGGCTCGTCACCTTCGAATGCGGGGAAGAGGTTCGGCACCACGCGCACGAGCCAGCGGCCCGTGGGTCCGTAGGTCTCGAGGGCGGGTGGTGTGTCCTCCTCGTTGCCGGGGCAGAACGGGCAGGGGCGACCCAGCGTGTCGGGCTGCCAGGGGGAGCGGGTCACGAAGGAGTAGGGCCGCTCGGAGCGCCCGGGGCTGACGACGACCCAACGGCCGGACAACGGATCGAGGCGTAACTGGTTCATGGGTGCACTCTCTCGGGCGCTGCCTGACCCGCCCACATCGCAATTGGCCTCATCGTCTTCCCTCCACCTCTACGGTACAGGTTTCACTGGCCGTGGAGGCACCATCGGCACGGGGCCGTCACCGGGGACGGGCGCCCATGGGAGAACATGTCGGCCATGCATCACCAGCCGGACGGACCGGCCTTCGACGTCGTGCTGCTGCTCCACGTGGGCTGCGTGCTGGCCGGTCTGGTCACCACGACGACGGCCGCCGCCACGGCGACCCGGCTGCGCCGCCTCGTCCGGGCATCGGCCCCGCTGCCCGAGCCCCTGCGGCGTTACTTCCGCCCCGGGGTCAACTGGGCGGGCCGGACCGCCTACGGCATTCCCGTCTTCGGGTTCGCGCTGCTCGCCATGAGCCAGGGCGCCTACGCGCTCGGGGACGGGTGGGTGCTGGCCGGTCTGGCCCTCTTCGTCGCGTTCGCGCTGCTGGCCGAAGGGGCGTTGTGGCCAGCCGAGCGCCGGCTCCAGGTCGCCCTCGCCACGGTGGGGCCCGCTGCCGGTCGGTTCGACGCGCCGGACTCGTGCGAGGGTGATGCCACGTCGATGGCGCGGGCCGCCGGCGTCGCGCTCGTCGTGCTGCTCGCCGGGGTGGTGATCATGATCGCCCAGCCCTGAACGGAACACGGACCACGTGCGGGGTCCGTGTTCCGTGCGCATGTAGCTCCGGGCCGGGTCAGGTCACGACCGGACGGGAGGGGACCGTCAGCCGCAGCACTGCCCGCAGCCGCCAACCGGAGGCCGGCAGCCTCCGCCCTGGCCGCCACCACCGCTGCCACCGCAGCCGCCGCCACCTGATCCGCCGCCACCTGATCCGCCGCCACCGCCGCCTCCGCAGCCGATCTGCACGCTGGAGGACGTGGAGGAGGACTGGTAGTAGGTGTTGCCCCCGTAGGAGCCCGTCACCGCCACGGACCCCTCGACCTGGTTGACCGTGATGGTGCAGGAGGCCACACCCGCCGAGTTCGTGGTGCCGGTGCAGCTCTGGGCCGACCGGCCCGTGCCGAGTGTCAGGACGACGGGCTGGCCCGGAATCGGGGTCCCGTTGGAGGTGAGCGTCGAGGTCAGGGTCGCCGTCGATCCCGGGAACGCCTGGGTCGGGCCCGAGTACGTGACCGTGGTGGGCGCCTTGTTGATCACCTCGGTGTTGTGCCCGCCGCTGGGAAGGAGGGTGGTCGTCGTCGTGCCCCCGCCGAAGGACCCGGTGACCGGGTAGGAGGCGTCAGGCTCGGTCGGCGTGACGCTGCAGGTCGCGACCCCCTGGGCGTTCGTCGTCGCCGTGCACGACTGGGAACTGTTCAGCGTGAGGGTCACGGTCTGCCCACCGATGGGGGCGCCGGTCACCGAGTTGGTCAGCGTGCCCGTGAGGGGCGTGGGCTGGCCGTAGGTGCTGGTTCCGGCGCTGACCGTGAGCGTGGTCGGTGTGTCGATCACGACGCTCCCCGTCGCGGTCGCCGGGACGTAGTAGGCGTCGCCGGCGAACTTCGCGGTGACCGGAAGGGGACTGGTGGTCTGGTTCACCTTGGCGATCACGCAGGAGGCGGCGCCAGACGAGTTCGTCGTGCCGCTGCAGCTCTGCGCGGAGGTTCCCGATCCCAGAGTGAAGGTCACGGTGCGGCCGGCCAACGGCGTGGTGTCGGTGGTGAGGACACCCGAGAGCGTGGCGGAGGACCCGTTGGTCGCAGTGGTCGCCCCCGTGTACGTGAGGGCCGCCTCCTCGTGGGTGACCACGAAGGTGCCCGTCCCTGTGCTGGTCAGCAGATGGGGCAGTACGGTGGCGTCACCGGCGAACGACGCGGACAGCGAATATGTCCCTGCCGGCTCGTTCGGCGTGATGGAGCAGGTCGCCACACCGCTGGCATTCGTCGTGCCGGTGCACGACTGCGTCCCGTCGAGCGTGATCGTGACCGGCTCGTTGGCGGCGCCCGCTGACGTGTAGTTGTCGATCAGGGTCGCCGACACGTTGGTGGCGTCGGCGTAGTCGCCCGTGGCGGGGCTGACGGTCAGGGTCGTCCCCGTCTGCACCGGGCCGACGTTCACCGAGCCCGTCGCGGTCGCCGACTGGTAGTAGCCGTCGCTGGCGAAGGTGACGGTCACCGGCACGGGGCCGACGGTCTGGTTCACGTTGTTGATGGTGCAACTGCCGGACCCGCTGGAGTTCGTGGGGGCGGCGGTGGTGCAGGTCTGCGCCGTCGACCCACTCCCGAGGACGAAGGTGAGCGTGCGGCCCACGACGGGCGTGGCACCGGAGTCCGAGGTCAGGGTCCCCGAGACCGTCAGGTTCTGGGAATTGAAGATCGACGTCGGACCGGTGTAGGTCACGCCGGTCTCCTCCAGGGTGACGATGAAGCTGGCCGAGTTCTTCGCCGGCTGCAGCTGGAGCGGAAGCGTCGAGTCACCGGCGAAGGAGCCGGCCAGGGTGTAGGTCGCGGCCGGCTCGCCCGGCGTGATGCTGCAGGACGCCGTACCAGTCGAGTCCGTCGTCCCCGTGCAGGTCTCCGTGCCGTTGAGGGTGAAGGTCACCGGCTCGTTCGCGATGGGGAGGTTGGTGTTGCCGTCTGTCAGCACACCCGAGACCGTGGTGGCGTCGGAGTAGTCACTGGTCGCCGAGTTGACCGTCAAGATCGTCGGTTCGGTGACGCTGAGCGTGTTGGTGGTCGTCGATGGCGTGTCGTAGGCGTCACCGGTGAAGCTGGTGACGATCGGCTCCGAGCTGGTCGGCTGGTCGACCGACGCGATGGTGCAGCTCACGTTCCCGTTCACGTCCGTGGTTGCGTTGCAGGATTGCGCGGTCGTGCCCGAGCCGATGGTGAAGGTGACGACCTTGGTGGGCAGCGGGGTGCCCGTGGTCGGCGTGTTGGTGGTCAGGTTGCCCGTCAGCGTGATGGGCTGCCCGTTGACCGACGTCGTCGGCCCGGTATAGGTCACCGTGCTGGAGTCCGGGTTCACCGTGAAGGTGCTCGAGGTGCTGGCCGAGCCGATCGGTGTCGACGTCGATGTGTCGCCCCCGAACGATGCAGTCAACGTGTAGGAGCTCGAGGGCTCACCGGGCGTGATGACGCAGGTGGCGGTCCCGGTGTTGTCGGTCGTCGCGGTGCACGACTCGGAACCGTTGAGCGTGAGGGTGACCGGTTCGTTGACGACGGGCTGGCCGCTCGAATTGGTGAGCACCGCCGAGACCGGCGTCGGCGACGAGAAGTTGCCGGACACGGGCTGGACGGCCAGCGTCGCGGGTGGCGGCGGGGGCGTGTTGTTGGTCGGAATCTGGGGGTTGGCCACTTCGAGCTGGTCGTCCACCGAGAGGCCGTAGAGGGTCCCCGAGCCGGTGGCGATCGTCTGCATGACCGCACCGGTGGCCATGTTGATCTGGTAGATGTTGCCGGTCGACGAGTCGGCGGTCCAGAACGAGGTGCCGCTCGGGTCGACGCTGATGGCGAAGAGCTGGGTGCCGCACCCGGGCATCGACGAGCACGGGTAGACGTGGTTCACGCTGCCGTCGGCGTTCAGCAGGATGTCCTGGGAGGAGTCGGCGACCAGCACCTGACCGTTGGCGAGGATCTTGAGCTCGAAGGCCTGGTTCGCCAGTTTCGTCCCGTTGACCACCTGGGTCGACGGGAACGGCACCTGGTTGAAGACGGGTCCCTGCGTGTTGGTCTGGTCGTTGAAGGTGAGGATCTCGTCGCCCTCGGTCGTGTAGTAGAAGGTGTGCTCGTCCGGAGCAAGGTCGATCCAGTCGTCGCCGTAGAGCTGCGTCTGGAGCGGGCCGATGTCGGGCTGGCGCACCCCGCTCGAGTTGAACTCGGCGATGTAGGGCGTCGACTGCTGACCGACGTAGAGATTGCCCGCGTTGTCGAAGACCAACGAAAGCGGGTCATTGGAATCTCCGTAGGCGTCGGTGAGCCCGGTCAACTGCCCGATCTGGGTCCCACTGGAGTTGAACTCGCTGATCTGCCCGGCGTCGTCGTCGGTCACGTACAGGTTCCCGTTGGCGTCGAACGTGGTCCCGGCGTTGTACGACGTTCCCGAGTTGTCGGTCATGGAGCCGAGCAGGTTGCCCGACGACGGGTCGTAGACATTGACGGTCCCGCCTCCCACCGAGGCGAAGACCTGGCCCGATGCGAACGGGTTGGGGGGGTTGGCGGCGCCGGCAGGCTTGGCGGGGTTGAAGAGCAGCCCGACGCAGCCCAGGATGAGGACGGCAACGAGCCCGAGGGCGGCGCGGCGCCACACAGCACCGTGGACCGCGTCGCTGGTGTCACCCCAGTGCGCCGTCCCGCTCGTCGTGTGACCCGCTGACACTCGACCAATCGACAGTCTCATTACGCCCCCTCGTGGCTGCACGGTTCCCATGTCCCGTGCCCTCTGACGCATACCTGTGGCGTGAAGCCACCACGGGTACGCGCGGTGCTTGCCCTCGAATATGCGCAAAAGCCGGGAGGGACGACAGGTACAAAAGGACTAGTTGCCGGCAACGGCCGGGACAATTGGGTCGCCATTGTCCACCTGCAGAACGGAGCTCGAGAGATGTGACGATTCCTCCGCTCTGACTCGCCAAGAAGCCGGGCCATGGCACGGCGCGGCACTGGGCGGAGTCATGCGCCCGCAATCACTGCGTTCATCCCGAACTCTGCCCGGACCCGATGTCGATGCGGCACCACGCATGGCGGTGGTGGGACGCGACGTCAGTGAGGACTGGATCACGGTGGTTCCCAAGAGAGCTCGGGGACAGGGCAGGTCGCGGGCGATTGTCGTACCGCTGCCGAATGGCTGACAGGGACGAAAGCACTGGTCGCGGCTGGTGTTAACACCCTGCATGAAGGTGTTAACACGTGGGCGGAGCCCAGAAAGGACGAAGAACGGCTCCGTCCACGGAACGCGGATCGGGACCTCTGTGCGCGCTATCGATCGGTGGCGGCGGTCACGATCTCACGGGCCCGGTCGACGTCCCCGGACCGCACCACCTCGGGCAGCGGGCCGTCGAGCAGACGGGCCCAGTCGACCGAGTCGCTGCGTGCCCCGGCCCGGCGGAGACGCTCGCGCCCGTCGCCGAGAAGCTGGGCCAGCGTTCCGAGACCCTCCCCGCACCGGGCGGCGAGTCGGTCCCGCAGCCACGACGCGAGCGCAGGGCTCAGCCCTCCCGTCGACACGGAGACCGTCACTGCGCCGTCGCGGTGCACGGCCGGGAGGATGAAGGAACAGTGGGCGGTGTCGTCGGCGCTGTTGACCCAGACCCCCGCCGCCTCACC
This sequence comes from Acidimicrobiales bacterium, assembly GCA_052140165.1. Classification (GTDB taxonomy): domain Bacteria; phylum Actinomycetota; class Acidimicrobiia; order Acidimicrobiales; family RAAP-2; genus Bog-473. The sequence goes on from JBKQUM010000155.1 coordinate 27,895, forward strand.
GTCGGCGAACACGGCGCCGTCGACCGCGGGCACCCCGGTGGCGGCCACGGCGAGCCGGTAGCCCAACACGTCACCGCTGACGTAGGGCCGCCGCTCCACCGCGTGCAGGAGGGGCGTCACGGCTTCCATGTCGTCACTCAGCTGCGGCGCGATCACGGTCACCGAGGCACCGCAGTCGAGCAACCCTCGGACCTTGCGTGCCGCCACGGGACCCCCGCCGACGACAAGGCACGGGCGCTCCGACACGTCCAGAGACACCGGGTAGTAGGACCGGCGCTCGGTCGTGTGCTCAGTCATGCAGACGGGGAGGGCCCACCATGCCCGCCGCGATGGTGGCGAAGGTCAGCTCGTCAATCAACACGAAGCTCCCGGTGATGCGGTCGGCCTCGTAGCGATCGACCGCCAGCGGCGTCGCCGTCCGCAATTGCACGACGCCGATGTCGTTCTCGCGCAGCTCGCTCGCCTCGGCGATGCGGAGCTCGTTGACGTCGAAGGTGCCCGCGATGGCCTCGACCACGACCGGCGTGACCCGCGTGGTGTGCTTGATGCGGAGCCGGTCGCCGACCCGGAGCGGGCTGTCCTTGAACCAGCACACCGTCGCCTCGAACGTGTCCGTCACCTCGGGGGCATCTTCGGCGGCGGCAATGAGGTCACCCCGGGAGATGTCGAGGTGATCTGCCAGGCGAAGGGACACGGACAGGCCGACCTCGGCGCGCTGGAGCGGCCCGTCCGCCGTCTCAATGGCCCGGACGGAGGTGTGCGCGCCCTGAGGCAGCACCACCACCTGGTCGCCGACCCGGAACGGCCCGCCGTTCACCATGCCGGCGTAGCTACGCCCGCCGCCGGGCTGGCGGAGCACCCACTGCACCGGGAGCCGCGCGCCGCTACCCCGGCCGACGCCGTGCTGGGCGGCCCACCCGCCGGCCTGGGCCGACTCGAGGGCGTCGAGGACCGTCGGTCCGTCGTACCACGGAGCGGCGTCCGAGCGGGCCACCACGTTGTCGCCGTTGAGGGCCGAGATCGGGATGATCGTGCACGAGGAGATCCCGAGCCGGTGGGCCAGCGCCTCCATGTCGTCTGCGATCCGCTGGTAGGCGGACCGGTCCCAGTCGACGAGATCCATCTTGTTGGCGCAGACGACGAGCTGGTCCACACCCAGCAGTGCCGCGATGCAGATGTGGCGCCGTGACTGCTCACGCAGCCCGGCGGTGGCGTCCACGAGCACGAGCGCGAGGTCGGCGGTCGAGGCCCCCGTCGCCATGTTGCGCGTGTACTGGATGTGCCCGGGGCAGTCGGCGATCACGAACTTGCGGTGAGGGGTCGCCGCGTAGCGGTAGGCGACGTCGATCGTGATGCCCTGTTCGCGCTCGGCGCGCAGGCCGTCGGTGACGAAGGAGAGGTCGACCTCACCGAGGCCGCGGCGTTCCGATGCCGTCTCTATGGCAGTGAGCTGATCGTCGAAGAGCTGACGGGTGTCGAAGAGCAGCCGGCCGATGAGGGTGCTCTTGCCGTCGTCGACCGATCCGATCGTGGCGAACCTGAGCAGGTCCATGGTGTCCGCGCCCAGCTCCGGGCCGCCGGCCGGCGGCGAGCCGGGCAACGTGGTCATGGGCCTAGAAGTACCCCTCGCGCTTGCGATCCTCCATCGCCGTTTCGGAGAAACGGTCGTCGGCCCGGGTGGCGCCGCGCTCGGAGACCCGCGAGGCCGAGACCTCCCTGATGATCTCCTCGACCGTGTCGGCATCGGAGCGCACCGCACCCGTGCAGGTGGCGTCGCCGACGGTGCGGAAGCGCACCGTCTCCTTGTGGGCCTGCTCGCCGGGGGCCGGACTGACCCACTCGCTGAGCGCGAGCAGCATGCCGTCGCGCTCGACCACCTCGCGCTGGTGGGCGTAATAGATGGACGGGAGCTCAATCTGCTCCCGGCGGATGTACTGCCAGATGTCCAGCTCGGTCCAGTCCGACAGCGGGAACGCGCGCAGGTGCTCACCCGGGCGCACGCTCCCCTGGTAGAGCTGCCACAGCTCGGGTCGCTGTCGTTTGGGGTCCCACTGCCCGAAGGAGTCGCGGAACGAGAGGACGCGCTCCTTGGCCCGGGCCTTGTCCTCGTCACGCCGCGCTCCGCCGAACGCGGCGTCGAACCCGTTGGCGTTGATCGCATCGAGCAGCGTCGTGGTCTGCAAGCGGTTGCGCGATGCCACCGGGCCCGGGTCGGGTACCCGGCCCTGGTCGATGGAGTCCTGCACCTTGGCGACGAGGAGCCTGGCCCCTTCGGCCTCGACCTGTGCATCCCGGTAAGCCAGCACCTCGGGGAAGTTGTGGCCGGTGTCGACGTGGAGGACGGGGAAGGGGATCCCCCCCGGCTTGAAGGCCTTGGCGGCGAGGTGGAGGAGGACGGCAGAGTCCTTGCCCCCGCTGAAGAGCAGGACCGGGCGCTCGGACTCGGCGGCCACCTCGCGGATGATGAAGATGGCGAGCGACTCCAGCAGGTCCAGGTGGCCGAGGGGATGCTCCACGGGCCTGACCAGGGCGGTGACCGACGCGCCGGCGTGATCCGCGACGGGGCGGTGCTGCGGGGAGCGAAGAGCGGCGGTGTCCATGGGACCTCTCAAATCATGACCATTTTGGTCATGTATACTAAAGCCTGCATTCGGACGGGCGTCAAGCGCCGGGGCGGGGGCCCTGGAAACGGGCCGGTCGGCTCGAGCAGAAGGTGAGGATCGGTGGCCGAAACCTATGTGAGCGACCAGCCGGTGGGCGAGGAGGACCTCGCGGCCGTCAGCGAGCGCTTCGAGACCGCTCCGGCCAGCGCCGTCATCCGGTGGGCCATCGAGACGTTCGGCGCCTCCGTCGCCCTGGCCGCCTCGTTCGAGGACATCGTGCTCATCGACCTGGCCACCAGGGTCGCGCCCGGGATCGAGGTCGTGTTCCTCGACACCGAGGCGCACTTTCCCGAGACGCTCTCCTTCGTCGAGGAGGTGCGGGCGCGCTACGGGCTGAACCTCACCGTGACCAAGCCCGGTCCTGACGCGGCCGCCTTTCCCTGCGGCACCGAGCAGTGCTGCCAGTTCCGCAAGGTGGCGCCGTTGCGTCGTGCCCTGGCCGGGAAGCGCGCCTGGCTGACGTCGCTGAAGCGCAGCGACGGGCCCACCCGCGCCGATGCGCCCATCGTCAGCTGGGACGCCTCGTTCGGGCTGGTGAAGGTCAACCCGCTGGTGACGTGGACGGACGACGACATCGCGTCGTACCTCGCCGACCACGGTCTGCCGGTGCACCCGCTCGTGCCCAAGGGATACCGCTCCATCGGGTGCGCCCCGACGACGCGTCCGGTCGCCGAGGGGGAGGACCCCCGCGCCGGCCGCTGGGCGGGACTCGACAAGTCCGAGTGTGGCCTGCACGTCTAGTGCCACGCGACCTCGACAACCCCTACGGGATGGAGTTCCGGGGCCGGCGCGACCGCGGGCTCAAGTTCGTCCGGCCGTACCGGAACATCGGCGAGCTCAACCCCGTCGAGCAGCTGAAGCTGTCGCGGCACCCGTTCGAGGTGGCGCAGGCCGTCATCGACACCTACTCCAAGGAGGGCCCCGACTCCATCGCCAAGGTCCCGGGGGAGCAGGAGCGCCTCAAGTGGGTCGGCATGTACCCCCAGCGCCAGGGCGGCGACGCGTTCATGATGCGGATCAAGGTGCCGGGGGGAGTGATGACCGCCTCCCAGGTCCGGGAGATCGGTGTGGCGGCCGACGCGTTCGCCGAGGGACCCGATGACAGCCCGGTGTTCGGCAACCGCTACGCCGACCTCACGACCCGCCAGGACATTCAGCTGCACTGGATCCGCATCGCGGACGTGCCCCGGATCTGGCAGCGCTTCTGGGACGTCGGGTTGACGACCGTGCAGGCGTGTGGTGACTCCGCCCGCAACGTCTGCTCCTGTCCCGTGTCGGGCATCGACCAGCGGGAAGTCGTGGACGCCCTGCCAGTCGCGCAGGCCATCTCGGCGTTCTTCACCGGAAACCGCGAGTACGCGAACCTGCCACGCAAGTTCAAGATCGCCGTCACCGGCTGCACCGAGGACTGCGCCCGCGTCGAAATCAACGACATCGGCTTGTGGCCGGCGGAACAGGCCGACGGCGCCATCGGTTTCAACGTGCTCATCGGCGGTGGTCTCTCCGACGGCGAGCGGATGGCGTCCGACATCGACCTGTTCATCCGGCCCGACCAGGCGGTCGAGCTCAGCCGTGGCGTGGCGCAGGTCTTCGGCGAGCTGGGCAACCGGGAGAACCGCGGGCTTGCCCGGATGCGGTACCTCGCCCAGGAGCTGGGTCCGGAGGGGTTCCGTGCCGCTCTCGACGAGCGCACGAACTTCGTGTTGGAGCCCGCCGGACAGGAGCTGACGACCGCCTTCAGGGGCGACCACGTCGGCGTCCACCCGCAGAAGCAACCGGGCCTCTTCTATGTCGGCTGCTCCGTTCCGGTCGGCCGCATGCACGGCTTGGAGCTCGTGGAGCTGGCGCGGCTGGCCGAGAGCTATGGCGACGGCGGTGTCCGCATCAGCACCGACCAGAACTTCATCGTGTCCGGTGTGCCGGAGGATCGCCTCGACGACCTGCTGGCCGAACCGCTGATGGCGACCTACTCACCGTTCCCCGGTCCCTTCGAGCGCGGCGTCGTCGCGTGCACCGGCTCGGAGTTCTGCCGGTTCGCCGTGGTCGAGACCAAGGAGCGGGCGGTCAAGTGGGCACGCAGCCTCGACGCGCGGCTGGCGGAGGATGGCCGGAACGGTGAGCGCGGCGACGCCGGGGTCATCCGCATGCATTTCTCGGGCTGCTCGGCTTCGTGCGCGCAGCCGCAGATCGCCGACATCGGCTTCCGAGGTGACATCGCTCACGTCGACGAGCACATCGAAGAGGCCGTCGACATCGGCCTCGGCGGCTCGCTCGGGCCGGACGCCGCGTTCATCGACTGGCTCGTCGGCGCGGTCCCGGTCGACCGTGTTCCTGAAGCGCTGCTCCGCATCGTCCGCCGATACCAGGACGAGCGCCGTCCGGCGGAGCCGTTCCACCTCTGGGCTCGGCGCAGCCCCCCGGACGAGCTGCGGTCGACACTCGTCGGCGCGGCCGAGGCGGTGACGCAGTGAAGCGCTACCGGATCCGGGAGCAGATGAACGGGATCGTCGAGCCTCCCGGCAAGGTGTGGTTCTGGGAGCTCGAGGCGGGCGTGATCCACGCCGACCGTTGCATCCAGTGCGGCACCTGCGTCGCCGTCTGTCCCTCGAACTCCATCGGCGTCGACGAGGACACGAACCTGCCCGAGCTCGTCAAGATGTGCACCGGCTGCTCGCTGTGCTGGGACTTCTGCCCCCGGGGCGGGCTCCGCTACGAGGCCCTGTGGCCACCGTCGACCGTCGGGACCGACGAGGACGCCGAGGTGCAGCCCGCCCAGGTCCGCTCGGACTCCTCGGACACATACTGGAAGATCAGCGGGGGACCGCCGGCCGACGGGCTCGGCGCAGTGGTGGACACCTACGCCGTCCGCGCCTCGGCCGAAGTCGAGGACGCCCAGGACGGCGGTGCGGTCAGCGCACTGCTCATCGGGCTGCTGGCGGCGGGCGAGATCGACGGGGCGCTCGTGTCGAAGCCGAGCACCGACCCTGACGAGCAGTGGAAGGGCGTCGCCACGGTCGCGACCACGGCAGACGAGATCCGGGCCGCCTCTGGCAGCTTCTACAACCAGACGATGGCCCTGGCCGAGCTCGATCTCTCGCGCTACGCGTTGCCACCCAGGCCGCGTCTCGCCGTGGTCGGGACTCCGTGCGAGGTGCAAGGGCTGCGGGCCATGCAGGCACGCCGCTGGCCCACGGGCGCGCACCGGGTGGATGCGGTCGTCTTGACGATCGCCCTGATGTGCACGAAGAACTTCGACTACGAGGCGTTGACGCTGAAGGAACTCCGTGACAAGCGCGGCGTCGACCTGGACCGCGTGTCGAAGATGGACGTGATCCGGGGGCGCATGATCGTCGAGTACCGCGACGGCGAGCTGGCCGTCGACGAGCCCGTCAAGGATTTCCATGGCGCCGCGCTGAAGGGTTGCGACGAGTGTGCTGACTTCCTGGGCCGTTCTGCTGACATCTCGGTCGGGAGCGTCGGCTCCATGAACGGATGGACGAGTGTGATCATCAGGACAGAGCGGGGTCGCCTGGCGTTCCAGGCCGCCCGATCGAAGCTCGACGTGCGCGGGTTGGACGACCCGGCCGCCCTCCTCCGGCTCGACGCCCTCGACAAGAAGATCGCCGACCGCTCCCTGCAGCGGAAGCTCGACCCGGATGCGCCGCTGTTCATCGACTTCGAGGAGCACCTGCGCGCCTACGACGGCTCGGACCGCCGACCCGTGTTCATCCGCCATTGACCTCGACCGCGGCGCCCGTGCTGCATGTGCCCGACGAGCCCACGGTGCGGGCCGAGCGCTGGCTGACCGCCGTCCTCGACGGTGGCGAGCTCGAACCCGTTCTGACCGGGGCCGACGGCATCGTGGCCTGGCTGTGGACGCGCTGGAGGATCCTCGCCAGCGCGGGTGTCGGCGAGGAGGACCTCGGGCGGATCGTGCTGGGTTACCGCCGAGAGATGTGGCTCTGGCTGGCGGGTGAGCGGACGTGGTCGCAGTGCTGCTCGGGTCTCATCGGCCGCATCGACCGGCGCATCGCCGAGCGCGACTGCACGGGGGCGTGACTCGGGGCGGTCGGCCCGCTCCTGCGGTCGAGCTGCGCGGCGTCACGGTCCGCCGGGAGGGTGTGCCGGTGCTGGCGGGGATCGATTGGCGCGTCGAGATGCACGATCGCTGGGTCATCCTCGGCCCGAACGGGTCCGGCAAGACGACGTTGCTCCAGGTGGCCGCGGCCCGGCTCTGGCCCACGGCGGGGACGGTGGATGTGCTGGGGGCCCGCCTCGGCCGAGTGGACGTGCGGACGCTGCGCCCGCGCGTCGCGCTGGTCAGCGGCGCGGTCACGCGGCAGCTGCGGGCAGACCTCGCCGCCCGTGACGTCGTGGTGAGCGGCCGACACGGCGCGCTCGAGACGTGGTGGAACCGGTACGAGGACGAGGACTGGGACAAGGCGGACCGGCTCCTGGCCGGCGGCGGGGTGCAGGAGATCGGGGACCGTCCCTTCGGGGTCATCTCCGAGGGGGAGCGCCAGCAGGTCCTCCTGGCCCGGGCGCTCATGGGCGACCCCGAGCTCGTGCTCCTCGACGAGCCGTTCGCCGGCCTGGACCTGGGCGCGCGCGAGCGGCTGCTGGTGCGCCTCGGCGCCCTGGCCGGGGACCGGTCGAGCCCGCCGGTGGTCCTGGTGACCCACCACTGCGAGGAGATCCCGCCGGGCTTCACCCACGCCGGCCTCGTGTCCCGCGGCCGGCTGCTGTCGGCGGGACCGCTGGGCGACGTCATCACGTCGGCACAGGTGTCCAGGTGCTTCGGCCTGTCGGTCGATGTCGGGTGCACCGGCGGTCGGTGGTGGAGCCGCGCCGCCTGACGGTGGTGCCGCACGCCGAGGAGCAGGGCGGGAAGTTGGGCCTTGATTCGGGACGGCAGCGGCGCTACAAACGACGTTGAGCGGAGAAGTGCCGACGAGGTCGGCGCTGCGCATTTCCCCAACCATCCACCATTTGGAAAAGGCCAAACAATAGGCTTTTTCACCGGAGCGAAGGTAGGACGTCGGGGAGTGACGATCTTGATCCTGCTGGTCCTCGTAGTTTTTCTGTGGGTGGCAGTCCTGGCCCCGAGCGCTTGGCGGCGATTCGGGGAGCGCCAGGGCGTGGGCTCTATCGACCATTTCCACCACCAGCTCCAGCTCCTGGAGCATGCAGGGCCCAAGACGGTGGCTCCGGCGTACCGTCTGCATACCGCGATGCCCGGGCGCCCCGCCGAGACGTCTACGCCCGCCGTCGACTCGTCCCGTCCCAAGCTGGTACTGCTGCGGCCCACCGACGACGCGGCCGCGGCCGACGTCGACGACGGCGACGGCGGCCACTACGAGCGGATCGGCGTCCTCGATCGGCCGGAGCCCGAGTGCGTGCCCGAAGTGAGCGCGGATCTGTCCGCCTTCCGGCGCGAGCAGGCCAAACGGCGTTGCACCACGCTGCTGCGCTGCCTCTGTGGCATTGCGATCTCGACCGCGCTCATCGGGATGTGGCCGGCGATGCATCTCGCCTGGGTCTTGACCGTCCTCTCGGGGTTGGCCGCGCTCGGCCTGGTCGGGCTCATGGCGTACGCCAAGGAGATCCAGGCGGAGCAGCGCCGCCGCCGGGTCCGTCAGGACTCGGCGCGGGGCCCGTTCGGGGGCGGGGGGCACGTCGACGCGGCGACGGCCGGCTACCCCGGTGCCTGGGACGACGCCGACTACGACTCCGACTCCGACTATGAGGAGCCCAGGGTCGCGGCACGCTGACGGTGTGTGCCGCGGCCGCTACCGGAGCGCTGATGCAGTTCTCGCCGCTGCGGGAGGGCCGTCGAGCCTGACTATCCTGGGCGGTGCCCCGGGGGTGTAGCTCAGCTGGTAGAGCGCTACGTTCGCAATGTAGAGGCCGAGGGTTCGAGTCCCTTCACCTCCACCATTCATTTGGTTGGATCCCCCAGAGAGTCCAGATTTTGCTGGACTTTCGCGCCCGCTGGCCGCGTTATCCACAGGGTTTATGGACGTATTTATGGACGGGTAATCAAAACTGCCCTACGCAGCGGTAGGCAGATGAGTGGGCACCACCCCGGGCGGCACGCTGGTGCTTCGGGACTGGGGCGTCTCGCTAGGGTGCCGACGCCGTACGCAGCCCTGCCTCC
>JBKQUM010000156.1:0-16610 GCA_052140165.1 Acidimicrobiales bacterium
ACTGGAGCTGCCGCAACCTGGATCATGAGGTCGGCCTCGCCGGGCTCGATTCGCCGCTTGGGTGACTTCACCTTGTCGGGAGGCGTGGCGCGGAGGATGACGTTCTCGGACACCCGTTTCTTCTCGACAGCGAAGTTCATCGCGGCGACTAGGACGGCGTGGGTGTGACGGATGGTGGCCGACTTGAGATCCCGACCTGCGAGGTCCCCGTAGAACGCATCGACATCGTCGGGTGTGATCTCGTCCAATGTCTTGGAGCCGAAGTCGTCGGTAAGCCGTCGGCCGACGAAGCGGTAGGACTCGACAGTGGAGCGGGCCTTCCCGATCCGCTCTCTGCTGGTGGCGTAGTCCTCGACCAAGGCGCGCAACGTCCACTCGGACTTTGTCGGCGCAGGTGTCCTGACTTCGACCTTGAACGCTTCGAGCGCGGCTTCGGCCTCGCCCTTTCCGCCGTGCTTCTGGTGCTTGACGATCACGGTCTTGGATCGCTGGCTGCCTTCCACCGTGACCCTGAGGAGCACCTTCGTCGTGCTCAACCAGGTGATGGACCCGTCCCCGTTCGCCCGCTTAGCCACAGCGATGGCTGAGCCAGTTAGTAATGCGTAAGTATTCTCCCCTGTCTGCGGGACTCATATTTCGCAGTTTAGTAGGGATAATGACGGTGAGCCGGCCTGTAGGCGGGATTCTGTCCAGCTCCCTGAGGAGCCTGGGTGGCCATCCATCTGAGCGGCCTACCTGGGGAGCCCTCCCTCTCGGGAGGTGGGCGAGCAACCCGTTTCCCACGCTTGGCCTTGCTCCGGGTGGGGTTTACCGAGCCGGCGGGGTCGCCCCCGTCGCTGGTGCGCTCTTACCGCACCGTTTCACCCTTACCTGTGCGGGCCCGGAGGCCCACCATCGGCGGTTTCCTTTCTGTGGCACTGTCCTGCGGGTCGCCCCGACTGGCCGTTAGCCAGCACCCTGCTCTGTGGAGTCCCGACCTTCCTCGACACCGTCCCGCAGAGCGGCCCGTGCCGCGGCCACCTGGCCGGCTCACCGTCACCACCAGTGTGCCACCTTGCCGATGGCGAGGTGACCGAGCAGCGCCTCGGTAGGGTGTCGAGGATGTCCGGCGGTGGCCATCAGCTCTTCGATCCCGAGGCGCCGCCACTGTCCGCCCCGGAGGTGGCCGCCGCCCCGGACCGCCGGGCTCCTTCCGGCGGTGCCGAGCCCGCCCCAACGGCCGAGCGGGACCCCGGGGAGCGCCGCGGGGTCCTCTCCATCGGCGGCCTCTACGAGGAGGTCGAGGGCGCACTGGGCGCGGCCTTTCCCCGGAACCGCCACCTGTGGGTGCGGGGGGAGATCCAGCACATCTCGGACCACCGTTCCGGGCACCTCTACATGAGCCTGGTCGAACCCGGTGACGACGGGTCGGCGCAGGCGCCCCGTGCCCGTGGCGGCGTGCCCACGCTCAACGTCAAGTGCTGGCGCAGCTCGTGGACGCCGCTGCGCCACGCGCTGTCCAAGGAGGGCATCGACCTGGCCGAGGGAATGGTCGTCGTGCTGCGGGGCACGCTCGACCTGTACCGAGCCAAGGGGGAGATCAGTCTCATCCTCGTCGAGGTCGACGTGACCGCGCTGCTGGGGCGCATGGCCGCCCAGCGCGCCCGGCTGCTGCGCGCGCTCGAGGCCGAGGGGCTGCTCGGGCGCAACCGTTCGCTCCGCGTGCCCGACCTCTCCATGCACGTGGGCCTGATCGCCAGCCCCGGCACCGAGGGCTGTCAGGACTTCCTCGGCCAGCTCACCGGCTCGGGGTTCGGCTTCCGCATCTCGCTGGTCCCCGTCTCGGTGCAGGGTCCCCATGCGCCTGCCGCCATCGCCCGTGCCCTCGAGGTGCTCAGCCGCAGCGACTGCGACGTCATCGCCATGGTCCGGGGCGGTGGAGCGCGCGCCGACCTCGCCGCCTTCGAGACCGAGGTCGTGGCGCGTGCCGTCGCCCGGGCGACCAAGCCCGTGTTCACCGGTATCGGGCACACCGGCGACGAGACCGTGGCCGACATCACTGCAGCACGCGCCTGCATCACACCGACCGAATGCGGGCACCAGATCGTCGTGTCGACCCGGCGGTGGTGGGCGGCGCACGTGGCGGAGCCGGCGGAGCTGCTGGCCCGGCGCGCCCCCGGGTTCCTGAGCGACGCCCAGACGCGCGAGCGCCAGGCCCGGAGCCGCCTCACCGCGGCAGCGCGGCACCAGGTCCGCGTGCACCGGGAGCGCCTGGTCAGGAAGGCATCGTCCATCGGCCGCTCCGCTCCCAGCCGTCTGGAATCGCGCGAGGCGGCCGTGCATGGCGTGGCTGCCCGCCTCGGGCCCGTGAGCCTCGGGCACCTCGGGCGCCAGGACGAGCGGCTGCACTCGTGGCGGCGGCTGCTGTCCGCCTACGACGTGGAGCGCCAGCTCGAGCGCGGCTACAGCCTGACCCTGACGGCGGGCGGCGCGCTGGTGCGGAGCGCCGGCGACGTGGTCGAGGGGCAGGAGATCGTGACGAGGTTCGCCGACGGCAGCGTCCGCAGCACCGTGGAGGGAGCAGACATGAGGCAGGAACCGGAGCAAGCGCAGGAGAGCGAGGACTGAGGTGAGCACCTCTGAGCAACCCGTGCCCGTGGAGCAACTGAGCTACACCGAGGCCAGCCGCGAGCTCGATGCGATCGTGGACTTCTTCGAGCAGCGTGAGGTCGACGTCGACGTGCTCGTCACCCGCCTGGAACGGGCGACCGCGCTGATCGACGAGCTCGACCGCCGGCTGCGCCAGACCCGGGCCCAGGTCGAGGAGCTGGTGCCCCGGCTCCAGACGCTGGCGGCGGAGGCGGGAGGTGAGGGCGATGAGTGACGCGTCCACTGTCGACCGCGTCTATTTCCGCCAGCTCCTCTCCGGCCGGGATTTCGCGCGGGGCGACATGATGGCGCGCCAGATGGTCAACTTCGTCTACCTCATCGGCGACCACGAGACCGGTGAGGCCGTGGTCGTCGACCCCGCCTATGCGGTGCAGGACCTCCTCGACATCCTCGAGGCGGACGGCATGCGCCTGACGGGAGTCCTCGGGACCCACTTCCACCCCGACCACCTCGGTGGCCAGATGGGCGGCTGGTCGCTCGAAGGCATCAGCACCCTGCTCGAGAAGGTGCAGGTGCCGGTCCACGTGCAGGCTGACGAGGTGCCCTGGGTGGAGCGCACCACGGGCGTGGGCGGGTCGGACCTCGTCGGTCATCACAGCGGCGAGGTGCTCCGGGTGGGGGAGGTGGGGGTCGAGCTGATCCACACCCCCGGCCACACGCCCGGCAGCCAATGCTTCCTCGTCGACGGACGGCTGGTGGCGGGGGACACCCTCTTCCTGGAGGGGTGCGGGCGCACGGACTTCCCCGGTTCGGACCCGCTGGCGATGTACGAGTCCATCCACACGAGGTTGGCCCGGGTCCCCGACGACGCGATCCTCTTCCCCGGCCACCTCTACTCGGCCGACCCCTCCCAGAGCATGGGTGAGACCAGGCGGTGGAACTACGTCTTCCGGCCCCGCTCCGCGCAGGAGTGGATGGCCATGTTCGGCCAGTGACACCGGCGGCCGGCCTGGCGGCAGACGGCACCACGGCGGACGGCACCGTCGTCGTCGTCGGCGCCTCGCTCGCCGGATGGCGGGCCGTCGAGACGTTGCGCAGGGAGGGCTTCGAGGGGACGATCTCGCTCGTCGGCGAGGAGCGGCACCTTCCCTACGACAGGCCCCCGCTGTCCAAGCAGGTGCTGGCCGGCACGTGGCCGCCGGAGAAGGCGGTGCTGGCCGACAAGCGGCGCTCGAGCGAACTGCGGGTGCACGAGGTCCTGGGCCGCCGCGCCGTCCGGCTCGACGTGGAGGGGCGCAAGGTCGAGCTCGAAGACGGCGCGGTGCTCGACGGCGACGCCATCGTCATCGCGACCGGCGCCATACCGCGCCAGTTCCCCGGGACGGAGGACCTGAGTCAGCGCGACGGCCTGTTCACCCTGCGGACCCTCGACGATTCGATCGCCTTACGCCGCGCCGTGACGGCATTCGAGGCCCCGCGCGTCGTGGTGATCGGCGCCGGGTTCATCGGTGCGGAGGTCGCCTCGACCTGTGCGGGCTTGGGGTGCCGGGTGACGGTGCTCGAGGCGCTCGACATCCCGCTGCGCAACGTCATCGGCCCCCTGCTCGGTGCGTACTGCGGGTCGCTGCACGGCGCCAACGGTGTCGAGTTGCGCAGTGGCATCGCGGTGCAGGGCGTCCGCCGGGGCCCGGCCGACGCCGCGGACGTGGCGCTGGGCGTGGCGGCGAGCGGACTCGTGGTCGACCTGGCCGGGGGTGAGGCGCTCCCTGCCGACGTGGTCGTGGTCGGCATCGGCGTCGTCCCGGCGACCGGATGGCTGGCGGACTCCGGACTGGCGCTCCAGAACGGCGTCGTGTGCGACGACCGGCTGTTTGCCGCCGACGGCATCGTGGCCGCGGGGGACATCGCGCGGTGGAACTGGCGCCATGACGGTGGTGAGGAGCTCATCCGGATTGAGCACTGGCAGGTCGCCGCGGAAGCGGGCGTGGCCGCGGCGCGCAGCCTGATGGCCGGCCGAGAGGAGGCAGCGCCCTTCGACCCGGTCCCGTACTTCTGGTCGGACCAGTTCGGCATCCGCCTCCAGGTGCTCGGGAACCCGGGTGGCGACGACGAGGTGCTCGTCACCGAGGGCTCGCTCGACGAGGGCAAGTTCGTGGCGCTCTTCGGCCGTGCCGGTCGTTTGCGCGCCGTCATGGCCATCGGCAAGCCGCGGCAGTTGATGGGCTTCCGGGCGCTCCTCCAGGCGGGCGCCAGTTGGGACGACGCGCTGGCCCACGGCGCCTCCTGAGGACCGCGTGTCGCGGCCTTCGCGTCGGCCCGTCTGCCCACGCGTTCGACAACGCAACCACAATTACGCTCAAGGAATGCGGCGTACGTGCCGAGATAGGGCGCCCGCCGCGCCGGCCTCCTGGCCGGGTTCGCCATGGCGAGACGGGGCGGTGCGCACCATCCGCCGGCCGCTCCCGGCAAGGTAACCCGCCCACGTCCTCCGTCGATAGAGCCGTTCGGCGCAATCTGGGGAGCCGTTTACATCCGGCGCGCCGGTAAGACGCTCCCGAGGGAACGTCCTGTGCACGCCCGTGTTAACACCGTGGCCGCGTGGTGTTAACAGCGGTCGTGGCCCATGTCTGCCGCCTGGACCGGTCGATCTCGAGCCCGCGGACGCGCCGCGGTGGATGCGCCGGCGACGCGCGCAGCGGGTGCACGGCATACCGGCATCGCGCCTCGTGGCCGCGGCGATCCCGGTGCGATTTCCGGCCGAGCAGAGTCGCGAAAGGCGTGCTTACAATGCCCGCGTTAGCGCGGTGCCCATCGTGAGCGCGTTGGGCAGGCGGTCACAGGCTTGGCGAGGGATACACGAGATCGCCCACCCGGGCGATTTTCCCCTCGGCGGTGTCCACCACCGAGGGGCATGCGATCGGACCCCGGGTGCGGTCATCCCACACCTTGATTGGCGACTCTGGAGGGAACGGGCGGTATGCGACGACTGGCTTGGTTGGGCAGGGAATCCTCGCGTCGAGCCGGGCAAACACGCGGGGGCCCTCGGCGCGGCCGCCTCCGAGGTGCCGTCACGGGTGGTCTGGCCGCAGCCGTCGCCGTTGTCGGCCTCGTTGCCTTCGCGACGCCGGCGTTCGCACAGGACAATGTCATCACCGCGACCGCGTCGTGCGCGAGCCCGCTGGGCAGCGGCGCCCAGATCACCTGGACCATCGCCAACGGCTTCAACCTGGCGGAGACGGGCACGGTCACCACGGTCACCGGCGGCCTCAGCACGTTGGATGCCCCCGCCTTCTCCATCGCGGCCTCGCCGGGCCAGCCCTCCCAGACGGCCACGCTGACCCAGACGCTGCCGGCGGGGACGACGGGCGTCATCACCCTCGACGTCTCGAGCACATGGTCGAACGGCGCATCGGAGACGGGCAGCGGGACCTTCGACCTCTCGATGATCGGCTGCGCCGCGCCCGTGCAGTCGATCGCGGGCCACATCTACCTGTGTCACGGCGGCAACCCGACGACCGACGAGGAGACCGGCGGAATGCTCGGCGCGGACGGTACCGGTCTCTCCACCGTGCCTCCGACACTGAACCCGCTGGCACCGGCCGACGTGATCGCCGGGTCCTACTCCATGACGGCCTCCAGTCCACCGGGCTTTCAACTCGTCGCCTGTGGAGGGTCCTCGTCGCCCAACGCAGCGGGCACCTCGGCGACGGAGTCGGTGGACGTGCCGAGTGGCGGCGCAGGAGTGGGGGTCTTCTACGCCGCTCCCTCCTCGCCCCCTGCCTCGGTCCCGGCGGGCACCGCGACCAATTCGGTCACGCCGGCAACAGCCGGCGGATCGGTCACGCCGACCATCACCGCGACGGACCCGGGCACGCCGACCACCGCGACCGGGTCGCTGACGCCGGCCACGCCGACGGGCTCATCGGATTGGACCGCCTCGGGCAAGCCGTCCATCTCGCTCGAGAAGACGGCCAGCATCAAGTCGTATTCGGCCCCGGGCACCCTCGTGACCTACTCCTACAAGGTGACCAACACGGGCAACGTCACGCTGGACCCGGTGACGGTGACCGACCCCATGGTGGGTCTCTCGCCCATCTCGTGCCCCGCCACCTCCCTGGCCCCCTGGGTCAGCGAGACCTGCACGGCGACCTACACCACCACCCAGGCCGACGTGGACCGCGGCTCTCTCGAGAACACCGGCACCGCCACGGGCACCCCGCCGAGCGGGCCACCCGTGACGGCCCAGTCCTCGGTGTGCATCCCGGCCGTGCAGACGCCGTCGATCTCGGTGGTCAAGTCGGCCGACGTTCCCACGGTGAGCGCGGTCGGGCAGGTCGTGACCTACACCTTCACCATCGCCAACACCGGCAACGTGACGCTCTACGACGTCGACGTCACCGACGCGCAGGCCTCCCCGTCGCTCGCCTCGAGTCTCGGGCCCATCACCTGCGCGACGGGCACCGATGGCTCCATCACGCTGGCGCCCGCCGCGACCGACACGTGCTCGGCCACCTACACCGTCACCCAGGCGGACCTGTCTAACAACTCCATCGAGGACACGGCGACCGTGACCGGTCAGCCGCCGAACCAGCTGCCCCCGGTGACGGACACCTCGACGCTGACATTGACGGTGACGAGCGTGAGCGTCGTCAAGGCGGCCAGCCCGGCCGGCGGCGTCGTCGCCGGATCGGCCACCCCGATCGTCTACACGCTTACGGTGACCAACACAGGCTCCGCGACCACGACGGCGCCGATCGTGGTCACCGACGCGGCCCCGACCGGCACCACGCTGGTGGCGGGCTCGCCGGCCTGCGCAAAGGGTGGACCTCCGAACTGCACGGTCACGGTGACCAACGGCACGATCACCTGGACGATTCCGGCCGGGGTGGCACCGGGCGCGTCCTACACGCTCACGTACCTGGTGACGGCCGATGCAACGGATGCCACGGGCACCATCACCAACACGGCCTCGTGGAGCGGCCCGGGCTGTGTCCCACCCGTGGCGGAGAGCGGCACGACGACGTGTCCCACCAACACCGTCACGACGCCCGTGACGGCCGCGCCGGTCACGACGTCAATGGTGAGCACCATCACGCCGCCGACCACGTCGGCACCGGCCGCGCCGGCACCGACCACGCCGCCAGCCGCGGCACCGGCCCTGCCGCTCGCGTTCACGGGCGCGCCCCTGACCCAGGAGTGGATGTTCGGTGTCGCCGAGCTGCTGATCGGTGCGGCGCTTTTGATCGCTGCCCGCTGGCGCCGGCGCAGCCCCCGGGGCGCCACCAGACAGGTCTGACCCCCCCCGGGGGGCGATCAGCTCGGAGTCAGCGGCCTCCTCTTGTGGAGAGCGCGGTCCTGCTCAGAAGGAGATGCCCGAGAGCTCCGGGATGGTCGCCTCGGCCTTGGCGCGTGCCGCGAGCCAGCGCTCCCGTGCAGCCGACCGCGCGGTGTCGTCGCCCTGAGGCTCGACGGTTCGGCGGGGTGTGAACGTGCCGGCCAACTCGTCGGTCGACGCGTAGGTGCCGATGGCCAGACCGGCGAGGAGCCCGGCGCCGAGGGTGGTGGCCTCGAGGACCGGGGAGATCTCCACCGGCCTGCCGATCGCGTCGGCGAGCGCCTCGACGAACACAGTGTTGTCCGACATGCCCCCGTCGATGCGCAGGGACGCAATCGGGTAGCCGCTGTCGTGCTCCGACGCTTCGACAAGGTCGGCACCGCGATGCGCCACCCCCTCGAGGACGGCGCGGACGATCTCGGGTCGGCCCGATCCCCTCGTCAGCCCGACCAGGGTGCCCCGCGCCCCGAAGTCCCAGACGGGGGTCCCCAGGCCCAGGAGCGCCGGCACGAACCAGACGTCACCGGAGGACGAGCTCTGCAGGGCGACGGTCTCCGACTCATGGGCCGTGGCGAGGAGGCCGAGGTCGTCGCGCAGCCACTCGATGCAGGTGCCGGCGGAGAGCATCACCGCCTCGGTGCCCCAGGTCGCCTGCCCACCCACACGGAAGGCGACGATGGGAAAGGTGCCCGCGGCACCCCGGGCCGCGTCGCCGGGTCCCCGACCCGTGCCGGTGCACTGGTCGAGCATCCCGCCGGTGCCGAAGGTGGCCTTGGCCAGCCCGGCCAGGGTGCAGCCCTGGCCGATCAGGGACGCCTGCTGGTCACCCGCCATCCCGCAGATCGGCGGCGCACCCGGCAGTGCCGTGGCCG
Source organism: Acidimicrobiales bacterium (assembly GCA_052140165.1). Lineage (GTDB taxonomy): Bacteria > Actinomycetota > Acidimicrobiia > Acidimicrobiales > RAAP-2 > Bog-473. The sequence goes on from JBKQUM010000156.1 coordinate 8,797, forward strand.
CGCCGATCTCCCCGGAGGAGTCGACCACGCTCGGCATCATCGACAGCGGTATCTTCAGCCTCTGGAGCAGCGGCTCGTCCCAGCCGATGGTGACGGCGTCGATGAGCGCGGTCACGGCGGCGTTGGTGGCATCGGTGACGTGGAGCGCGTCCGGGCCCGACGCGGCGCCGCCCGAGAGCGTCCAGGCGACCCAGCTGTCCACCGTGCCGAAGCAGAGCTCCCCCCGCTCGGACCGCGCCCGCTCGGGGTCGACCTCGTCGAGGATGGCCATGACCTTGGTGGCCGATGCGTTGGGAGCGAGGCGGATCCCCTCGGCCTGCAGCACGAGGCACGTGCCGACGGTTCGCAGATCCTGCCACCCGATGCCCGGTCCGACGGGCTTGCCGGTGGCGCGCTCCCAGACGACGCTCGAGGCCCGTTGGTTGGCGATGCCGACGGCGTCGACCGGTCCGCCCCCGGCGAGGGCGGCAGCGGCCACCGCAAGGATGGCGTCGGCCATCCGCGCCGCGTCGAACTCGACGAGGCCCGGGGCCGGAGTGTCGGGGAGAAGCGGCACATGATGTTCGTGCTCGATGGTGGCATCGGGACGCACGATCGCGGCGCGCACGCCCGATGTGCCGACGTCGACGACGAGGACGCTGCCCCCCTGGCGGCTCATGCCCAGGGTGCCGGACCGAACGGGGAGGAAAGGCCGAACTTGCCGGGGTTCAAGATCCCTGCCGGGTCGAAGGTCGTCTTGAGGCGGCGCAGGACCTCGAAGCCCGGCCCGAGGGCACGCGGCAGGAACCGGGAGCGGTTGAGCCCGATGCCATGGTGGTGGCTGATCGCCGCGCCGTGGGCGGAGGTGGCGTCAATGACGGCATCCCAGGCCTGTCGGTAGTACCGCTCGCGCCACTCGTCGTCATCCTCAGGACCGCGCCCGCCGAACGTGAAGTAGAGGCATGCACCGTCGGTGTAGGCGTGGGACTGGTGCGCCGACGCGGCGAGGGTGCCCTCAATGGAGGTCAGCGCAGCAATGACCTCCGCGAAGAGACCGGGCAGTGCGGCCCACGGGCCCGACACCTCGGCGGTGTCCACGACGATGCCGCCGCGCCACAGGGGCGCCAGCGCCGAGACGTCGTTGCGGTGGCCGAGCCAACGCTCCACGAGCTCGCGGTCGAGCGTGAGGACGTCCGCCGCGCCGCACTCGTCGTCGACGATCGCGAGCGTGGCGGACAGGATGGCCGGGTCGGCCTCGTCGAGGACGATGAGCACGTTGGTGTCGGGCTGATCGAAATTGCGGGCCGATTCCGTCTGGTCGTAGAGACGCAGCACCGCGGGCGTCGCCCCCCGGCGCAGGATCTTGCGGCACGCCTCGAGCCCGCCGACGAACGTGGTGAAGCCGTAGGCGCGGCGCTCCTGGGCGCCCGGCAGAGGGTGGAGGCGCAGCCGGGCCTCGGTGATGACGCCGAGCGTGCCCTCGCTGCCCACGAACAGCTGGGTCAGGTTCGGTCCTGTGGCTGCCCGGGGCCCGTGGCCCTCCGTGCGCAGGATGCGGCCGTCGGCCAGCACGACCTCGAGGCCGACGACCATGTCCTCGATCTTCCCGTACCGTGTGGAGTACTGCCCGGCCCCGCGGCAGGCCAGCCAACCACCGACGGTCGAGAGGTCCATCGACTGGGGCCAGTGGCCGAGCGTGTAGCCGTCGCCGACCTCTCCGAGCGCCGATTCGAGGTCCGGTCCGAAGGTGCCCGCCCGCACGTCCGCCGTCAGCGACGTCTCGTCGACGCGTACGACTCCCTCCAATCCCGTCATGTCCAGGGCCACACCCCCGTGCACCGGGATCGACCCGCCGCAGACGCCGCTGCGGCCGGCAGCTGGTGTCACCGGGACCGCGCCCTCGTTGCAGGCCGCAAGGACCTCGGCCACCTGTGCCACCGAGGTGGGCCGGACCACCACGGCCGGGCGCTGCGGGACGGCGCCCTCGGCCGCCCAACCGATGGCCAGCGGCCACCAGTCACGTCCGGCCTCGGCCCGGGCGTCGTCATCGGTCGCCATGCTGGCGCCGCTGTCCCTCAGGCGGTCGAGGACGGCAGCGGGCACCTCGACCGTCGCCGCGCCCAGTCGATCCGTGACGTCCGCGCCCCTGGCGTCAATGGGGGTCGGGGGAGTGGGCGTCGTCATGGCAGGTCGAGCCCGGCGGTCAGGAGCTCCTTCTGGGAGGACTCGACGAAGCGGGCGGCCTGGTCGGCCGCCTCCTGCTCGTCCCAGCCCATGTCGGGTGCGATCAGCGTGGCGACGGCGAGCGCGGCCTCCATGGTGGCGTGTGCCCGCTGGATGCTGGCGCGGGTCCGGCGCGACAGGACGTCGTCGAGCGTCCGTGCCATCTCCTCGCGGGCGGCATAGACGAGCTCGGCGCCGGTGTAGGGCAGCCCTTCCACCGCCGGGGCGAGCAGCTCGGGACGGCTGTCCGCCACGGCGAGCACCGCCGCCGCCTCGGTGCCGTAGCGGGTGAGCAGTCGCGCCCCGGGCTGGGCCAGCGCCACGGGGTCCCGGGTCTTGGTCGTCGCGCCGATGAGCGGGAGCGACTTGGTCACGCAGCGTCGCCGCCGAGGGGACTCACCCAGCTGGGTGACCACCGCGTCGACGGTGTCCTGCGCCATCTTGCGATAGGTGGTCAGCTTGCCGCCTGTCACCGTCACGACGCCGTGCGCCGACACACGAACGGTGTGGCGGCGAGACAGGTCGGCGGTCCGCTCCGAGACGTGGTGGCCCTTGGTCGGTCGTGCCAGGAGGGGGCGCAGGCCGGCCCAGACACCCGTCACGTCCGCTCGGGTGAGGTGCGACGTCGTGAGGTTGTTGGCGGCCTCCAGGAGGTAGTCGACGTCCTCGGGCGTGCATGCAGGATCGTCGAGGGGGCCCGAGTAGTCGGTGTCGGTCGTGCCGAGGTAGACGAGATCCGTGCCAGGCCAGGACACGACGAAGATGGAGCGCTTGTCCTTCTGCACCGGGATGACCGCGGCGATGTCGCAGGGCAGCCGTTCGGCCGGCACGGTGACGTGCACACCCTTGGCGGGGCGGATGGCGTGGGGATCTGCACCTTCGTCGAGGGCGCGGACGGCGTCGGCCCACACGCCCGTCGCGTTCACCACCACCCTGGCCCTGATCCGGAGCTCTTCGGCCTCACCGCCGGCCGGACGCACGATCGCACCGCTGGCGGCTCCGTCGCCACCGGTCGTGAGCTGGGTCACCGGGGCGTAGTTGGCGACGGCCGACCCGTACTCGATCGCTGCGGTGCGGAGCAGGGTCAGGGTGAGGCGCGCGTCGTCGGCCCGGGCGTCGAAGTACAGGAACCCCGCCACCAGGTGTTCGGTCTTCAGCGTCGGGAGGTGGGCCAGGGCTTCGTCCTTGTCGACCTCCCTGTGGCGCTCTCCGATGCGCAAGCCGCCGGTGAGGTCGTACATCCAGAGCGCGGACGAATACGAGCGGGCGACCGTCTTGGACACGACGCCGTCGCGCCCGAAGAGCGGGATGAGGAACGGGAGCGGTGTGACCAGGTGCGGCGCGTTGTCGAGCAGGCGCTGCCGCTCGGCGAGGTTCTCGTAGACGAGCCGGAACTCCCGCTGCTGGAGATAGCGGATCCCCCCGTGGACCATCTTCGACGACTTCGACGACGTGCCCGAGGCGAAGTCGCCCTTCTCGACGAGGGCGGTCCTGAGGCCGCGGCTGGCCGCATCGAGGGCAACCCCCGCTCCGGTGATCCCGCCCCCGATGACCAGCACGTCGAAGTCCTCCTCGGCGAGGCGGCGCAACGAGTCGGCGCGGCGGAAGGGGTGCACCGGCCAATGCTGCCACATCCGCGGTGGCGTCAATCCGGGGTGTTCAGCTGCCGTCGGGATAGCCGCCGCGGTGCAGGACCATCGGGTGGTGCGGCAGCGTGTCAGCGCGCTGCCGCACAGTGGCGCGCCAATTGTCGGGGTACGGCTCGAGCCCCAGTGCGAGCGCGGACTCCGCGAGGTTCCCGTCCCCGACGACGCGCTGGAGTGCCGCCCGGAGGTCGCCGACGGCGTCCGCCCCGTGCGTCAGTCCCCATGTCGCTTCCGTGGCGCCGAGAAGTCGCCGGTACTTCTGCTGGGCCCGGAGCCCTTTGTCGGTGGGGTGCAGGACCTTGCCGCGGCTGGCTGCCGGGTCCGGCTCCGTCACCGAACAACCGTGGCGCTCCAGCCAGCCCGCGCACATCGCGTTGCCCTCTTTCGAGACCCCGGTCAACCGGGGCAGATCGCGGATGCGCACACCAGAGGGCTGTAGGACCCGCAATGTGTTGGCACTGATGGGGAGGCAGATCCGCGACGCGCGCTCGAAATCGATGGTGAACGCGAGCAGGACGCCGGCGAGGAGCTGCGACAGATCCGCCGTTGTAGCCCGCGCGCTCGGTGCCCCGGCGGTCGCCGTGTCCGTGAGCGCGGGTTCCGTCATGCTGTTCTGCGTCGGAAACACGACAGGCAGGAAGTCCGGGGGGTCGAAGGGCAGGCCGGCGAAGACTCTCCTCAGCCCACGCTGCAGGTGGTCGATGACCTCTTCGCCGAAGCGGGAGCGCCAGCGTGCTTCCACGATGGCGGGCAGCGGGCGCCAGATGTCCCCGGCCCGCCGGGCGGCCTCGGTGGTGCGGACGACCACGTCGTCCTGGGGCGGGTTCCTGAGTGGGGTGCCCGGCGGAGGTGACAGCGACACGTACCCCCAGCGCCGCAGGCCTCCGAGGAGCAACCGGTTCGTGCGAGCCCGTGCGCGCAGCTCAGCCACGGTGATGCCGGCGTCGTCCACGTACTGCAGCGCGGAGGACCACAGCACGTACGACACGAGCCAGGGCGCATCGCGGCGCGCCTCGGGGTCGTCCGCACGGGTCGTCCGGTGGGGGAGACGGTGTTCCGCCTCGTTGTCGAGCTCGATCGTGTGGGCCACGAGCACCTCGGACAGGAGGGTCGGGAGAGGGGGCGGCGTCACCACCGGTTCCATGGTCGCGTCGAGCGTAGGGTGCCGGCCGTGTCCGTCGTGCCGGGGGACCCCTGGGAGAGCTACGCCCGGACGGTCGTCGAGATCGTTCGGGCAGGGCGGCGAGCCCTCGTGGTCCGCTCCGCTCCGCGGGGCGAGGTGGGCCCATGGCCCTGGGACGGCACCGGGCCCGTGTACGTCCTGACCGCGTGGGACCCGGGCGACGAGCGACCCGGTGCGCAGGAGAACCGTCGGCGCCAGGCGGCGCTCGAGGCCGATGTGCGCCGCCTCGCGGTCGTGCAGTGGCCGGCGTCGGGCGTCGACCCGGTCACGGGCCACCGCGAGGAGGGCGTTGCCGTGCGCGAGGTGTCGGAAGTGGACGTGGTGCGGCTCGGCGGGCGCTACGGGCAGGACGCCGTCTTCGTGTGGACGCCCGACGCGTGGACGATCCTCGCCTGCGCGGGCGGACGCCGGGTGGCGTCGGGATGGTCGCTCGAGCCCCCCGGGCCCGGAGTGTGAGCGATCGCCCGGCAATTACTACGTACGACGTAGTAGAGTCGGCGGTCATGGCAACACGGCGATCCGCAACGCCGAAGGGGAGCCTCGGTCGGAGCAACGAGCCTCCGGTCCTGATCCTCACCAGCCTGGCCGGCGGTCCGAAGCACGGCTACGCCTTGACCACGGATATCGAGAAATTCGCCCGGGTCACCCTTGGTCCGGGGTCCCTGTACGGGGCGATCGCCCGCCTCGAGGAGAGAGGGCTCATCGAGCCCGAGCCGGTCGGTAGCGACGAGAGGCGCCGCCCCTACCGCATCACCGGAGCCGGCCGGGTCGCGCTCGAGGAGGCGGTGCGCGAGATGCGGACGCTGGCCGACGAGGGTGCGCTGCGGCTGGGAATCTCCGTCAGCCTGCCGGTGATCGGCCCGCACCCGTGAACGCCGCTCCCTGAAGGCGGGGGCTGGGGAGGCGGGGAATCTCGGGATCGTCAATTCCGCTGCGGTCCTCTTCAGACAGGCGGAAAATGCGCCGATGCGATTGCTCAGGAACCACGGTGTGCCGGCGAACCGCCCGCGGTGGGAAGCGCCGGCACGGGGCGCACCGACGCGTGGCGCCCCGGGGAGGAAGAAGATGGGCTTCGACGAGGGCTGGGAGTACGACGCAGAGTACGAAGCCGAGTTCGCATCGGAGTTCGACGGCGACTGCGACGCGGAGGAGCTCTATCTCAGCCTCATCCCGGACGAGGAGCGGCAGCGTTTCTGGTCCGAGTCCGTATGGACCGAGCCCATCGACGACGAGTTCCAGCTGGACGCAGTGCTGTTCGCCCACCGGGGGGCCGAGGCCGAGCTCTCCAGGGAGATCCGTCTGTCCGAGCTCTGGGGAGCGTGCCAGGACCGGCCCTTCGCGATGGAGGAGTTCCTCGAGCTGTCGGTCCTGATCTCCGAAGTCGACGGCGTCCGGGGCTCGCTGTGCACGGATTGCGCGATGTTGGGCCGGCCCAAAGTCAGCGCCAACTGGGCACTGGGCCTCACCGAGTTGTGCCGGGGCCACCTGCGCTTCCGCCTGGGTCATGCCCCGATCGACGGCGGCGGCACCCACCAGACTTCTTAGCCGGCCGTCCGCGGCGGGCCGTACACGGCCGGGCGTCCCTGACGGGTGCGGGCGCGCCGTGCACAATGGGAACGTGACGTTGGCTGCGCGCGTCTACGCCGCATCCCACTTGACGGGCACCTTCGTCCTGCGGTCGGGGCGCAGGGCGGACCGCTACTTCGACAAGTACCGCTTCGAGTCCGATCCGGACCTCCTGGCCGACGTCGTCGAGGCACTCGTCCCCCTGGTGCCTCCGGGTATCGAGGGTCTCGCCGGTCTGGAGCTGGGAGGGGTGCCGCTGGCCACCTTGCTCTCCTCGGTCACAGGGATTCCGGCGTTCTACGTCCGCAAGGAACCCAAGAAGTACGGCACCGAGCGGGTGTGCGAGGGCGGTGACATCGCCGGGCGCACACTGCTCATCGTGGAAGACGTCGTCACCACAGGGGGACAGGTCGTCCTGTCGGCACAGGACCTCCGTTCGGAGGGCGCGGTGGTCGAGTACGCCGTCTGCGTCATCGACCGGGAGGGGGGCGGGGCAGACGTCGTGGGGGCGGAGGGCATCACGCTGCGCTCCCTGTTCACCATGTCCGAGCTCGAAGCAGCCGTCTGAGGCTGCCCGGGGCTCCAGACTCAGGCCGAGGGATTGCGGTGGGCGGGTAGGAGCCGCTTCTCGTCGCGCTGGCTCTCGAGGAGCGACCGCAACCGGCCGAGGTTCTCGGTGTCGTCGCCCGCCCGGTTGCGGCGCTCCTCGGGGTCGGTGCTCAAGTTGTGCAATTCGAAGAGGGGCTCTGCCGCGGGGGCGGCGAAGGGGTTCGCCGGGACGCCATGGGCGGCGTTCCACTCGTCGAGGCGCTCGTAGTAGTGGTTCAGCTTCCACAGCTCGGCTGCGCCACCGTCACCGGTCGGGAGCGTCGTCAGCGCTGACTCGATGTTGATCGGCGGTGTCACCGGGTCGAATGGGGCCCCGGTCAGAATGTTGGTCTCGGTCAATCCCCGGGTTACGTCGTCCTCGGTCATGAAGTAGATCGGCGACACGAGTGAGGACGGGTCGACCTGACCCCTGACGGCCCGGCTCAGGTCCCGACCCGACAGGGGCTGGACCTCATCATGGTGGGCCGCGACATCGGCGGTCGCCTGCTCGAGGTCGATCCCGGCCAATCCGAGGAGCGTCGGGATGAGGTCGACGTGGCTGGTCGGGATGTCGACACCTCCGCGTTGGGACTCGATACCAGGACCGGCGATGAGCAGTGGCACCCGGG
>JBKQUM010000157.1:0-10066 GCA_052140165.1 Acidimicrobiales bacterium
GGATGAACACCTTGGGCGAGAAGGTGACCCGGCGCCCGTGGGCCTCGTCGCGCTTCGCTCCCGCCAGGGCGACCAGGTCGGGAAGTGGGATCTCGAGCAGCTCGTCGTCGCTCAGCATTGGGGCCAATCTACGGGTCGGGAGCCGCCGGGGCGTCGTCCGGCGGAACGGGGCGGCCGGACGAAGGCATCCCGGCGGGCGTTCCCGTGGCGATCAGAACGTGGCCGCCTTGTCGGTCAGCGACTGGAGAAGCTCGTCGAAGGACTTGGCGAAGGCGTGCACGCCCTCGTCCTCGAGCGTCTGCTCGACGTCCTCCATGTCGATGCCCGTCTCACCGAGTTGCGCCAGCACCGCCTGGGCCGCGTCGGGGTCGGCGTCGATGGTGCGCTGCAGCGTGCCGTGGTCCTCGAACGCCCGCAGCGTCGGCTCGGGCATCGTGTTGACGCTCGACGGCCCGATCAGGTCGTCGACGTAGAGCAGGTCGGAGTAGGCGGGGTTCTTGGTCGAGGTCGAGGCCCACAGGGGGCGCTGGACGCGGGCGCCCAGCGCCGCCAGCGCTTCCCAACGCTCGCCTGCGAACGTGCGGTGGAAGTGCTGGTAGGCCACCTGGGCCTGCGCGACGGCGGCGTGGCCGCGCTGCGCCAGCACTGAAGCGTCGCCGCTGCCGCCGCTGCCGTCGCCGCCGGCCAGGGCCTCGAGCCGGCGGTCCACCTCGGTGTCGACCCGGCTGACGAAGAACGAGGCCACGCTGGCCACCCGGGACAGCTCGCTCGACCGGCCGGCGGCGACGAGCGCCTCCAGGCCGCGCAGGTACGCCTCCATGACCGCGTCGTAACGGTCGAGCCCGAAGATGAGCGTGACGTTGATGCTGCGGCCCTCACCGATCAGCGTCTCTATCGCGGGCACGCCCGCGAGCGTCGCCGGGACCTTCACCAAGAGGTTGGGCTGCGCAATGGTGTCGTGCAGCCGCCGCGCATCTCGCACCGTGCCCTCGGTGTCGTGCGCCCGCGCCGGGGAGACCTCCAAGGAGACGAACCCGTCCTCCCCGTCGCTCTCGTCGTAGGTTTGGCGCAGCAGGTGGAGCGCATCCTTGATGTCGGTCGTCGCCATCTCCCAGTACGCCTCTTCGACCGTGTGGTCGGCCATGAGCGAGCGGAACTGGTCGTCGTAGGTGTCCTGGCCGCTGATCGCGTTGGCGAAGATGGTCGGGTTCGAGGTGATGCCGCGCACCCCGAGGGCGACGAGCTCGGCCAGCTGGCCTCCGTGCAGCCAGTCCCGGCGCAGATTGTCGAGCCACGGGCTCTGGCCGCCGATGGCGTAGAGGTCGTCGAGCTTGCTCATCGGTGTACCTCCGATCCTCGCGTGCTGGTGATGCCGGCTGCGCCGGCCTCTGGACGGCCAACCCTATCGAGCCGTGCCCCGCCCCCATTCGTGATGCGCGCGCTCACGTATCCTCGTGCGCCATGGCCTCTCGCATGCAGGTGCCGCCGAACAGCGACCTCACGCTCGGCATGACATGCGTCGACAAGTCGACCCCGGGCCGGTGTGTCTGGCGCATGGTCGCCGACGAGCGCTTCGCCAACCCGGCCGGGATCATGCAGGGGGGCTTCCTGGCGGCCTTCGCCGACTCGGCCATGGGGGCGGCCGCCGTCACGTTCCAGGAGGGGCGGCGGGTCTTCGCCTCCAACGCGGAAATGAAGGTCAGCTTCCTGGGCCCCATCCCCCCCGGGTCGGACCTGCGCTGCACGGCCGAGGTGGTCTCGGGCGGTCGCCGCGTCGCCTTCGTGGAGGCCAGCGTGGTGGCCAGGGAGGCCGAGACCGGGGGCGAGCGGCTGGTCGCCCGGGCATCGTCCACCTACCTCTTCAAGGACCGCGACTGACCCGTCCCCCGCCGGTGTTTGCACACCGTCGGTTCACCGACCAGGATTGTCGGCCACATGGCACCACGGTCAGACAACGGCACCCGCGGACTGCGCCATGCCGGGGACGACGCCTTCCAGCTCACCGTCGACTACCTCAAGCAGGAGACCATCGAGCCGCTCAAGGGGCTCGGCCGCTTCCTCTACATGGGGATCGCGGGCTCGTTCTTCCTGGCCGGGGGCATCCTGCTGATCCTCATCGGGATCTTGCGGCTGCTGCAGACGGAGACGGGCACCGCGCTGACGGGCGACTGGTCCTGGGCGCCCTACGCGGTGGTGGTCGTGCTCGGGATCGGCGTCATCGGCGTGGCCGCCTGGCGCATCACCGCCGGGCCCGGACAGGAGAAGCTGCCCGAGGTGATGGCCCGCCGCGAGGCGAGCGAGACTGAGATACAGGAGGGAGTGAGCTGATGCCAGGAACGACGACGAAGGCAGGAAGCAACGGGCGCCTCATCACGCGCGAGGACCTGCAGGCTGCGTACGCACAGGTCATGGGCGAGGGTGAGGCCACGGCGAGGGCCGCGGCACCCCGGGGGCTCGCCATCGCGGGCGCCGTGGGCATCCTGGTCATCACGCTGGCCTTCCTGGCCGGCCGCCGCCGCGGCCGAGCCAAGTCGGCGGTCGTCGAGATCCGGCGGCTCTGACATGGACGTGCTCCTGCGGCGCTTCCTGCGTGCCGGGGTCCGCCGGGGGCTGGCCGGGAACTGGTACTGGTTCCTGCTCGCCGGCGCCACCTTCTTCCTGCGCCGGGTCCTCAACGACCGGAGCAGCGTCGTGTCGAGTGTGACGGTCTCCCCGGGCGAGCAGGTGCTCATCACGGTGCGCGACCGCAACGCCGCTCCCGCCGCCGTCGAAGCCTGAGTCCCGTGCCGGGCCCCCTCGCGGCGGGGGAGCGGGTGCTCCTGATCGACCCCAAGGAGCGGCGCTACCTTCTGACGCTCGTCACCGGGTCGACGTTCCACACCCATGCCGGCGTCCTCGCCCACGACGACATCATCGGCGCCACCGAGGGCTGCACCGTCACCGGCTCCACCGGGCGATCCTTCCTCGCGCTCCGGCCCACGCTCAGCGACGTCGTCCTCAAGATGCCCCGGGGGGCGCAGGTCATCTACCCCAAGGACCTGGGCGCCATCCTCATCGCCGCGGACATCGCCCCGGGGCAACGCGTCCTCGAGGCGGGCGTGGGCTCGGGCGCGCTGTCCATGACGGTGCTGCGGGCGGGCGCGTCCATCGTCGGGTACGAGCTCCGCGAGGACTTCGCCGAGCGCGCCAAGGCCAACGTCGCGGCGGCCCTGGGCCCCGACGCGCCCTACCGCGTCGAGATCCGCGACGTGACCGAGGGGATCGACGAGTCCGGTCTCGACCGCATCCTGCTCGACATGCCCGAGCCCCACAAGGTGGTGCCGGCGGCGGCGGCGGCCGTGCGCCCGGGCGGGATCCTCCTGGCCTACCTGCCCACCATCAACCAGACCGCGCTGCTGCGCCAGGCGCTCGACGACCCCGCGACCCCCTTCGGGCTCGCGGAGACGCAGGAGATCATGCGGCGAACCTGGCACGTCGAGGCGCGCTCGGTCCGCCCCGACCATCGCATGGTCGGGCACACGGGCTTCCTGACGACCGCGCGGCGCCTGGCGGGATGACGTGGAGGACGCCGAGGGGATCAGCGACGAGGAGCTGCGGGGGCTGCTGGGGGCGCGCTCGAGCCCCGAAGCTGACGGCTAGTCCCGCTCGATGAAGATGCACTCGCCGGGGCACTCCTCGGAGGCCTCGACCACCGCGTCCTCCAGCTCCCCGGGGACGGCGGCCATCCCGGCCGAACCGCCGGGGTCGCTCTTGACGTCGCCTTCTTCCTTCACGTAGGCCAGGCCGTCGTCGAGGAGGGTGAACACGGCCGGCGCGATTTCCTCGCAGAGGCCGTCGCCCGTGCAGAGATCCTGGTCGATCCAGACCTTCATGTACCTGTCTCTCTCCCTTGTCGAAGCCGCCCGGCGGGCCACGAGGACCGTAATGAGGCGTCCCGCGGGCCGTCAATCTGGCCCCGCAGGCATACCCATGGTAACCGCCGGAGGGCACCCCACCGGCGCATTCGGGGAGCACTCGAGTTGCTGGCAAAACACGCCGAAGCGAGGGCTAGGGTGACATGCGGTGACCGCGACTCCAGACGAAGCCGCTGCCCAGCTCGAGGCGCTGCGCGCCGAGCTGGCAGATGCCGAGGATGAGATCCACGCGCTCCGTCGGCGCTTGCAGGAGAGCCCGGGCCGCGTCCAGGCCCTCGAGGAGCGACTCCTCGAGTCGAAGGGGCAGCTGGCGCAGGCGACCTCACAGAACGAGAAGCTGACCTTCACGCTCCAGCAGGCCAAGGAGCAGCTGGCCGCGCTGCGCGAGGAAGTGGAGAAGCTGACCCAGCCGCCGGCGGCGTACGGGACGTTCCTCGGCGTCAACGACGACGGCACCGTCGACGTGTTCTCCAGCGGCCGCAAGATGCGCGTGAGCCTGCATCCCGACATCGACCCGGGCCAGATCCGCAAGGGGAACGAGGTCGTCCTCAACGAGAGCCTCAACGTGGTCCTCGTGCGGGACGGGGAGTTCTCCGGGGAGGTGGTCACCCTGAAGGAGCAGCTCGAGGACCGGCGCCGCTGCGTCATCTACGCCCGCGCCGACGAGGAGCGGGTCGCCGAGCTGTCCGAGGACATGATGGGCGTGAAGCTCCGCGCCGGCGATTCGCTGCTGATGGACACGCGCACGCAGCTCCTCATTGAGAAGCTGCCCAAGCTCGAGAGCGAGGAGCTCGTCCTCGAGGAGGTGCCCGACATCACCTACGCCGACGTGGGTGGGCTCGACTCGCAGATAGAGGCGATCACCGACGCCGTCGAGCTGCCGTACATGCACCGCGACCTGTTCGTCGAGTACTCGCTGCCCGCCCCCAAGGGGATCCTGCTCTACGGGCCGCCCGGGTGCGGCAAGACCCTCATCGCCAAGGCCGTGGCCAATTCCCTGGCCAAGAAGGTGGCGCAGAAGACGGGGAATGACAACGTGCGCAGCTTCTTCCTCAACATCAAGGGGCCGGAGCTGCTGAACAAGTACGTCGGCGAGACCGAGCGCCAGATCCGGCAGGTCTTCCAGCGCGCCCGTGAGAAGGCCGACGAAGGGATGCCGGTGATCGTCTTCTTCGACGAGATGGAATCCCTCTTCCGCACTCGGGGAACCGGCATCAGCTCCGACATGGAGTCGACCATCGTGCCCCAGCTCCTGGCCGAGATCGACGGTGTCGAGTCGCTGCGCGACGTCATCGTGATCGGCGCCTCGAACCGCGAGGACCTCATCGACCCGGCCATCCTGCGTCCGGGCCGCCTCGACGTGAAGATCAAGATCGAGCGCCCCGACGAGGAGGCCGCCGGCCAGATCTTCAGCCGCTACCTGACCCCCAATCTACCCCTCGACACCGAAGAGGTCCGGCGCCTCGGTGGGGGCGACGCCCACAAGGCGGTGCAGGCGATGATAGAGAAGACGGTCGCCGAAATGTACCGGGAGGACGACGAGAACCGCTTCCTCGAGGTGACCTACCAGAACGGCGACAAGGAGATCCTGTACTACCGCGACTTCGCGTCCGGCGCCATGATCGAGAACATCGTGCGCCGGGCCAAGAAGCTGGCCATCAAGCGGGTCATTGCGGGGGAGTCGGCCGGCATCCGCACGGCTGACATGTTCGAGTCGATCCGCCAGGAGTACAAGGAGAACGAGGACCTCCCCAACACCACCAACCCCGACGACTGGGCCCGGATCTCCGGCAAGAAGGGGGAGCGCATCGTCTACGTCCGCACGCTGCTCAGCGAGGACCGCGAAGTGCACGGGGGGCGTTCCATCGAGCGGGTCGGTACCGGCCAGTACCTGTAGAAGTTAGGGTCGTGCCGTGGCCACCACGAAGGTCTGCGGCATAGAGACCGAGTACGGAATTCAGACGCCGGGACCGGATCAGAATCCCATCGCGGCGTCCTCCGTGCTCGTCAACGCCTATGCCGCCGACGTCGAGCAGCAGATCGGCTGGGATTTCGAGGACGAGACGCCCGGGAACGACGCCCGCGGCTTCGCTCGCGAGGGGTCACTGGCGCCGATGGTGGAGACCCACCTGGCCAATACCGTGCTCACCAACGGTGCGCGCTTCTACGTGGACCACGCCCATCCGGAGTACTCGAGCCCCGAATGCCTGACCCCGCTGGAGTGCCTCGTCTACGACAAGGCCGGCGAGGAGGTGCTGCGCCGCGCGATGGTGGCGGCGGCGGCGCGCATTCCCGATCAGCCCGCCCCCGTCGTCTACAAGAACAACTCCGACGGGAAGGGCAACTCCTACGGCTGCCACGAGAACTACATGATGGACCGGGCGGTGCCCTTCGCCAGGGTGATCGAAGGTGTGGTCCCGCACTTCGTGTCACGCACGCTGTTCATCGGGTCGGGCAAGGTGGGCACCGAAACGCCGGCCCTGGACTCCGAAACGGTCGAGTACCAGATTTCGCAGCGCGCCGAGTTCTTCGAGGAGATCGTCGGCCTCGAGACCACGCTCAAACGCCCGATCGTCAACACACGCGACGAACCGCACGCCGACCCCAAGCGCTTCCGGCGCCTGCATGTGATCGTCGGCGACGCCAACCTCTCGGAGATCGCCACGTTCCTGAAGGTCGGCACCACGGCGATCGTGCTGGCCATGGTCGAGGACGAGGCCGGGCCGGGACGTGACCTCTCGCTGTCGGACCCCGTGCGCGCGTTGCACCAGGTCTCGGCCGACCTCTCGCTGACCCACCCCCTGGCGCTGACCGACGGCTCGACCGCGACGGCGCTCGAGCTCCAGTGGGAGCTCTTCGGCGCCGCCCGCAAGTACGCCGAGGAATTCGGACTGACCGCCCTGGGCGACGACGGGGCGGTCGGGGCGCTGGTCATGGAGCACTGGGAGGCCGTCCTGGGTGGGCTCGAGTCCGACCCCGCCTCCCTGGCCGACACCCTGGACTGGGTCGCCAAGCGGGAGCTGCTGCTCGCCTACCAGGACCGGCATTCGTGCGGGTGGAAGGACCCCAGGGTGGCCGCACTGGCATTGCAATATCACGACCTGCGGCCCGACAAGTCGGTCTTCCGGCGCCTCGGCATGCGCTCCCTCGTGCCCGCCGCCGAATGGTCGACCGCCGTCGCCGAGCCGCCGTCAGGCACCCGAGCCTGGTTCCGAGGCAAGTGCCTGGCCCGCTGGCCCGATGCCGTCGTGACCGCCAACTGGGATTCCCTCGTCTTCGACATAGGAGCAGACCCGTTGCGGCGCGTCCCTATGATGGACCCCTTGAAGGGAACAGCCGAGCACACGGGCGCGCTTCTGGCCCAGAGCACCGGTCCAGCGGACCTGCTCAATCGGCTCAACTCCTAGGCGACGTCGAGATCACCACAGGACGGGGACAGGACGATGGCAGAACAGGAACAGAAGAGGAAGGGCTCGAGCACGCGCTCGACCGAGACAGAGACCGAGGTCGACGAGACCGCGCCCGCCGCCTCCGAACGCGGCGAGAAGATCAAGGCGGAGCTCGACGACCTGCTGGACGAGATCGACGAGGTCCTCGAGGACAACGCCGAGGAATTCGTTCGCAACTATGTCCAAAAGGGTGGGCAGTAGCCCCCGGTGGCGCTCCCCCTTTTTCCCCCGGAGAGTGATCCGGGTCCGGACTTCGTCGGCCTCCTGCGCCTGACCCCGGGCCGGGCCGAGACGCCGACGCGGATGGAGACGGCAACGCCCATGCAGGTGCCCCACGGCACCACCGTGGTCGCCCTGCGCTACGCCGACGGTGTCGTCATGGCGGGTGACCGACGGGCCACGGCGGGCAACCTCATCGCCCACCACGCCATGGAGAAGGTCTTTCCGGCCGACCGCCACTCGGCCGTCGCCATCGCCGGGACGGCGGGCATGGCCATTGAGATGGTCCGGCTGTTCCAGGTCCAGCTCGAGCACTACGAGAAGGTCGAGGGCTCCATCCTCTCGCTGGAGGGCAAGGCCAACCAGCTCGCCCAGATGGTCCGCCAACACCTGCCGATGGCCATGCAGGGCCTCGCCGTCGTGCCGCTCTTCGCCGGCTACGACACGGCGCGCGGCGTGGGGCGCATCTTCAACTACGACGTCACGGGAGGCCACTACGAGGACACGGACTTCCAGGCGACCGGATCGGGAGGACGCGACGCCCGCAGCACGGTGAAGCTCGGATGGCGCGAGGGGCTGACCCGGGACGAGGCACTCGACCTGGCCATTCAGTCGCTCTACGAGGCAGCCGACGAGGACTCCGCCACCGGCGGCCCTGACCTGGTCCGCGGCATCTATCCGGTCATCGCGACCGTCGACGTGGAGGGCTACCGCGAGGTGCCCGAAGACGAGGTGGCGACGCGCTTCGGCGCACTCGTCGCCCGCATGCAGGAGGAGCGTGCCCGATGAGCATGCCCTACTACGTCGCGCCGGAGCAGGTCATGAAGGACCGCGCGGAATACGCCCAGAAGGGCATCGCCCGTGGCCGGTCTCTGGTGGCGACGACCTATGACGTGGGCATTGCGATCGTGGCCGAGAACCCGTCGCGGTCCCTGCACAAGATCAGCGAGATCTACGACCGCATCGCCTTCGGCGGGGTCGGGAAGTACAACGAGTACGACCAACTCCGCGTCGCCGGCGTGCGCCACGCCGACACCAAGGGCTACGCCTACAGCCGCGAGGACGTCGACGCCCGGTCGCTCGCCAATCTGTACGCGCAGTACCTGGGCAACGTGTTCACGCACGAAATGAAGCCGCTCGAGGTCGAGATCCTGGTGGCCGAGCTGGGTGACGTCGAGAACCAGCTGTACCACATCGCCTATGAGGGCACGATCACCGACGAGGACCGCTTTGCGGTGCTGGGCGGCGACGCCGAGACGATCACCGAGCGCGTCGCCGCAGCCTGGCAGCCAGATTGGGGCATGGCGGCCGCCATCAAGGCGGCCGCGGCGGCGCTGGCCGGACCGGACCGTACGCTAGCGGCCGACGACCTCGAGGTCGCCATCCTGAGCCGGGGAAACGGCCGTCGGACGTTCCGGCGCATCGACGGGGAGGAGCTGGCACAACTGCTGGCATAGGCCGCTGTACGGTTGGCCTGGTGGAGCGCCGCATCTTCGGTGTCGAGAACGAGTACGGGGTGACCTTCACCCTGCGGGGACAGCGCCGCCTGAGCCCCGACGAGGTGGCGCGGTACCTCTTCAGGCGCGTGGTCTCGTGGGGGCGCTCGTCGAACGTGTTCCTCGAGAACGGCGCCCGCCTCTACCTCGACGTCGGCAGCCATCCCGAGTACGCCACCCCCGAGTGCGATCGCATCAGCGACGTCGTGGTGCACGACAAGGCGGGGGAGTGGATCCTGGCCCAGCTCGTGACCGGCGCCCAGGCCCGGCTCCGCGAGGAGGGGATCCGGGGCGAGGTCTACCTCTTCAAGAACAACACCGATTCGGTCGGCAACTCCTACGGCTGCCATGAGAACTACCTCACCGAGCGCAACGACGAATTCAACCGCTACACGGAGGTGCTGATCCCGTTCCTCGTCTCGCGTCAGATCTACGCGGGCGCGGGCAAGGTGCTGCAGACGGCCCGAGGTGCCGTTTTCTGCCTGAGCCAGCGCGCCGAGCACATCTGGGAGGGCGTCTCGTCCGCCACGACGCGCAGCCGCCCCATCATCAACACGAGGGACGAGCCGCACGCGGACGCCGAGAGATTCCGGCGCCTCCACGTGATCGTGGGTGACTCCAACATGAGCGAGTACGCCACGTTCCTGAAGATCGGCACGACCTCCATCCTCCTGGCCATGCTCGAGGACTCCTCGACCGTTCTGCGCGACCTCACGCTCGAGAACCCCATCCGGGCGATCCGGGAGATCAGCCACGACATCACGTGCCAACGCCGGGTGCGCCTGGCCAACGGCCGCGAGATGCGGGCACTGGACATTCAGTCCGAGTACCTGGAGCGTGCGCTGAAGTTCCGCGACCGGCGCGGCCTCTCCCCCGAGGAGGACCGGGCACTCGACATGTGGGAGCACTGCCTCAAGGGGCTGGAGGCCGACCCGACGTCGCTGTGGCGCGAGTGCGACTGGGTGGCCAAGCACCGACTGGTCGAGCA
>JBKQUM010000158.1:0-78076 GCA_052140165.1 Acidimicrobiales bacterium
GCCCTCTTGATCGACCCATGCAAGCCCCTTCCATGTCGTGTAACGAACGCGGGATTCAATCATCAGATGCAATCGAACCCGGGGATGCCCACGTCAACGCACGAAAGCGACTACCACCAGCCGTCCACCACAGTGCTCTTGAGCACTGCAAACATGCAGGACGCACGCCTGAGCGCACTGCGCTGCAGAACATGCATCACTTGCAATATGCGGCGTTTATCCCAGATCGCCGGGATTGGGCGGCACCTTGGGGCGAGATTCAGACTCCGAGTCACCGAGTGATGAGCTGCATTCCACGTCGGCCTAGCTCGAAGTCAACTCGGCGACCCACTCGCTGCAACTTCATGGCAGATCTCGATTCCCTCTGTCTGTTCGCAGATGATCGGACCACGCGGGAGGGCCGCACCCGCCGGTCAGGTGATCGGAGTCCCGGAGGAACGAGGTCTGGCGGCTGCTCGCTCAGGTGGTGCTGGACGGCATGCGCCGGAAGGTCCTAGTTGTGCTGATCACCTCGGATCGCGAGATGGGGAGTGCGATGGTGGCCGCTCGGTGTTCGTTACCGACCACTTCGGTCGGGAGACACTTTGAGGCGCTGGCCGCTCACGGGGTGCTGGAGAAGGCCCGCTGGGACCCGGAGGCGTGCACGGTCTCGGAGTGGACGAGGGAGCAGCGGGGGGCGGTCAGATGAAGTGATGGGTGTCGACAATCACCTCCGGGTGACAGACGAAGATCTAGCGCGTCCGCTTGAGCGACCGTGGATTCGCGACGTCAACGAGACCTCGACCAAAGGCGTCGATCTTCCCCCACCTTCCGGGAATGTCGAGCAGCTCTAAGTGCTCAATCTCAGCTGGCAGTACAGGGTCAACGATCAGGTGATCGCCAACGGGCTCGAGCCCCAGCATTGTGCGGATCAAGAGCAGCGGGGCACCAGTTGACCACGCCTGGGGACTGCAGGCCGTGGGGTACTGAACCGGGTATTGGGTTACCTCTCGTTCGTATCCGCCGAAAGCCTCCGGAAGTCGCCCGTCGAAGCAGTCCGCCGCTTGGAGGATCCCCGCAGCTACTGCTGCCGCCTCCCGTTTGAACCCGTAGCGCCTCAACCCCCACGCGATGAAGGAATTGTCGAAGGGCCAGACGGTGCCTACGTGGTATCCGATCGGGTTATAGCGGCCCTCCCCCTGGGCCATTGTTCGGACACCCCAGCCGGTGAACATGCGTGGACCCATGAGATGCCGCACTACCGCTCCCGCCTTGGACTTGTCGACAATGCCACTCCATAAAAGGTGACCAATGTTGGAGGTGAGTGCGTCAACTTGGCGACCGTCTGATTCGAGTGCGATGGCGAAGTACTCGCCGTCTTTCACCCAGAAGTCTCGATTGAACCGACGCTTGAGATTGGCCGCTTCGTGTTCGAGCCGGTCGGCATAGGCAGGATCGTGCCACACGTGGCGTGCCAGGCGGGCACCCCGCATCTTTGCGTCGTAGGCATACCCCTGCAGCTCACAGGTCGCCCTCGGGAACCCCGGAAGCGTGCCGTTCCGATAGGAGATCGAGTCCCAGGAGTCCTTCCAGCATTGGTTCTCGAGGCCGGTTTTCTCGTTCCGGCGTTGATAGGACAAGTAGCCGTTCCCCTGGAGGTCGGCGTACTCATCGATCCAGTTGATGGCGGCACGGGCCTCGAACTCGAGGCTACGTACGAGCTTCGTGTCGCCGGTCCAGCGTTCGTACTCATCGAGGAGAACGACATAGAGGGGTGTCGCATCGGCACATCCGTAATAGGGCGAGTGGGGACGCTCTTCAAATGCGGTCATCTCCCCATAGCGCATCTCGTGTGGGATACGACCCGGGTCTTCGTCGCGGAAGTCGTCGATCACGGTCCCCTGACGCTCACCGAGTGCTAGAAGCGTGGTTGCAGCCAGTTCTGGAGTGAAGGGCAGCGATTGCAGGCTCGTGATGATGCTGTCCCGGCCGAACAAGGTCATGAACCATGGAAGGCCTGCAGCCGGTAGCGCGTGATTGGGCATGGTGAGAGTGGAGAAGCGCAATGCGGCAAGGTCCACCAGGCTCCTCTGGTAGGTGCGCTTGAGCGAGTCCAAGCTGCAGTTCAGGCTGGGGGCGCGCTCAATCCATTTGTCGAGTCCCCGGGCCTTGGCCGACCCGCTGCGTCGCGACTTCTGGGCTGCTTTCGGGTGATTGACCTCGATTCCTGAACCGAGATCAACAAGGACTGCTAGCTCTGTCGACCATCTACCATGGGGCGCGATCTGAATTGAAAACTCCACGCCATGCTGATCGATGGTGGTTGCTTCATCCGCCACCACCTGGGTCTCTCGGACGTAGGTGTCACGCTCGTACCCAAGGATGAGGCAGCCATCCTCGATCCGGTTGTAATACTTGCCCTTCTTCTTCAGGGCATCCTTTACCTCGAAGAGGTCGGCAAAATCGCTGGCCGCCTCTAGTCGGATTTCAAGATCCACCGGATCGTCCTGGTGGTTGAGGAAGCTCAGCGACTCATAGAAACCGTCGGCGACCGTCCGCACCCGGATCACCGACAGCTTCGAGTCGACATAGACCGTGCCGGTTCCGGGTACCAGGAAAAATCGGGTCTCGTAGTATGCAGTGTCGTCCACCGTAAGCGCATTCAGTCTTGAACCGTTGACCAAGAGGATCCACTTCGACAGATATCTGGTGTCGAAGGAGAACAGGCCGGTCGGATCAGTGAGCGACGCCTCGATGTCGCCTGTGTTGTCACTGACGACGAAGGTGTTTCCTTCAAGGATCTGAACAAGGTCGGTGCTCATCGCTTCTGAGCCACCTCGGTAATCGGCGCCACCCGTCCCTTCGAGCCGATCCTGCCCGGGAAAAGCCGCTGGAAGGACATAAGCAAGCTCAGGTCGCCCTGAGCCACCATCGCACCACGCAAGATCGCCGACATCGCTTGCCTGCGACCCTCCGCGATATCCGCAAACAGTTCCTTATCCAACTTGCATACCGCGTCAGCTCTCGTGTTCTTGTGAGAGACAGTGACCTCCCCCTTCCGCACAGTGACATACCAGTGCTCCAACGAAGTGGCGTCCGAGATATCGAAGCGGATCGTTCCAGACGTAGTCCCGAGAACAGGAATCTGGCCCCGAGTCGCAATGTCGGCAAAGAACGCGTCTACCGCGTTTGGTCGTGTCTCGCTCTTTGCGATCATTCCAATTCCTCCTGGGCCTCTCGAAAGGATCCCACTGGTTGGTGCCGAGCACAATCGCCCCAACTCGGTCCCTGCTCCCACCCCTAGTGGCCGGGAGGGGCGTCCATCGACCGGTACCTCTGGGGCAGGCCGTGTGGGTTGTAGTGAGTCTGCTCCGGGAGTTTAGGAAAACAGGTTTTTAGGCGCCGCCCGTATTCGGATGCTGGACTCAGGTCCCAGACTCGGGATTCCGAGAAGCTTGAGCGCCATCGCCGCATCGAGATCCGAACCCGCGACTGGGACCGCTTCGGTCGAGCCTTACGGCTTCTCCTTGTCGTCGGCCTCGGGTTCGCCCCCTTCAGGCGCCTCGGGTGATGCCGATGCGCGTGCACCAGAGCCGATGGTCCTGTCGGTGTCGACGACGTGCCGGAGATCAGCGATTGTCCGGTCCTGGTCAGCCGCACGCTTCCGGATGGCGGCATCGGCATGCTCGGTCAAGTCATGGGTTCAGGGGGAGCTCAGCGATTCCAACCTCGCCGTGCTCGGATGGGAGTCCCAGCCCGCCGGAATTCCCGGGCGAGCGTTCTTGCGTGGACACCGAACTCGGAAGCGAAATCGGCGACCGACAGCCCCTCGGAGTAGCGTTCGGAGGCTCGGGCGATCAGGGAGTCGGTCATTTTCCGGGCGACGCGGCGGGGCACGCCTCGCCGATCGAGGTGAGCGATGATCGTGGTCCGGTGGACGCCGTAGCGCCGTGCGAGCGCATGGATCGACACCCCCTCCTCGTAGAGGTGCGCAAGCTCATCGACGACACCTCGAGACAGCCGCCGCTGCACAGGGTTTGAAAGCTGCCCCTTTCCTTCCAGATGGCCCGGTTCAGGTGCGTTGGAGGACCGCTTCGCGCCCTTCGAGGTCGTCCGTCTGGGTGGGGGAGTATCACGCTCTCCCTGGTCAGCCACCCATTCTAGAGTCTCGGGAGGGTTTGAAAGCCGTCCCATAAGCACCGCTGCTGCCAGGACGTATGCGCTGAATATGCGCTCGTTGATTCCAGACCCGTCTTAGGTGCGCGAGTTTGTGCAGCAACCCGTGCGCGGATTGCGCGTCAGCCTGCGCCGAAGATCGCTTCGACGTGCGCGACACATCGGCCGAACGACGCCCGGACCGGGTGGCGGCGGCAATGGGTCGCCGGCAGCTGGACCGACTGCACCATCCGAGAGCACCGGCCCGCTGGGGGCTGAAGGCGGCGATGAGATCGCCGGGCTCGGGCATGCGCTCCACGGGGCGAGACCGTAGACTTTCGTCGCTTCAGGCGGTAGCGGGGGGCGGCGACCCGGGCGTACACAGACCTCAAGCCTCCGCCCCCACCCCTGATGTTCACGATCTGCCTGGAGCATCAAATAGAGCCGACCGGGCTGAATGACACAACGGACGAACAATGCTCGGACAGGCGCGGCTCAGCCCCGGAAATACACACAGGGCTTGGCTGGCCACCATTCCCCTGACCTATTGGCGTTCGGCCGGTGGTAGCCGGGGCATTTCAGCGCAGGTCGGCGGCGTTCGCATGCGCGAGGGAAGGAGCGGCGGGCGATGCGGCGGGGGAGAGGGGTGGCGTAGGGACCGCGCAAGGGTCATGGTGTGATCTGTTGGGAAGCTGCCGTAATAGCCGTGCTCAGAAGTGATGAACCTGCGTCCGCATGACCAACCTCGGTTTCTGCCTGCCGAGCAGCAAAAGAAGACGTACCGGAGGTTTCAAGGACGTTCTGTCGAACACTCGGTTCAACGGCTCTCTAGATACGGACCGCCGACATCTCGCGAGGCCATGATCAATTTTGCGCGGCGCCGTTCGGTCAGAGACTCACGGCGCGCTTCAACGACGAGTCGCAGACGCGTTCAACACCGGTGGCAGTCCTCGCAGACGACCTCGATCCGTGTGCCACAGGGTGCCGGAGCACCGGTCGCGCTCAGGTGAACAGCGACTCGCGATGGCGCACGATGGCGCACAACGTCTCGTTGTAGGGCGCCTCCAGCCCGAGTCCCCGGCTCAATTCGACGACCTGCCCGTTGATGGCGTCGATCTCCGAGGGCCGCCGGGCGAGATGGTCGAGGCGCATGGACGGGCTGGTGTTCGGGATCGTGGCGGCGAACTCGGTCACGTACCGCAGCGGGTCGTCGAAGGTGAACCGGATTCCCTGGGCGAGGCCGAGACGGTAGGCCTCTGCGGTGCAGCCGAGAGCGACCCTCCAGGACTCCCCGTTTGCCATCAGCTCACCCACCGTGACGTCGAAGGCCGCGCACGGAGCGCTGAGCGTCACGTTGCAGAGAAACTTCTCCCAGATCATGAGCGTCACGTCGGCGAAGGCTCTGACGTTGAAGCCGGCGTCGTGCCACGCCTGCTCAATCCGCTGCGCCCGCTCGGTCAGGCCGCCGTGCAACTCGCCGATCCGGATCAGTCGCATCCCCTCGTGGTGCACGGAGCCGGGCTCGGGGATCGACGATCCGAATCCCTCCGCGATCCCGATCAGGATGTGCGCATCCGGGATGTGGCGCGCGACCCGCTCACCGGCACCGAGCCCGTTCTGGAATGCCATGACCACGCTGTCGGGTCGGAGCAGCGGTGCGATCTCCGCTGCCGCCGCTCCGACATCCACCGCCTTGGTGGCGATCACCCAGACGTCGCAGGGTCCGGCGTCCCGGGGCGAGCGTCCGACGTGCAGGTTGTCGACGACGTAGCTCCCGCTGGCGCCCGTCACGCTCAGGCCGGAGGTCGCGATGGCGTCGATGTGCTCCTGCCGTATGTCGATGGCCCACACCTCGTGTCCCGCCTTGCCGAGAAGGCCGGCATACACGGAGCCCATCGCTCCCGTACCGACAATTGCGATCTTCATGTCATCCCCTGGTTGCGCAGCTGACGAGAAGCTACGTCTTCATATCTCGATCCCCGGCGCGGCATCCTCCCACCGCTCGAGGGATCGACGTGTCCTCTTCCGACGTGTCATCGGTGATTCTACGGAATCGGGCTCTGGAGGACGAAGTGGCGCGACGCGCAGTGGGTCACCACTCGACAGGTGGTGCCTCCGCTCGGGCGGGGCCTTCGGGCGCCGGCGTCTCTGGCTGAGGTTCCGCCAGGGGAATGAGGTACCCGAAGAAGGCGATGAGCGAGCCGACGAACATCAACCCCATCCCGGTCACCCGCCACGGATGCCAGACGCACAACATGCCGCCTGCCGCGCCGAGCAGGAGCCCCACGAGGCCCGCCTGCGCGCCGAGGCGCACGAATCTCTGGTTGCTCGCCATGGTCACGACGATGGCCACCGCGGCGATCGCCAGGACGCCACCGAGGGCGGCATGCGCCGAGTAGACCACTTTGCTCTGTGGCGGCAACCATTGGTCCGGCCGCCTGAACGGGAAGAGTGCCAGGCACGTCACACCGAGCGCGAACTCCACGCCGACGCCGATCATCATGGCGATCCAGACCCATCGACCGATCGAATGTGATGTCCGCTTCATCCGTACACCCGTTCAGGAATGGGCCGAGAGCGGCGCGGTCGGTGCGCCGGTCTGGGGGTGCATCCGCCCGCTGGCCAGGAGCACGGCGCCCGCGACCACGGCGACGAAGCTGGCCACCCGGGCGATCCCCGGCAACCCCGAGGGGATCGGCTCGTGGAAGACGACGATCCCGCCGACGATGGGGATGAGGTTGTTGACCAGAGTGGACGAGCCGGCGGTCTCGAGCACCCGGCCGCGCTGGAAGGCCAGCTGCAGCGTCACGAATCCCAGTGCGGTGCACACCAGGAGGATGGGGACGAAGAGAAGCCCGACGCCGTCGACGGCACCCTTGGTGGCCAGGTCGCCCACGCCGAAGAGGATCCCGGCCGCGCAGCCGAGGAGGGCCCCGGGGCGGAATCCGCGCGCCAGCAGCACCAGGACAGCGGCCAGCACGGCGCCAGAGGCGATCACGATGATGAGGGTCGTGCTCCGGGCCGGGGAGGTGGGAGTGACGTCCGAGGTGAGCGAGAGCCCGAGGAGCACGAGGCCGCCCACGGCGATCCAGGTGCCCATCTGCTCCTGGCGCGTGAGGGGCGTGCCGAGCCGGTGGGCGAGGATGGCGAGGATCCCCACTCCACCGGCGGAGACCGCCTGCACCAGCGACAGCGGCGCCAGGCTGAGGGCTGCGATGTAGAGACCCCAGCCGATCCATCCGGCGCCGTAGCCGAGCATCCACTGGCGGTTCGTCACCAGGAGCCGGGCTGACGCGAGGGGGTGCCGGAGCGAGAGCGAGACCATGGTGTTGGCCGCGCCGTGCTGGACGAAGTACCCGACGTTGAGGGCCATCGCCGCCAGCAGCGCCAGGACCAGTCCGGCCGCCAGGGTCACGACCCGGCGCTCACATCCGGCGCATGGCGGCGAACTTGGCGACCACGAGCCTGCCGATCAGGGTGTACCCCTGTGTGGTGGGGTGGATGTCACCCTTGGCGCAGAACCAGGTCAGGGTACAGACGGTCGCGACCGGTGCCGGGATCGTGCCGTAGGGGGGGAGCCGTACCGTCCGGGTGAGCGACGTGTAGGCGCCCGTGGCGGCGGTCACGTCCACCAGCACCCCACCCGCCGACGCGTACGCCTTCGTGAGGGTCGGGTTGATCAGCGACTTGAACGCCACCACCGACAGCTTGGCCAGAGAGACCTGTGCGGCGCCCGGTGGGTGCGTGGGATACACGTACAGGCCGAGGATGATGTCGGGGTAGGTCAGGCCGATGAGCGGGACGCGGGGACCGGCGGCGGCGCGGAGCCCTGCGACAAGGGTGGTGACGTTCTTCGAGATGGTCGTGGCGGCACCCGCCACGCAGCTGATCGGATTCTTGTTCGTCGCGCACGGTGTCACGTCGTTCCCGCCGATGCTGACCGTGATGAGGCCGATGTGGCCCTTGTGGGCACTGAGGAACGCCTCGGCCGCCGCGGCCTGCGTCGTGGTGGGATAGGTCACGGCGCCCGCCGTGTGCGGCAGCCTCAGCGAACACCCGATCCCCGTCAGCAGCGACGTCGTCGTCGCCCCGTTGCACCCGAAGTTGACCAGCGTGAGACCCGTCCTCTGCGCCACGAGGGTCACGTAGCCGGGCGTGGCTCCCAGGCCCGGCTGGTAGCCGGCTGCGTAGGAGTCACCCAGCGAGACGTAATACGTGGGTGTCTTCGATGCCGCGTCCGCCGTGCCCGGGACCGCCAGCAGGCTCACCAGCGTGCAGCCGAACGCCAGCAGAGCAGCGCGTGCTCTCAACCAGCCTGCATGGTGGTGCACCGGTGACTCCTGACGATGTGTGATGGCCCATTGTCCCACGGCGCTTCGGGCCGATGGGTCGCTCAGGGCTCGATGCCGAACCAGCGCTGCCGCCGGGATGCGCCGAACTCGACCTTCGATGCGGCCACCGCCTCGGACGCCTCGGTGAAGGTGCCGAAGGGGCTGGGTCCTGACAGGAAGTTGGCGTCGAAGCGCGCCACCTTGGTGCCGCCGAACTCGATGTAACACGTGGCCACTCCGCGGTAGGGCTCGGGCGGGGTCCCGCCCCGCAGCTGGTGGACGAGGACATCGGCCAGCGTCCGGGCTTCGCCCTCGGCGATGGCGCCGACCCGTGGCACCGGCGCGCTGGTCACGTCACCGACGGCGTACACGTTCTCGAACCTGGTGGCGAACGTCGTGTGATCCACGGCGACCCACCCGTCCTCGGCCAGGTCCGACTCCTCGACCACCCGCGGCGCACGGTGCACGGGAATGGCCAGGAAGAGGTCGTAGCGGGCCGTCCGCCCGTCCTCCAGGGTGGCGACCTTCGACGTGGGGTCCAGGGTGGTGACCTTCGACTGGGGCCACCAGTCGATGTCGCGCTCGGCCAGTGCGGCGATGATGCCGGCCGATGCCTCGGGCGAGATCGGGATCGGGGTCGCCATCGGATTGATCACCTTGATGGTCGACTCCGCGCGCAGGCCGCGCTGCTCCAGGTAGTCGTGGAGCATGAGGGCCGCCTCGTACGGTGCGGCCGGGCACTTGTAGAAGTTGCCCAACACGCCGATGACGACGTCGCCCCCCTCGAACCCCGACAGCAGCTCGCGGACGCGTGCGGCGCCGGACACGGAGTAGAACTCGGAACCCTCCTCCACAAGTCCCGGTGTCGCCGTGGGATCCAGGTCGGCTCCGAGCGCCACCACCAGGATGTCAGGGTCGTACTGCGCCGTGTCAGTGGTCACCCGCCTGTGCTGGGCGTCGATGGAGACGATCCTGTCCTGGACGAATCGGACCGAGGGCTTGTCCAGCCGGGAGTAGGGAAGGCGCACGTTGGCGGGGTCGTCGCGCCCGAACATGACGTCGAGCTTCGAGAACCCGAAGACGAACGCATCGCTGCTGTCGATGATCGTGACCTCGACCTCGTCCGGAACGTCCTCCGAGAGCCTCGTCGCCAGTTCCAGGCCCGCGAAGCCGGCACCGAGGATCAGGACAGTCTTCATGTGTTCTCCGTTCCCTGCGATGTGCGCGTGGTCCGGCCCCTTCCTGGAGTGGGAAGATAGCAAGGAAGGTCGGTCCGAGCGCTCCGGCAGGCCGCTGTGAAGATTGCCTTCGATCAGCTGCGACTCTACGCCGCTCTCTGCAGGCGTTCGGGCCGAGAGGATTGGCTAGGGCCGTCGCTCCAGCCCGGCGAAGGTCCCCGCCTCGCGCCAGTCGGAGAGCAGTTGGAAGAATGGCATCGGGCCGTTCCCGTACGAGCTGGCCAGGAAGCCGCCCCCACCGGGTTGACCCTCGTTGTTGTAGTAGCCGGGCGTGCATTGCTCCTGGAAGGCGCGAATGTCCCGAGCCGACTCGGCCAGCGTGCGCAGCCACTCCTCTTCGGATTGCGCGGTCGCCTCCACGGTCGAGAGGTCGCCGTCGATGGCGTGGCGGAGGATGTGGGCGACGTGCCGGCACGCCTCGTCGAGCAGGTGCGGGTAGTTGACCGTGAAGCCGCCCTGGGTGTGACCGATCACGAACATGTTGGGAAAGCCGTGCACGTGCATCCCGTGCAGCGACTTCATGCCGTCGCCCCAATACTCCGAGAGGCTCAGCCCCCGCGAGCCCACCACGTCGTAGCCGGCCCGGCGCGTGTAGTCCGTTCCGACCTCGAACCCGGTGGCGTACACGAGGCAGTCCAACGAGTACTCCCGTTCGCCCACGACCACACCTCCCGGCGTGATCCGGTCGACCCCGCGGCCATCGGTGCTCACCAGGGTCACGTTGGGGCGGTTGAAGGCCTGCAGGTATTCGTCGTGGAAGCAGGGTCGCTTGCAGAACTGCCGGTACCAGGGCTTCAGCGCCTCCGCCGTCGCCGGATCCCCGACGAGGGCATCCACCCGGGAGCGGATCTGCTCCATCTTCTCGAAGTCGGCCAACTCGAGGACGCTCGCCAGGTCTTCGCCCGGGCCCGTGCCGCCGGTGTCGCGCAGTCGGGTCACCAGCCGGCCGATGATGTCGGTCCAGCCGTCCATGACGAGGTCCTCCGGCGCCATGCCGCCCGAGGTCAGCAGGGTGAAGTTCTCCATCCGCCTCTTCTGCCAACCTGGCTCGAGGGAGGATGCCCACGATGCATCGGTGGGACGGTTGGCCCTGACGTCAATGGACGATGGTGTGCGCTGGAAGAGGAAGAGCTCGCCGGCCGATGCGGCCACGTGGGGCACCACCTGGACTGCGGTGGCGCCGGTGCCGATGATGCCGACGGACTTGTCCGAGAGCCCGTCCAGGTTCCCGTTCGAGTCCCCTGCGGTGTAGGCGTAGTCCCAGCGGCTGGTGTGGAAGGCATGTCCCCGGAACGATTCGATCCCCGGGACGCCGGGGAGTTTGGGTCGGTGCAACGGACCGTTCCCCATCAGCAGGAAGCGAGCGGACATGCGGTCGCCGCGGTCAGTGGTGATGGTCCAACGACACCGCGCAGGCTCCCATTCGATGCCGGTGACCTCGGTCGAGAGGCAGGAGCGCTCGTACAGGTCGAAGTGCCGCGCGATGCGCCTGCAGTGCTCGAGGATCTCTGGGGCGCGGACGTACTTCTCTGTCGGGATGTACGCGGTCTCTTCGAGCAGGGGCAGGTAGATGTAGGACTCGACGTCGCATTGCGCGCCCGGATACCGGTTCCAGTACCAGGTCCCGCCGAAGTCACCGCCCTTCTCGACGATGCGAATGTCGTCGATGCCCGCCTGTCGGAGGCGCGCCCCGGCGATGAGGCCGGCGAACCCACCGCCGATGATCGCGACGGTGACGTCGTCTCGGAGGGGGGCGCGTGCGACCGCCTCCGTGTAGGGGTCGCGGAGGAGCTCGGCGAAGGGCCCGGCGATCTCGACGTACTGCGAGTTCCCGTCGAGGCGGATGCGCTTGTCGCGCTCCGTCCGGTACTTCTCGCGGAGTGCGTCGGGGTCGAAGGGCGGGGGACGTTCGTCGGTGCTCACACGCTGCGGTCCCTTCGGTGCGCACTCATGGCTCGGTCCTCCTGAATCGACGCCGCAGCGTAGCAACCGGTCATCGCGGGTTCCGGGTCGCGCCGGTGCAGCCCGCCCTAACCCGTCCCTCCCGGTCCGCCTCCGTGGTCGTGGTGGTGGCCACCGAAGAGAAAGCCGAGGGGCGACGGGGCCGGGGCTGTGGGCACGGTCGTCGATGGCACCGTCGTCGATGGCACCGTCGTCGTCGGCACCGTCGCCCCGGTCGGCTGCAGGACGTTGACGACGTCCAGGTATTGCCCCGGCGTGATGCCGCCACCCGAGAGGAGCACCCCGGCGAGCGACAGGGCCTGCTCGGCAGAGGCCTGCCGGTTCGGCCCCGGCCGCTGCGCGGCGGTCGTATCGAGTGCATGGGCCATCGCCCCGTCCCCGGGTAGGTCACCGCCGGCGAGCGATGTCGCCACGGCGGAGATGGCGGCGCCTTCGGTGTCGCTCCGCTTCGACTGCGCCAGCGCGACGTTGTGGGATGTCGCCGAGGCGGCCGGGACGGAGGGCGGACCGCCGTGGTGGGCGAGGAGCACCACGGCGGCGACCAGGGTTGCCGCAGCAGCGCAGGCCGCGACGACCAGGGCTCGGCTGCGCCTACGCCGGCGCCGTCGCGGTTCGCCCGGCGGGACGGGACCAGGCCGGCGCTGCACCGCAGTCACGGCAGGTGTCGGCGGGGGAGCGATGGGCCCGGTGGCCGTGGCCGGCGTGCCGGGCAGCGGGCGTGCGGGTCGTGGGGCGGTCTCGGAGCTGCCCAGCGCCTGCCACATGGCGCGTGCGGAAGGGAACCGGTCGTGTGGGTCGACCGCCAGTGCCCGGCAGGCCACGTCACGCAGCGGGGGCGGAAGATCTTCTGCACCCCGACCGCCGGGCACCGCGCGCCTTCCCGTGACCGCTTCGACCATCATCGCACCGACCGCGAAGAGATCGGACTGCACCGTGGCCGGTCCGCCCGTCCTTCTCTCCGGGGCGAGATAGCCAGGCGTCCCCAGGACGACGCCGGTCAGCGTCAGGTCGTCGCTCACGGGGTGGGCGAGGGAGTGGGTGTCGAAGCTCTTTGCGATGCCGAAGTCGGCGATCTTGGTATGCCCGTCCCCCTGGAGCAGGATGTTGCTGGGCTTGATGTCGCGATGGAGCACGCCGCGTGCGTGCGCCGCCGCCAGCGCGGCCAGAGCCTCGGCAATGACGAATCGGACCCTCGGCAGCGCGAGCGGTCCGTGCACGATCTCGTCGCGCAGCGTCGTGCCGGGCAGTCGCTCCATGACCAGATACGACGTCGATCCGTCCTCGCCGAAGTCCAGCACGGCGACGATGTTGGGATGGACGAGACGTGCGGCGATGCGCGCCTCCTGCTGGAACCGCGTGCGCATGCCGGGCAGGGACTCTATCTCGGGACGCAGGATCTTGACGGCCACGCTGCGCTCGAGGCGGTCGTCGAAGGCATCGAAGACCCGCGCCATGCCGCCCTCGCCGAGGAGGCCGGAGATGCGGTAGCGACCTCCGATGATCCCCGCGGCAGCGCGCGCCTCCACCCCTGTTGTGTACCCCCGCTCCGGGGCCGGTAGTCGTGCTGGGACCACGATTCCCTACGGGGGTTGCCGGCCGGGGCGGGCGGCGCGGCGACCGAGGCCGGCAACGCCGGCTCAGAGGGCGAGGGCCGCCATCTCGCCCATCAGGGTCAGGGCGTCGTTCGGCACGTCGGCCCCGAAGTCGCGGTAGAGGGCATGGATGTTGGCCACGAGCCGTTCCGGCTCACTCCACTCGCCATAGGGCCCGAGGTCGATGTCGCGTGCCGCTTCCATGGGCGACATCCCGCCGACGAAGCGGTCCCGGGCCTCGGCGGTGAGGAATTCGAAGTACTGCTTCAGGTCGGTGACGGCCGCGACGGTCGCCAGCGGCCCGTGCCCCGGCACCACGACGGCCGGTTGCAGCGCCACGATGCGCTCGCAGGCCGCGATCCAATTGGCAACCGGTCCGGCCCACACGATGGGGTGGCCGCCGTGGAACAGGATGTCCCCGGTGAACACGATGCCCTCGCCGGGGAGGTGCACGACGGTGTCCCCCGCCGTGTGTGCGGGGCCGACTTCCACCAGCGAGACCGGACGGTCACCGACCCGCAGGTCGAGCCGGCCCTCGAACGTCCTCGAGGGCAAGGTGAGCGGCACGCCGTCGAAGGAGAACGGGGCGAAGATGCGCGAAAGGAATTCGCCTGCGGGACCGAGCGACGGCGCGGCCCGCATCATGGCCGCCATCGTCTCGGGCGGAAGCTCTCCCATCTCCTCGGCGCAGCGCCGCGAGGAGATGATCTCCGAGCCGGACAGGAGGGAGTTGCCGTAGCAGTGGTCGCCGTTGGCGTGCGTGTTGACCACGGTGCCGATGCGCTCGGCGGTCGGCGTCCTTCGGCGCATCGCGTCGAGCATCTCCGCCGTCAGGCGCAGGTCGAAAAGCGTGTCGACGAGGAGCGATGCGTCGCCGCCGGTCACGAGGCCGGCGTTCGACCAGCCCCACCCGCCGTCGGGCTGCAGGTAGGCCCAGATGCCGTCACCCACCTCGCGGAGGCCCTTTTCGTACGCCATCGGATCAGAGTGGCCCGTACGCCGAGTGCACGGCCGCTCAGCCTACGGAGTCTTTGCCCATGGCGTAGCCCGTACACCCGCGAGGTCATTGTGAAGACTTGATGAACTGGGCCCTCGGGCGGCCATTTCTCAAAGTGACCTGTGGTATCAACCACTCAATCTCATTTGGCCTCGGGCACCACGAACCGGAGTGGCTGCTCGTCGAGATCCCGGAGGGAGACGTCACCATGAAAGAGCGCAACCCAGCCGAGGTCATCCGCCTCGTGAAGGACGAGGGGATCGAGGTGGTGGACCTCCGGTTCTGCGACCTCCCCGGACTGATGCAGCACTTCTCCATGCCGGCGCACACGCTCACAGAGGAGATGTTCACCGAGGGAAACGGCTTCGACGGCTCGTCCATCCGCGGCTTCCAGCAGATCCACGAGTCCGACATGATCCTGCTGCCCGACCCGTCGACCGCGGTGGTGGACCCCTTCCGCCAGCACAAGACGCTCAACCTGAACTGCTTCGTGCACGATCCGCTGACCCTCGAGCCCTACAGCCGGGACCCGCGCTATGTCGCCAAGAAGGCGGAGGCGTACGTGAAGACGACCGGGGTGGCCGACACGTCCTACTTCGGGCCCGAGGCGGAGTTCTTCATCTTCGACGACGTGCGCTTCTCCCAGGACCAGCACTCCGCCTTCTACCAGGTCGACTCCGTCGAGGGCATCTGGAACTCGGCGCGCGAGGAGGGGCCGAACCTCGGTTACAAGCCCCGCTACAAGGAGGGCTACTTCCCCGTCCCGCCCATGGACCACTTCCAGGACCTGCGCTCCGAGATGATCCTCACCATGGAGAGGCTCGGGATCGAGATAGAGGTGCAGCACCACGAAGTCGGAACGGCCGGGCAGGCCGAGATCGACATGCGCTTCGACACGCTGTTGAAGATGGCGGACAAGCTGATGCTCTACAAGTACGTCGTCAAGAGCGTCGCCAATGCGGCGGGCCACACGGCGACCTTCATGCCGAAGCCGCTGTTCGACGACAACGGGTCGGGCATGCACGTCCACTCGTCGCTATGGAACGGCAAGGAGCCGCTGTTCCACCAGGAGGGTACCTACGCCGGGCTCTCGGACATCGGACGCTGGTACATCGGCGGCATCATCAAGCACGCCCGGTCGGTGCTGGCCTTCGCCGCACCCACCACGAACTCTTACAAGCGGCTCGTGCCGGGATTCGAGGCGCCGGTCAACCTCGTGTACTCCCAGCGGAACCGTTCGGCGGCGTGCCGCATCCCGGTCTACTCACCCAGCCCCAAGGCGAAGCGGGTCGAGTTCCGCTGCCCGGACCCCAGCTGCAATCCGTACCTCGCCTTCTCGGCCATCCTCATGGCGGGCCTCGACGGCGTGGCGAACCACATCGAGCCGCCGCCGCCGGTCGACGAGGACCTCTTCGACATGCCCGCCGACGAGCTGGCCAAGATCGGCCAGGTGCCTTCCTCGTTGGAGGAGGCGCTGGACGCGCTCGAGGCCGACCAGGACTACCTGAAGGCGGGCGGGGTCTTCACCGACGACCTGATCGAGACGTGGGTCGGGTACAAGCGCGCCAACGAGGTCGACGCCGTGCGGCTGCGGCCCCACCCGTGGGAGTTCATGCTCTACTACGACATCTAGGAGCGCCGACCCACCGGCAGCGCGAGACGGCAGCGCGAGACGGTCAGTAGACCCAGACGGTCGTGCCGATCGGGTCGATGTTGTTGGCCCACACCCAGTCGATGGCCTCGTTGCTGATGCGCGCGCAACCGTGGGACACCGGGTAGGGCGGCACCGACGAGTCCCCATGGATGGCGTAGCCCTCGTAGAAGAATCGTGGCCGCCACAGGGTGCCGAGCGAGTCGGTCACGGTCCCGTCCACGACCCGGTTCGTCTGGAAGACGCCCGTGGGTGTGGTGGCGATGTTGACCACGCCGTCCTGGGTGTACGTGTACCCGCCGCCGGTCGACGTGTTGAGCGTCCAGACGAGGTGGCCGTTGTTCACCACCATGAGAAGGTCGTCCTCGAGGTCGATCTGGATCTCGTAGCCCGAGGCCGGGCGGGGCTGGGGGACCACCCCTGCGTTGAGCGCGGCCCAAGTGGCCGGCCCGACGACGCCGTCGCGGGTCAGGTTGGCCGCCTTCTGCAGCGCCCACACGGCCTGCTCCGTGCTGTCGTCGAACGTGCCGCCCGTGGTGTCGACCCAGTAGCCGAGCGCGAGCAGTTGCGTCTGCAGCGAGGCGACGGCCGCGCCGTCCGCCCCGGGGCTGAGCGTGGGGGGAGCCGGAGGGGGGGAGGTGGGCAGGAGCCAGTACCCGCCACCGTCGGGCCTGGCCGCGATGGCCCGGATCGGGTTGGAGTTCGATTGCCCGCCCATCGAGCCGAGGAAGGCGGTGCCGAAGTTGAAGATGCCGCCGTCCACCGCGGCCAGCCAGTAGCCGCCCGGCCCCGCGGCCATGCCCACGATGGGAGCGTTGAGGGGTGTCCCGCCCGTCGATCCGAGGAACGGGGCCGTCCCGTAGTTGAAGATGCCGCCGTCGGAGGCGACCAGCCAGTACCCGGTCCCGCCCGGCGATGCCGCCATGCCGACGACGGGCTGGTTCAGGTGGATGGACCCGGCCGAGCCGTAGAAGGTGGCGTCGCCGTAGGAGAAGATGCCGCCGTCGGAGGCGACGAGCCAGTAGCCACCGCCATCGGGTGTGGCGGCCATGCCCACGATCGGGGCGTTGAGCGGCAGGCTGCCGGCCGATCCGAAGAAGCCCGCGTCGCCGTAGTTGAAGACTCCACCGTCGGAGGCGACGAGCCAGTACCCGCCGCCATCCTTGGTGGCGGCCATGCCCACGATCGGCTTGTTGAGCGGCAGCGCCCCGGCCGACCCGAAGAAGCCGGCGTCGCCGTAGTTGAAGATCCCCCCGTCGGAAGCGACGATCCAGTAGCCGTTCCCGCTCGCCGTCGAGGCCATGCCGACTGCGGGGGCGTTCAGCTGCAGGCCGCCCGAGGGTCCGTAGAAGCCGGCCGTCCCGAAGTTGACGGGCTGGGCGGGGTTGTCCGGGTAGGCCGCTGCTGCGACGCCCGGCGCCACCAGCACGAGGCCCGGGAGCAGTGTCATGAACCCGATGACGGCGGCGACGAGGTGGCGCCGCCGCCGGTGTCGCCCGCCGCCGGTGGCGGGTCCGTGGGACGCGGTGTGGTCGGCCGGCATTGCAGCTCCTTAGGGTCGGCTCCGGGCGTGTGCCGAGACGTCCGGGTTCACCACGTTGCTCGCGGCGCCGTCCGCATGGGCATCGACCTGGTCGAAGATGTCGCAGAACTGTACATCGGGGTCCTCCCGGGACACACTGCGGACGTGCGCCGCACGCCCCCGGTTCCGGGGTGCCCGGCTCGCGGTGCGGTGACCAGGGCCGTCGGGGCGCTGCGTCGACCCGTGGGCGCCGATCTCAGGCTGGCCTCTCCCAGCGGACGACGTCGGCGAGCTCCCCGCTCTCGACGTCGTAGATCAAGCCGGCGATGATCCGCAGGCGGGACAGGTAGGGCGTCTGCGCCAGGAGGTCCACGTCCTCACGCAGCGCGGCGGCATGGTCGTCGATGGGGAAGAAACCCAGATCGGCCCCGGTGAGCTCGCGCAGCTCGGCGTCGCTCACGCCCGCCAGCCCGCACTTGGTGTGCTGCATGACCACCGCGGTGTCCACGCCGAGCACCCCGCTCGAGAGCGCCAGGCTGCGCAGCACGTCGTCGGTGACCCGCCCGCCCGCGTTGCGGATCACGTGTGCCTCCCCGAGGTGGAGTCCCAGCACCGCGAAGACGTCGATGCGGGCGTCCATGCAGGTGACGACCGCCAGATGGCGCCCCGGGCGCGGATCGGCGACGTTGGCGCGCGCGGCGGCGTACCCCTGGTTGGCGGTGAGGAGGTCGGAGATCTGCGTCATGACGTCAATGGACCGCCAGCAACGTAACAGGGTCGCCGCGGGCCGGCGGGTGTCAGGGGCGCTCGCCGAAGCCCTCCCCGTGGTGCTCGTCGAGCGCCGGGACGGCCGGAACGGCGTCGGACCGGGGCAGCCGGATCGGAAAGGTGGGGAACGGAGCGCCCGCCAGCATCTCGCTGCGATGCAGCACTGGTGCCACGGGCACACCGGAGGCGACGAGCTCGGCGACCAGCTGGTCCCGCTCCCGGGCCGCGACCTGGACGCCGACGAGGTGCTGGAGCTCGGCGCCGCGCCGGGTCCTCTCCTCGAAGTCCAGCCCCACGAGCGCTCCGAGCCCGAGCTCGCCGCACAGGGCGTCCCAGAAGTGCTGCTCGTTCACCACGCCGAGGGCCACCTGCCCACCTTCGGTCGTGGCGAAGAGGCCGTAGCCGGGCGTCACCGCGGCCCCGCCCGGGTTCGCCGACCCGGCGGAGACGTTCCCCGTCCACGTCGCCATCACGTCGGTCATGGAGATGTCGAGGTAGGCCCCGCGGCCGCTGACGGCGCGCCCGATGAGGGCGGCGCAGATCCCGAACGACGCGGTCAGCCCGGACGCCAGGTCGGCGCTCGGCAGCGGCGGCTGGGTGGCGGTGCCCCCCTCGGGTATGAGCGAGCCCGCCCACGCCTGGTAGTTGACGTCGTGCCCCGGGAGGGAGGAGCGGGAGCCTTCCTGCCCGTAGCCGGAGATGGAGCAGTAGACGATGGCCGGATTGCGGGCCCGGATCGTGGCGTCGTCCAAGCCCAGCCGTGCCATCACGCCGGGCCGGAAACCCTCCACGAGGACGTCCGCCTCATCGGCCAGCGCCAGTGCCCGCGCGCGTCCGTCCTCGGCCTTCAGGTCGAGGACGATGCTGCGCTTGCCGGCGTTCACGGCGTCGAAGAGCCCGGCGTAGTGGCGCATCGGGTCGCCGCCCGGCGGTTCGACCTTCAGCACGTCGGCCCCGAGGGCCACCAGCAACGACGTCGCGTAGGGCCCAGGGCGCCAGATGCTGAGGTCGAGCACCCGCAGACCGGACAGGAACGCCGCGGCAGCTGCCATCGGCCCAGAGTCTTGCACCCGGAGCGGTACTCTCACTGCGTGCTGGGGTTCTTCTCATTCACCGAAATCACCGATCCCTCCGGCCACGAGGCGTACAACGCGTGGCATCAGCTCGACCACCTGCCCGAGCAATTCACGATCGACGGCATCACGTTCGGCCAGCGCTGGGTGCGCTCCCCGCGCTGCGTCGATGCCGAGGCGGCGACGGGCACCCTCCTCGGGCCGTTCCACTACATGACGCTCTACCTCATGCGGGACGAGGGGTGCCTGCCTGAGTTCTTCGCTCTGGCGAAGCGGCTGGCCGCAGAGGACCGCTTCTTCGCCGCACGACGGGCCCTTCTGTCGGGGCCCTTCGAGGTCGGCGGGCAATGGGCCGCGCCCCGCGTCGCCGTGTCGCCCGGGGCGGTGCCCTTCCGCCCGTCGCAGGGCGTGTACGTCGTGGTGGGACCACCGGTCGACGGTGCAGCCCTCGTCGATCATCACGGGGTAGCCGGTGCCTGGCAATTCGCCGACCGGGCGGGCGACCGTACCGTGACGGTGGCGTTCGTCGACGGCGACCTCTGGCAGGCGGCGGCCGCCCTCGGGCCGGCCTCCCGGAGCGGTGGGGAGGTGCCCGAGTGGGCCGGGCCGCTCGAACGTGTTGATGCCTTTCGCTGGGACTGGTTCGCTACGCTGACGCCCCAATGACCAGTGGGAAGCAGTCGAAGGCGCAGCGCAGAACCGAAAACCAGCGCCGCGCGGCCGAGAAGCGCGCGGCCGAGCTGCGCAAGAAGCGGATGCGCATCGGCATCCGGGTGGGCGGTGTCGTGGCGGTGATCGCCGTCGTGGTGGTGATCATCACCCAGGTGAGCGGGAGCGGCACGGGCAAGGTGCCGCCCCAGCTGAAGAACCCGCACGTGCCGGTCCAGGCCGTCCCGTCGTCCATGTCGTCGACGTGGGTGCAGCCGCCGGCCGCCACCCCGGGGCCCGAGACGATCCCCGTCCCCAGCGGGCCGAAGCTGGCCTCGCTGATCAACGCGTCGACGGGGCAGACCATCGACAACGTGCAGTGCCAGGCCGGCGAGCAGACCGAGGTGCATGTCCACACCCACCTCACCATCT
Source organism: Acidimicrobiales bacterium (assembly GCA_052140165.1). Taxonomy (GTDB): domain Bacteria; phylum Actinomycetota; class Acidimicrobiia; order Acidimicrobiales; family RAAP-2; genus Bog-473. The sequence goes on from JBKQUM010000158.1 coordinate 20,349, forward strand.
TCGTGAACGGCAAGGCGCAGGTGATCCCCTACGGCATCGGCATCCCCGGGTTCCAGGCCGTGCAGACCGCGCAGGGCCCCTTCGTCGAGACGGGGAGCTGCTTCTACTGGCTCCACGTGCACGCGAACGACGGGATCATCCACGTCGAGTCACCCAGCACGAGCATGAGCTTCACGCTCGGCCAGTTCTTCGACGAGTGGGGCCAGCCGCTCAGCACGTCCCAGGTCGGTCCCGCCACGGGCAAGGTGACCGTCTTCTTCACCGCCCCCGGTCAGAAGACGGGCATCTACACCGGCGACCCGCGCAACCTCCCGCTGGGGGACCACTACCAGATCCAGCTCGACGTGGGCACCCCGATCGTCGCCCCCGTCCAGATCACCAACTGGGGACAGCTGTAGCTTCCGTGGGGGTCGATGGATATTCGCCTACCCCACGTTCCACCGCGCCGTCGGCTCGGCGTTGTGGTCGCCGCCGAGCAGCGCGGCGAAGATGGCCGGCGCCTGATGCGGCAACAGCGACAGGTGGCCTTCGTCGGGGACGACGGTGACCGTGGCGTGCGCGATGTGCGCCTGCAGGAAGGCGCGGTAGCCAGGCGGCCCGCTGCGGTCGTCGGCGCCCTCCCAGATCTGCACGGGGACGGCGATCTCCTCGAGGGAGAATCCCCATGGGTCGCCGAAGATCCGGTAGTCCTGCACGCAGCCCTCGGTCCCGAGTCGCACGGCCTCGCGGACGGAGGCGAGGGCATCGTCGGGCCTGCCCCACTCGGTGAGGAACGAGCGGTCGGCGGGCGGGAAGGAGCGCATCGCGGCGCGCAGCAGCCGGGCGTTGCTCGTACTCAGGATGCTCACCTTCATGAGCGCGGAGGCCAGCCAGGGTGTCCGCTGCGCCAGCAGCAGGAGGGTGCGGTCCTCCGCCGTGAGGCCCCGCGTGGTGCCGTAGAGGTCGAGCGGGACCGTGCTCGAGAGGAGTGCCGCGGCCGTGACGCGGCCGCGCAGCTTCGCGGCACAGACGGCGGCGTACGCTCCGCCGGCCGACCAGCCCATGACCGCGAAGCGCCCGATGCCGAGGGCGCCGGTCAAGGCCTCGACGTCGGCCGGCCAATCGGTGAGCCGGCGCCCGGACTGGTAGGTGGACACGCCGATGCCGGGCCGGTCGGGTGAGACGAGGCGCACGCCCTTGGCCACCGCTGCCCCGTGGGCGGGGGCGGCATCGAGGCGGGAGCTCAGCCCGCCGTGGAAGCTGAGGACGGGGAAGCCCGCGGGATCCCCGTACTCCTCGTACGCCAGCATCCTCCCGTCGGGAAGAGTCACGGAAGCGGTCACGCGTGTGCCGTCGCGCCGCTGCCCGCTGCACCGGGGACCGCGTCGGCATGCCCGGTCCGTCGAAGGTGGGCAGGTCCCCGCACAGGTGCACGCTATAGGGTGCGGGCATGAGTGCGAACGTCGACGAGCTCGTTGACGGCCTGCTGGCCGACTTCCCACCCGCCACGACACCGGCGCAGCAGTTCCTGGGCGAGCAGTACGACCGTGGCCTGGCCTGGTTGCACTTCCCACCCGACTGCGGCGGCCTGGGCCTCACACCCAAGGAGCACCAGCGGGCGCAGGCACGGCTGCACGAAGGGGGCGCCCCGGTGGCCGGAGTGCGCAACCCGATCGGCTACGGAATGTGCGCGCCGACCATCGCCACCCATGGCACGCCCGAGCAGAAGGCACGCTACCTGCGGCCGTTGTTCGACAACGAGGAGATCTGGTGCCAGCTCTTCAGCGAGCCGGGCGCCGGGTCCGACGTCGCGGGGCTGTCGACGAGAGCCGAGCGCGACGGTGAGGAGTGGCTGCTGAACGGGCAGAAGGTGTGGACCACGCTGGCGCACATCTCGGCGTTCGGGTTGATCGTGGCGCGCACGAACCCCGACCTACCCAAGCACCAGGGGATGACGGCCTTTCTCGTCGACATGAAGGCGCCGGGCGTCGAGGTACGCCCCCTCTTCCAGATCACCGGGGAGGCCGAATTCAACGAGGTCTTCTTCACCGACGTGCGCATGCCCGACAGCGCGCGGATCGGCGCCGAGGGCGAGGGTTGGCGCGTGGCGGTGACGACGCTCATGAACGAGCGGGTCTCCATCGGTGGCGCGGTCACCCGCCGGGGTGGCGGCCCGATCGGCGAGGCACTCCGGATCTGGAAGGAGCGCTGGCAGGGGGACACGTCGGCGCACGCCCTCGCGCTGCGCGACCGGGTGGTCTCGAGCTACATCCGCAGCGAGGCGCTCTCCATGACCAACATGCGGGCGGCCCAGACGCGCAAGGCGGGCACGCCCGGGCCCGAGGGCTCGGTGGCCAAGCTCGCCTACGCCGAGGAGAACAAGCGGGTCTACGACCTGTGCATGGACCTGCTGGGCAATGACGCCATGTTGTTCCCGGCCGGCTACCCGATGACCCGGCCCGAGCTGGTCGGCATGGGATCTCCCGACGTGCACAAGCTGTTCCTGCGCGTGCGGGCCAACTCCATCGAGGGCGGCACGTCCGAGGTCATGCGCAACATCCTGGGGGAGCGGGTGCTGGGTCTCCCCGGCGACGTCCGCACCGACAAGGAGATGCCGTGGAAGGACGTGCCGCGCAGCTGAGCACCTCCCTGCCGTGATGGCGCCCGACATCGCCGCCGAGAAGCGGGCCGCCGCGCTGGCGGCGGCCGACCTCGTCGAGGACGGGATGCTGGTGGGCCTCGGGACCGGCACCACGGTCGCCGAGCTGGTCCCCGCACTCGGCCGCCGCCGGCCGGCGATCACCTGCGTGGCGACATCCCCTGCGACAGCGGAGCTCGCGGTCGCCCAGGGCCTGGACGTGCGACCCTTCACCGACATCGATCGGCTCGACCTGGCCATCGACGGGGCCGACCAGGTCGACCCGGCAGGCTGGCTGGTCAAGGGCGGGGGAGGCGCGCATACCCGAGAGCGGATCGTCGCCGCCGCGGCCGACCGCTTCGTCGTCATCGTCTCGTCGGACAAGCCGGTCGACCGGCTTCACCCTCCGGTGCCGCTCGAGCTCGTGACGTTCGGGCTGGCCGCCACCCTGCACGCACTGTCCGACGCCGCGCTGCGGGACGCGCCGCCGACGCCCGACGGCGGCATCCTGGCCGACTACCAGGGCGACGTCACCGACCCCGCGCTACTGGCCGGGTGGCTCGACACGGTGCCCGGCGTCGTCTCGCACGGCCTCTTCCCACCGTCCATGGTGACTACGGTCCTGGTCGCCCGGGGCGGGGAGGTGGAGGTGCGTCAGATCGCCTGAGCCGTCGGGCTGGGGCCCGGCCTGGCCCCGGTGCAGAGGTCGGCCGGGAAGGTCACACGATGGTGTGGAACGTCACCGGCAACGAGGTGGGGGAGCGGAACACGTCGCCACGGATGTGGGCGTCTGTGTCGCCGGGGTCGAGGGCCAGACCCGGCAGCCGGTCCAGGACGCGTTGCATGAGCACCCGCGTCTCGATCCGGGCGAGATGCATGCCCAGGCACATGTGCGGGCCGTGTGCGAAGGCGATGTGCGGGATGGACGGGCGGAAGATGTCGAAGGTCTCGGGGTCCTCCCATCGGGTCTCGTCGTGGTTGGCGGACCCGATGTGCGGGGTGATGCTCTGCCCGGGGCCGATCGTCACCCCGGCCAGCTCGACCTCGCAGGTCGTGGTGCGGTTGATGGTGAGCAGCGGCGGCTCGCAGCGCAGGCCTTCCTCAATTGCCTGGGGGAGCAGCGAACGGTCGGCGCGCACGGCATCGAGCTGGTCCGGGTGGGTGAGCAGGAGGTAGAGCAGATTGCCCGATGAGCGGTACGTGGTCTCGGCTCCCGCCGGCAGCAGCAGGCGCAGGAACGAGTAGATGGCCTCGTCGGTCAGCTTCTCGCCGTCGACCTCGGCCGAGACCAGGTCGCTGATGAGGTCCTCGGCCGGCCGGGCCCGGCGCTCGGCCACCACCTGCGCGAAGTACTCGCGCAGGGACTCGGAAGCGGCCAGCCCGCGGTCGATGTCGGCCACCAGGCCGATCAGCTCGACCGACCAGCGCTGGAACTGCGGGAAGTCCTCCTCGGGGAGGCCGAGGAGACGCGCGATCACCCGCACCGGGAACTCGAAGGTCAGTTGGCGCACGAGGTCCGCCTCGCCGTCGGCCGCGAAACGGTCGATCTGCTCGTCGACGATGGGTGCGATGAATTCGGGCTCCCAGCGCGCCAGCGCCCGCTCCCGGAACGCGTGCGAGACCAGGTTCCGCTGCGTGCGGTGCTCGGGATCGTCCATGCCGAGGATCATGTGGCCCATGACCATGCCGATGGTGGCGTCGTAACCGGTCGAGGTGAAGGTCTTGGCGTCCCGCAGAATGCGCGAGCAGTCCTCGTAGCGGTAGGCGATCCACCCCGGCTCGACGTCGATGCCCTCGGGGAGGGCGTCGGGGGACATGGTCATGCCCAGGGCGACCGGCGTGTCGCGCCGCTTGACCGCCAGGTCGGCATACGGGTTCCTCGTCGTGCCGGCCACGACGTCGTCGAAGGCCGCGAACGGGTCGTACTCCTGGGCGTCGGACATGGTCATGGCGCTGCTCCCTCCCCACCGGGGTGTGCCGTGTGTGACGTGGGAGTCAGGTTACGGTCCACGGCGGCCCAACGCACGACGGGGCCGGCCCGGGGCAGCCCCGGCGCGCGGACGGCGTAGGCTCCCGCCTGCATGAAGACGCTCCGCACGCCCGACGACCGCTTCGCCCACCTGCCCGGTTACGACTTCGAGCCGCACTACGCCGACGTCGCCGACCCCGAGGGTGGCACCGTGCGGGTGCACTACCTGCGGGAGGGCGATCCGGGGGGCCCGGTCGTGCTCCTCCTCCACGGCGAGCCCTCCTGGTCCTACCTGTACCGCACGATGATCCCCGTCCTGACCGCGGCCGGCCTGCAGATCGTGGCCCCCGACCTGGTGGGCTTCGGACGGTCGGACAAGCCCGCCGAGCGCGGCGACTACACGTTCGCCCGCCACGTCGAATGGATGCGCGAGCTCCTCTTCGACCGGCTGGACCTGCACGACGTGACGCTGGTGTGCCAGGACTGGGGCGGGCTGATCGGCCTGCGCCTGGTGGGCGAGCACCCCGACCGCTTCGCCAGGGTGGTCGCGGCGAACACGTTCCTGCCGACCGGGGACACCAACCCCGGGGAGGCCTTCTTCGCCTGGCAGCGCTTCTCCCAGGAGGTCGAGCAGTTCCCGACCGGTGGCATCGTCCGGGGTGGATGCGCCAAGCCGGTGTCCCCCGAGGTGGAGGCCGCCTACGACGCGCCGTTCCCCGACGAGTCCTACAAGGCGGGGGCGCGGGCCTTCCCCATGCTGGTGCCGTCGCAGCCAGACGACCCCGCGCACGACGCCAACGTCGCCGCCTGGGTGGGTCTGGCCGCCTTCGACCGCCCGTTTCTGTGTGCCTTCAGCGACGGCGACCCCATCACCAGGGGGGCGGACCGCAACCTGAAGGAGAAGATCCCCGGGGCACAGGGCCAGCCCCACACCACGATCGTCGGGGGCGGGCACTTCCTCCAGGAGGACTGCGGGGTGCAGTTGGCCGGGGTCGTCGTCGACTTCGTCTCCTCGACGCCGTGACCCACGACCACCGTGTCGTCATCGTCGGCGCCGGCTTCTCCGGCGTCGGCATGGCCGCCCGGCTCCGCTCCATGGGCATCGACGACTTCGTCGTCCTCGACCGCGGCAACGACCTGGGCGGCACCTGGCGGGACAACTCCTACCCCGGTGCGGCCTGCGACGTGCCGTCGAACCTCTACTCGTACTCCTTTGCCCTCAACCCGGACTGGACACGCGCCTTCTCGTCGCAGTCCGAGATCTGGGACTACCTGCGCGACTGCGTCGACCGTTTCGAGGTCGGGGACCACCTCCGTGTCGGGCGGGCCGTGGACGAGGCACGCTGGGACGACGCGGCCGAGCGCTGGACCGTGCGGACGACCGGCGGGGAGGAGTACCGCGCCCCGGTGCTCGTGTGGGCCACCGGGTCATTGAGCGAGCCCTCCATCCCCGCGTTCCCCGGGCTGGACGGCTTTCGCGGCAAGGTCTTCCATTCCGCCCGCTGGGAGCATGGCTACGACCTGTCGGGCAAGCGTGTCTGCGTCGTCGGCACGGGGGCCTCCGCGGTCCAGTTCGTGCCGCAGATCGCCCCCGTGGTGGAGCACCTCTACCTGCACCAGCGCACGCCGCCGTGGATCGTGCCCCGGCGGGATCGTCCGGTGTCGAGGCTGCGCAGGCTCGTCTACCGCAAGGTGCCCGCCACCCAACGCCTGTCGCGCCTGCGCATCTACAGCCTCTTCGAGGTGCTCCTGTCCGTCTTCGTCGGCCAGGGCACCCGGCGCAAGGCCGCCGTCAGGAAGGCGGCCCTCGACCACCTGGCCCGGCAGGTCCCCGACGAGACCCTGCGCGCCAAGCTGACTCCCGACTACGAGCCGGGCTGCAAGCGCCTGCTGCTCTCCGACGACTACTACCCCGCGCTCGGCCGGCCCAACGTCGAAGTGGTGGAGTCACCGGTGGCATCGTTCACCGCGCACGAAGTGGTCGGGCAGGACGGCATCGCCCGGCCCGTCGACGTGGTGATCATGGGGACCGGGTTCGACGCGGCCGAACCCCCCTACGCCCAGCACATCGTCGGGCGGGACGGGGCCCGCCTCTCCGAGGTCTGGAAGGCGGACGGCGTCGAGGCCTATGCCGGCTCCACGGTGGCGGGGTTCCCGAACCTGTTCCTCATGATCGGGCCCAACGCGACGCTGGCCCACAACTCCATGATCTACATGATCGAGTCGCACATCAACTACATCGCCAGCGCGCTGGCCTTCATGTCGCGACCCGGTGTGCACGTGGTCGAGGTGAGGCGGAGCGTCCAGCGGCGATACAACGAGCGGCTGCAGGCGAAGCTCGAGCACTCGGTGTGGGTCGATGGCGGATGCGGCAGCTGGTACCTCGACCATCGGGGCCGCAACACCACGCTGTGGCCGGACCATACGTGGAAGTTCCGCCGACTGACCCGGCGCTTTCACCCCGGCGAGTACACCGTCCGCGCGTAGGCGCGCAGCGCGAGCGCCACGAGCACCGCGGCGAACAGCGCGAGGACCCCGATCTCCGGCAGCACCGCGACGAGTCCGGCGTGGTCGTAGATCAGGTTCACGAAGGCATCCATGGCCCAGGCCTGGGGCACCACGTGGCCGACGGCACGCACGACCGGTCCGACGACGTCGAGGGGGTACATGCAGCCGCCCAGCATCCCGCCCACGACGCCGAGGACGACGGCCAGCGAGATCGCCTGCTCCTCGGTGCGCGAGCGCATGCTCACCAGCGCGGCCGCGCCCGCGTAGGCCAGCGACAGCATCGCGAGCACGAGGAAGACGCCGGCGGGATCGCCCCAGTGCACGCCGAAGATCAGCCGGCCCACCACGAGGAGCCCCGCCGACTGGACGGCGGCGACGCACAGGCTCGTCGTCACCAGCGCGGCCACGACGCTCCGCCGCCGCACCGGTGCCGCCGCGAGCCGCCGCATGATGCCCAGACGGCGCGATTCCACCACGCCGGAGGCGAGGAGGAGCACCGTGATGCCCAGGAACAGGACGAGGTCGGCCGGTGCGACGTAGGAGAAGGGGCTGAGCGCCGCCGGCACGTCGGTGTGGGCGAGCGTCTTGTCGGTCACCGCCGTGTGCATCCCTTCGGCGGACATGAGGTCGAGCAGCGCCACCACGTCGGTGCGGGCCTGGATCGCGCTCGTCGATGCCGACTCGCTGACGAAGTCGACCCGGATGGAGCCGGGTGGCGACGGCAGCCCGACCAGCCCGGCGACGACCCGGCCGCGCAGAATGTCGTCCCCGAGCTGCGCCCGGTCGGGCTCGAGCCGGACCTTGAGGTCGCCGGTGTGCGCCACGAGCTGGAGCAGACGCGGCGAAGGGTGCACGAGGCCGACCGGCTCCTTGGGGCTCCCGGCCAGGATCCCGGTGACGAGGATGAACAGGACCGGGAAGACGGTGGCCACCAGGAGGTAGCGCCGGTCCCCGGCCGCCCGGCGCAGGTTGACCCGCACGATGGGGATCACGGCGTCACCATCCGGCGCACCCGGGACATGGCGAGCCCGCCCGTCGCGGCGGCGATGAGGCACAGGACCAGGAAGGGGCCGAGGACCGACGACGCCGGTTCCCGGAGCAGCGCCAGGCGTCCGAACCCGACCAGTGCCCAGCCGTTCGGCGTGCCGAGGCTGAGCACCTGGAGCGCCTCGGGGAGCGCGCCGGGCGGGAGCAGGTTGCCCCCCAGCAGGGCCAGTACCAGGCCCACCACGAGCGACGCCGCGAAGGCCTCCTGCGGGGTGCGGGCGAAGGAGGTCAGGAAGGCTCCCAGCCCGCACATGGCCGCGGTGGCGCCGACGCACATCAGCAGCACGCCGAGGGGATCGCCCCAGTCGGCGCCGAACACGGCCGCGGTCACGCCCCACACGATCAGGATGGAGCTGAGTCCGGTGAGCGCGATGGCGAGCAGCTTCCCCCACACGATGGCGCCCGCCCTGATGGGCGCCGCGGCCAGCCGGGCCAGGGTCCCCGTCGCGCGCTCCAGGAGCAGCGACCGCATGCCGAGGCCGCTGCCGATGAAGAGGAAGACGACCGCGATGGAGGGCGCGAAGTAGTCCAGCACCGCCTTGCCCCCGTTGCCCAGGGTGCTGCCCGTGACGGAGATGGCCGCCGCCTCGGTGGCGCTCCCGCGCTCCAGGCGGCCGGCGTACAGACGACTGGCCAGCCCCGCCGCCAGCGACTCCGCGACCTCCTGCCCGATCAATGCGTTCGCCCGGTCGACGATGTCGAAGCCGGGGGAGGGCGTCGCGCCCGGCGCCACCATCGGGACGAGAAGATCGGAGAGGCTCTTGCGCTGGCGCGACACGACGACGCCCGCGGCGAGGCTGCCGTCCGCCACCTCCCGCCGGACGCCCGCCGCGTCCGGGACCAGTTGGACCGCGGTCCCGGCGGGGAGCTGGCTGGCGTGCACCGCGGCGCGCACCAATGCGGCCGGCGCACCGGAGACGCCGATCAGCAGTGTGCCCGGGGTGGCGTTGCCGGCGAAGGCGAAACCGAGGATGGCGGCGATGGCCAGCGGCGCCACGAGGCAGGTGATCACCGCAGAGCGATCACGGACCCGCCGTCGCAGCTCGTTGGTGGTGATGGCCCCGATCAGCCGCCGCGCTCCTGGCCCTGGGGAGGTGACCGCACGGCGCTCAAACTAGCTTTGGCGCCCGTGATCGCGCTCGAGCCCGTCGGCGTCGTCGTCGGTGGTCGAGGGGATGCCGTCGACGACGACTGGGGCGGGGTGGAGGCCGTGATCCGTCTCGACGGCACGCGGTTCGGCCCCGATGCCGTGCGGGGGCTCGGCGACTTCTCGCATCTCGTGGTCGTGTTCCAGTTCCACCTCGTCGGCGAGTCCGAGGTCCAGACCGGTGCCCGCCGCCCCCGCGGCAACCCCGACTGGCCCGAGGTCGGGATGTTCGCCCAGCGGGCCAGGATGCGACCGAACCGGCTCGGCGTCTCCGCCTGTGTCCTCGTGCGCGTCGACGGCGCCGACCTGTACGTGCGCGGCCTCGACGCCGTCGAAGGCTCGCCCGTCCTCGACGTCAAGCCCTACATGAGGGAGTTCGAACCCGACGGCGCCGATGTACGGCAGCCGGACTGGGCGACCGAGCTGATGCACGGGTACTACCGGGCGCACCCCGTGACGTCGGCCCCTCGTCTGGTGCTGGCGTCGGGCTCCCCGGCGAGATTGCGCGTCCTGCGCGATGCGGGGTTCGACCCCGAGGTCGTCGTGAGCGGTGTCGACGAGGATGTCGGGGACATGGGGACCGCCGAGGCCGTCGTGGTGCTCGCGGAGCGCAAGGCGTCCGCGGTGGCGCCCCGGTGCGAGGACGCCCTGGTCCTCGGGTGTGACTCCCTCCTCGAGCTCGACGGGGAGTCATTGGGCAAGCCGGCCTCCGGCGCCGAGGTCGTCGCGATGTGGCGGAGGCTCTCGGGCCGGGATGCCCAGCTCCGGACGGGTCACTGCCTGATCGACACTCGATCGGGGGCGCGCACCCGTGAGGTCGACAGCACGTCCATCCGCTTCGGCAGTCCGACCGACGACGAGATCAGCGTCTACGCCGCCAGCGGCGAGGCGCTCCGGCTCGCCGGCGCGTTCAGCATCGAGGGCTACGGGGGGCCGTTCGTGGACGGGATCGACGGTGTCCCGTCCAACGTCCTCGGGCTGTCGCTACCCCTTCTGCGCGTGCTGCTGGCGAAGCTCGGCGTGCCGATCACCGACCTGTGGCGGACGTCCGGCGAGCAGCCTGGGTGACGTCGGCGCTCTCATCCGGGCACGGCGATGAGGTCGGTCCTATATTGACCGGGTCCTCGGGGACGAAAAGGGAGAGGACCATGAACGACCGAACGTTCGAGCGGATCGGCGCGCTGAGCGGCCTTGCCTTCGTGGTCCTGGCCGTGCTCTCCGGCTTCATCTACCCCCAGCAGCCGCGCGTCGACGCGGCCCCGGCGGCCACGTTGGCCTGGGTCCACGATCACCGGGTCGCGCTCCAGGCCGGCATGATCTTCGACTTCTTTGCCGCGGGCGTGCTCGTGTGGTTCGCCGGCTACCTGCACCGTGTCCTGAGCCGAGCGGAGGACGGCGTCGAGTCACTGGCGCCGATCGTGCTGGGGTCGGGCATCGCGGTGGCCGTGACGACTGCGTTGGCCGCCCTGCCGACGACCGTGATGGCCTTCATGGAGGCCCAGTCGGGCGGCCTCACCGATCTCAGCCTGGTGCGGATGCTCGGGGACCTCAACACGATCTTCTTCTCCGCAACCTCGGTGATGACGGCGGTGTTCCTCTGCGCCCTCGGCGTGGCCATGGTGCGCGGCGAGGCCGCCCGGCCCTGGATCGGATGGTTGAGCCTGGTGGTCGCCGCGTTCAACGCTCTCGCCGTCTGGATCGGCGTGACGTTCAGCAGCTACCACGGCAAGGGCTGGATGGTCGTCGGCTGGGGCGCCTACGTCGGCTTCCTCGTCGTCATGCTGGTGGTGAGCGCATCCCTGCTCCGGCACCGACGGAGCACCCCCGTGGGCGTGCCCGCCGTCGCCGTGCCGTAGACCACCGCTGTCACTGCGGGCGCGCTCCGACGAGCGGCCCATGTGCGCCGGACGCGTCCCGAATGCAAAGCTCTCCGGACACCGAGGAGCCGGGGGTTGACGCGTGGCGCGAATTGAGTTCCAGGGCAAGGTCGGCAACGACTGGCGCGACTCGGAGCCGTGGTGGCCGCCGCTGCCCGCGCCGCCCGAGGGCGCGCCCAACGTCGTGTTGATCGTGCTGGACGACGTCGGTTTCGCCCAGCTCGGCTGCTACGGCTCCGACATCGAGACGCCCTTCATCGACGGCGTCGCCGCCGAGGGCGTGCGGCTGACCAACTTCCACACCACCGCGCTGTGCTCGCCGACGAGGGCGTGCCTGCTCACGGGGCGCAACCACCATCGCAGCGGCATGGGCCGCGTGGCCGACCTGGCCACCGGGTTCCCCGGCTACTGGGGGCGGCCACCGCGCGAGAACGGTTTCGTCTCCGAGATGCTGCGGTCCACCGGGTACGCCACCTACGCGGTGGGCAAGTGGCACCTGAGCCCCGAGGGCGAGACCAACATGGCCAACTCGCGGGCCACCTGGCCTCTCGGCCGTGGCTTCGACCGCTGGTACGGCTTCCACGGAGGGGAGACCCACCAGTTCGTCCCGGCGCTCTACCACGACAACCACGCAGTGCGCCCCCCGCGCGCGGTCGCCGACGGCTACCACCTCAGCGCCGATCTGGCCGACCGGGCCATCGAGTTCCTGGGCGACCTGCGCGCCGTCGACGACGAGCTCCCCTTCTTCTTGTACTTCGCCACCGGGGCCTGCCACTCGCCCCATCACGCGCCGGCCGAGTGGATCGAGCGCTACAAGGGTCGCTTCGCCAAGGGCTGGGACGCCTGGCGCGAGGAGACCTTCGCCCGCCAGCTCGTCATGGGCGTCGTCCCCGAGGGCACGGCGCTCACCCCGCGTCCGCCGTGGGTCCCGAGCTGGGACAGCCTCGACGAGCGCCAGCGGGTCCTGGCCGAGCGCTTCATGGAGTGCTTCGCCGCCTTCTTGTCGTACACCGACGAGCAGATCGGCCGGGTGCTCGCCTTCATTCAGGACCTCGGGGACGCCGACGACACCGTGGTGATCGTCGTGTCGGACAACGGCGCCAGCTCCGAAGGCGGCAAGGACGGCACCATCAACGAAGGCCGCCTCTCGAACTTCGAGAGCGCCGGCGTCGGGGAGATGTACGACCGCCTCGGGGAGATCGGGGGGCCGCTCAGCCACAACAACTACCCGTGGGGTTGGACCATGGCCGGCAACACGCCCTTCAAGCGCTGGAAGCGCGAGGTCCACGAGGGCGGCGTGGCCGACCCGTGCATCGTCCGTCTTCCCTCCTCCCGGCGCGCCGCTCCGGGAGGAGGGCTGCGCCGGCAGTACGCCCATGCCATCGACGTCGCGCCGACGGTGCTCGAGCTGGTCGGATTGGCGCCGCCCGCCGAGATCGACGGGATCGCACAGTCGCACCTCGACGGCACCAGCTTCACCTACCTGCTGGGAAAGGGAGGAGAGGGCGAAGCCGGCCGGCACCACACGCAGCACTTCGAGATGCTCGGTTCGCGTGCCATCTACCACGACGGGTGGAAGGCGGTGACCTATCACCCGGTCGGCCCCATCTACGACGACGGGCTGCGGGCCAGCGCTCCGTGGGACGACGACGTGTGGGAGCTGTACCACGTGGCCGAGGACGTCTCGGAGTCCCGCGACCGCGCAAGCGAATTCCCCGGGAAGGTGGCCGAGCTGGTCGCCCTGTGGTGGGAGGAGGCGCGGCGCAACGACGTGCTCCCGCTCGACAATCGGGTGCTCGAGGTCATCGCCCACAAACACGACCACCGCCGGCTGCAATCGACCTACCGCTACTTCCAGGACGGGGCGCCGGTGCCCGAGTGGGTGGCCGTGGACACGCGCAACCGCTCCCACGACATCACGCTGACGATCGAGGTGCCTGACGGCGTCGAGCCGTCGGGCACGCTCCTCGCCCTCGGGTGCGCCCTGGGTGGGTGGTCCCTGCACGTGATCGGCGGCCGCCTGCGCTACCTCCACAACCTGCACGGACAGCGGCTGTACGAGGTCGCGGCCGGGTCGGAGCTGGGTCCGGGCCGCCACGAGGTGGCCTTCCGCTTCGAGAAGGACGACTTCCTCGGCGGTCGGGCCACCCTCCTCCAGGACGGCGCTGCGGTCGGCAGTGGGGAGGTGAAGCGCTTCACCCCCGTGGCCTTCAACGAGCTGATGATCGGGCTCACCTGCGGCTACGAGTGGGGGCCCGCGGTGGGCGGGGACTACGAGGCGCCCTTCCCCTTCAACGGCACCATCGTCCGGGCCGAGGTCGCCGCCACCGGCCCCGTCGTGCGCGACCCGGTGGCGGAGGTGGCGGCGATCCTCGCCTCGCAGTGAGCCACGGGGGGCCCCGGCCGCACGAGGCCCGAGTGACCGGGCGGGACTGACCCCTTCAGTCGAAGCTCGGCGGCTGGTTCCGCGTGCGCTTGAGCTCGAAGAAGCCCTCGGTCCCCGTGCAGAGCAGCACACCGTCCCAGAGCCGCCCGGCGGCTTCCCCCTTGGGAGCGGGGGTCACGACGGGGCCGAAGATCGCCGTGCCGTTGTAGTGGATGACCGGCGTGCCGACGTCGTCGCCGACCGGCTCCATCCCGGCGTAGTGGGAGGCGGCCAGCGCCTCGTCGAACTCCTCGGACTGCGCGGCGTCGGCCAGCGACGCGGGCAGGCCGAGCTCGGCGAGCGCCTCCACCACGATCTTCTCGCCCTCACCCTCCTCGCGGCCGCGCTGCTCGAGGTGGATGCGGTTCCCGAGCGCGGTGTAGAGCGGGAGCAGGATCTCCTCGCCGCGCAGCTGCTCGGCCGCGATGCAGACCCGTACAGGGCCCTTGGCCCGCGCCAGGCGCTCCTTGTACTTCTCGTCGAGGCCCTGCCTGTCCGCGTTGAGGATGGCGAGCGACATGACGTGCCAGCGCGTCGAAATGGCGCGCACCTGCTCCACCTCGAGCATCCAGCGCGAGGTGATCCAGGCCCAGGGGCACAACGGGTCGAACCAGAAGTCGGCGGTGTCGGTCACGACACTGGACCCTACGGGTCGGGCGACCGGGTCGTGCCGGGGCGGGGGAGAGCCCCGATCAGCCGGCCGACCGGAGCAGCGCTGCGACGGCGTGCGTGACGGCCTTGGCCATCGGGATGTGCAGTGCCTCGTTGGGCCCGTGCGCGTTCGAGTGCGGCCCGAGGACCCCGGTGGCCACGAAGGGCGTGCCCGGGAACCCCTTCTGGAGGTCGGGCAGGAAGGGGATGGAGCCGCCCTCGCCCACGGATCCGAAGTCGCGCCCGAAGCGCTCCCGCGAGACGGCCGAGAGCGTGGCGGCCACGCCGGGTTCCAGGGGTGGTGCGATCCAGCCCTGGCCGGCCGCCTCCATGTCGATCGTGATGTGCGCGCCCTCGTCGGTGCGGATGGCCGAGATGAGCGCGTCGGCCGCCCCCTGGGCGTCCACGTCGGGCGGGAGGCGCACGGAGAGCTTCAGCGTGGTCGACGGTCGCAACACGTTGCCGCCGTCGTGGGGTTTGGGCAGGCCGTCGGCGCCCGTGACCTCGAGCGCGGCCCCCCACGTGCGGGCGATGAGCCGGTCGACGGGATCGGGCGTGAGCAGGTGCAGGCCTTCGACGACGGGAGCGGAGCTCTCGGGGAACTCACGGGCCAATGCCTCGATGTTGGCCCGGTGGGACGCGGGGATCCCCGCCCCCGCCAGCTCGGGCAGGAGGATGCGGCCGGTCGCCTCGTCTTCGATGTTCGAGAGGATGCGGCGCAGGATCCGGAAGGACGACGGCACCACGCCGCCGCCCTGGCCGCTGTGGATGCCCTCGGTCAGCACGTCGACCCGGACGTCGGCCACGAGGACCCCGCGCAGTGACGTCGTGAGCCAGAGCCGGTCGTAGCTCAGGCCGCCCGAGTCGAGGCAGATCACGAGGCGGGGCGTCCCGATGCGTTCCCTCAGGTTCACCAGATGGGCGGCGAGGTCGGGGCTGCCGCTCTCCTCGCTCGCCTCGATCAGGATCAGGACACGGCCGTGCCCGCCCCCCGCCGCCAGCAGGCCCGTCACGGCGGCGAACGTCGAGTAGCCGTCGTCGGCGGTGCCGCGACCGTAGAGGACGTCGCCCTCGCGCACGGGTTCGTAGGGCCCGAGCCCGCTGCGCCACTCGCCGAGCGGGGGCTGCTTGTCCATGTGGCCGTACACCACGACGGGGTCACCCGAGCCGCCGTTGTCGACGAGGAGGACCGGCGTGCGGCCGGGGAGCCGGACGATCTCGGCGTGCAGCGCGGGGTCCTGGTCGCGCACCCAGGCCAACAGGAGCTCGGCGGCCTCGGCGACGGCGCCCCGTTCGGCCCAGTCCGGGTCGTAGGCGGGGGAGAGGCACGGGATGCGGGTGTACTCGCACAGGGTGGGCAGGATGCGCTCCTCCCAGGCGGCGTCGATGGCGGCCGCGTCGATCGCGCCGGTCACGGCCGCCTCACGCCCCGGTCGACGGCGTCTCGGTGATCTCGGCCAGCCGGTCGAGCGTCTTGGACATGGTGCCCGCGGTGTGCGCGCCGACGCTCCCGTGCTTGAGGAAGAACGCCTGCTTGTCCTTCGAGATGTCCCAGGTTTCGGTCACCTTGGTACCCCCGTCGACCGCTTCGAGCTCGTAGCGCCAGATGCGCCCGCCGATCAGGTGGCCGAGGACCCCCGGCATCGCGGTCTGCCAGGCGATGCGGCGGTCCTGCTCGAACTCCACCACCGTGTTGGATGTGGTGTAGGGCACGCCCAGCTTCATGGACATGCCGAAGGTCGAGCCCAGGGCGAGCCGCTCCGGCGCGCCCGCCTTGGGGCGCACCAGCGCACCCGAGCCGTCGATCTCGGGGTGGCGGGAGGCGTCCGCCACGACGGCGAAGATCGCCGCCGGGGGGGCCTCGATGACCCGATCGACGCTCACGACCGTTCCTGACATGGTGCGACCTCCGTCTCGTTGGACCCGGGCGCCGAGACTAGATGGCGTGGGCGACCAGGTCGCCCAGCTGCACCCATTCGAGCGTCGCCGCATGCGTCGACGCCAGGACGACCGGTGGCGCCACCCCCGCCTCGAAGGCCTCCTGCCAGCGCGGGGCGCAGAGGCACCACTGGTCACCGGGCCGCAAGCCGTCGAACCCGAGCTCGGGGTGCGGGGTCGACAGGTCGTTGCCGACCGATGCCGAGAAGTCCAGGAACTCGGCGGTCACCCGTGTGCACACCGTGTGCACGCCCAGGTCCTCGGCACCGGTGTTGCAGCAGCCGTCACGGTAGAAGCCGGTGAGCGGGTCGTAGTTGCAGGGCTGGAGATCCTCGCCCAGGACGTTCTGTGCCATGGCCCATTTGAGCACGGTTGTCTCCCGGCCTAGGAGCCTCCGAGCGGTGCGCCACCGTACCGATCCACCCAGGCGAAGGACGCCACCGGCGCCCGCGTCAGCTTCCGCGGCGCCGTGACCGGTCGACCGAGCACGACCAGGCCCGCCACGGCGACGGTGTCGGGGATGTCGAAGAGCGCGCGCACGTCGCCCTCCCGGCGCACCACCACGCTGGTCAGGACACCGCCCAGGCCCTCGGCGCGGGCGGCGAGCAGGAGGCTCCACACGAAGGGGTAGATGGACGCGCCGCCGACCAGGGTGTAGCGCGGGAGATCGCGGTCGACGGCTGCGAGCGCGTCGAGGTCGGCCAGGACGAGCAGCAGGGCGGGCGCGGTGTCGATGGTCTCGGCGAAGCCGGGGGCGACGGCGCCGGCCTCGGCGAACTGGCCCGCGTTGACGATGGCCGCCGCTTCGGCCCCGCGGTCGCCCGTCGGCGCCCAGGGCACCAGGCCCGCCGATCCGAGGGCCAGGTACTCGTACCAGCCGCTCAGGTAGATCTCGCGCAGCGCGACGCGGGTCGCCGGATCCTTCACGACGATGACGCGCCAGCCCTGGCGGTTCCCGCCGCTCGGGGCGAAACGCGCCGTGTCGAGGAGCCGCTCGAGCACGTCGTCGGGGATCGGCTCGGGGTGGAACTGGCGTGCTGCGCCCGTGCTGCGCAGGGTGGCGACGAGGTCGAGGTCCACGAGTAGCGCACAGTAGCGGCCGCCGGGTAAGCCTGGGACGTGACGTCGGCCCCGCGCCCTGACCCGTCCGAGGCGGCCCGGCGCTTGCTCGGGCTGTCGCGGTGGCCCCTCGTGGTGGCGCCCATGGCGGGCGGTCCCACGACGATCGCGCTGGTGAGCGCGGCGGCGCACGCAGGCGCGCTCGGCTTCCTGGCCGCCGGCTACAAGACGGCGCAGGGGCTGACGCGTGACATGGCGGACCTCCGCGCCGCCGGAGTCTCCACCTTCGGCGTCAACGTCTTCGTCCCCGGGCTCCCGGCAACGGATCGGGAGCGGGTGGTCGCGTACGTGGCATCTCTCGCCGCCGAGGCGGCCGCCCTCGGTGTGGTGGCCGGAGAGCCCAGGTGGGACGACGACGACTACGCGGGGAAGCTCGAGGTGCTGCTCGCGCACCCGCCCGCCGCGGTCAGCTTCACCTTCGGCATCCCGGCCGCGGGGGTCATCCGCTCGTTGCAGGCAGCGGGCTCGCTGGTGGTGCTGACGGCCTCCACGCCGGAGGAGGCCGCGGCGGCCCTGCGGGCCGGTCCCGACGCGCTCTGCCTGCAGGGCTGCGAGGCGGGGGCCCACCGGGCGAGCCTGGCCAACGACGACCGCCCCGACGCGGACCGACCCGTGCGCACACTGCTGGCGGCGGTTCGGCGTCGCACCCTCGTCCCGCTCATCGCCGCGGGAGGGGTGGGCGGACCGGCGGACCTCGTCGACCTCCTGGCTCGCGGTGCCTCCCTCGTGCAGGCCGGCACCGCGTTCCTGCGCTGTCCCGAGAGCGGTGCCGCCCAGGCCCAGAAGGACGCGCTGGTTGCTGCCGGCTTCGGGACGACGGCCGTCACCCGGGCTTTCAGCGGGCGACGGGCCCGGGCCCTCGTGAACGCCATGGTGCGGGAGCACCCGGCCGCGCCGGCGGCCTACCCCGAGGTCAACAACGCCACCCGGCCGATCCGGGCCGCCGCGGCCATGGTGGGCGATGCCGAGCACATGAGCCTGTACGCGGGGACGGCGTTCCGCCGGGCCGAGGAGCGGCCCGCGGGCGAAGTGGTGGAACAGCTGCTGTCAGGATTGCGCCCGTGAGCAGCCGGCGCGAGACGAGGACCGTCGAGTTCACGCCACCGGAGGTGGCCACCGTGGCCGACGCGCTGGCGAATCTGCGCGCCGCGGGGGGCGGCTGGCTGAACCTGCTCCCGGGCATCGACGAGGGGGTGGTCGACGTCCAGCCACCGACCGGGCTGTTCGCCTTCTTCGGCAACCGGACACCGCCGGTGACGATGGCGACCGTCATGCCGGCCAGGAAGGATCGTCGCAAGAGCGAGGGGATGACGGTCGGCCTCATGCACCCCACCGGTGCCAAGGCTGTCGCCCGCCTGGCCGAGGTCGGCGTGGCCCTTCCCGAGGGGTGGGTGGTCCGCCAGGACCACGTCCGCCGGGGCCTCGTCGTCCGGACGCCGGTGCAGACCCGGGAGGCCGACGTGGTCGAGTGGTGCGTGCAGGCCGGCACCGCACTGTGCCGGGCCGAGATGACGGGCCGCTGGCAGGCGGTCGTCTACCTTCCGTAGATGGCCACCGGGGGTCGGCGAGACGACGCTGCACTGCGGCAAGGGCTGGACCGCTGGGTCTCGGCCAATCCCGCGCTCGTGCCCGGCGCCGGGAACGCCGGCGGCCCGCCGCCGCGGATTGCGGCGCTGGCGCACGCGGAGGGGGGCATGGCGAACGAGACCGTGCTCGTCGACCTCGGTCCGGAGCAGCCCGGCATGGTCGTGCGGCTGCCGCCGCTGGTGCCGACCTTCCCCGGGTACGACCTCGGCCCGCAGGCGACGGTGCAGAACGCGGTGGCCGCCGCGGGCGTGGCGGCACCGTCGCCGGCGCTCGTCGTCGGCGATCCACGGTGGATCGGCTCGCCCTTCCTCGTGATGCCCCGGGTCCACGGCGACATCCCCGGGCCGGCGCCCGTGTTCGACCCCTACGTGATCGATGCCGCTCCCGAGCTCCAGCAGCGCATGTACCACGGGTTGCTCGACACGCTGGCGGCGATCCACGCGGTGCCCTGGGTGGCAGCGGGTCTGGGCGCCGTTGTGCCCGGCGTCGGGCTGCGCGACGCGGTCGACCGCTGGAGCGCGTACGTGGACTGGTCGTCCGAGGGCGAGCCGCTGCCGGCCCTGGCCTCGGCGCTCGAGTGGTGCCGCGGCGGCCTGCCGGCGGAGCGACCGGCGGTGCTCCTGTGGGGCGACGTCCGCCTCGGCAACCTCGTCTTCGACGACGTGCGCCAGGTCACGGGAGTGCTGGACTGGGACCTGGCAGCTCTCGGTCCGCCGGGGATGGACCTGGGCTGGCACTTCGGCCTCGAATTCATGATGGGGACGCTCTTCGGCCGCCGGGTCCCCGGCTTCCCCGGCCGGGAGGAGTCACTGGCACGCTACGAGGGGGCCAGCGGGCACACGGTGGAGGACGACGAGTTGGCGTGGCACGAAGTGTTCGCCCTCGCGCGCGCCCTGGCCATCAACGATCGCCACCAGCGGATCACCGGCGAGGTGCGCCGCACGGACAACCCGATGGGTGCGGTGCTCCTCGAGAGGCTGGCGGCCGCCGGCTAGCTCCAGCTGTGCCCGCCGCCTCAGGTGGCCGGATCGAGGAGCGAGAAGCCCATGACCCCGGCCTTGGCGACCTCGTAGCACAGCGTGTCGTAGGGCTCCACCAGCCCGTAGGTGACCTCGCCCTCGCAGCGCACGCGGCAGTGGTGCTGGTCCTGGCCGGCCAGTCGGCTGCGCACGTCGGGGTCGTTGACGTCGAAGGTCTCGCCGTGCACGACGACCTCATCACCGCGCGCCACCTGCATGCCGTGCCAGAGGTCACCGTCGGGCGTGCCGCCGTTGGGTCCCCCGTACATGCCGCAGCGCAGGAACGCGATCTGGTTGCCGAGTCGCTCGAAGGTCATCGTCCTCACGGAGCCGTCGGCGAACACCAGGTCGACTTCACCGCCCTGGAGCAGGTGCGTGTCGGGCTCGAAGCGCATGCGGTGGACGCGTCTGGCGAGGGTGCCGCTCCGCTTGCGCGCGTCGCCGATGTTGTAGAGCACGTGGTCGCCCCAGATGCCGAAGTCCTCGAATTCGACCCACTCGCCGCTGTGGGGATGCTGCATCCCCATGTAGCGGCCGGGCCCGCCCACGCCGTCGCGGGTGCCCCAGTGGTGGTCCCGGCTGCCGAGGTGCGCGGAGGGGGAGAGGGTGAAGCGCTCGCCGGCCGACTCGACCCAGCCTTGCTGCCGGCCGAAGCCGTCGTACCCGGCGACCGGGCTCACGGCCCGGCCACCGACGATGAGGCCGGCGCCGAGCTGGCGGAACACCGGCCGCTTCGTGTCGAGCCAGGTGATGTCGTACCCGATGCCCTGCTCGTTGGCGCCGGGGTCGAGGCGCAGCCGCCACTCGCGGAAGGGCTCGACGACCTCGAAGCTGAAGGGCCCCAGCACCATGTCCATGCGGTCGGTCCCCAGGGCCGCATGGGCCCGTACCGTGGTGTGGCGCCCCCGCACGTTGACGATGGCGAACGCCTCGGACGTGCCGAGGTTCGGGTAGAAGGCGAGGCCGATGACGACGAGCAGCTCGCCCACGCGGTCCTGGCAGGTGAACCACACGCGCTCGTAGGCCTGGGCATCGGGTGTCCACATCACGCGGACGGGATAGGGCGCGTTGTGGATGAGGAACTCGTCGAGGCCGCTGAGCGGGGCGTGCTCGTCGGAGGCGGGGAAGGGGGATGTGCCCGGGTCGGTCACGGTGCCGCCGCGCTGGACATGGTTCGCTCGTCGGCCCGCATGGCGCTGCACAGTACGCTCGGTCCGTGGCCGGGGACCAGCGCATCGATCCGCGGGACCCGGCGTTCTTCGCGCGGGAGGACTACTTCGAGCTGTTGGCGCGCCTGCGCCGTGAGGATCCCGTGCACGAGTGCGCACCGGGATTCTGGGCCGTCACCCGCTACGGGGACATCCGGGACCTCAGCCGCGACCCCGCCGGCTTCTGCTCCGGCCGGGGTGCGCTGGTCAACGACCCGATCCGCACCAGCGCCACGCCGATGGCGGCCCGGTCGATCCTCCACATGGACCCACCCGAGCACGAGGCGTTCCGGGGGCTGGTGAACCGCCGCTTCACGCCGCGGGCGCTCACCGGACTGGCCGGGTCGATCCGCTCGTGCGCGGCCGCCCTGCTCGACGCCGTCGAGGTGCGCGAGGAGATCGATTTCGTGTCCGAGCTGGCCGCGCCCTTCCCGCTCACGGTGATCGCCGAACTGCTGGGAATCGACGAGGCCGACAGGGGGGACTTCCGGCGCTGGTCCGATGCGGCGATCGAGTCCCCCGACCTGCCTCCCGCCGAGACGATGACCGCGCTCGGCGAGCTCTCGGCGTTCATCGTGGCGCACATCGGGGCCAAGCGGGCGCAGCCGGGGGAGGATCTCGTGTCGCTGCTGGTGCAGGCCGAGGTCGACGGGTGCCCGCTCCGCAGGGAGGAGCTCTTCATGTTCCTCCTGACGCTGCTCGTCGCCGGCAACGAGACCACGCGCACGCTCCTGTCAGGGACGGCGCTCGTCCTCGAGGAACATCCCGATCAGCGGGCCGCACTGGCCTCCGATCCCGCGTTGCTCCCCGGCGGCGTGGAGGAGTGCCTGCGCTGGGTGACGCCCGTGCACGCCTTCTGCCGTACAGCCACCTCCGACACCGTGGTCGGCGGGGCGCGGGTCGGCGAGGGCGACTACCTGTGCATGCTCTACGCGTCGGGCAACCGCGACGAGGAGGTCTTCGGGGACGATGCGGCACGCTTCGACGTGCGCCGGGCGACAACCCCGGTGCATCTGGCGTTCGGATTCGGGGAGCACGTCTGTCTGGGGGCGAGTCTCGCCCGCCTGGAGGGCCGGATCTTCCTGGAGGAACTGCTGGCGCGGTTCCCCGACTACGCGGTGACCGGCTCGCCGGAGCGGGTGCTCTCGACGACGGTGGCGGGCATCAGGTCGTTGCCGGTGGTGCTGTCGCCCTCGTCCTGAAGGACGGCGCGGCGAAGCTCGCCGAGCAGCGCGTCGACCGCGGTGGCGTCGGCGCTCAACCGCAGCCTCCCGGCCCTCCGCTCCGATCGGACCAGCCCACCCTCGCGCAGGACCTTGACGTGCATGCTCACGGTCGGCTGCGCCAGCCGGAACAGCATCGCCAGCTCGCCCACCGTGCTCGGTGCGGTCGCCAGCGAGTGCAGGATCGCCAGACGGGTCGGGTCGGCCACGGCCTTGAGGCGCCGGGCGACCGATTCCGTGCGGGCCCGCGCCTCGACGTCGCCCTGGCCCACGCCGGTGCCGATCACCACCAGCCCGGGGAACTCCAGGTACATGGACGACCCGAAGAAGAGGCAGGGCACGAACAGCAGTGCCTGCCGACCCGAACCCACCGCCGAGAGGATGTCGGGCATCCGGTCCCGGAGGATGTCACACCCCGCCGGTATGAGTGTCTCCAATGACCGCCCACGCTCGTACTGCGCCACCACGTGGCGACCGGCCTCCTGCATGACGGGCAGAGCCTGCTGCCACGTGTCGTCCACCGGCGCCCAGACCTCGCGGAGGAGGCCGAGGTACGACGCCAGGAGGTCCGGGGACTCCCGGAGCTGTCGGAACCGCTCCAGATACACCTCCCGTTCCTCCGGCGTCTCGGACGGCATCTCGAGGTCGAGGGGCACGGTGGCCACGCCCGCCTCGATCGCCCGCCACAGGGCGTCTGCGTCGGTCTCGGTCGTCGCACCGGCGTGGTCGGCGAGGATCTGCATCTCGGTGAAGCACGTCTCCTCGGAGCCCTCGCCCCAGAAGCCGCGCACACGATCCGCCAGGTCCTCACGTCCGTTGAACATCTCGGCGAGCTGCGGGTACCGGGCCTGCATCGAAGGCCGCGCCGCAACGGAGAGGAGCCACGACAGATCGCTGGCCAACGACGGAGCCGCCGACACCGACGAGGAGGCTGGCGGAGTCATCTCCTCGGTGAACATAGGCATAGGGCTATATTAGGATATCCTTGATTCGTTGTCAATGACTGGTTAGAATGAAGGGACGCTTGGAGGGGGCGCAGACAGGGAAGGGTCCAGAGAGGTGAGTTCGATGATCCAGGCGAAGGCAGTGCACTCCCAGGCGGACGCGCACCGACAGGAGCTGCTGGCGGGGGCCGGATCCAGGAGGGACGTCCGGCGACCCGTGGCGGCGATGACGGACTCAGGAGCGACGCAGCGCTCGGCCACCGGACGCCCGGTTGCCGGTGGCCGAGCAGTGCGCCGGGCTGTGGCACCGCGGGTGGGTTCCTGGCTGATCGAGTTCGGGACCAGGCTCGGAGGGGCGTCGGTCCGGACGTCGTGAGCCTCCGGCCGGGGGCGGCACCGTGCACTCGGTCGCCGCAGCTCGGGTCCGCGTCATCGGCAAGAGTGGGGCATGCCGCCGTCCCGCAGCGTGCTCTTCATCACCCTCGACCAGTGGCGCGGTGACTGTCTCTCGGCGCTCGGCCATCCGGTGGTGGACACGCCGGCGCTCGACACACTCGCTGCCCGGGGCGTCCTCTTCGCCAACCACTGGGCCAACGCGGCGCCGTGCGGCCCGTCGCGGGCGTGCATGTACACCGGCACCTATCAGCACCGCAACCGGTCCATCCTGAACGGGACGCCCCTGGACGCGCGCTTCACGAACGTCGCGTTGGTGGCGCGGGAGCTGGGCTACGACCCCGTCCTCTTCGGGTACACCGACACGTCGGTCGACCCGCGCACGGTGCCGCCGAGGGATCCGAGGCTCTTCAGCTACGAGGGGATCCTGCCGGGGTTCCGGGTCCTGCTCGAGGACCCCTGGGAGCAGGGGAGCCCGGCATGGGGACGATGGCTGGGAGCCCAGGGCGTCGACGTGCCGGCCAACCCCCACGATCTCTACCAGCCCATCGAGGGGTTTCCCGGCGCGGAGGCGCACGGGTCGACCTGGGCGCCCACGCGCTTCCCGGTCGAGCTGTCGCAGACGACGTTCGTGCGCCAGGAGGTCGTCGACTGGTTGGAGCGCAACGGCGACCGGCCGTTCTTTCTCCACGCCTCCTTCATCCGGCCCCATCCGCCGCGACGCAACCCGCTGGGCTACCACGATCTGTACCCGGCCGACGCGATCGGGCCCTTCGCCGGGTGCCCCACGCCCGAGGAGGAGTCCGGCATCCATCCTCTGGCAGCGCTCGCCATGAGGATCCCCGGGGTCGGAGCGCCGCGCGACGAGCGGGAGCGCCGACAGGTCCGCGCCACCTACTACGGCGCCCAGCGCGAAGTCGACGACGGGCTCGCCCCGCTCTTCGAGTACCTGCGTGCGAGCGGGTTGGCCGAGTCCACCCTCGTCGTCCTCACCAGCGACCACGGAGAGATGGGCGGTGACCATTGGCTCCTGGAGAAGCTGGGGTACTGGGACGAGAGCTATCACGTCCCGCTGATCGTCGTGGACCCCCGCCCGGAGGCCGACCTCGGCCGGGGCTCGGTGCAGCGGGCGGTGACCGAGTCGGTCGACCTGCTGCCCACTATCTGTGAGTTCCTCGGTGCGGAGGTGCCGCTGCAGGCCGACGGCTGGTCGCTGGCCCCCTTCGTGCGGGGCGAGCAGGCTCCCGAGCACTGGCGCGACACGGCGCACTTCGAATGGAGCTTCTCGGACCCGGCCAACCCGCAGGCCGAGACCATGTTCGGCATCCCGATGAGCCACTGCGCTCTGGCGGTCTCGCGGGGACCGCGCCACAAGTACGTGCAGTTCGGCGCAGCGTCGAACGTCCTGCCGCCGCTGCTGTTCGACCTGCAGTCCGACCCCGGGCAGACGCGCAACCTGCTGGCGGACGGCGGCGAGGCGGTCAGCGCGGCGGCATGGGAGGCCACGCAGGAGCTGCTGCAGTGGCAGATGCGCACCGCGGAGCGGACGTTGAGCGGCAGCTTCCTGCACCCGGAGCGGGGACTGGTCGAGGCGCGCGACACCTGGCGGTGAGTGCCGGCGCGCGCGGGTGTGGAATGCTGACGCCTGCCCGTCACGAGGAGGCTGCGCGCGGTGCCCGACATGCAGGGGAAGACGGTCGTCGTCACGGGTGGCAATTCCGGCATCGGCTTCGAGACAGCGGCGGCGCTGGCCGCGATGGGGGCCCGGGTCCTGGTGACGGCCCGCAACGCCGACAAGGGTCGCGCTGCCGTCGCGGCGCTGGCGCAACGTCTCGGCGGTGAGGGGCAGCTCCAGCTCGTCGTCTTCGATCTGGCGGACCTCTCGTCGGTCCGGCGCGGGGCGGCAGAGATCCTCGAGACCGCCCCGAGGCTGGACGTGCTCGTCAACAACGCGGGCGCCGTGCTGAGCGAGCGGGCCGAGACGGTCGACGGGCTGGAGGCGACCTTCGCCACGAACCACCTCGGCCCCTTCCTGCTCACCAACCTCCTGCTGGCCCGGATCACGGAGTCGGCACCCTCGCGTATCGTCAACGTGGCCTCGATAGCGCACGCCAGCGCCCGCAAGGGGATCCCCTTCGACGACCTCCAGTCGGTGCGGCACTATGCGGGCATGCGCGTCTACGGGCAGTCGAAGCTGGCCAACATCCTCTTCACGCTCGAGCTGGCCCGGCGACTGGAGGGGAGCGGCGTCACCGCGAACTCGCTGCATCCCGGAACCGTGCGCACCGGCTACGGCGCCGACGGCGATGCACGGGGGCTGCTGGCGTTCGGCATCAAGATCAGCAGCCCCTTCTTCCTGTCCCCGGCCAAAGGGGCCCGCACGTCCATCTACCTGGCGTCCTCGCCCGACGTGGCTGGCGTCAGCGGGAAGTACTTCGTCAAGTGCCGGCCCGAGGAACCCAAGCGCTGGGCGCAGGACCCCGACGCGGCCCGGCGTCTGTGGCAGGTGAGCGAGGAGCTGGCCGGTCTCTCGCCCCAGGGTGGGTCTTGAGCCGTGCGGGTGCTGGTCACCGGCGCGGCGCGGGCCATCGGCCGGGCCACCGTGGAGGTGCTGGCCGCGCGGGGACACGAGGTCGTGGCGACCGCCCGTGACGTCGCCCTGCTGGCCGGCCTCCCCGCCGTCGAGGCCCTGCCGCTCGATGTCAGCGATGCCGAGTCGGTCTGCTCGGCGCTGTCGAGGGCGGGCGAGCTGGACGCCGTGGTCAACAACGCGGGCCTGACCGGCTACGGCCCGCTCGAGACGTACCCTCTCGACTCCTTCACCCGGGTGCTCGAGGTCAATACGATCGGACCCCTGCGCGTGGCCCAGGCCGTGGTGCCGTCGTGGCGCGAGCGCGGCAGCGGGGTGCTGGTCAACGTCAGCTCGGTCCAGGGCAAGATCGGCACGCCGCTCGAGGGCGCGTACGCCGCCTCGAAGCATGCGCTCGAAGCACTGTCCGAGACGCTGCACTTCGAGGTCGGGCACTTCGGGATCAGAGTCGTCATCGTCGAGCCCGGTTACATCGCTCCGGGGATGAAGCACGCCGACGACCACGCGGGCCCTGCGATCTACGCCGATCTCCACGCCCAATGGGGCGCCACGGTGGCGACGCTGACAGGGCCGGAGGGCAGACCCGGACCCGAGGTGGTGGCGAACGCCGTGGCCGACGCCCTCGAGGATCCGTCCACCCCGCTGCGCGTCGAGGTCGGCAAGGATGCCGCACTGGTGCTCCAGCTACGCCGCACTCTCGGTGACGCGGAGTTCGAGGCCACCATGCGGGAAGCGCTGGGGCTCACCTGGTGAAGAGGGAGGGACGATGGAGAAGCTGATGTACCTGGTCTGGTTGGAACCAGGGGCCACACGGGCCGAGGTCGCGGACACCGTGCTCGGCCCGGTGGCGCGGGAGCTCCTTTCCCTCGACCCCTTGCGCCTCACCATCGACGCGTGGGACCCGGAGAGCGACATTCCGGCCCCGGTGCCCACGCCGGAGGGCGAGACCCCGCTGCATGCGCTCGTGTCCCTCTGGATCGACGCCGTCGACTACCGCGATCCCTTCGAGAAGGTGCTCGCCGGCGCTGCGGAGCACGTGGCCGGGTACGAGGTCGTCGAGTCCCTCTACCGCGACTACGGGGCGAACCAGTGGTCGGCGGCACGCGACTGGCCCGATGGCGGACGGTCACCCGGGGTCCTGACCGTCGCCCTCCTGCGGCAGCACCCCGACCTGAGCTTCGACGAGTGGATGACCAGGTGGCACACGCGGATCTCGCCCATCACCGAGGCGATCCAGCCACGCTGCCGCTACGTCCGCAACGCCGTGTTCCGGGCGGTGACCGACGGCGCGCCACCGATCAGGGGCATCGTGGAGGAGGCGTGGCCGTCCCTGGAGCACGTGACCGATCCGATGCTGTTCTACTGCGCGGACGGCGACCCGCAGCGCATGAACGAGCACGTGGCGCAGATGATCGACGAGATCACCGCCTTCACCGACCTGAGCACCTTGCGCAGTGTCACCATGAGCGAATGGATACTGAAATCGTGAGCAAGCCATGGAGCAGAGAGGAACTGGAGCGCGCGCACCAGCACTACATGGAGACGGCCGCCCGGTGCGCCTCGAGCGGGGAATGGCGCGACTGGGCGGACCTCTTCACCGACGACGCGGTCTACCTCGAGCACACGTTCGGCACCTTCCACGGACCCGACGAGATTTACGAGTGGATCGCACCCCTCATGGCGGAGTGGCCGAACCGCGCCATGAACTCGTTCCCGCATTCGTGGTGCGTGTGCGACGAGGAGCGGGGCTGGTGGATCTGCCGGATTGAGAACCGGATGCAGGACCCGGGGGACGGGTCGGTGCATCAGGCCCACAACATCACCGTCCTCCACTACGCCGGCGACATGCACTTCTCCTACGAGGAGGACGCGTACAACCCGGCCAGCTTCGGTCCCATGATCGAGGCCTGGACGGAGGCGGTCGCCGCCAACGGTGGCGCCCCGGCGTAGTGCGCGGCGACCGGGCTCAGGTCGCCGCGGCGGGGCCCGCGCCGGCCAGCACGCCACCCCCGAGCCGGGGGCCGCGCTGCGTGCCGTCGTCGTCACCCGAGGAGAGGTGGGGCAGCCGTGCCTGACCTCGTGCCCGGGAGAACTGCCCGAGCGGCATGATGGCGATCGCCAGGAGCATGGCCACGAGGAGCAGGTCGGGCACGAAGAAGGTGTGGATCATCCGCTCGTAGATGTTGTGCACCGTCGTCAGCCCGGCGAAGGCCCAGAACGTGCTGATCGCGATGAGGGCCGTCCGGAGACGTCCGTAGGCGGCGGGAGCCAGCACGACCACCCCCCACGTCACGTACCAGGACCAGACGATCGGCCCCAACAACGCGAGCACCAGCAACGTGAGGCCGAGGCAGAGGACCACGCCGTCCCGGGGGGAGCGCAGGAGGAGCCGGTACCCGACGTAGACGGCGATCAGCAATCCGAGCACCATGAAGACGGGCCGCGCGTCCATGGTCGAGACCGGCATTTGCAGCACGTGGCTGAAGATGGAGACCCCGCGCGCCAGCACGTTGACTGGTGTGACCCCGGTGAACGACGCGTCCGCGGTGGAGGTCGTGCGCACCCAACCCCACCCCGTCCCCGACGCGAGCGCCATCACCTCCATGGTGGCCAGGGCGATCACCCCGGCGAGGGCGGTGTGGGCGATGCGACGGCGCGTGGACGCGGCAGGGCCGGCCCAGACCCAGCCCAAGAAGAGCACGCCAAGCGCGGCAGGGGACTTCACTCCCGCCGCGAGCGCGCACAGAATCACACCGGGAACGGTGCCGAAGCGTTTCGCCACGGCCAGGCCCGCGACCAGAAGCCCCACCATCAGGGCGTCGTTGTGGTCTCCGGCGAGCAATGACAAGAGGACGAGCGGCGATCCCGCCCCCAGCAGCACGGCGTGCGCAGGATCGCGCTTGAGCGAGCGGGCCAGCGTCGGCGTTGCGGCGACCATCAGGGCGATCCCCGCGACCTCGAGAAGGCGGAGAAGCACGAGGTCAGCCAGTATCTGGTGGCCGGAGGCCTGGTCGAGGGCCCCGTCGACCGTGAGAAAGGTCGGGCCGTACGGTGACTCGGTGCCCGACCACACCGAGTCGGCCAGCTGATTGAACGGCGTGGCGCCGAGCACGTTGGGCCCGTAGGAGTACGGGTTGATGTGGTGGCTGACCATCTCGCCCTGTGCGGCGTAGGTGTAGACGTCGCGGCTGAACAGCGGCGGCGCCAGCAACAGCGGCACGGCCCAGATCATGACGACCAGCACGACGCGCTTCACGGGCAAGCCGTTGTGCCGCTTCAGGTGGCCCAGGAACCCGACCCAGACGCGGGTGAGCAGGATGAGGCCGCCGAAGACAAGCGCCAGCGAGGCGACGGGAGGCAACGCATCGTTCGTGCCCTGCGACCCGAAGAGACCACCGGGCATGCCGAAGAACCACGCACCGGGGAGGTGGGTCTCGAAGGACTGGCCACCGAGCACCGAACCGACGACGATCGCGGTCGTGCCGACGAGCCCGAGGACGGCGGTGCGCGCCATCGAGAGCCGAACCATCGGTTGCACGGGCGCGTCGGTGCCGGTGGTCTCGGAGGGTGTCGTGGCGTCGGTGGCTGCGCTCGGGGGCACGAGGTCTATCGGGGCTTCCTTACCTGAGTTCCCGGGGCGGGTGCCGCGGGTGCCAAAAACTTCATGAAACTGCAGTGATTCTGTCATACCTGTGGCGCAATTTGGGCCCGAAACCTTCCCTGACGGGATTCTCAGGACTGTCCCAGGCTACAAGGGGAAACTCTTCCTGTCACGGATGTGAAATCCGGCTGTCACGGAAACGGAAGGTGTCAGGTGCGAGTTCTGGTTCTCGGGGGTGACGGGTATCTGGGCTGGCCGACTGCGCTGCATCTTTCCAGGGCCGGCTACGACGTGGGGGTCGCGGACAACTTCGCCCGCCGGGGCTACGACCTGGAAATGGGAGTCGACTCCCTGGTCCCGATCGCCTCGCTGCACCGGCGTGTCGAGCGCTGGGAGGAGGTCTCGGGCAAGCGCCTCGACGTGTTCATCGGAGACCTGACCGAGGACGAGTTCGTCTACGACATGGTGGGCAGCTTCCGGCCCGACGCCATCGTCCACTTCGCCGAGCAACGCAGCGCTCCCTACTCCATGGTCGACCGCAAGCATGCGGTCTACACCCAGGTCAACAACGTCGTGGGCACGTTGAACCTGCTCTATGCCATCGCCGAGGTCGACCCGTCGATCCACCTCGTCAAGCTCGGCACGATGGGGGAGTACGGCACGCCCAACATCGACATCGAAGAGGGCTACATCGAGATCACCCACCGTGGGCGCACCGACGTCCTGCCCTTCCCCAAGCAGCCGGGGAGCTTCTACCACCTCTCCAAGGTCCACGACAGCCACAACATCGCGTTCTGCTGCCGGGCCTGGGGCCTCCGATCCACCGATCTCAACCAGGGAGTGGTGTACGGGCAGTCGACGCCCGAGACCACCCTGCACGCGGACCTGGCGACCCGCTTCGACTACGACGCTGTCTTCGGCACGGTGTTGAACCGGTTCGTGATCCAGGCGGCGGCCGGAGAGCCCCTCACCGTGTACGGCAAGGGCGGCCAGACGCGCGGGTTCCTCGACATCCGCGACACGCTCGCCTGCGTGGAGCTCGCGATCCGGACTCCGGCCAACGCCGGGGAATTCCGCGTCTTCAACCAGTTCACGGAGTCGTTCTCGGTGCTCGAGCTGGCGCAGAAGGTCTCCCACGCGGTCGGCGGGGCCGAGATCGTGCACCTCGACGACCCGCGGGTCGAGCTCGAGGAGCACTACTACCGGGCGGCACACACCAAGCTCCTCGACCTGGGTCTGCTGCCCTTCCTGCTCGGGGACGAGCTGCTGGCCGACCTCCTGTCCATCGCACGCGCGCACATCGGCCGGCTCGAGCGGTCGGCCCTGCAGCCGAAGGTACTGTGGCGCTCCACGTCGAGCAGCATCACCCGCACCGAGAGGCCGCACAGCGACGACTCCCCATCGGAGCACCCCCACTGAGCCTTTGAGTGTGTTCCCAGGGCAACGGGCTAGCTTTCGCCGCTTGGGCCCGCCCACGCCGATCCCTCCACCAGGGCGCAGGCACCCGAACTCCCGGAAGGCTTCCCTTCGCCAGTGAACCGACTCCGAGCACTCAGCGGACCGCTGTGGCCCTACGTCGTGCTGGTCGCCATCCCGACGGCCGCCTTCGTGCTGCCGGATCTCCTCGGCGGGCACCTGCTCATCACGGGCGACAACCTGCAGCAGAACTACCCGCTGCGCGTCCTGGTCGGCTCTATGCTGCGGCACGGGCAGCTGCCCTTCTGGAATCAGTACATCTTCAGCGGCACGCCGCTGATGGCCGATTTCAACGCGGGGGCGTTCTACCCCCTCACGGGATTGTTCGCCGTCATGCCGGACCGGGCGGCCTGGATCGCCACCGAGGTCATCGTGTACTCCGCGATCGGCGTCGGGATGTACGTCTTCCTGCGCGCGCTGGCTCTCTCCAGGGTGGCATGCCTCCTCGGCGCGGCCACGTTCGCGTTCGCCGGGCCTGTCCTGAGCCAGGTCAACCACGTGGACATGAGCGAGGGCTTCGTGGCCATCCCCTGGATGCTCCTGGCCGTGCTGCACATCGTCCGTGACGGTCGGTGGCGCTGGTCGGTCCTTCTCGGCATCGCCTTCGCGACGGTCATCCTCGCGGGCGCGCCCGAGGCCATGCTCGACGAGGCGCTCCTGATCGTCGCCTTCGCCGTCATGTCGGCCGGCCTGAGCAGAGAACGCTGGTGGCGAGTGCTCTCGAGATGCGCCGCCGGGGCGGTGCTGGCCCTGTCGCTGGCCGCCATCCAATGGTTGCCGGGGCTCGAAGCGATCCGCAGCTCGCAGCGGGGGAGCGGCGTGATCGCCGCCGCGGGGAGCTACCCCGGGCCGTTCGGCATCTTCGCGCTGGTCCCCTACCTCGACGGCGGGTACGGGCATCTCGGCGAGGCGCAGTTCTTCAGTCAGTACAACCTGCCCGAGGTCGGCATCTACCTCGGGATCCTGCCCCTGATCGCGCTGGTGACCCTGCTCCGACCGGGGTGGCCGAGCCGGATTGGCGCGCGCGACAGGCTCACGTGGTACGTCGTCGGGCTGTTCGGCCTCCTGCTCGCCCTCGGCTCCAACACGCCGCTGGAGCATCTGTTCAACGCCCTGCCGCTCTACGGCCATCAACGCCTGCAGAGCCGCAACATGGTGACCGTGGCCACCGCGGTCTGCGTCCTGTTCGCAGGCTGGATCGACCGCACGGACACACCGCGGCCGAAGAGCCCACTGAACCGCTACGACCGGATCATGGCCCTGGTGCCGTTCGGCATCGTGGCCGCCCTCTCCATCTGGGCCCAGGTGGCCACCGGCTCCCTCGTCCGTGTGTTCGCCGGCGTGTCGGCCAGCCCTGAGGTCACCGTGACCGTCCGCGAGGCGAGCATCATCGCCCTGGCCTTCTGTGCCGGCGCGGCCGCCGTCGTGTGGATCCGGCCCTACATCCGGCGGCTCCACTGGGTGCAGCTGGCCGCGGTCTTCGTGGCGATCGACCTCGGGGTGATGGCCGGGACGAGCCAGCTCACCCAGGTACCCCCCAACGACCTCGTCAGCGGGACGACGCCGGTCCAGCAGCTGATGGCGGCCCACCTGGCGCCCGGGGCGCGCATGGTCAACTACGACCCCCAGACCTACGACAGCTGGCCCGACAGCCCTCAGGGTGTGCCGGACCTCAACATCGTCGCCGGGCTGCCGTCGGTCTCCGGCTACGCGTCCATCGTCAACGGCAACTACGAGTCGGTCACCCACACCCACGAGCAGGACGACCTCGACATCGGCCAGCTGGCGTCAGGCACCTTGGACCGGCTCGACCTCCGCGAGGTCGTCACCCTGCCCGAGTACTTCCTCGTACCGCTCCAGTCCACGCCCACCTCCGTGGGCGACATCCGCCAGTTGTCCGAGGGCATCGGTGCCGACGCCGTCCTCCCCCGGGGGTACGGGGCTGACTACAACGAGACCGCGTACCCCTTCTACCCCGCGCCCCGGCCCACCCTGCGCACGGGACAGACCGCCTCGTGGTTCTTCGGGGAGTCGCTCCAGCCCGACTCGGTCACCCTGCTCCTGACGCATGCGGCAGGACCGGGCACCGTCGTACGCTTCGGCGCGCTGGGCGCGGACGGGCAGACCCACTGGGGCGACCCGGTGCCCGTGGCCGAGGGGTCGCAGAGCGTGACGGGACGGCTCCCAGGAGGCAGTGCGGTCGGCGCATCGGTCCGTGTCGACGCCGGCTCCCTCCCGCCGTACGTGGGGATCGTGACCGTGGCCGGCCGCCCCTACGAACTCGGCGGCGCGCTCTCCGGGACGATCGTGCCCGGACCGTGGAACCTGGCCGGCTTGTCGCAGGGCTACGCGGTGTTCACCCTGCGCAAACCACCCACGCCGATCTCGGCCACCACGGCCGGGGGCCGGCAACTGCCGGTCGAGGTCATCTCGAGCACGACGAAGTCCGAGGAGATCCGCGTCGACGCGCCGACCGCGGCGACGGTCCTCCGCTCCGTCGCCTGGGACTCGGGATGGAGGGGCTCCGTCTCCGTCAACGGGGGCAAGGCGCACAGCATCCCGCTCAATTCGGTCGACCTGGTCCAGGAGGTCCACATCCCGCCCGGACACGACCTCGTCATGTTCCACTACGAGCCGCGGCACCTGCTGCTGGCGAGCATCCTCAGCCTCGGCGCCTCCGGTTTCTTGGTCGTCCTTCTCGGCGTGTGGCTCGTGCGCCGGCGGCGGTCGGTGGGCGAGGCCGAGGCCCCTGACGCGTCGGCGGTGATCGCGGCGGACACGCCGGAGCGCGTCGGCTGAGAGGGTCCCACCCTCAGCAGTAGGGGTGGGCGAGGGTGAGCAGGAACTCCCCGTCCTGCGCCCCCCACATCTCCTCGACGACGAAACCGGCCTCGGAGAGCTCGCGTTCGACCCTGGCGGGAGTGAACTTGGCACTGATCTCGGTGAGCAGGTCCTCTCCCTCGTCGAAGCGGACCGTGATGCCGGCGCCGGCCAGGGAGACCTCCGCCGCCCCCTCGGCGCGCAGCCGCATCTCGATCCACTGCCGCTCCTCGTTCCAGAGCGCCACGTGCCGGAAATTGTCGGGATCGAAGTCGCCACCCAGCTGCTCGTTGAGGACACGGAGCACGTTGCGGTTGAAGTCGGCGGTGACGCCCGCCGAGTCGTCGTAGGCCGCCACCAGGCGGCCCGGGTCCTTGACCAGGTCCGTCCCGAGGAGCAGCGAGTCCTCGCTCGACATCGTGCAGTTGAGGTCGAACAGGAATCGGGCCCGTTGTGCCGGGTCCAGGTTGCCGATCGTCCCGCCGAGGAAGGCGACCATCCGCCGGCCCTCGGAGGGGATCTCGGCCAGATGCTGGTGGAAGTCGCCGATGACCAGGTGGATGTCCAGCGAGTCGTACTCCTGGGACAGGGTCGTTGCCGCACTCCGGAGAAACTCGTCGCTGACGTCGAAGGGGACGTAGCGCGACAGCTGACCGGTGTCGTCGAGGGCGGTGAGCAGCACGCGCGTCTTGTCGCACGCCCCGGCGCCGAGCTCGACGAGCGTGTCCGCCTTCGACAACCCGGCGATGGCGGGGGCGTGTGCCTCGAGCAGCGCCCGCTCCGCCCTGGTGGGGTAGTACTCGGGAAGCTGGGTGATCTCCTCGAAGAGGCGGCTGCCGCGTTCGTCGTAGAACCAGACCGGCGGGATGGACTTCTCGTCGCCTTGCAGCCCCTGCAGGGCGTCGGTCCGCATCTGCCTCCGCACCTCCTCAGGGGAGAGGTGCACGTCGATGGTGTACGCCACGGCTCAGGGGTCCCGCGCCAGTCGCACCCCGCCGAACATCCAGCGGGCGCCGGGCGGGAAGAAGTTGCGGTACGTGGTGCGGACGTGCCCGCCCGGCGTGGCACAGCACCCGCCGCGGAGCACGTATTGGCTGACCATGAACTTGCCGTTGTACTCGCCGACCGCGCCGGGCGCGGCGCGGAAACCCGGGTACGGGCAGTACGCGCTCGAGGTCC
The DNA here is from genome assembly GCA_052140165.1 of Acidimicrobiales bacterium. Classification (GTDB taxonomy): domain Bacteria; phylum Actinomycetota; class Acidimicrobiia; order Acidimicrobiales; family RAAP-2; genus Bog-473. The sequence goes on from JBKQUM010000158.1 coordinate 55,687, forward strand.
ATTCCCAGGTGTCGCCGAACATGGCGTTCGAGGAGACGGCGGGCTTCGGATGGGGCGCCCCGCGCGAGAGGGCGTCCTCGGGCAGGAAGTTGTCGCCCTCACCGTCCGATGCGGCGATCGTCTCCCACTCGGATTCGGTGGGCAGCCGCATCCCCGTCCAGTGCGCGAACGCGTCCGCCTCGTAGTAGCTGACATGGCAGACGGGCTCGTCGGGGTCGACCGGCCGCAGGCCGGACAGCGTGAACTGGAGCCAGCGGTCGGGATCGTCGGGGTCCCGCGACCAGTAGAGGGGAGCCTCCCAGTGCTGCGTGTCGACGACGGCCCAGCCGTCGGAGAGCCAGAATTCGGGCCGGCTGTACCCGTCGTCCTCCATGAAGGAGAGCCATTCGCCGCAGGTGACCGGCCGGTCGGCCAGGGCGAAGGGCGTGAGGTGCACCGTGTGCACGGGGAACTCGTTGTCGAAGCCGAAGCCCGTGCCCCGGTGCCCGATCTCGACGGACCCGCCGGCATGCTCGATCCAGCCCGCCTTGGGTGGTGCGACGCCGGCGGGGGTGGGCGAGCCCGGCAGATAGGCGGGGTGGAGTGGGTTGCGCGACAGCACGTGCTTGATGTCCATCAACAGCAGCTCCTGGTGCTGCTGTTCATGATGGAGGCCCAGGGTGATCAGCTCCGTGAGGCCGGGCTCGCCGGGGTCCCGCAGGAGCGCCTCCATGGCTGCGTCGACATGGGCGCGATAGCGCGCGATCTCCTCGATGCCGGGTCGCGACAGAAGCCCTCGCTCCGGGCGCGGATGGCGGGCACCCACGGCCTCGTAGTACGAGTTGAAGATGTACGCGTAGGCATCGTCGAACGCGGCGTACCCGCTGTCGTACTCGCCGAGGACGAACGTCTCGAAGAACCACGTGACGTGGGCCCGGTGCCACTTCGTTGGGCTGACGTCGGGCATGGTCTGCACGGTCTGGTCCTCGGCGCTGAGGACGGAGGCCAGGCGCTCGGTGGTGGACCGAACCCGGGCGTAGGCATCCAAAAGGTCGGACGGCTCTGCCCTACCGCTCTTTTCCATGGGATCCGTCCCTTCGCCACCCCACCCGAAGCGGGTGCACGGCCGGCTGCAGTTGCGGTTCACCCTACCCACGTGTGCCTCAGGTGAGTCGCATTTGGCACATGTAATTTCCCCGGGTTTTCCCCGGACCGAAAGTCCAGGTGGAAGGTGCTTTTGCGGAGCGGGCGCTCAGCCGGTCAGGCCAGCACCTTGTGGCGGAAGTTCCGCAGCCCGAGGGCCAGGAAGATGAGGCTGAAGGCGATGATGGCCGGGTAGACCACGTACAGGTGCATGTGGGCGGCGTTCGTGAACGCGGCTCGCATCCCGTCGTTGATGTAGATGAGCGGGTTGATCAGCACGATGATCTGCAGCCAGTGGACGGGGCCGATCTTGACTGGTGCCAGCCGCGTCCACTGGTAGTAGGTGCCGCCCAGGAAGGTGATGGGCAGCACGATGAACCCGAACATGAGGCCCAGGTTGCGCGGCTCGAACGACGTCCCCAGCAACAGTCCGAGGGATGCCATGCACACGCACGAAAGCGGGACCAGGGTGACGATGAGCAGCCAGTGGAGGTTGATCTGGGCCTCCACGCCCGCCGCGTGCACCACGGACGCGATGGGGAGCACGATCGCCGCCGAGATGAGTCCCTGGGCAGCACCGGAGATGACCTTGGAGATCGCCACCAGCCAGATGGGGCACGGGGCCTGCACCCGGTCCTCGATCTCGCGCGTGAAGCCGAACTCCTGGGCCAGCGGCATCGCCACGGCCTGAATGCCCTGGAACATGATCGACAGCCCGACCACGCCGGGCACGAGGACGGTGGCGAACGCCGACTCCGCGCCCGGGACGCCGCTGGCTGCGCCGATGCCCTGGCCGATCTTGGGGAACACGTAGAGGAACACGAAGCAGAGCAGGAAGGGCTGCACCAGGGTTCGCACCGTGAACTCGAACTTGTGCTTCCAGAGCACGACGAGGTCACGCAGGATCAGCGCGTGCAGCGACGTCCAGCTGGCCGCGGCTGCCGAGCGGGTCGGCTTCAGCTCGACATTGTGCGAGCCGGGCCCCCCGAAGGTGTGCACGGCGACGGACGGGGACGTGGTGGCTGCCATCAGTCGCGCAGGTCCTTTCCGGTCAACCCGATGAAGACCGTCTCGAGCGTGGGCTCGGTCACGGAGAGGTCCGCCAGCGAGAAGCCGGCGGCCTCCGCGGCCTCCACGATGCGCGGGACGAGTCGATCCGAGCCGTGGATCTGCAATTCGACGCCGTCAGGGATCTGACGGGTGCGGGTGAGGCCCTCGAGGCGCTCGCTGAACGCGTCGGCCAGCTGCTGGGTGTCCCCGGCGGCCTTCACGGTCACGATGGTGTCGGCACCGACGCTTCGCTTCAGCTCCGCCGGCGTGTCGAGGGCGAGGATCTTGCCGTGGTCCATGATGGCGAGGCGGTCGCACAGCTTGTCGGCTTCCTCCATGTAGTGCGTCGTGAGCAGGATTGTCTGGCCCTCGGCGTTGAGGCCGCCCAGCAGCTCCCACAGCGCCAGGCGGCCCTGAGGGTCGAGTCCCGCGGTGGGCTCGTCGAGGAAGAGCACGGCCGGACGGTGGAAGATGGCGCGGGCCACCATGAGGCGCTGCGCCATCCCGCCCGAGAGGGCGTAGACCGACGCCTTGGCGAACCGGGTCAGCTGGAACCGCTCGAGCAGCTCGTCCGCTGTCTGGCGGCACTCGCGTGGCGCCATGCCGAACAGTCGGCCGTGGAAGTAGAGGTTCTCCCAGGGCGTGAGCTGGCGGTCCAGGGTGTTCTGCTGGGACACGACGCCGATCAACTGCTTGACCAGTGTCGGGTGCTTCACGACGTCGATGGCTCCGACGAAGGCCTGCCCGGCGGAGGGGATGACCCTCGTGGTGAGTACCCCGACCGTGGTGGTCTTGCCGGCACCGTTGGGACCGAGGAGGCCGAAGACCTCCCCGGTCCCGACTTGCAGGTTCAGCTCGTCGACGGCGCGGAAGTCCGTGCCCTGGTAGGTCTTGGTCAGACCCACCGTCTCGATGATCGGCACGCCGCGCCCGGGGGACGCGGCGTCGCTCGACGGTGCGGTGGTCGTGGTCATGGTCATGGCCTCGCTTGCACAGTACCGGCCTGCCGGCGGGCCGTCAGTCCTCGGCCAGGATCTGGTACAGCTCCTTGCGGGCCTTCTGGATCACCGCGATGCCGCGCTCGATCTGGGACTTCTCGCCGTCACCCGCCAATTGCTTGGCGGCGCTCATGAGCTGGCCCACGCCGAGGCGCAGCGCCCGGACCTCGTCGTCCGACTCGTCGGCCGCCTGCCAGGGGAGGGATGCCTTCTCGGCTTCGGCCCGCCCCGTATCGGTGAGCGTGTAGGTGCGGCTGCCCTCGACATCGGCCGACTGCACCAGGCCCTCGTCCTCGAGCATCTGCAGGTGCGGGTAGACCGAACCGGGGCTCGGGCGCCACAACCCGCCGCTCAGCTCCTCGAGCCGGCGCATGACCTCGTACCCGTGAGCGGGCTCGTCGCGCAGGGCGACCAGGATCGCCGTCCGGATGGCGCCCCGGGGCATCCTCCGGCCACCGCCCCAGCCGCCTCGCTCGCCACCCCACCGGCCGCGGGGGCCCCGCATGCCGCGCCCGGCGAACGGGCGGAATTGATGGTCGTGTTCGTGCGGGTGGCCGTGCTCGTGGTCATGGGCCTGGTCGTGTTCGTGTTGGTGTGCCATGGGATGACTCCTCGTTCTTCGTCTTCGGTCCCACCGGGACTCGTTCTGCCACTCAGTGTAACACTAACGATATATCAGAATATTCCAAGTCATCCCGAAAACTATCTTCAGCTCCCGTGCCCGCTCGTCTGGTGCAGGCGGGCGAGGCGGTCGAGGACCTCCTCGGCTTCGGCGACGAACCGGCGCACCAGGTCCCCCGCCGGCACGAGCTCGGAGATCGCGCCGACACCCTGCCCGGCCGGGTAGCACTCCTTGTCGACGTCGACGCCGTCGGTGAAGGAGTCGCCCCCGAGATGCATCGTCCCGTTTCCGTAGGAGACGCCCAGCTGCTCGGGGAATTTCTTCAGCTCGTCGGGGTGGGCGTCGTAGTAGTCGGTGTACTCGTTGCGCACCACGCGCATCGTCTTGCCCGAGTAGGCGCGACTCACCGTCGTCTGATCCTCCCGGCTGGCCAGCAGCGTCTCCTTGTACCCGAGCACGCCCCGGGCCTCGGGCGTCGCGATGAAGCGGGTGCCCACCCAGATGCCGTCCGCGCCGAGCGCAAGCGCGGCGGCCAGGCCGCGGCCGTCGAAGATGCCGCCGGCAGCGGCCACCGGTACCCGGGCGCCGACCGCATCGACGACCTGGGGCACGAGGGGCAGGGATGCCACCTGGCCCGTGTGCCCTCCCGCCTCTGTGCCCTGCGCGACCACGAGGTCACAGCCGGCCTCGACGGCCCGCACCGCGTGCTCGACCTTCCCGCACATGCTGACCACGAGCACGCCGTGGCGGTGGCAGAGGTCGACCACCTCCGTCGGCACGCCCAGCCCGGCCACGAAGGCCGACGCGCCGCCCTCGATGATGACCTCGACCTGCTCGGTCAGGCCGCCCGGCATGGCCGTGAGGAGATCGACCCCGAAGGGCTTGTCGGTGGCGTGGCGCACGGCGGCGATCTCCTCCGCCATCTTCTCGTCGCCCATGGTGGACGCGCCGAGGCACCCGAAGCCACCGGCCGCCGAGACGGCTGCCGCCAGTGCCGAGTAGGACACGCCCCCCATGCCGGCCAGCATGACGGGGTGCTCCACCCCGAGGAGCTCGGTGAGGCGAGTACGCATGGTTCTTGACCTTCTTCCGTCCGATTCCGTGCCCGTCGCGGTGCGACGGGCGGTATCCGCCGCGGGGACCGTAGCGCGGGTTGCCGCGGGTCGAGATGCGGTGGGCCGCTCCCGCCGGGACCGGTCCGGCGCCAGGGGGCGGCGGGCCGCCATGGTTGCATTTGGACCAGGACGTTCCTACTCTGAGCCGATCGAGGCCGAGGTGGGGAGGTGGGTGTGAGCGTCACCGCAGCACCGCCCGTGGCCGAGAAGATCACCAAGCGCCGGCTGTGGCTGATCCTCGGTGCCCTGCTGCTGGGCATGCTCCTCGCCGCCCTCGACCAGACCATCGTCTCGACCGCGTTGCCCACCATCGTGGGGGACCTGCACGGGGGGTCGCACCTGGCCTGGGTGGTGACCGCCTACCTGCTGGCGTCGACGGTGTCCACGCCGCTGTGGGGGAAGTTGGGCGACCAGTACGGGCGCAAGACCTTCTTCCAGGCCTCGATCGTCATCTTCGTCGTCGGTTCGGCCCTGGCCGGTTTCAGCCACACCATGACCGAGCTGATCGCCTTCCGGGCCCTGCAGGGCCTGGGCGGCGGCGGTCTGATGGTCGGGGCCCAGACGATCATCGGCGACGTCGTGTCGCCGCGCGACCGCGGCCGCTACATGGGCCTGTTCGGCGCCATGTTCGCCGTCGCCACCGTGATCGGGCCGCTCATCGGCGGCCTGTGCGTGACGTACCTGTCGTGGCGCTGGGTCTTCTACATCAACCTGCCCCTCGGGATCCTGGCGTTGTTCGTCACCGGCGCCGTGCTGCCCGGCCACCTGCGCCGGGTCGCCCACGCCATCGACTACGCGGGAGCGCTGCTGCTGGCCGCCTCGGCGACGGCGCTCATCCTCTTCGCCAGCCTGGGCGGGATCTCGTGGGCGTGGGCGTCTGCGCCGAGCATCGCCTGTGCCGTCGTCGGTGTCGTGCTCGCCGGCGCCTTCCTCTACGCCGAGAAGGTGGCGGCGGAGCCCGTGATCCCGCTGAAGCTCTTCCGGGTGCGGGTCTTCAACGCCGCCAGCGCCATCGGCTTCGTGATGGGGTTCGCCATGTTCGGCGCGCTGACGTTCCTCCCGCTGTTCATGCAGAACGTCAAGGGCGTCAGCCCGACCGTCTCGGGCCTGCGCATCCTCCCGCTCATGCTCGGGATGCTCGGCGCATCCGTCATCTCGGGCCGGCTGGTGACCCGCTGGGGCCGCTACAAGGTCTTCCCGGTCGTCGGCATGGCGTTGATGACGGTGGGGGCGTACCTGCTGTCGCTCATCGACGCCTCGACCAACAACTGGGTGCTCGCCTGCTACATGTTCGTCTTCGGCGTGGGCATGGGCCTGACCATGCAGGTCCTCGTCGTGGCGGTGCAGAACTCGGTGTCCTACCAGGACCTCGGGGTGGCGACCAGCAGCGCGACGTTCTTCCGCATGATCGGGGGATCCTTCGGCACGGCGGTCTTCGGGGCGATCTACACGATCGTCTTCACCCACACCCTCGCACCGGCGCTGGCCAAGGTCCCGGCATCCATCCTCCGGTCGTTCAACCCGCAGACGATCAACCCCGAGATCCTCGACAGGCTCAAGTCGACCGCCGAGGGTCTCCTGTTCTACGGCAAGTACATCGACGCGGTGACGCACGCGGTACAGGTCGTGTTCCTCGTCGCCGTGCCGATCTCGTTCGTGGCGTTCCTGCTCAGCTTCCTGCTGCCCGAGGTGGAGCTGCGCAAGACCGTGCAGACCGTCGACGTCGGTGAGGTGCAGGGGGCGCCGCAGCACCGCTCGTCGCTCCAGGAGATACAGCTCGCGCTCGAACGGGTGTCGGCCCGGGAGAACCGGCCGGAGCTGTACCGCACCCTGGCGCAGCGGGCCGGTATCGACCTGCCGCCTCGGTCGTGCTGGCTGCTCTACCGGTTGGCCGACCAGCCGGCCGCGAGCGTCTCCGACGTGGCCGAGCGGCTGAAGGTCGACCCCGAATTGATCAAGCCGGGCGTCGACGGCCTGGTCTCGGCCGGCATGATCGAGGAGCGGGGCCGGGGCGACCAGCGCGACCTGCACCTCACGGCCGCGGGCAGGACGGCGCTCGACAAGCTGACCGAGGCCCGGCGCAACGGGCTGACCGAGCTGCTCGAGGGGTGGAACCCCGAGGAGCACCCCGAGATCATCGAGATGGTCAAGGAGCTCGCCCACGCGCTGCTCGCCGACGACGAGCGGATGGTGGCCGACGCCATGCCGCACACGCCCGCCGCGGCGGTGGCGGGGGCCGGTGCGGACTGAGCGGGTGCTCGGGAACCTGCGCTGAGCAGGGGAGTGGCCCGGGGGCGAAAGGGCGCGCCACTACGCTGAGGCGTCATGCCCACCTACCTGGCGGACATCCTGGCTTCCCATCGCGCCCGCGCCGCCGCGGACGGCCGCCCGCTCGGAGAGCTGGTCGAACGGGCGGCGGCGATGCCACCGGCCCGCGACTTCGCCGGGGCGCTGCGGGGCGGCGGGCTCTCGTGCGTCGCCGAGATCAAGCGACGTTCCCCGTCCAAGGGCGATCTCGACCCCGGCCTCCAGCCCGAATTGGTCGCCAAGGAGTACGTCGCCGGGGGCGCCGCCTGCCTGTCCGTGCTGACCGACGCCGACTACTTCGGAGGGTCGCCCGGGGACCTGGCCGCGGCGCGGCAGGCCTCGGGCCTGCCCGTCCTGCGCAAGGACTTCACCGTGCAGGAGGCGGATGTGGCCGACGCGCGGCTGATGGGCGCTGACGCGGTGCTGCTCATCGTCGCTGCGCTGGACGACGCCGAGCTGCGCGGGTGCGCGGCCCTGGCCGGTGAGCTCGGCCTGGCGGCCCTCGTCGAGGTGCACGACGAGGAGGAGCTCGACCGAGCCCTGCGCGTCGGCGCCCGGCTGGTCGGGGTGAACCAGCGCGACCTGCGGACCTTCAGCGTCGACCGCGAGCGTGCCCGCGCCCTGGCGGCGCGCATCCCTCCGGGCGTGACCGCCGTGGCCGAGTCGGGCATCAGGGACGCCGTCGACGCCCGCAAGCTGGCCGAGGCGGGGTACGACGCCATCCTCGTCGGCGAGACACTGGTCCGCGCCGATGACCGGGTGGCGCAGCTGCGGGAGCTGGTCGGGCACCCGGTCGGGACACGATGAGCGAGGGCCTCTTCGTCAAGATCTGCGGCGTCACGTCGGAAGCCGACGCGCTGCTGGCGGTCAGCCTCGGCGCCTCGGCGGTCGGATTCATCTTCGCCCCCTCGCCCCGCCAGGTCTCCGTGCAGCTCGCCGGCGACATCGCCAAGCGGTTGCCCGAGCACGTGCTCACGGTCGGCGTCTTCCGCAACGAGGCTCCCCAGCGGGTCGTCGACGCGCTCCGCGTGGCGGGTCTGGGCGCGGCGCAGCTGCACGGCCAGGAGACGGCCGAGGAGACCCAGTGGGTGCGGGCCCGGGTGCCGACGGTGATCAAGGCCTTCCGGGCCGGGGAGCGGGCCATCGCCCGCTTCGAGGAGTTCGGGGCGGACTACCTCCTCGTCGACGGCGACAACCCCGGGTCGGGCCAGGTCTTCGACTGGAGGCTGGCCGAGGGGGTGGCCGACCCGCACCGCCTCATCGTGTCGGGCGGCCTCACCCCGGACAACGTGGCCCAGGCGGTGGCGAGCCTGCGGCCGGCCGGGGTCGACGTGTCCACCGGCGTCGAGTCCGCGCCCGGGCGGAAGGACCCCCTGCTCGTGCGCGCCTTCGTCGTCAACGCGCGGCGGGCCCACGACGAGACGGCCACGCGCGATGCCCCGGTCGACGCCGCGGCGGAGGAGCCCTACGACTGGAGGGACGGATGAGCGGCGACAGCCTGATGGCCCGGCCCGGCTCCGACGGCAGGTTCGGCGAGTTCGGGGGCCGCTTCGTCCCCGAGTCGTTGATGCCGGCCTGCCTCGAGCTCGAGAAGTGGTTCGACGACGCCTGGGCGGACGCGGCCTTCCGCTCCGAGCTCGACTCGCTGCTGCGCCACTACGGCGGCCGCCCGACACCAGTCACCGAGTGCGCGCGCCTGTCGGAGCGGCTGGGCGTGCGGGTCCTGTTGAAGCGGGAGGACCTCACCCACACGGGCTCGCACAAACTCAACAACGTCGTGGGTCAGGCGCTGCTCACGAAGCGGATGGGCAAGGCGCGCATGATCGCCGAGACGGGGGCGGGCCAGCACGGCGTGGCCTCGGCCACCGCCGCGGCGCTCTTCGGCCTGGAGTGCACGGTCTTCATGGGCGAGGTCGACACGAAGCGGCAGGAGCTCAACGTCTTCCGCATGGAGCTGCTCGGCGCGGAGGTGCGTTCGGTGACGTCGGGCAGCCGCACGCTCAAGGACGCGGTCAACGAGGCGATGCGGGATTGGGTGGCGACCGTCGACACCACGCACTACTGCCTCGGATCGGTCATGGGGCCGCACCCGTTCCCCTACATGGTCCGCCAGCTGCAGAGCGTGGTGGGCGAGGAGGCGCGCGGGCAGTGTCGCGACGTGCTCGACGGGAACGACCCCGACGTGGTGGTCGCCTGCGTCGGCGGCGGATCCAACGCGGCGGGGACCTTCGCCGGCTTCGTGGACACCGAGGCGCGGCTGGTGGGCGTGGAGGCGGCCGGGGGGGCCGCCATCACCAACGGCATCCCGGGGGTGCTGCACGGGATGCACTCCCGCCTGCTCCAGGACGAGGTGGGGCAGATCCTCGAGGCCGAGTCGATCTCGGCCGGGCTGGACTACCCGGGGCTCGGCCCCGAGCACGCCCACCTGGCGGCGATCGGCCGGGCCGAGTACTCGACCGCCGACGACGCCGAGGTGCTCGAGGCGTTCCGCCTCCTGAGCCACACCGAGGGGATCATTCCCGCGCTCGAATCGGCGCACGCGGTGGCGTGGGTGGCGCGGACCGCCGGCAGCCCGGCCTTGCCCGCCGGCTCGACGGTCCTGATCACCCTCTCGGGCAGGGGGGACAAGGACGTGGCCCAGGTGCGCGAGATCCTCGGGCGGGCGCGCGGTGCCTGAGCTCGAGAAGGAGCTGCGGGCCCGTCGCGAGGACGGCCGCAAGCTGCTGATCCCGTACCTGATGGGCGGCATGACCGACGACTGGACCCAGTCGCTGGCCGCGGTCGTCGCGGCGGGCGCGGACGCCGTCGAGGTCGGCATCCCGTTCTCGGACCCCATGATGGACGGGCCGGTGGTTCAGGAGGCGGCACTGCGGGCCCTGACCCGTGGCACGGTGCCCCAGGACGTGCTGGACGGCATCGCCGGGGCGGAGACGCCGGTGCCCGTGGCGGTGATGACCTACTACAACATCGTCTTCCGGGCGGGGCACCGGCGCATGGCCCGCTCCCTGGCCGCCGCCGGGGTGCGCGGGGCCATCCTGCCCGACCTGCCCATCGAGGAGATCACCCCGTGGGCGATCGAGGCGGACGCAGCCGGCATCGACACCGTCCTGCTGGTCGCCCCGTCCAGCCCGCCCGACCGGGTGGAGCGGATCTGTGCGCGGGCGCGCGGCTTCGTCTACGCGGTGGCGCGCATGGGGGTGACCGGGGAGCGCGGCGATCTCGGGAGCGACGTGACGAAGGTCGTCGGGCGCATCCGGAGCTGCACCGACATGCCCGTGTGCGTCGGGGTCGGCGTGTCCACGCCCGCCCAGGCGGCCGAGATGTGCGAGGTCGCGGACGGCGTGGTCGTCGGGTCGGCGCTCGTCCGCCGCCTGCTCGAGGGTGAGGGCCCCGACGGTGCCGCTGCGTTCGTCGGGTCGCTCCGGGAGGCGATCGACGGGAGCTAGACGCGGCCGCGCAGCTCGTGCTCCACGAGCGCGGCGAGGGCGCGCTGCCCGGCCGCATCGGGGTGGGCGGCGCGCCACACGTATCCCTCCAGGTCCGTCTCCGCCCGGGTCGCCCTGGCCGTCAGCGCCGTGCAGGCCGCTGCGCCGTGGAGGACGTCGGTGGCGGTACAGGACTTCGCGGCCAGGATGTCCGCCGCGTCGGCCGCCAGGGTGGTGTCGGGCACGGGCTCGCCCGAGAAGACGAACGGATCCGCGGTGCAGATGCCGTGACCTTCGAAGGCGGACGCCACGTCGATCAGCGTGACGTTCGTGACGTGCTGCGCGCGGGCATCGGCGACGGCCCCGGCGATGGCGCGGTTGAGCGCGCCGAGGACCACCTGGGCGGCGGCGTAGGTGCTGCCCGCGTTGGCCTCGAGGCCGGCGCACACGAGGTTCGTGTGGAGGTGGGAGGCCGAGCTGTCGTCGGCGATCTGCGCGGGGATCGGAATGGGCTGGTAGTAGTCGAGCACGGCGATGGTGCCGACGTCGGGCGCCATGCCCTCGATGGCGCTCGCCAGGCTGGTGCGCACGTCCGCCAGCTTCGCCGCCAGCCCCGGCGTCACCGCCCCGTTCTGCACGCAGCGTGTCCCCAGGCCGATCCCCACCCCTTCCACGTCGGCCAGCTGGTAGAGCAGGCAGTGGGCGAAGTCGATGTCATCCGCGCCGTCCTGGAGCAGGACCAGACGGGCGGGGTGCCGACTGAGCGCCGCCGCCGCCACCTCGTCCCCCAGGTTCCGGGCCTGCTGCGCCGGGACGGGGCACTGCCCGTCCCGCGCGGTGTTGTCGGCTGCGTCGGCCACGGCGCCGCTGATGGCGAGCTGGTCACCCGTCAACGCGCAATTCGTCGGCCGCACGGTCATCGTGAGCCCGAAGTCCGAGGCCACCCGGCTCGGGTAGGCGGCGGTGGACGGGCCCTGTGACACCCAGCCGGCGGGCAGGCCCACCTGGGGCGTCCGGTACGGGTTGTGGAGCCCGTGGCCGTAGGGGACCGAGTCCCCGAGGGCCACGGCGCGCGTCGAGGCCCGTGCGGAGGCTGCGGGGCGGGGCGACCGCGCACCGGGGCGCGTGGCCAGCACGACACCCCCGGCCACCAGGGCCAGGACGGCCACGGTGACCAGGGCCCACGTGACGGGGGAGCGGCGCGCCGCAGCACCCCAGGTGCTCAACCATCCCATGACGAACCTCACGAGTCGCCGCCGGGCGGCAGCGGAGGGGCGACCTTACCGGTTGGGTTCAGCCAGGTGGCAGCAGGACCAGGCAGCCGTTGTGGCCGCCGAAGCCGAAGGAGTTGGAGAGGACCGCGGCCGGCTCCCAGGGCCAGGGCTCGCCGTGCACGACCTGGATGCCGATCTCGGGGTCGGGTTCCTCGTAGCCGGCAGTGGGCGGGATGGTGGCGTGGTGAATGGTCAAGGTGGCCGCCACGGCTTCGATGGCACCCGCCGCCCCCAGCCCGTGGCCGGTCACGCCCTTGGTCGACGTCACGAGCGGCCCGGGCTCCCCGAACACCTTGGCGATGGCGCGTGCCTCGGCGAGGTCGTTCAACGGCGTCGAGGTGCCGTGGGCGTTGATGTGCCCGACGTCGGACGGCGCGATGTCGGCGTCGGCCAGCGCCAGCTCCATGCAGGCGACCGCGCCGGCCCCGTCCGGGGCGGGCGCGGTGATGTGGTGCGCATCGGCGGTGCTTGCCGCCCCGGCCACCTCGGCGTAAATGGTCGCGCCCCGGGCCACGGCGCGGTCCCAGTCCTCGAGGACGAGTGCGGCGGCACCCTCGGTCATCACGAAGCCGTCCCGCCGGGCGTCGAAGGGCCGGGAGTTGCCCGAGGTGGACAGCGCGGTCATGTTGGCGAACGCGGCCAGCGCGACGGGGTGCATGCTGGCCTCCGACCCGCCCCCGATGGCCACGTCGCAGCGGCCGGTCGCCACGAGCCGGGCCGCAGCCGCGATGGCGTGGGTGCCGGCGGCGCAGGCGGTGCAGATGACCTCCGACGGGCCCCGCCATCCCAGCCGCATGGAGATGCCCGCCGCCCCGGCGTTGGCCATCATCATCGGGACCAGGCGCGGCGACACCCGATCGGGTCCCTTCTCGTTGTACACCCCGACCTGACCGGCCAGCGTCTCGAACCCGCCCACGCCCGTGGCGAAGACGACGCCCGCCTTGGCCGGATCGACCGCCAGCTCCCCCGCGGCCTCGACGGCCATGGAGGCCGAGACCATCGACAGCTGGGCGAAGCGGTCGAGCTGGCGCACCTCCTTCGGGCCGAACCAGTCGGTGGGCTCGTAGCCCCGCACCAACCCGCCGACGACCGACGGGTGGAGCAGTCCGTCCCAGAGAGCGTCCACCCCGACCCCGCAGCACGTGATCGCCCCCAGCCCGGTGACAGCCACCCGCCGCCCCCGGATCGGGCCGTCGGCACCGATCCCGACCTGCATCAGAGCTTCGACGAGATGAGGTCGAACGCCTGGCCGATCGTGGTGATGTCCTCGAGCTCGGTCTCCTCGACGGTGATGTCGAAGGCCTCCTCGAGCGCCATCACGAGCTCGACGAGGTCGAGGCTGTCGGCATCGAGGTCGTCGGCGAACTTGGCCTCCTTGGTGATCTTGTCCGCCGGCACCTGCAAAACCTCTACGGCGCACTCGCGAAACCTCTCGAAGGCTGCGTCGCTGTCCACTATCGGCTCCTTGTCTGTCGGTTCACCAGAACGCTACAGGCCCATGCCCAGCCCACCGTCGACCGGCACCACGGCCCCGGTCACGTATGCCGCAGCGTCGGAGGCCAAGAAGCCGACCACGGCCGCCACGTCCCTCACGTTGCCGGCGCGGCCGAGCGGCACCTGGCCTGTCATGAACGCCACGCGGTCGGCGCCCAGGGCGGTGGTCATGTCGGTGTCGATGAGGCCCGGAGCCACCACGTTCACGGTGATCTGGCGGCTGCCCACCTCCCGGGCGATGGCGCGGGCCATGCCCACCAGGCCGGCTTTGGACGCGGCGTAATTCGCCTGACCCGGAAGCCCCACGAAGGCCCCGACCGACGACACGAAGATGATGCGGCCCGCGTGCAGGCGCAGCATCTTCGCCACGGCCCGCTTGGCGACCCGGAACGACCCGATGAGGTTGGCGTCGACCACGTCGCGGAAGGCCGCCTCGCTCATCCGGAGCAGCAGCGAGTCGTTGGTGATGCCGGCGTTGGCCACGAGCACCTGGACCGGGCCCCACCGTTCCTCTATGGAGACGAAGGCCGCGTCGACTTCGTCGGAGTCGCGCACGTCGCAGCGCACGGCGAGGAAGCGGTCCGGATCCGAGCCTTGGGGTGCCGGCGGGGGATCGGCCGAACGAAACGTCGTGGCGACCTGGTCGCCGTTGGCGAGGAACCACTCCACACACCCCGCGCCGATGCCGCGCGTGCCGCCGGTGACGAGGACGACGGCCATCAGCGGGCGTCGGGCACACGGAGCCAGACGAGGGGCTGTCCGTCCTGGACCCGCTCACCGCCGGCGGCCAGCCAGCGGATGACCTGCCCGGCGAAGGGCGTGCGCACGTCCGACACCCCCACGCGGCCGACGAGGTCCCCGACCTCGACCGCAGACGACGGCCCGACGAGGTCGTCGTCGGTCCCCGGCAGCAGGCCCGTTCCCGGCGCCCGCAGGGAGGCCTCGGGGCTGAAGATGCCGCTCGAAGGGCTCACCACCACGCGCTCGGACATGTAGAGGTGCTCGCCCTGGTGCAGCGCCGGCTCGGCCCGCCAGGTCCCCGCCGCGCCGATCTGGTCCATGAGCGTGTCGAGGTCCCCGGGCTTGGAGACGGCGAGGGACTGGATCTCGGGCAGGCTGCGCTTGGCGAGCCCGCTGAGGACGCCGCCCGGCCCCAGCTCGACGAGCGACGTGAGCCCGAGACCGGCGAAGGTCTCGAGGGTCTGCCGCCAGCGCACCGGGCTGCACAGCTGCGCCGAGAGCAGGCCGGGCCAATCGGCCGGGTCGTCGTGGACGTGCGCGTCGACGTTGGCCACGACGCGCACCTCGGGGGTCAAGAAGGTGACCTCGGCGAGCGCCTTGCGCAGGTCGGCGCGCGCGCCCTGCATCAGAGGCGTGTGGAAGGCGCCCGACACCGGGATCGGCATGACGCGTTTGGCACCGAGACCCTTGGCCAGCTCGCCGGCCCGGGCGACGGCGTCGGGGGTGCCGGCGATGACCACCTGCCCCGGCGCGTTGTAGTTGGCGACCCAGACGTCGCCCTCGGCGCGCATGCAAGCCGCCTCTGCGTCGTCGTCGGCGATGCCGAGGAGGGCGGCCATCGTCCCCGGCGCCTCCTCGCCGGCGCGCGCCATGGCCTCGCCCCGGGCCACCACCAGCTGGATCCCGTGCTCGAAGCCCAGGGCACCGCTGGCGACCAGCGCCGTGTACTCGCCCAGGCTGTGGCCGGCGCAGGCGGCAGGGGCGAGGCCGATGCGCTCCACGGCATCGAGCACGACCAGGCTCAGCACGGTCGTGGCCAGCTGCGCGTTCTCGGTCTGGGTCAGCTCCTCGATCGGTGCCTGCAACAGCAGATGGCTCAGGTCGCGGTCGGCCGCCACCGACGCCTCCTCGACCACCTCCCACGAGGGGTGGTCGACCCAGGGCCCACCCATGCCGGCGCGTTGTGATCCTTGTCCGGGAAAGGTGAAGACCAACACGGTTGTCCGACGGCTCCCATCGACGGCGGGCGGAGGAACTCACAGTGTGGCATGCCGGCATGGGCGCGGCCCATGTCTGCGTGGAAATTCATGCTCATCTTCGTACCTCTGGTGCGAAGATGAGAAGTCGCTGGGAAGGTTGTGCTGGTTACCGGTCGGAAATATGGTGCGACGAGAGGTACGACCAGGGCGGTTTCCTGGCGCGTTCGGGTCCGGAGAATGAGTGGCGCACATGCACTCAGGTGGCGACCTCTTTGCGACGAAACATTGTGTGATCGGACGACCACGCGCGCGATGACTCCTTCACGACGGGAACACCCACCTTGCCGACAGCTGCCGCCCCACGGCGGCCCAGAGGTCAGCCTGGCGCGGCCTGTGACCTCTGGGTACGGGACTCCAGACCGCCCTCACCCGGATGAGCCGTGTTGACTTTTCGCTGCCCTCACCTGGACTCCAGCCTGAACCGGGCACGCTTTCCGGGGGCATTAGCCTTGCGGCCGGGGGGGTAACCGTGGGCCACGGGCGGCGAGAAGTCCATCGACACAGCGGCAGGACTGCGCACCGCCTCGCCTGCGCGCTCCTCGGAGCGTCGCTGGCGATGGTCGTGGCCCTGGCGGTCGCCGTCGCGGTCGACGCCGCCGGGGCGTCCAGGGCGCTCGCCGCCGGCACCGGCCGTGAGCCGTTGCACGGGCACCAGGGCATCGTGCCCCCCGGGGCGACCCTCATCGGGCCCGCGCCGTCGACGACCACGCTCCCGCTCGTGGTCACGCTCCAGCCCCGCGATCCCGCCGCGCTGAGCGCAGAGGTCCAGGCGGTCTCCGACCCGCGCTCGCCCCAGTACCGCCATTTCCTGACGCCGGCCGAGTTCGCGCGGCGCTTCGGTGCGACGCCGTCCTCCGTGGCGCAGGTCGCCTCCGCGCTCAGGAGCCAGGGGCTGAGCGTGGGGACACCCTCGGCGACGGGGTTGTCGCTGCCCGTGTCGGGGACCGTGGCACAGGTGCAGTCCGCGTTCTCGACACCGATCTCGCGTTACCGGCTGTCCTCGGGCAAGACGGGGTTCGACAACGGGTCCGCCCCGGAGGTGCCGGTAGCCGTGGCGCCGCAGATCGAGGGGATCCTCGGCCTGGACACCCTCAGCCCGCCGCAGCCGTCCACGACCGTGCCGCAGGCGAGCTCGGCCAGCCCCCACCCCGCCACGTCAGGCGCGGCGCCGACGGTCTCGGGGCAGCCCACGCCGACGTGCTCGGGCCTCAGCGAAGCCCAGACGAGCTACCCGGGGGCGCTCGATGCGGACCAGCTGGCGCAGGCGTACTCGTTCGACCCGCTCTACGCCGCGAATCACTACGGGGCCGGGGCCACGGTCGCCCTGCTCGAGATGGCCGGGGCCGGCTTCAGCTCGAGTGACATCTCGACCTTCGCCGCCTGCTACGGGATCCCATTCACACCCGGTGACGGGCAGATCACGCAAAAGGACGTGGACGGTGGTGGAGCCGAGGGACCCGGCACCGTGGAGTCGGAGCTCGACATCGAGGACGTGCTCTCGCTGGCGCCCCAGGCGAACATCGAGGTCTACGAGGGCGAACAGAGCATGTACGACGTGTTCAGCCAGATCGTCAGCGACCATACGGCCAAGATCGTGAGTGCGAGCTGGACAAACGGTTGCGAGGCCTACGTGGGCCAGTCGTACCAGAACTCGGAGAACACGCTCTTCCAGGCCGCTGCCATCGAGGGGCAGTCGATCTTCGTGGCCTCGGGGGACGAGGGATCGGAGGGCTGCAACGTCAACGGTGTTTCCGAAGCGAAGACCGGCACCGATCCCGTGGCTCAGGCCGTCGACCCGTCCACGGGAACCCTGTACATCGCAAACAAGTCGAGCAACACCGTCAGCGTGGACAGCGAGGGGAGTACCAGCGATCCCTCGAACTTCGCCAACGCTTTCTCCGTCCCGACCGGCTCCGGGCCGGACGCCGTCGCGCTGGACTCGTCGGCGGGCGAGGTGTTCGTCGCCAACTCGGGGAGCAGCACGTTGACCGAGTTCTCCACTACCACGTGCAACCAGACGACGACCAGCGGTTGCAGTTCGCCTACGTCGATCCTCTCCGGCGGGAACCTCAACGCGCCCGACTCACTCGTCGTCAACGGGTCGACCCTGTACGTGGGGAACAACAACGGCAAGGTGGCGGTCTACAACATCACCACGAATCAATTCGTGGCGACCGTGACACTCGCGTCGTCGTCCCACCCGACCGCGCTGGCAGTCGACGCGGCCAACGGCTTCGTCTACGTGGCCGACGGCAGCAACAGCCGGATTGAGTACTTCAACGCCACGACCTGCAATGCAACCACCTTCACGACATGCTCCGCCACACCGCTCACGGTCCCTGTCGGTGTCGATCCCGTCGCTCTGGCCGTTGCCAGCGCTGGCGGCGACCTCTATGTGGGCAATGCAGGGACCGGTGGTGGGATCACGGTGGTCAGCCTGGCCACCCACGCGGTGGTGAAGACCATTTCGACCACCCAACCCTCGAACGTGACCGGTCTGGTGCAATCGATCGGTATGTCCCCGAACAACCAAGAAGTGCTCGCCGTGCTCACCGGCCCCTCCCCCTCCGGCTCCTCCCCCTACTTCTTTCCTGGGGACGTGATGGCGACGGTCAACACGTCGACCCGCTCGATCAGCGCGACGGTCAGCTTGCAGAATGGTTGGGATCCGATGGGTCAGTTGGTGAGCGACGGCACCCGCGACGACGTCTGGGCCCTCGACGAGAGCAGTGGGTCCGACGAGGGCGACCTCGTCCAGAACCTCAACCTTGGCGTCTCCGACCCGGCCAGCCAGCCCTACGTCACGGCCGTCGGTGGCACATCGGTCACGTCCGTCGGTCCTCCGGCGCCGACCGAGACGGTGTGGAACGACCAGCTCAACTATTCGGAGGGTGCCGGTGGCGGGGGTATTTCACAGACGTTCTCCATGCCGGCGTACCAGCAGCCGCTCGGCACGGTGAGCGGCAGCAGCGGCACGCCCTGCGCAGCCTCGTCCGGCGATTGCCGCGAGGTCCCCGACGTGTCGGCCGATGCCGACCCGAGCACCGGGTACTTTATTTACGACTCAGTGAACGGTCTGGACTGGGACGTGCTGGGCGGTACGAGCGGGGCGGCGCCGCTGTGGGCCGCCGTCCTGGCCGTCGACGCCTCGGCCGACGGCAACACGGCCGGGTACGGCGCCTTGGACCCGGCGCTCTACCTGCTGGCGCAACAGTCCGCGGGCACCTACCTCAACGACGTCACCACGGGGAACAACGACTACAACGCGACCGACGGTGGTTCGTACCCGGCCATGGCCGGGTACGACATGGCGACCGGCCTGGGCACGCCTGTCGCCTCGCAGCTGGCGATCGGGCTCACGGGCATCCCGCTCGACGTGGTCGTGTCGGGCACCCAGGCCTACGAAGGCACGCCGTCCTTCACCGCGTCGGCCAACTACGCCGGCTCGGGGAGCGCCCCTTTCGGCGTCACCCTGAACACGAGCGGCCTCGCCTGCACCGAGGTCGGCACCTCCACGACCATCACCCCGACCCTGCCCCTCGGGACCGACACCCTGGTCGCCTCCTCGTGCAGCGGGCTGACCCTCTCGGGCGTCGATGCGGGTGACTACGCCGTCGTCTATACGACCGACGCCAACGACTTCACGGTCAATCCCGGTCCGGTCGACGTCGCCGTGTCCGGCACCCAGAGCTTCGGTGGCACGCCGATCTTCGCGGGAACGGACAGCCCGCCCCCAGGCATCACGGTCAGCACCACCGGGCTGACTTGCACGAAGGTCGGCGTCCTGAGCCTGCAGCCCATCGCACCGACGCTGGCGGCCGGGAACTATGCGCTGTCGCCTTCGTCGTGCAGCGGGGCGGCACTCGCGGGCACCAACACCGGCGACTACACGCTCGTCTACACGGGCAGCCCGAGTGACTTCACGGTGACCCCCGCGCTCCTGACCGTCACGGCCTCGAGCGGCTCCATGAACTACGGCGCCGCACCTCCCGTGATCACGCCGGGCTACTTCGGCTTCGTCAACGGCAACACCCCCTCGTCGCTCACGACCCCGCCGACGTGCTCGACGGCGGCAACGAGCTCGAGCCCGGTGTCGGGGAGCCCGTACCTGTCGTCCTGCGCCGGGGCGGTGGACTCGAATTACTCGTTCAGCTACCTCGACGGCTCCGTGACGGTGAGCCCCGTGCCCCTGACGATCACCGCCTCGAGCCCGGCCATGACCTACGGCGGGACGGTGCCGGCGATCACGGCGGGCTACGCCGGGTTCGTCAACGGCGACACGGCGTCGTCGCTCTTGGCCAAGCCGACCTGCTCGACGACGGCCACCGGCTCGGACCCCGTCTCTCCGCCCACGTACCCGTCCTCGTGCTCGGGCGCCGCCGACCCCAACTACACCATCGGCTACGTCGGCGGCTCGGTGACGATCAACCGGGCCTCCTTGACGATCACCGCCTCGAGCCCGGCCATGACCTACGGCGGGACGGTGCCGGCGATCACGCCGGGCTACGCCGGGTTCGTCAACGGCGACTCGGCGTCCGCGCTGACGACGCCGCCGACCTGTTCGACCACGGCCTCCGGCTCAGATCCGGCCTCCCCGCCGACGTACCCGTCCTCGTGCTCGGGCGCCGCCGACCCCAACTACACCATCGGCTACGTCGGCGGCTCTGTGACGATCGACAAAGCCCCGCTGACCGTCACCGCCTCGAGCCCGGCCATGACCTACGGCGGGACGGTGCCGGCGATCACGCCGGGCTACGCCGGGTTCGTCAACGGCGACTCGGCGTCGTCGCTCTCGGCCAAGCCCACCTGCTCGACGACGGCGACGAGCTCGAGCCCGGCATCGCCGCCCGCCTACACCTCCTCGTGCTCGGGCGCCGCCGATGCCAACTACACGATCAGCTACGGGACCGGATCGGTCACGGTCGACAAGGCCCCGCTGACCGTCACCGCCTCGAGCCCGGCCATGACCTACGGCGGGACGGTGCCGGCGATCACGGCGGGCTACGCCGGGTTCGTCAACGGCGACTCGGCGTCGTCGCTCTCGGCCAAGCCGACCTGCTCGACGACGGCCACCGGCTCGGACCCCGTCTCTCCGCCCACGTACCCGTCCTCGTGCTCGGGCGCCGCCGACCCCAACTACACCATCGGCTACGCCGGCGGGTCGGTGACGATCAACCAGGCGCCGTTGACGATCACGGCTTCGAGCGCATCCATGACCTACGGCGGCACGGTGGCCGGGATCATCCCGAGCTACTCCGGCTTCGTGAATGGCGACGGTCCCGGTTCACTCTCCACGGCACCGACCTGCACGACGACGGCGACGAGCTCGAGCCCGGCATCGCCGCCCGCCTACACCTCCTCGTGCTCGGGCGCCTCGGATGCCAACTACACGATCAGCTACGGGACCGGATCGGTGACGATCAGGAAGGCCCCGCTGTCCGTGACGGCGTCGAGCGGGTCCATGGCCTACGGGGGAGCCGTGCCGGCGATCGCGCCGAGCTACTCCGGCTTTGTGAACGGCGACGGTCCCGGCTCGCTCTCCACGGCACCGACCTGCACGACGACGGCGACGAGCTCGAGCCCGGTGTCGGGGAGCCCGTACCTGTCGTCCTGCGCCGGGGCGGTGGACGCGAATTACTCGTTCAGCTACCCCACCGGCTCCGTGACGGTGGGCCCCGTCCCCCTTACGATCACCGCCTCCAGTCCGACGACCCCGTACGGATCCGCCGCCACCATCGCGCCCGGCTACTCGGGCTTCGTCAACGGCGACACCGGGTCGTCGCTGACGACAAAGCCCGTCTGCACGACGACGGCGACCAAATCGAGCCCCGTCTCCGGTTCGCCGTATGCATCGTCGTGCAGCGGGGCGGTAGACCCGAACTACGTGATCGCCTACGTGACCGGCTCGGTGACGGTCAACCCGGCTCCCTTGACCATCACCGCTTCCAGCGGGACGATGACCTACGGCTCGACACCGCCCGCCGTCACGGCTTCCTACGCGGGCTTCGCCAACGGTGACAGCGCAGCGTCCCTGAGCCCGCCGCCCACCTGTTCGACGCTGGCCGCCAGCACCAGCCCGGTGTCACCGCCGACCTACGCGTCGTCCTGCAAGGGGGCGGCGGACCCCAACTACTCCTTCAGCTACGACGAGGGGGCGGTCACGGTGAACCCGGCGCCGATTCCCGTCGCCGTCAGCGGCAGCCAGGCCGACATGGCCGCGCCGAGCTTCAGTGCGACCGACAGCCCGCCCGCCGGTGTCACCGTGGACACGACCGGCCTGACCTGCAGCGAGGTCGCCCCGTCGACCACGATCACGGGAAACCTGCCATCCGGCAGCTACACCCTGGTGGCGTCCTCGTGCGCCGGCGCGCAGCCCACTGGCAACGATGCCCCCGACTACGAGGTCGTGATCACCAGCGCCTCGGGCGACTTCACGGTGACCGGTGGCCCCACGCAGTCCAACCCGTCCACCCCGCCGCCGCCCACGGCGCCGGTCACGCACGGCTACTGGCTGGTCGGCTCGGACGGGGGGATCTTCACGTTCGGGTCTGCCAGCTTCTACGGGTCGACGGGCAGTCTGAAGCTCCAACGCCCGGTGGTCGGCATCACGCCGACGAAGGACCGCGGCGGGTACTGGTTGGTCGCGTCCGACGGCGGCACGTTCGCCTTCGGCGACGCCGGCTTCTACGGCTCCATTCCCGGCCTCGGGCTCAACCCCGCCGGATCGGGCCTTCCCCACAGCTTGAACGCGCCGATCGTCGGCATGGTGCCGGCCGCCGACGGTCAGGGGTACTTCGTGGTGGCATCCGACGGAGGGGTCTTCGCGTTCGGACCCGGCGCCAGCTTCGCCGGTTCGTGCCCGGGGATCGGAGGCTGCTCGGGCCCCGCCGTGGCGGTCATCCCCGACTCCAGCGGGAGCGGGTACTGGCTCTTCACCGCCACCGGGAACGTCTACACCTTCGGCGACGCCCCCTACCTCGGCG
>JBKQUM010000159.1:0-3637 GCA_052140165.1 Acidimicrobiales bacterium
GGTCATGTTCCTGCACCGCCCCGGCGGCCAGACGCAGTTCGCCTCACCGGTCTGGGTCCCGCGCGCCGAACGCTCGACCGTGCGAGCCGTGCAGACGCTCGTCGAGGCCGCGCCGGGCGGCGACCACAGCGTCGGGACCCTGGCCGCGGCCGCCGCCATGAGCGTGCGCCACTTCAGCCGGGTCTTCCGCGCAGAGGTCGGGGAGACCCCGAGCCGCTTCGTGGAGCGCACCAGGCTCGAGTCCGCCCGCCAGGAGCTCGAGACGACCGGCGACACGCTCGACGTCGTGGCGGCGCGCTGCGGGTTCGGCAGCGCGGAGACGCTGCGCCGTGTCTTCCAGCGCCACCTCGGCACCTCGCCCGACGCCTACCGCCGGCGGTTCCGCACCGGCCCGACCGAGAGGACACCGGCATGACCGATCGCGTCCACGTCGCGATCCCGCTCCTCCCGAAGTTCACGGCGCTCGACGCCGTCGGGCCCTACGAGGTGCTCCAGCGCGTGCCGACTTTCGACATCACCTTCCTCGGCCACGCCCGCGGCGAGGTCCGCAGCGAGAACGGCATGCTGGCCCTCACCGCCGACGCCACGTTCGAGGAGCTGCCCGAGCCCGACGTGATCGTCTTCCCCGGAGGCGTCGGGACGCGGGTGCTCGAACGCGACGAGCGGGTGCTCGACTGGGTCCGCCACGCGCATGCCGGCAGCCGGTGCACCACGTCGGTCTGCACGGGCTCGCTGGTGCTCGGCGCCGCGGGCCTGCTCGAGGGCCTGACCGCCACCACCCATTGGGCCTGCTACCGAGAGCTCGCCGCGCACGGGGCCGAGCCCACGCCCGAGCGCGTCGTCGCGCACCTCGACCGTCGCATCATCACCGCGGCCGGCGTGTCGAGCGGCATCGACATGGCGCTGCGCCTGGTCGAGCTCCTCGTCGACCGCACCGCGGCCGAGGCGGCGCAGCTCATGTTCGAGTACGACCCGCAGCCCCACGTCGACTGCGGGTCGGTGGCCAGGTCCGACGACGTCGTCATGACCCGGGTGCTCGAGTACGCCGCGCTGCGGGAGTGAGCCCGCGCGCCCGCTCACGCCGTCGCCGGCGCGCTGGCCGCGCGCGCCCCGGCCAGGCGACCGAACAGCGTGCTGTCCCCGATGGACAGCCCGCTGGCGTAGCCGAACGAGCACACGCCCGCCGTCGTGCGACCGGCGGCGAAGAGCCCGGGGATGGGGTCGCCGGCGACGTCGATGACCTCACCCTCCACCGTCGTCTCAAGCCCGCCGAGCGTGAACGGCGCGTAGGGCGCCGGCCCGATGCGCAGGTCGACGGCCCCGATGGGGGGAACGAGCGGCCGCACCCAAGCGCGGCCTTTGTGGAACAGCGGGTCCTCCCCTGCCGTCGCGTGCCGGTTGTAGAGCTCCACGGTGGCCTGGAGCGACCCGGTGGGTAGGCCGATCTCGGCCTCGAGCTGCGCCACCGTCTCGCACACCCAGGTGGCGGCGAGGCCCATCCAGTTCACCTCGTAGGACGCCTCGTCGACGATGAGGTAGACCTCACCGTCCTGCTCGTAGAGCGCGGACTGGCCGACCCGGCCCATGTAGGTGTCCTCGTTGATGAAGCGCTGTCCCTTCCCGTTGACGAGGATCCCGTGGATGAGCGTCCGCGGCGGCGTGATCGGCAGCGACACCTCGCCGGCGTACATGTTGCGCACCGCGGCCCCGAGGGCCTGGGCCATGCGGATGCCCCGCCCGTCGTCACCCTCGGTACCCACCTTGAACGTGCCGCGCACGAGGGGCGGGCAGTGCCGGCGCAGCATGTCGTCGTTGAAGATGAAACCTCCCGCAGTCAGCACCACGCCACGGCGGGCCCGGAGCGACACCGTCTCGCCGAATCGCTGCCCCTGCACCCCGACGACCCGGCCGTCGTCGACCACGAGGCGGTCGATGCGGGTGTCCGCCGAGACGACCGCGCCCGCGCCGGTGGCGGCGGCCACCAGGTGCTGCATCAGCAACCACCCGGTCGATCGCTTCGTCTTGGCCAGGTGACCCCGGGGTGCCGGCCGGGCGATCTCGTTGAAGGGGTAGGCGTCCTCGCCCCCCGAGTACACGAGGCCCTCCGTGCCGGTCGGCGCCATGGAGGTCTCCGCGCAGAAGGTCGGGTCGAAGGGGACCCCGCGCGTCACCAGCCATTCGAAATGGCCCAGGCTCTCCGCGCAGTAGCGGGCGATCTTGGCCTCGTCGGGGTCCGGGCCGCAGGCCGCCATCATGTAGCGGTACATGTCCTCGACGGTGTCTTCAAAGCCGCACGCTGTCTGGATCGGGGTGCCCCCACCCAGGTAGACGATGCCCTCGGCCAGCGCGGCCGCGCCCCCGGGGCCACCGGTCCGCTCCACGACCAGAACCCGCGCACCTCCCTCGACGGCACTGAAGGCGGCGCACGACCCCGCGGCGCCGAAGCCCACCACGACGACGTCGGCAGTGTCGTCCCAGCTCTCGATGTCGGACGCCTCGCACGGCGTCACGTCGTCGGACTCGCGCACTCCATCCTCCCCGCGGTGTCGCCGAGACGGTAGCCGGTGCCGCCGGCGTGCCCCTACCCTGCATCCCGTGCGCGACACGCCGACGCCGACGCAGCCGACGCCGCCGCCCGCCCTGGAGCGACTCGCGCCGGGCTGGACGCCCACGCTCGCCTACCGGCTCGCGCCGGGCGTCACCACCTGGCAGCTGACCGCCCCGGACGGCCTGGTGCGCTTCGCCAAGGTCGACACCGAGGGTCGCCACCCCACCCTGCGCGCCGAGTCGGAGCGGATGATCTGGGCCGCCGCCTACCTCCCTGTCCCCGAGGTGGTGGCCCTGGAGCAGCACGATGGCACGACGGTCCTGCTCACCGAGGCGTTGCCCGGGCGCGACGGCACCGACCCGGTGTGGCGTGACGACGTCGGTGCCCTCGTCGCCGCGCTCGGCAGGGGGCTGCGGGCCTTCCACGAGGCCGTCGGGGAGGAGTGGTGCCCGTTCCGCTTCGATATCGAGCGGGCGCTCGACCACGTCCGGCGACGCGTCGCCGACGACGACATCGACCCCGCCGGCTTCCACGAGGAGCACCGCCACCTGAGCCCGGCGGCGGCCCTGGCCGAGCTGGTGGCAGCCGCCCCGGCCGACGAGGACCTCGTCGTCTGCCACGGCGACTACTGCCCGCCCAACGCGCTGCTGCACGACGGTGCGGTGACGGGCTACGTCGACCTGGGCGAGCTGGGCGTGGCCGACCGCTGGTGGGACGTGGCCACGGGGGGATGGAGCACGTGCTGGAACTTCGGCGAGCAATTCGAGCCGCTGTTCTACGAGAGCTACGGCATCGCGCCCGACCCGGCGCGCATCCGCTTCTTCCGGCTCCTCTACGACCTCGTGTCCTGAGCCGGGCCCCGCGCCGCGCCCCCCGCCGGCGAGAGCAGCCGGCGCGCGCGCGTGAACACCGCGTCGAACATCGGGACGGTCAGCGTGCCGGTGAAGGTGTTCTGCTGGCTGGGATGGTACGAGCCGAGCATGACCAGCCCTCCCGGGAGCGGGCTCTCGGCGAGGTGGCCGAACGTCGGGCGCGGCCGGAGGCCGGCCTGCGCCGCGACGGCCTGCCAGGCGACCTGCCCGAGCGCGA
>JBKQUM010000160.1:0-16719 GCA_052140165.1 Acidimicrobiales bacterium
GATTTGGGTGATCGGTCGAGCTCTTACTGTGTACTCAACGGAGAGGGCGAAGTCGTTCTGGAAGCGAAGGTCGCGACCAACCCGGAAGCCATGAAGAAGACCTTCGAGAAGATGCCGGCGAGTCGAAAGGCGGAGGAGCACCCGGGTGTCGGGCCGCAGGTCGCGGAAGAGGTACACCTCGTCGTGCCACAGCCACCGGGCGCCGAGGTGGGCGGTGGCGGGGTGGTCGGCGTCGACCACGTCGATGGCGAACTCCTGGGTCCAGGGGTGGCCGTCGAAGCGGGCGCCGAGCACCGAGCCGTAGGCGGGCCAGGTGTGACAGGCGTCGGTGGCGGAGTGCACGCCCAGGACGCGCAGGGACCCGTCCCGCCAGGCCTCGAGGGACTCTGCCCTCTGCTCTTCGGACCAGGGTGTCTCCCCGATGGTGAAGAGCCCGAGGACCCGGGCCGAGGCGATCTGGCGGGGGGAGACGTCGTGGACGTCGGTCACCACCGTGGGGGAGAGGCCCGCCAGGTCGGCCAGCTCCGTCAAGCCGGTGGCGGCCTGCGCCAGGACGCCGTGCACGCCGGCCGGCCCGTCCACGTACGGGGCCACCTGGGTGACGATCAACATGTTGTCGGGCACGCGGGGAGTGTAGGGCTGGTGCGGCAGCCCCGCCCAGTGGTCGAATGCACGGGTCCGGGCAGGAGCACAGACGCCGGCAAGACACGAGGAGACACGACGTGGGCAGTTCGAGCGGAGGCAACGAGGAGACGGCGACGGCACTCGCCGCGCTGGGCGCGGCGACCCTTGGCGAGTCGGGTGGGCACGCCGCTGACCGCAGGCTCCGCCCCGCGTGGCCCGGCGCAGTGCTGGCCGCGCCGGTGTACCCGGTCGGCTGCACGCCG
This sequence comes from Acidimicrobiales bacterium, assembly GCA_052140165.1. GTDB lineage: Bacteria > Actinomycetota > Acidimicrobiia > Acidimicrobiales > RAAP-2 > Bog-473. The sequence continues at coordinate 888 of JBKQUM010000160.1, forward strand.
GGGGACAACCTCGCTGTCCACGTCGCGGTGACCACGGCGCCCCGGGGGAGCGTCCTCGTGGTCGACGTGGGCCGCGTCGCCGACCGCGGTTACTGGGGCGAGGTGCTCACGACGGCGGCGGAGGCGGCCGGGCTGGCGGGCCTGGTCCTCGACGGTGGGGTGCGCGACGTGGCGGCGCTCGAGGCGCACCACTTTCCGGTGTTCTCGTCGACCATCGCGCTCACCGGCGCCACCAAGGACAAGCCGGGGACCGTGGGGGCGCCCGTGCGGGTGGGTGGGGTGCTGGTCTCGGCGGGCGACTGGGTGGTGGCCGATGTCGACGGCGTGACGTTCGTGTCGGGTGGCGCGCTCGACGAGGTCCTGGCGGCCGGCCGGGCCCGCGAGACGAAGGAGTCCGGGTTCTTCGAGGCACTGCGGGCCGGGTCGACGACGGTCGAGCTCCTGGGACTCGACGTCTCACTCGTCCGTGCGGGCGATCCCGGTGGCACAATGCTCTCATGACCGACGACCGGACGACCGAAGAGCCCACTGTGGAGCGCATTGAGGTGCAGCGCACGATTCCGGCCGACGCGGCACGGATCTTCTCGGTGCTCCGGGATCCGCAGGGCCACGTCACGATCGACAGTTCGGGCATGTTGATGGATGCCACGGGCGAACCGGCGAGCAAGGTGGGCGACCAGTTCGTGGTGCACATGGACCGCGAGGCGCTGAACGACTACCCGATAGGTCGCTACGACGTCACGGTGACCATCACGACGTTCGAGCCCGATCGTGAGATCGCCTGGACGATTCTCGGGCAGCTCCGGCCCCAGATCGGGCACGTGTACGGCTACACCCTCGAGCCCGTGGAAGGCGGAACGCTCGTGACCTCGTACTACGACTGGTCGGACATCGCCCCGGAGTACAGGGACGCCGGAATCTTCCCGGTCATCTCCGACACGGCGTTGCGCGCCACCTTGGGGATCCTGGACCGCACGCTGGACCGGTCGACGACCTGGTGATCGCCACCTGCTGACCTGTGGCGTCCCTCATCGGGGTTGCGCCGGCGATCCGTCACGTACCTTCATCTCTGTTCCTACGAGGTGTCGCGTTCCGTTCGTCTCGCCCCGTCACCATGCGCCCACGCGGCGGTGTGAGCCTGCACCACGTCGCGGCTGTCCCGGTGCACAGCGAGCTTGACGGAGGAATGCATGACGCCAAGAGGTGGACTTGCCGGAGCCCCGGAGCCCCGGAGCCCCGGAGCCCGGGGGTGACCTCTTGATGAACTGAGTTAACTAAGCGTGACGGAAGCATTAACTTCAGGTAAACTAAATTCCCATGGATGGCGGGACGGTTATCTGGGGTTGGCATCGGGATCCATACGGAATCCATGAGGAGCGCTGGGTCTCGGGTGAAGGTGTGCCCACGAAGCTCGTCAGGGATTCTGGTCGGGAGGCATATGACCCGCCACCCGACCAGGCGCGAAGTGCCAGCTGAGTCGACGCTCGCCCGTCGATTCCGACAGTGCCAGGAGGGCGGGTCCGCCGTAGCCACGGAGTTCGGCGCCCCCGGGGCCGGCAACGCGAGCGGGCCCGACGCGACACTCTGGAATCGGCCCTGCGAGGGCGACGTCAGGCGGGGATGACGGCCGTGCGGGCGTAGACGAGCGTGGTGAGCCGATCGCTCGAGATGTCGAAGATCTCGACCTGAATGGGCGCATCGGGTGTGTCTCCGAGCAAGCGGCACCTCGTCTCGACAGGGCCTGCGCCGGTCTGGGCCAGGTATCGCAGATCGAGATCGATCACCACCGCGGCCATGTCGAAGCGTGCCGACGCCAGCTCTTCGGCGGCAGCCTCCGCCACCAACGCCACCATGGCGCCCTGAAGCGTTCCCGCCGGATTGCGGAGCTGCGGAGTCACCTCCATCTGGACGATGCCAGAGATCGAATGGAGCACGTTGATGCCCGCTTCTTCCCGGAGAGGGCGGGTCAGGATGCCGGCGCCGCCGAACATCGTCGTGATGCGCTCCGGTGTCATCGGGGGTTTCGGGGGATCCGACACACGACGTTGCACCCTGGAGAAGCCGATCGCGCCGGTCGCCACTGGACCACCGGTGCTGGTGACGACGTCCACCGTTGCAGTAGCCGATCGTTGACCCCGCCGGAGGATCGTGCTGCGCGTACCGATCCAGTCGGGTGCCAGCACCGGTCGCATGCGCACCGACATGTCCGAGGTCAACAACCACGCGTCGGGATCATCGTCGAGAACGATCCCGGCCACGACATCGATCATGAAGGAGATGACGCTCGCCCGCACGGCGCCGTGGCGCATGACCGGAGCCTGTGGGTGCAACTGCAGGCGGAACTCGCCGTCGCGGACGTCGGCAGTGACGCCGAGCCGGGACGGAACAGACATGGTGTCGCCGAGAAGGTCGGTCATCGCTTGGCCGGGCCGGACATCGGCCGGGACGCTACCGGCAGGCTCCACGACGCCACCAGTTGCCACCGTGATCCTGGGCCAGGGTGCGACAGGAGCGGATGGGTCGGTCGAGCTGGAACGGCGACGGAGGTCGGAGTGGTGAACCCGGTACCGCTAAACCCGGGAGGGTCTGGGTGCCAACGTCTCGTGACGAACGGCGGCCCAGCGCAGCGACACCATCAGACGGATCGCCCACCAGCCGGGGTCGAACTCTCCCTTGGCCATCGACAACCGGCCCGACGTCGTGACGGCGTGGTGGTTGTTGTGGAGGCCTTCGCCAGCGACGAACCAGGCCAGCCACTGATTGTTCGTCGCCAGGTTGTCGTGCGGGCGCTTCCCCCATTTGTGCCCGATGCCGTTGATGGCGCCGCCTCCGAGCAGGTACACCGATGCATGGACGAACGCGGCAATCAATCCGATCTCCCACCCGAACACTGCGACAAGCAACGCGATGCCCAGGCCAAGACCGAGAAGGGCGTGGTTGAACACCACCTTGTCCCAGCGGTCGCCGGGCAGATCACGTGCGTAGCGGCCGACCGCCACGGGGTTCCGGGCGACCCTTCTGTACAGCAGGGCGTTCCCGAACTGCACCGCCGGGTAGCCGAACACGACAGGCGAATGCGGATCCCCCTCCTTGTCGGTGTGGGCGTGGTGTTTCCGGTGCACCGCCACCCACTGGCGGGGTCGAGTCCCCGTCGACATCCAGATGACGACCCGGCAGGCGAATGCCACCGGGGGCTTCAGGGCGATGGCCCGGTGGGCCAGAGTCCGATGGAGGTACACCGTCGTCACGACGAAGGCGACTTGGGAGATCAGCAGCCCTATGAGGACGGCCACTAAGACCGCGGGCACGAACGTCACCTTAGCCTCGCCCAGGGCCGCTGAATGTGCACACCGATCTCTGCCCGGTGATGCCACGGGGACGCGGGGGCCGGCCGCGACGCTCACGCCGACCGGGGTGGTTGGGCACAACAGCTAGCAGATGCGGGGGAGCGGGTCGCCGACGAGCATGTCGACGATCCGGGTGCCGCCCATGGACGTCCGCAGCACGACGATCCCAGGGGGCTCGGCATGGATCTCGCCCAGGCGCACCGCACCGGAACCTCGCGGGTGGGCGCGCAGGGCGGCGAGGGCTGCGTCCGCCTCGTCTGCCGTCACCACCGCCACCAGCTTCCCCTCGTTGGCCACGTAGAGGGGATCGATACCGAGCAGCTCGCAGGCGGCGGCGACCTCGGGGCGGACGGGCAGCGCCTGCTCGTCCAGTACGACCGTGAGATTGCTGTCCCGGGCCAGCTCGTTGCAGACGGTCCCCACGCCGCCGCGTGTCGAGTCCCGCAGCCAGCGGGTGGCCGGGGCTGCCTTGAGCAGCGCCTCCACGAGATCGTTGAGCGGAGCCGTGTCCGAGCTGATGTCGGCCTCGAGGGCGAGGTCGCCGCGTGCGAGCATCACTGCCGTCCCGTGGTCACCCATCGTGCCCGAGGCGAGCACGACATCCCCGACCGCGACCTTGGACGCCGAGAGCGCGCGGCCTTCGGGGATCACGCCGACGCCCGCCGTCGAGATGTAGAGACCATCGGCGGCGCCGCGGTCGACGACCTTCGTGTCACCGGTCACGATGGCAACGCCGGCTGCGGCGGCGGCCTCGGCCATATCGGCCACGATCTCGCGCAGTTCGTCGACGGGGAACCCCTCCTCGATCACGAATGCGGCGGAGAGGGCGATCGGGCGAGCGCCCACCATCGCGAGGTCGTTGATCGTGCCGTGCACGGCGAGGTGCCCGGCCGATCCGCCGGGGAACCGCAGCGGCTTGACCACGTACGAGTCCGTACTGAACGCCAGCCGTTCGCCCGACGGTAGGACGAGCACCGCCGCGTCTGTCTGCGGTCCGGCCGACTCGGCGGCGAATGCCGGCAGGAACACGGCATCGAGGAGTGCTGCCGACGCCTTCCCGCCGGCTCCGTGGGCCATCGTGACGACCTCGTCGAGGAGGCGCGGCCGGCGACGGCGGAAGGCCTCTATCCGCTCGAACACAGCGGCTTCTCGGTCTGAGGTCTTGGCGTCCCTCGCGGTGTCGGTCACGGTCCCTCGTTCCGCGCCATGCGACGCTGCACCGTCGACCACACTTCGAGCATCAACGCGTCCTGGGCCTCTTGAATCCGGTGGACGCTCTCGCAGCGGACCACGAGGCAGTGCTGGACCGCCTCGCTCACCGTCATGGCAGCGCCCTCATAGCCGCACAGACCGATCGTCAGGAGGTCCCGGCGTGCCGCCTCCTCGAAGGCACGCAGCACGTTGACCGAGCCGCCGCTGGTCGAGAAGCCGACAGCGATGTCGCCCGCCCGGCCGTGGGCGATGACCTGTCGGGCGAAGGCGAGTTCGAATCCGACGTCGTTGGACAGTGCGGTCAGCACCGCAGGATCGTCGACCAGCGACAGCGCCGGCAGCGGCCGCCCGTGAGGGGGGTGGCGGAAGAGGTCAACCGTCCCCTCGGCATCGGTCGCACTGCCGCCGTTGCCGAAGGCCAGCAGGCGGCCACCCTGCAGGAAGCAGGCGGCCATGGCGGCCGCGGCGGCATCGATGGCGTCGCGGCAGCGCTCCAGCGTCGTGGTCCGCAGGTTGCGGCTCTCGGCCATCTTCGACTGCGCCGAACGGGCCAGCTCGGTGACCAGGGCCGCACCGTCGCGTTCCTGTGCGTCAATGAAGGGATAGAGGAATCCCGTGGGCTCGGTGCTCACGATGCCGCGCCCCCGAGTGAGGTGATGGCGACGCCGGCGTGCACCAGCAGGAGGTCGCCGGGCTGTACCGGGTCGACCAGGCTGGCGTCGACGACCTCCAGCCGCCCGCCGACGAGGACCTCGACCCTGCTGTCGGCCTGCACGGCGCTGACTTCGGCCACGCGACCATCATCGGAACAGGTCACGCAGACCTCGTCGGCGCACTCCGGCCCGGGCTCGAGCAGGCCTGGATGTTCGAAGACCACGTGGGTCAGCTCCCAGAGGAGGTGGTACATCAGCACCATGTCCCCCGAGCGCGAAGCCACGACCGGGTCCACGCCCTCGAGCCACACGACATGGTCGGCCGGGCTCGCCTTCGGCCGGCTCCCGGCGCCGAGCCAGAGGCTGGTCAGACCCCAGGCGTCTGCACGCGCCAGCAGGTCGGCCGTGCGGGTGTCGCTGGCCGTGCTCATCGCGAGGAGGATGTCTCCGGAACGCGACGCCAGGCGCACGGCTGCGATCGCGTCCGCGCCGCCCACGCTCACTGCGGACAGTGCGCGCTTGCCCATGATGACCGGGTGGACGAACTCGACCGCGACGTGACGCCCGTGGGACGGCCATTGAGGCGCCACGCACCACATCGTCGCCCCGGCGGCGAACCGCCGGGCCAGCGCCAGCGAGGCCACGGCGAGGTCCGCTGCCGCACTCTCCTCGAGCCCGGACACGACCGACGACTCCATGACGGCCATCATGCCCCTCTCGGGTCGGGTGCGACCCAGCCGGCCACGGCGGCCTGCCCGAGGGCGAGCCCGCCGTCGTTGGGGGGGACGAGCCGGTGTGTCAGGACCTCGAAGCCGCGGGCATCGAGGGCGCGGCGGGCCAGGTCGAGGAGGAGGACGTTCTGGAAGACGCCTCCCGTCAACGCGACCCGTTCGATGCGGGTGTCGTGCCGGAGCCGCCCGGCGACCTCGGTCATGAGTTCGGCCACCGCGAGGTGGAATCCCGCGGCAATGGCGCCGATGGGTTGGCCGGACCGCAGGTCGTCGACGATGTCTGCCAGCACCGGCCCGGGGTCGAACTCGCCGTCTGTGAGGACGAAGCCATACCGGCGTGACTCACCGAGGTGTGCCGTGGCGCGCCATTCGAGCTCCATGGCGGCCTGGGCCTCGTAGCTGGCGACGTGGCGGATCCCGAGGATGGAGCTGACGGCGTCGAAGAGCCGCCCCATGCTCGAGGTCGGCACGCAGGCGACGCCGCGCTCGAGTTGACGACGCAGCACACTGCGCTCGGCATCGGGGGTCGCTCCGACCGGGGGGAGGTCCCCGTCCCAGCCGATGCCTGCGGCCCACAGATGCGCCAGTGCGGCTCGGTGTGGCCTGCGAATGGCTGCGTCACCTCCGGGAAGCGGTACCTGGCGCAGGTGGGCGGCCCGGACGAAGCCGCCGTAACCCGCGACGAGGACCTCTCCGCCCCAGATCGTGCCGTCCTCCCCGTAACCGGTGCCGTCGAAGGCGAAGCCGATGACCTCCTCTTGGGCGGGCACTCCGTGTTCGACCATGAGGGCAGCCACATGGGCATGGTGGTGATGCACCAGGTGGACCGGGCGTCCCGAGACGTCGTCCGCCCAGCGGCGGCTGAGGTAGCCCGGGTGTGCGTCCGCCGCGACCAGCTGCGCGTCGATCTGGTAGAGCTCGGCGAGCTGTCGGGTCGATCGCTCGAAGGCCACCTGCGTCTCCACGCTCCCCATGTCGCCGATGTGCTGGCTCATGAAGGCGTCGTACCCCGCGGCCAGGCAGAACGCGTTCTTGAGCTCGCCGCCGACGGCGAGCGTCGGCGCCACTGCGAAGGGCAGCCGGACCGGGAGCGGGGCATAGCCGCGCGAACGGCGGAGGGGCACCACGTCGTGTCCCACGTCGACCCGGATGACCGAGTCGTCGCACGGGACGTGAATGGGCCGGTCGTGCAGTAGCCACGCATCGGCGATGGGCGCCAGCCGCCTTCGCGCATCCTCGTCCTCGAAACAGATGGGCTCGTCGCTGAGGTTGCCGCTGGTCATCACCAGGATCCGGGGAGGCGTCGAGGATGCACCGGGCACGGGCTGAAAGAGGAGGTGGTGCAGCGGCGTGTAGGGCAGGAGGGCACCCAGCCTGGGGTTGCCCGGGGCCACTTGTGGGGAGAGCGCGGTGCCGGCCCGCTTCGCGAGCAGGACGATGGGGCGCTCGGGACTCGTCAGGTGTTTCGCTTCGTGACGGTCGATCCGGGCCACAGAGAGGGCCCCGTCGAGGTCGGGCAGCATCACGGCGAACGGCTTGTCTTGGCGGTGCTTACGCTGGCGCAACCGCTCGACGGCTGTGTCGGAGGTGGCATCACAGGCCAAGTGGTAGCCGCCGAGCCCCTTGACCGCGACGATCGCCCCTCGCGCCAGTGCCTCCTGCGTGGCGGCCAGCGCGGCGTCGGAACCCTCCACGACGCCGTCCGCACCCTCGAACCAGATCCGGGGGCCGCATTCGGCGCAGGCCGCCGGTTGGGCATGGAACCGTCGGTTGGCGGGATCGTTGTACTCAGCCGAGCACGCATCGCACAGCGCGAAATCCCGCATGGTCGTGTTCGGCCGGTCGTAGGGAAGCCGCACGGTGATGGTGAACCGGGGCCCGCAGTTCGTGCAGTTGATGAAGGGGTAGCGGGCGCGACGGTCCGTCGGATCCGACAGCTCGGCCAGGCAGTCGTCACAGACGGCGACGTCGGGTGAGACGAAGGTGTGCACGGCACCGTCGCGAGGGCTCTCGACGATCCGGAACCCGACCTCGTGGGAGGGTGGGCACGGCGTCGAGTCGACGCCCAGGATCTTCGCCAACGGCGGTGCATCGGTGAGTAGGCGGGCCAAGAGCCCCTCGACTGCGGACAGCGGGCCTTCGACCTCCATGAAGACGCCCTCGGTGTCGTTGCCGACGTGCCCGGCCAGTCCGAGCTCATCGGCCAGCCGGTGCACGAAGGGGCGGAACCCCACCCCCTGCACGACGCCGACCACCCGGACCCGCCTTCGCACCAGGATGTCCGACGTGGCCGGGGCGGTCATACGGTGAGCTGGCTTCGCCGTCCCAGGGCGACCGCCGCCTCGCGGTGCATCCGCCCGAAGTTGTAGTACGCCGCGCAGGCTCCCTCGGAGGAGACCATGCAGGTGCCGATGGGCGTCTCGGGGGTGCAGGCCGTCCCGAACACCTTGCACTCCCAGGGCTTGATGACACCCTTCAGCACCTCGCCGCACTGGCATGCCTTCGGGTCGGCGACCCGCACACCTGGGATCCGGTATTTCAGCTCGGCGTCGAACGCCGAAAATTCTGAGCGGAGCTTCAGGCCGCTCTGCGAGATGAACCCCAGCCCGCGCCATTCGAAGTGGGGCCGCAGCTCGAACACCTCGGCCAGGATGGCGAGCGCCCGAGGGTTCCCTTCCTCCCGCACGACGCGCGAGTACTGGTTCTCGACCTCGCAGCGACCCTCGCGAATCTGGGTCAACACCATGGAAATGGCCTGCAGGACGTCGAGTGGCTCGAATCCAGCGGTGACCAGCGGGAGGCCGTATTCGGAGGGCACGAACCGGTAGGGACGCTGGCCGACGACGGTCGACACGTGACCGGGGCCGAGGAAGCCGTGCAGTCTCATGTCAGGCGACTCCAGGATGGCGCGCAGGGGCGGGACGATCGTCACGTGATTTGAGAACACGCTGAAGTTGTCGACACCCTTCGCTTTGGCCTGCAGCAGCGTCAACGCTGTCGACGGTGCTGTGGTCTCGAAACCGACGGCGAAGAACACGACCTCCCGGTCGGGGTTGTCGATGGCGACCTGCAGGGCATCGAGGGGTGAGTAGACGAAGCGGATGTCCGCGCCTTCCGCCTTGGCGGTCAGGAGGTTCCCGCGGCTCCCCGGGACCCGCATCATGTCCCCGAACGAGGTGAAGATGACGCCCGGTTCCCGGGCCACCGCGATGGCGTCGTCCACCCTGCCCATTGGGATCACGCATACCGGGCAGCCCGGACCGTGCACCAGCTCCACGTTGGCCGGCAGGACGTGCTCGATCCCGTGCCGGTAGATCGTGTGCGTATGGCCCCCGCACACCTCCATGAGCTTGAACTGGTCATCGCCAGACAGGGCGGTGATCTGGGAGACCAGGGCCCGGGCCGCCGTGGGATCCCTGTACTCGTCGACGAACTTCATGGTGCGTTACGCCGCCCGACCCGCAACTGCGATGATGGCGCCCATCTCACCGATCTCCTGATTCGCTGGAGGTCTTCGACGACGACAACGCTTGGAGTTCTTCCTCGTAGGCCTGACCCATCAGCTTCAGTGAGTCCAGCGTCAGAGCGGCCTCTTCCTCGTCGATCTTCGACATCGCGAAGCCGACATGGATCAGCACCCAGTCACCCACTTTGAGGTGCTCGTCCTCGAGCAGGCCGATGTTGACGACCCTCGTGACACCCGACACGTCGACCCGCGCCAGGTGCTCGTGCACATCGGAGAACACCTTGATCTGTCCGGGGATGCCGAGGCACATGCCGACCGTCCTCCTACGATTCCCTCATGGCGAAGATCTCGACCCTGATGTCCACTTCGGGTTCGACCTTCAACATGAGCACCCTTGGAGGCTGCATTCCGAATTCGCGGATGTCGAATCGAGATGAGCCCTCGAGGCTGATCGTCTGCTCGTCGACCGGACGGATGACCATGATGTCCTCGTGGGGCCGCGAGACACCCCGGAATGTGATGTTCCCCCTGACTCGGTAGCTCGCATCACTGCCGTCGGGCTCCATCTCTTCGAGAACCCCTTCGATCGTCGGATAACGCCGGGAGTCGATGCGCTTGTGGAGCTCTCGATCCTCCATCCGGCTGCCCGAACTCAACCGGTCGACCGATAGCGACAGCTTGCCGGCGGGCGGCGACGTGAGCTCGACGGCCCCCTCGGGACCGAGGGTCAGCTCCACGTAGCCCTCCAGCCCGTTCGTGCCGGAGTGGATCGGGTGCACGTTCGAACGGGCATCGATCCACACGTGGGAACGATCGGGGGAAATGACGTACCGGGCCACGTGCGCTACATCCTCGCGAGTCTGAGATACCGGACGAGGTCGGGCCGCGAGCGCAGGCCGAGGCCGGCGACGGCGGCGAGGAGCAGTGAGGCAACGAGGCGAGGGATAATTGGGGTTGCCCTTTCCGGTCGGTCGGACGCTACGTGCAGTCGGCGCAATGCCCGAGCATGGCGAAGTGATGCGGGTCGATGGTGAACCCGAAACGGGTCCGAGCCTGCTTGGCCAGGCCGTCGAACATCGTCTCCGGAACTTCGATCAGCTTCCCGCACTCCTCGCACACGAAGTGCCCGTGCACGGACGTGGCCAGGTGATACGTCGCCGGCCCATGCCCGAAGTGCGAGTGGACGACCACGCCGAGACGCTCGAGCTCGTCCAGGTTGCGGTAGATGGTGGAGATATGGATGTCGGGTGCCTCGGCCTGCACCTCTTGAGCCAGCTCCTCTGCCGTCCGGTGACCCTGGGATGCGAACAGTGCTCGGAGAAGGAGTCGACGTGACGACGTGACCCGACCCCCGTGTTGGCGCACGAGGTCCAGAGCATCTTCGAACGTGGCCGCCTCGGCCTGGTCTGTGGGTCCGATGGGGGAGTGCCTGCTCACATGATGGATGGTACCGGGGAGGTCCCCAGGTACCCGTCTCGGACCCGATTCACCTATTGCGAAGGAGTCGCAATAACCGTACAGTATCCCGAGCAGCGAGCGCGGGAGGTACGGGTAGATGGCAGTGGCACCGGGCTGCGTCCTGACCACGAGGACCGGATTGAAGCGCCCGGAGTGGGTGAGGGTTGCCGGTATGGCGGCCGTGGTCATCCTTCTCAATGTTGCCGGTTGGCTGCTGCTGACCAGGGCGGTCGGACATCACTTCCACATCTCACAGACCAAGCTCTTCGGTCTGGGCACCGGGGTGCTGGCTTACACGCTCGGCATGCGGCACGCCTTCGACGCCGACCACATCGCCGCCATCGACAACACCACTCGAAAGCTCGTCGGCGAGGGAAAGCGTCCACTCGCCACCGGCTTCTTCTTCTCACTCGGACACTCCAGCGTCGTGTTGCTCCTCGCCGTCGCGCTGAGCTTCGGGATCCGGGCGCTCAACCTGCAGGTCAGCCAGCAGTCATCGGGTCTGCATTCGGCAACCAACATCGTCGGCACCTCGGTCTCGGGGACCTTCCTCTACCTGATCGCCCTCGTGAACATGTTCGTGCTCGTCTCGATCATCCGGCTGTACCGAGAGATGCGATCCGGGAATTACGACCCGGTCGAGCTGGAGCGACAGCTGGACAAACGGGGAGTCATGAACCGCCTGCTCGGTGGCTATGCCCGGCACATCGACACCTCCTGGAAGCTGTACCCCGTCGGGTTCCTCTTCGGTCTCGGTTTCGATACCGCGACCGAGGTTGCGCTCCTCGTCCTCGCCGGTTCAGCAGTTGTCGGTGGCCTTCCCCTGTACGCGATCTTGTCGCTGCCGATCCTCTTCGCTGCCGGGATGTGCACGTTCGACACCCTCGACGGCTGCTTCATGAATTTCGCCTACGACTGGGCCTTCGCCAACCCCGTCCGCAAGGTCTTCTACAACCTCACCATCACCGGGTTGTCAGTCGCGGTGGCGTTCTTCGTCGGCACCGTCGAGATACTCGGACTCATCGGGCAGGAGGCGAATCTCAGCTCTCCGTTCTGGGACTTCGTGCGCGGCTTCAACATCAACACCGCGGGATTTGTCATCGTGGGCCTCTTCGTCGCGACGTGGGTGGTGGCCCTTTTGTACTGGCGCCTGGCCCGGGTCGAGGAGAAGTGGAGTTCAGCGTTGGCCCAGGAGGTCGGTGAGGAGGTCATGTCGCCCTGACCGGGACGCACGGTGTGGACATCTCGGTATGCTCCCGGACGAGGTGCAAGTGATGCACGAACTATCGATCTGCCGTGCCATTGCGAGCACAGCGGCGAAGCACGCGGAAGGGCGGCCGGTGACTCAGGTGACCGTGCAGATCGGCCACTTGCGCCAGGTTGTGCCCGACGCGCTGCAATTCAGTTGGGAGGTCGTCTCAAGCGCCACCGATCTCAAGGATGCCGAGCTCGTGATCGAGCAGGTGCCGGCCGTGATCGAGTGCCTCCACTGTGGTGCCGCGACGACCCTCGAGTCTCCGATCCTGGTCTGTGGTGCCTGTGACGGGTCTGAGGTCAAGCTTCTGAGCGGAGAGGAACTCCTGGTGGTGTCGATCGACCTGGTGGACGCATAGTCATGGGGAGGTTCCACATGCATGCCGACGGTACGAGCCACGTCCATGAGCGCGATCACGACGGCCGCCACCCTCACGACGGTGTCACATCTCAGGTCGTCGACGGCGCGCCCTCCGACGTCGGCGATCATTCCGGGTACACCGAGACGGGTCAGACCAGGATCACGATCCTGGAGAACCTGCTCTCGGAGAACGACCGCGTCGCGGACGACAACGGGAGACGGCTCGCCGCCTCCGGGGTCCGTGCCGTGAATCTCATGTCGTCTCCCGGTGCCGGGAAGACCGCTCTTCTGCGAAAGACCTTGGAGAGGATGGGCGGCTCCGTCCGGATCGGGGTGCTCGAGGGTGATATCGCGACGAGTCTCGACGCCGACCAGCTGGAGGGGGCTGGCGCGACCGCCATCTCAGTCGTCAACACAAGCGCAGGGTTCGGCGGAGAGTGTCATCTCGACGCGGTGATGGTGCAGTCCGGCATGGAGCGACTGCCGCTCTCAGATCTCGATCTCCTGATCATCGAGAACGTGGGCAACCTCGTGTGCCCGGCGGAATTCCGCGTGGGAGAGCACGCAAGGGCGATGGTGTTCGCTGTGACGGAGGGCGAAGAGAAGCCTCTGAAGTACCCCGTGATGTTCCGGGCAGCGGACGTCGTGGTGGTGAACAAGATCGACCTGTTGCCGCACCTGGACTTCGACCTGGACCTGTTCCTTTCCAACCTGACTTCCGTGAACCCACAGGCTCGGATCATTCTGGCCAGTGCCCGAAGCGGAGAAGGCGTGGAGGAGTGGTGTGACTGGCTCGGCGGGCAGGGCGAGCGGGAGCTCACACACTCGGAGGACTGAGGCCGGTCCTATGCGCCGAGCACTACGCGGGCAGAGGCCGATGTGTCGGAACCGGCGAGATTGCTGATCACGGCACGGTAGCGATACGAGAGCTGGGTCGGGCCGACCGGTTCCACGGAGAGTGCCTGTGACGTCGCTCCCGGAATATTGCTGAAGGTCGAGCCGTTGTCTTTCGAAACCTGCCACTGCACGGTCGGGGCGGGATCTCCCGCGATGCCTATGGCGAAGGTCGCGCTTCCACCGGGCTCGGTGTTCTGGTCGGTGGGTTGCTGGAGGAACTGCGGGATCGTCGATTGAGAACCAGGAGTCGAGGTCGGGGATGGTGAGAGTGGCTGAAACGATGGGGTTCCAGGCGACAGGGATTGGATTGCCGCCATCCCCACAACCGGTCGGTTCAGTCTCAGACCGCCCGCAGATCCGTAGAACCCGGCGTCGCCATAATCGAAGATGCCTCCGTCGCGCGCCACCATCCAGTAGCCCTGACCGTCGGCGGTGCGATCCATCCCGACGATCGGCGCGCTCAGGGCCAAACCGCCGGCAGACCCGAAGTAGTTGACCTCGCCGAAGCTGAATATCCCCCCGTCGGACGCGACCAGCCAATAGCCACCCCCGTCGGGGGCCGTCGTCATGGCGACGATCGGTTGATGGAGCGGCAGACCCCCGGTGGAGCCGAAGAAGCCGGCGTCGCCATAAGTGAATATCCCGCCGTCAGATGCGACGAGCCAGTACCCGAGGCCATCGATGGTTGACGCCATACCGACAATGGGGCGATCAAGGGTTATGGAGCCGGTCGATCCGTAGAAGTCGGCATCGCCGAAAGCGAAGACCCCACCATCGGAGGCGACGAGCCAATATCCTCCTCCGTCGGGAGTGGGCGCCATTGCGACGATCGGGGCGTTGAGGTGCATGCCACCGGTCGATCCATAGAAGACGGCGTCCCCGAAGGCAAAGATCCCTCCGTCGGACGCCAGGAGCCAGTAGCCGGCGTCGTCCGGCGTTGCGGCCATTGAGATGATGGGCGCGTTGAGGTGCAGACTGCCAGTCGAGCCGTAGAACTGCGCTCCGCCATAGCTGAATATCCCGCCGTCACTTGCGACCAGCCAGTAGCCAGGAGCGGCAAGGGGTTTGATGGAGATGACGAGCGCAGCGTCACTGGACAGGTTGTTCGCATCTGTGACCGTGAACGTGGCGGTGTATTCACCCGAGATGATCGGAACTCCGCTGAGTGTCCCGTCGGGTGCGAGGTGCAGGCCGGGTGGAAGTGTCCCCCCGGAGACGGCCCACGAGTAGGGGGCCAGCCCCCCGCTGGCCGCGAGCGCACTCGCGTACGGGACGCCGATGGTGCCGGTGTTGAGGTTGGTCGTGGTGATGGAGGGCGGGGCGGACAGGGTCTCGATCGTTCCCCCGAAGTCTCTCCCGACGCCGACTGCCTCGCAGTTGGCTGGTCCGGCGCAGAACACGCCGAAGAGCGAGCCGACTCCCGACGGTGTCGTTTGACTGCTCCAGTCCACGCCTCCGTCGGCCGTGACAAGGATGCTCGTCCCCCCGACGGCGCTGCAGCTGCTCGCAGTGATGCAGCTGACCGAGGACAGCAGCGTTTGACCTGCAGGCATACCGAGGTCATTCCATTGCGATCCCCCATCAGTGGTCGAGAGCACTGCCGATCCGGTTGCAAGGCACGTCGTGTCGCTGGAACACGAGATTGCATCGAGGCTTGCCACACCACTTGGAACCGCTTGCGGAGCCCAGGTATCGCCACCGTTCGTCGTGTCGACAATGGCCGCCCCAGGTCCGATGGACGAGGAGCCCACCGCGCTGCAGTCGAGCGGGTCAAGACACGAAATTGCAGTGAAGTTGGTGACGGTCGATGGAATGGGTTCGATCGACCAGGTCGTGCCGCCGTTGCTGGTTCCGATGATGCTGGGCGAATCGAGCTCTGAATCGAAGTCGCTGATGGCCTGGCACGTCGAGGCGTTGACGCAGGAGACGGCCGTGAGCTCTCCGACTCCGGGCGGAATGGTTGTTTCCGCTGTCCAGGTCGTTCCTGCGTCGGTCGTACCAATGATGGCGGGGCTGCCGAAGATGCCAAACCCGACCGCGGTGCAGTCGAAAGATGTCGGACATGAGATTCCGTTCAGACCGCTGACCTCTGACGGAATTTGGCTTGCGCTCCAGGCATAGCCGGCATTCGATGACGTCAGGACTGAGTCCACTCCCACGGCGAAGCAATCAGCTGTGCTGGGACAATCAACCGCATTAAGCCCGCTGGTGCCGCCAGGCGGAGAGTCCTGATCCCAACTCAAACCGCCTGTAGTCGTGCTCATGATCGTCGATCCCGCTCCCATGTTCCCGCTGTAACCAACGGCAATGCAGTCTTCGGCGGCCGAGCACGAGATTCCCGTCAGGTCCACAGCATTTGCCGGGGCGGGTTGAGATGACCAGGTGGCGCCATTGTTGGACGTGCCGATGACGTACGGAGTGGAATCGAGGTCGGTCCCGACGGCGATGCACGT